>CAJTZX010000005.1 GCA_910584345.1 uncultured Eubacterium sp. | reverse complement strand
TGAGAAAGTGTCTTGTGCGTTATTTTATTTTTCAAAAAGTTGTAAAGTGGTGTAAAATTATATTGCTTGGAAATATATTTTCCATCTATATCAATTGCAACCGCTGCAAGTCCTGTTGCAACCGCCCAATTTGAAATAATCTGCTCAAATTGCTGCATATTCGCAAAATCCTGTATTTTCACAAATAGTCCCTCCTTATTCTCCTCCATACTTTCAGAAATAAATTCCTATGCTATTGTACTATGTTCTAGGCATTTTGTCCAGCAGGTTGTCTATTCTCGTTTTTCTGCATAATACCGCACGACCAGACGCACTACCCTGCTATAACTGTGAATGCCATCTTCCACGCCATTCATCGTAAGATTTGTCTCCAAAAATACATTTGTTGCTTTATTAACTGTCTCCGTAGAAAAAACTGCTTTGTTTTCAACCTGTTTCCACTGCTCTTGCGTCAAAAACACATCGTCTTTGCATACCTGCTCATTTGCAGTTTCCATCGTCTGTCGTATTTCCTGTGGCACACTCGTTCTCACCTGCCTTGCCAGATAACCCAATACACTTAAATAACCGGAATATTGCAAATAAATGTCTTCTGCTTCTGTACAGGCAACAAATCCAAAATAATTAGCTTCATCCTCTAAAATAATTCCTTTTAAATGCGAATATTCATGACAGATCGTCGCAGGTACATTTACCGGATACATCACCGTATTATAATTTGCTTCCATTGTAAACGGAAAATAAATGCCAAGCAAATGCTGCTGGCTCATAAAATGAGAGGCACGAATTGGTTTCGGATCCGGATAATATCCTGCCAGATACGGATATACCTCTCCCTGTGCCTGCATCGCCTTCACGCACTGCTCATACAACTCTTCTCTAGACCCATCATAGACCGGAGTTCCATCTGCCGACCGATTTACTTTATTTGACAGTTCATTCGCCTTTGTTACCACCTGCGTGTATGCTGCTATTAGCTCCTCCCTGCCGTAATCGTCTTTTTGTTGAAAATACTGTTCTTCTACGGTCGACGCATGATACATCACAAAGCAGTTCAATGTTTCCGTTCCATATATGTATACAAAAATCCAGCAAAGCAGCCTGAAATTCCACGTACGATACTTCAAAAAACGGCTCCG
Organism: uncultured Eubacterium sp.; assembly: GCA_910584345.1. Lineage (GTDB taxonomy): Bacteria > Bacillota > Clostridia > Lachnospirales > Lachnospiraceae > Eubacterium_J. The sequence continues at coordinate 99,605 of CAJTZX010000005.1, read as the reverse complement.
CCTGACAGCAAACAAAGGCAGCAGCACGATCTCCAACAGTACAAGACAAATCCCTGCCAAAATCAAAATTTCACCTACAGACCCAGAAAACCAATCAGATATCCGTCCGAGCAGATTCGTCCAAATCGGAAATATATGCAGCCGGTACCAGTTCGTAAACCCCCTGGAATTCCACGCCATAATGAGTACAGCCGTGATTACCAGAATTAAAAACAAAATACATCGTTGCTGCGTTATTCGTAGTTTCTTTGAAATCTTCCACGTTTTCATTTTTCGCCTGCTTTCTACAACTATGGATTTATACAGAAAAATAGATGAAAATTTTCTGATTTTACCTCAAAAATTATATCATATAACTATATTACTGTCTATCGTAGCGTATACTGAATTACCTTGCCAATTTTTGCTATTTAATCGCATAAAACAGTTTGGAAATAGGATTGAATGTGGTCTCTTAGACACAAAAAGAACGGATACCGCTACAATATCACTTATTTGCAGCGGTATCCGTTCTCCTGAAATCTTATCAGGGTTTCTCAATTCCTGTCAAATCATAAAACTCATCACTAAAAATTATCTGATCGTATAAAAATGTTTTTTGAAGGTCCTTTACATACTCAAAAGGATTTTGCATTGGAACGATTCCCAAATTTGTCTGAATTTCAGACAGAACATTCTTTACCTCTGTTTGGAAAGTATATGCAATCTCATCCGGCGAACAAACAAAATCCGTAAACTGCTGTTTGTCCCATTGAATGATTTGCTGTAATACGTTTGTACTTTTTACTGCAAGTATAAGGCTTAAAAAGTCGTTAAAATTCCTTGCTATTGGATAAACATAATACTCACAACAAGTTTCAGGATTTACAGCAAATACTATCTCATCAAAACCTTGAATAAAACAATAATGAATACCGTTGTCCCAACCAATTACCTCCGCTCCCAGCGGGGTACAAAAATATTTCTGTGTTTCCTCAAGAGATAATCCAATACAGGATGTGTCCAGCTTTAATTCTTGAAATTTTGTGTAAGATGTACGATTCATTGATATCAATTCCTTTCGTTTTTTTAAAGAATATCATATATATATAATACTTGAAATGCTGACTTTAATATCCAGCCCACCAACCAGTCACATTTTTGTGCAAACTCTTTGGCAAATGAATTAGATTATTGTAACTATTATCACCACCATACGCCAATGGTCGAATATGATGAACATCATAGAGAGAACTATCCAAGGTTATACCTGTTTTGTTTTTGTAATTTGTGTAATAGGTATTTGCTAAATTAGAGGGACGTGTATAAGCAGCCCCCTTCAAATAATTTGCAGGAGGTTTTGGTAGTGATTTTCCGCTTGAACTATCGTTAAAATAAAAATTCCAGACATGACCTGTTCTATTCCATAACTGAGAATCAGTAGTACGGTATTGAGTCTGCCCATTTGCGTCATAATCTGTTAGTGTATAGCTGAAACGATAATAACCAGTTTTTGCGTTAGATGTCCACGTATAATCAACACCATATTCAGTATTTGTATAGTATTCATGATATACGGAATTGCCAACATTTGAAAACGTTGTACCTGTAGTAAAATTGCCCCTTAATTGCGCAGTTAGTTTAATGTGGGGTTTAACGAAAGGAGATGTTGAACAATCCACATTGAACCACCAGGTATATTTACCACCACTGGTTTTTTTCAGTCCACCTCGAACAATGTAAATTTCGAATAAATCAAATGCTGGCGCAATTTCGTCTTCGATTCGTTCATCAGATACAGGTATTTCAAATTTAACATCTTCAAAAGCGAATGGCTCTCCATTCTCGGTAAGAATTTCACCTGACCCTGCGTCAAAAAAGAATGTTTCACCATCATAACTCATTGACTTATCTTCTATGGCTGGCATACTTTCATTATTAATATCGGTTTCAGCAGCAAAAGCAGTCATAAATGCAGTACTAAACATTATCATAGAAAGAATAAAACATAGTATTTTTTTCATAAACTGATCCTCCTTATTTTTTATAAATTTTTAAACACTAAAAACATTAAACTTACAAAAGTACATCTACAACAAAACTATATACTATTATAGTCAATTACGAGAATAAGTCAATACACATTTTGAAAAACAGAAGTAAATCAAATCCAACATAAATAAAGTCAATACATACGGGAATTTTCTCGGTCTGCCTGGTGGCTTTGGAAGGATGTTAGAAACTCTTAGCATTCTGCTTAAAAATCAGTGATAAAGCCAAGCGGCACCTTCAAACTTCTGGCATTTAGCTGTGGACGAATAGTATGCATAAAAAATAAATAATAAATAATATTATTATCGTGACTTTACTCTCCTCATATGCTATAATCAGGTACTACATAAGCAAAAAGGAGGAGGCCAAATATGAAAACAGACATTCAAATTGCACAAGAAGCACAAATGCTTCCTATCAAAGAAGTTGCCGCAGCATACGGCATCTGTGAAGATGATCTGGAATTATATGGTAAATACAAAGCAAAACTATCCGATGAACTGATTGAGAAAACAAAAGAAAACAAGGATGGAAAACTCATACTTGTAACTGCCATTAACCCAACTCCGGCCGGAGAAGGAAAGACGACCACAAGTATCGGCCTGGCGCAGGCATTTGCGAAATTGGGCAAAAACTGCCTGCTGGCGCTGCGGGAACCGTCTCTTGGGCCATGCTTTGGCATGAAAGGTGGCGCGGCCGGCGGCGGATATGCGCAAGTTGTTCCAATGGAAGACCTCAATCTGCATTTTACCGGAGATTTTCATGCGATCACATCTGCCAACAATCTGCTGGCGGCGCTGCTTGACAACCATATTCAACAGGGAAATGCCTTAAATATTGACACGAGGCAGATCGTTTGGAAACGCTGCATGGATATGAATGATCGCGCGCTTCGCAACATCGTTGTCGGACTCGGAGCAAAATCTGACGGTTTTGTAAGAGAAGACCATTTTGTTATTACAGTTGCTACGGAAATTATGGCAATTTTATGCCTGTCTAAAGATATGGCTGATCTGAAAAAACGTTTAGGCAATATCATCGTGGCCTATAACTATGAAGGTGAACCGGTAACAGCAAAACAACTGCAGGCAGTCGGCGCAATGGCGGCTTTATTAAAAGATGCTTTAAAACCAAACCTGATCCAGACGCTGGAGCATACCGGAGCAATTGTACATGGCGGCCCGTTTGCGAATATCGCTCATGGCTGCAATTCTATTCGCGCGACAACTACTGCTTTGAAAATTGCCGATTATGTAATTACCGAAGCCGGTTTTGGCGCGGATCTGGGCGCAGAAAAATTCTTTGACATCAAGTGCCGCAAAGCGGGCCTGAAACCGGACGCAGTTGTACTTGTAGCTACCGTACGTGCGCTCAAATACAATGGCGGCGTGCCGAAAAACGAGCTTGCAAAAGAAAACCTGGACGCTGTAAAAAAAGGAATCTGCAATCTGGAAAAGCATATTGAAAATCTCCAGAAATACCACGTGCCAATTGTCGTTACGCTGAATGCTTTTCTGACCGACACTCCGGCAGAATACGAATATATCCGCGGTTTTTGTGAACAAAAAGGCTGTGCATTTGCATTATCGAAAGTCTGGGAAAACGGCGGAGAAGGCGGAAAGGAACTTGCTGAAAAAGTATTAAAAACATTGGATGAAAAACCATCCGAATTCCAGCCTCTTTATCCGGATGAATTACCTTTAAAAGACAAAATCCATACTGTCGCTGCAGAAATTTATGGCGCTGCAGATGTAGCCTATACGCCTGCTGCCGAAAAAACTCTGGCAAAGCTTACAGACCTTGGATTTGGAAATCTGCCGGTATGTATCGCCAAGACACAGTATTCGTTATCCGACGACCAGCACAGGCTCGGACGGCCGTCAAACTTCACGATTACGGTAAGAGATGTATACGTAAGCGCAGGCGCAGGTTTTGTTGTCGTTCTGACCGGAGCAATCATGACAATGCCCGGACTTTCAAAAACACCTGCCGCTTATAATATTGATGTAGATGAAAGCGGAAAAATAACAGGTCTATTTTAGAGCCTGTTTCTGATAAATTTTTGCAGTAACAGTTCAATGGATTATCTGAACTGTTACTGCAAGATACTGTTATCTTTGTTCTTCTTCCTTATTGACATAAGAATAAGCATTTGAGATTTTTGCATTCTCTGCCGTCAGCTCAACCGGCTCACGATAATAAGCAATGACCGGTGTTCCTGTTGGAAGAATTTTAAAGAGCTTTTCTGCCAATTCACTTGGCATATTAATACAGCCATGGGAACCTGAGTCTTTATAAATTTCCTTTCCAAATTCATTTCTCCAGCTTGCATCATGGAATCCAACATTGTATGCAAACACCATAAAATATTTTACGTCAGAAGCATAATTCTCTCCTACAAGTGTAGCATCACGCTCTTTATATACGATTTTATATATACCGTCCGGCGATCCGTTGTTTCTGCTGACATTCCCTGTTACAACATCTGACTCCAGCTTCAGCTTTCCATTTTCGTAAAAATATATATGCTGATTTGTATAGTCCACTTCTACATAAGTATCCCCAATATCGTATGTTTCGCTCTTTACATCTGCCGTCTGATTGAATACCGGCTCACGCTGAATGGTTTTTCCGGACTTAATCTCAGATAAGAGCTGGGTTTTTTCCTTTTCCTTATCTATAACCCATCCGTAATCTCCGCCGCCGATTTTTACTTTATCGCCCAGAGACGTTTTAAAGGTACGCACATCGCCATACGTATTATACTTACTCGCCAAATACTGTACATAACCGGTCACTTTGGACTCGTCCAATGTCACGGAATAATCTGCACCGATCGTAAGCCAGTCTTTAATCTTTGCGGAATCAAGCACTTCACCGTTTTCCCCTACATCATATTGAATCGATGTATGCAGATAAGAATTGATATTTTTCAGCGCTTTTTTCAACGTTTTATCATTGGATTTTACTTTTGGCTCTTCATAGACATCATCCGTCAGCACCAGCTTTTCCTCGCCCAGATCAACAGCATCCCGCGCCAGTTTTTGAACATCTTTTAATCGAATCTGATTTCCTGCTTCTGCTTTTACCAGTTCATAACCTGTTTCTGTCTCTCTCAGGTAAGCATCTTTTGGTTTCTTAATATAATCCGACTGAAAACATGGGAGCTGCGCTACCATCTTGTCCAGCTTTTGCGTATTAAAAGCTGCAGCCACTTCTAGGTCTACTTCTTTTTTTCCTTTCCTGCCGGATATCCACTTATATTCATCCTGTTCCTGCAAAATATCATGGATTTCTGTTCCCGGTACATACGTGTAATCAATGTCCGGTCCAATAATCTGATACTTGTCTCCATCACGGGTCTCAATGCTGAAAATATAATCTGCAACTTCCTGTGCGACTTTATCTTCTGCTTCCTCTACTGTCATTTTATCAACAGGAACACCATTTAATACGGTTCCCGGGAAAAAATGTTCCGCATAATAAGATGCCGTACACAAATAACAGACCAGGAGTGCGATCAGCAAAAAACATAGCGAGATGACCATAATAATTAGTGCAGACTTTGCTGCCGACTTCTGCTTTCTCATTTTTTCTACCTTCCTTCCCGGGTATCTTTCTATCCGTCAGTCTTTATCCGTTACATGCTGCTGTTCGCACCTGTGGCGCTCACCGTAACAGAATCCGATGTTTCAGAATGCAAGAAACCCGATTGTTGTACTTTCACAGCAGACCAGGCAATATGCCTGATCTGTTATGCACTTTATTTTAACAGAATACCAACTTTTTGGCTACCTTCGTTTTGCAGTATTATTCTGCTTATTAATAAAATGCGTGTATAAACTGCCAAAAACAAGGTAATCCGACAAATTTTTTATTCCATTCTTATTCCATCTGGATGTATTCTGCAAAATATCATACAAGTTATCGGCATCAAAACACCTGCAATAAAGTCTGAATTTTTATTTCATACTTATTTGTCTGTATCCGCAGTCTCTATCTTTTTCTCATGGCCGTCAGACAAATCTTCCAGCAGTTCCATCTTACCGTGTTTTTGCAGCCCTTTTACAACAAACCGACGGATCATATCATAAATGACCGCAAATACCGGCACGCCCACCAAAATACCTGTAAATCCAAAAAATCCTTGGAAAAGCGTAATTGAAAACAGCACCCAAAATCCGGTCAGCCCCACACTGTCTGCCAGCAGAGCCGGACCTAAAATATTTCCGTCAAACTGCTGCAAAATAATAATAAATACAATAAAAATAATACAATTTACCGGGCCCGAAATCAGTACAAGCAACGCGGATGGAACCGCACCGATATAAGGCCCGAAATATGGAATCACATTTGTGACCCCGACAATCACACTAATCAGCACTGCATTTGGAAATCCCATTGTAAAGGTCATAATAATGCAGAAAACATAACAAATCAGTCCAACGATCGCACTGTCCAGTATCTTTCCTCCAAAAAAACCAACAAATGTCTTGTCTATAAAACGCAGTTCTTTCATCACGGCATCCGCTCGTTCTGTTTTTAACACCGCATAAAGCACTGCCATTCCCTGTCTTGCAAACGTCTTGCGGCCAAGCAGCAAATAAATGCAAATAATGATTCCGATCAGCAAATTATAAAGTATCCCCACAACTGATCCGACAGTATCCGCAAATCCACCCATCATCCCCTGCATAGTAGGCAGCAGGTCGGTTTTCGCCCATTCCTGCAGCTTGTCCTCCAGACTGATAATTGCCGTATTTGCATAGCTTTGCAGCACTTCATTCCCGTCCAGCATTCCGGTCAGCCATTTCGCAAACTCATCCATCTTCTGCGGCACCGCATTTATGAGCAGCATCGTACTGCTGACCATTTCCGGTATCACCATACTAAGCAGCAGGTAAATAATCAAAAACGTCAAAATGAGGACAAGCAGCACCGTTAACCCATTTGCACGCTTCTTATGCTTAGCCGGCAGCAGCGCTTCTATCTTTTTTTCCAAAAAATTGCAGGGCGTCTTTAATAAATACGCCATAACGCCGCCGTAAATCACAGGCTTTAACACACCAAGCAGCCATAAAAAAGAGCTTTTAATCTGTCCAATTTCCCTGATTGCAAAAAAAAGCAGAATTGCCAATGCGAGAGAAACAAATCCTGTTAGCGACTGATAAAATATTTTCTTCCAATCTTCTTTTTTCATCTTTAACCTCCTCGCAGATAACAGTTCTGATACGCTGACCTGCTATCCTTGTATTTCCATTTTTTGACTGTTATCATTTTAACATATACTATGAAATTTACCAACAACAAAAATCTTTTATTCAGTATTCACAGTGAAATACAAAATTAACATTTTTATAATAATTTTATAATATTTCAGGCAGGTCAACGAAAAAGAAACAAAAAAACAGTTACTTTTTCCCAATTCTATGTTATAGTAAATAAATACATATTAATCACTCAGGAGGTAATTATACTATGGCAAGATTTACACTACCACGTGACCTTTACCATGGCAAAGGCGCTCTGGAAGCATTAAAATCTTTTCAGGGCAGTCGTGCTATGATCTGCGTCGGCGGCGGCTCGATGAAACGTTTTGGCTTTTTAGACCGCGCGCAGCAGTACTTAAAAGAAGCTGGAATGGAAGTAGAAATATTTGAAGGCATCGAACCGGATCCATCGGTAGAAACGGTTATGAAAGGCGCCGAAGCAATGGCTGCTTTCCAACCAGACTGGATTATCGCAATGGGCGGAGGTTCTCCGATCGACGCGGCAAAAGCAATGTGGATTAAATACGAATATCCGGACATTACCTTTGAAGATATGTGCAAAGTATTCGGCATTCCAAGCCTGCGCAAAAAAGCACATTTTTGCGCGATTTCTTCCACATCCGGCACAGCTACTGAAGTAACTGCTTTTTCTATTATTACAGATTATCAAAAAGGGATCAAATATCCGATTGCCGATTTTGAAATCACACCGGACGTTGCCATCGTAGACCCGGATCTGGCTGAGACAATGCCGCAAAAGCTGGTAGCTCATACTGGTATGGATGCAATGACCCATTCCATCGAAGCTTATGTATCTACTGCAAATTGCGACTATACAGACCCGCTTGCACTTCATTCCATCAAAATGATACAGCATGATCTCGTAGATTCTTACAATGGAGATATGGAAAAACGTGCTTCCATGCATAATGCACAATGTCTGGCTGGTATGGCATTTTCTAACGCATTGCTTGGAATCGTACATTCTATGGCACATAAAACCGGAGCAGCATTCGCTGACTATGGCGCACACATTATCCATGGAGCAGCAAACGCAATGTATTTGCCAAAAGTCATCGCATTTAATGCAAAAGATGAAACAGCGAAAAAACGCTATGGCGACATTGCTGACTTTATGGGATTAGGCGGTTCCACCTTAGAAGAAAAAGTGAATCTGCTGATTAACTATTTAAGAAAAATGAACGACGACTTAAAGATCCCGCACTGTATTAAAAATTATGGCCCGGACAGCTATCCGACTGAGCAGGGCTTTGTACCGGAAGAAGTCTTCTTAGAGAGACTGCCGGATATTGCGGCAAACGCTTTATTAGATGCCTGCACAGGCTCTAATCCGCGCCAGCCAAGCCAGGAAGAAATGGAAAAACTGCTGAAATGCTGTTATTATGATACAGAAGTAGATTTTTAACGACAAACAAAAACCCACATGTCCGCAATGCTGCATTCATGTGGGTTTTTCTAATGGCAGTACTACAACCTATAATCAATATGTGGATATTGTCCACGATCGGCTGTCCGAAAAATCATTGTCTGCTCTATATGCTCTTTGATCGCTTCTGCAAGCGTTTTTTCCGTCAGAGTTTCCACTGCCTGCACCTCTTCACCGACACTGGCTGTTTCTTCCGTGAGCCCTTCTTCCAGAGCTTCTCCTTGTAATTCTTGCGTGAGCCCTTCTTCCAGAGCTTCTCCTTGTAATTCTTCCGTAAGCTCTTCTCCAAGTTCTTCTCCTTGTAATTCTTCCGTAAGCTCTTCTTCCAGCTGCTTCTCCAGTTCTTCCTGGATTTCGTCCGCCACTTCGGTAACTTCCTCCATGATTTCGGACAACATCCCCTTGTTCTCTTCTTCGGTTCCAAGCGCTTCTTCGACTCTTTCCTTTTCGCGCTCTTCCGGCGTTTTCGGAGCCGTCTTATCCGCAGCCTCGGCAATTTTCTCACCGATTTCTCTGGCTTCATCGAGTACATGACTCATCTGGCTATTATTGTATTGCTTTTTTACTTCTGCAATCTGATCTTCATAAGAATGAAACATATCCAGCTTTCTTTCAATATCTTCCAGACTGGTACACTGCATATTTTTCAGATTTTCCTTCTGCTTTTCAAAAAACTCTACCTGACTGGCACATTTTTGCTGGCGTTCCTGCCTTTCCTGCGTGCTTTTTAATCCACCCATACTTGGAAATCGCATCACATTCAAAGCCTGTATACTCACACTCATAAACAGATCCTCCTTTCTAGTTCACCCACTCTAAGTACTTAGGAACTGTTCCAAAATAACATTTCAAGCAAGCTGTCCTGTTCCCATGATTACACCAAGCATTATCACGGATCAAATCAAATATTTCATCACAAAAGTTCTAAACTGGTCTATCCACTCCTGGCGGGCCATTAAAAAAACGTCTGACGGATCCTTGACCCGGACTCTTGCTGCCTGTCCAAATCCCCCGACTCCCGGAACTTTCATAATCGTATCATAGCTAAAAATGACATAACCTCCCTGCAAACGATATTTTTCAGAAAACCTTTCCATTTCCCGTCTGCTGATATAAAATTCATCATCTGCTGCTTCTACATGAAAGCCTTCTTTTCTCAGATCGTATGTAAGCAGATGCAGTTTTTCATCGTATGCCGAAATTTTTTCTATTTTTGTATACCTCGGCATAGATGTTCCAATCGCAATAACAGCTGCCATAAGGCAGACAGCTGCAGAAAGCATGAATGACAACCGCTTTTTCTTTTGATACCTGCAGCATGCGCTGTCATCCAGTGTCAGCGTTGAAAGCCGTTTCACCCGTTTTTTTAATACATCATAATGATGATCCTGAAGCGTCATAATGCCTTCTCTTACAAATCCCGTCTGCTTTTGCATCTGCAATGCCATTAATATAACATTTGCATATTCATATGGACTGAGCGGCCCGAGTATCACACTTCCCTCATCACTGCTGTATTCCATATATTCTCTCACTTTTTCTTCCAGAACATAAATAAGCGGATGTATCCACCAGAAGATCTTAAGCCATGCATAAATATTTAATAAAAGCACATGTCCCTGTCGGATGTGCAGCGCCTCGTGATACAAAACTGCGGAAAGCTGTTTTTTTGATAACTGCTTATAAAAAGTTTCCGGCAGAACAATATAAGGTTTACATATTCCGCCCGCAAACGGACTGCCACACTCTTTTGACAAATACACACGTATGTTTCGTCCTCTGCCCTGCAGCGCCGTATCTTTTTCTAACTCTTTTATCCGCCGCATCTGCAGCAGCTTTTTGTGCAGACATCTTTGTAAATACATCTTCCGTACTGTCAGTATTCCTATCATCAGAAAATAAAAAACTGCGGCCTGGACATTTAACTTGCCTTGGAGCCAATTTGTAACCAAAAACAATCTTCCCGAAAAAAAGAGTTTTAAATTTCCCATAAAGCAAGAAACAGGCACAAGACTGAACATTGCAAGATGAAACCTCCAGTTTCTTGTCTCTGCAATTTTGCAGATTACAAGCGCCGCAGTCATCAAAACCGTTGCGGCCATCAGGATACGCACAAGCTTCATAAAACTATAAAGCAGTATAAACCATTCAAATTTCATCGTCTGTTTTCCTAACTTCTTTCATCTTCTCCACAAGCAGCTCCAATTCCTGAAACTGTTCGTCACTCAGATGTGCTTTTTCAATAAAGCTCGCAACTGCCAGTGTGGAATTTCCTCCAAAATAATTCCGCACAAACCGTTCTTGCTTTTCTGCCAGACACTCTTCTTTTGATTTCACTACATAATAATGATATACGCGAGAGTCCTTCTGATCGACTTCATAGCGTATGACCCCTTTTGCAAGCAGACGGTTAATCAGCACGCGTATCGTTCTTGCACTCACTTTCAATGAATCTTTTAATGTCCGGATAATTTCTGAAGCTGTAATATCTCCGCCCGAATTCCAGATTACTTCCATGACGAGCCATTCCGTTTCGCTTGGTGTTGTCTCTTTTCCCATATAACCTCTCACATTCTTTATATCGGTTTATGTCCATAAACATTTAACCCTTATCTCTTTTTTTATGAAAAGTAACCAAGCAGACAGTCCACTAAAAAACTGTTACTTTCCTTTTCTTATATTACAATAAATCTGCCAACAAAACATTGCATCTTTCAAAGGTACTTCTTCTTTTGCATATGCAGCTGCTCTGACGACCTGCATAAAATAAGTCCAGTCTTCCATAAAAATATGCTGATATACGGTTTTCAACATCTGTTCATATTGTGCATCTGTCAAATTTTGATGCAAACTTCTGGTACGAATACACAGTCTAACGTAAATCCTGCCGTTGATCCTTTTGACAGCGGTACGATATTTTCCTGCATGAATCTCACGCAGCGGCGTTCTGTCATATAGACGCAGCAGGCTCCGACAGAGCATAAAAACAGCTAGAATGCCTGCGAATATCACCACTGCTGCAAAAACAAAACGATATCTTACCCACAGCCTGTTTTCTTGATCCTGTGCGAATGTTAGATTCTCATCGGGCTGCGTCTGTGTATCATCCGTATCGGGCTGCGTCTGTGTGTCCGTATCGGCTGCTGTATCGGTGACATCCGTCTGCGTATCCTGTTCATCTGCATCAGCATCTTCTGCTTTTTGCACGGAACCATCTTCCGCACGCTGCGGCTGAAAGGCCGTCCCCGGAGTAACGTCAATCGGTATCCATCCGATCTGTTCCAGATAGATCTCCACCCATGCATGTGCATTGCTGTCTTTTACGGATGCCGTAAAAACATCTCCTTTTTGTTTAAATTCTCTCAGCCTTACGACATAACCGGATGCATATCTGGCCGGAACCCCCAGCTCCCGCAACAGCAAAACAGCAGCGCTTGCAAAATGCACACAATATCCTTTTCGGCTTTGCATTAAAAAATAACGAACCGGATCTTCCCCTTCCGGAAGCGGATCCAGCTCCATGCTGTATGTCTGATATTTTTTTAAAGTAGCTGATACTATTAAGGCCGTCTGCAAACGCATTAGATTCTGTACATACGCATCCCCCATAAAATCAGACTGTTCCTGTAAGTACAAAAGCATCATCCAGTTTACGTTCGCACTCGCGTTCAGATCCCAACGCGCCAATTCATCCAGACGATAAGTTTCCTGTCCCCCCATCATTTCCCCCAAATATTCATTCACCGAAGGAATACGGTCTGAGGTATTTAGATAAACTTCCTTCGCAAATCTTCCATACCACTGAAAAACCTGCTTTTTATCTTCCTGTAAAACAGTATCAGTATCAATGCCGCCGGTAAAATGGTCCCACCCATGAAACGTATACGTATCCTGCCAAAAGGATTTGTGCACTGCAACATCGCTGACCAGCTGTTCGTTTGTCTGATTCTTATTTTGAAAAATTCCCCGCTTTTGCTCATTTGGATCTAGATTATGATCTATCGCATAAGGCGCAAACAGGTATCTGCTCCTGACGCCTGTATGCTCCACCGTATAGTCTGTCCTTGTATTTTCTCCCGTTTTCATCGTCATAAATCTGCCGCCAAACGCATACTGCATCATAATTCTTTCCGCACCTTGCGCATACCAATCATATTGCGCCTGCAAAAGCTCTCTGGCTGCAGTCTCTTCTCCATATCCCGCAATGGCACACACATCGGAAAATTTCTGTTTGTCACAGTACCAGCTTCCATTTTCATAATCTGTACCACAAAAACCTTTCAGCAGCACATCTTCTGCCGGACGTCTTGACGCTGTAATCCGAAGCATTTCCTTTCCGGTGTAATGCGGCGTCTGATTATTCACCTGCTCCTGCCTCGGCGTAAAATAACCAAGCCAGAGATCCGAAAAATGCTTCTCTATCTTTTTCTGAAATGCCTGTACGTTCGGCGCTGCAGCCAACAGACGGTTTTCTGTCGCATTTGACAGCATATGACTGCCAAAAAGTATCATTACGGATATCCCCGCAAGACAAATGGGCGAAAGCCAGGGCACATACCACGCCTGCCTGTACCGCTGCTGTCCGTCTATATGCACGCGCAGCGCTTTTTTGTCATTTCCTCCATCTGCCTGTACAAACAGCAATGCAGTAAAAAACAATGCCATTCCCTTCCATTGCGGGATATATCCGATCGTCAGCTCAGCAACAAAAACTGCCGCCGGAAGCAGCAGCAAAACACCACGTCTGCATAAAAGCTGTGCGATCATCATAAGCATGAAAAGTATTGCAAGACCCCAGAAAGCAAGCGCAAGCCCCAAAAACTCCTCCTTGCCTCTCCAGATAGAAACCGATGTTTTCAAATGACTGTTAAATTTTTGGAAATATTCCGTTGCCAAAGCACAGGCCCCGTCTTCCAGATCGATACGATGTTCCTTCCAATAGCTGCTTCCCGCCAAAACATAAATGGCAGACACCACCAGGCGGCACAAAACCCGCAATCTGTATGGGACTGCCCCGATTCCTATTTCGTATAACACCACGGTAAAAATAACCGTTCCATACAGCCACCTGGCGGCTTTTGCAGATAGCACCCATCCCGGAAAGATATCCTGTGCCATCATCAACGATGAAAAAAAACAAAGCAGTGTAATCACGCTTAGAAAACCAGCCCGCATGAGAGCGCCAGATGTCAGATATTTGTGTGCCTGCTGCATTGTATATTTGCGCATCTTTCTACCTGCCTTTTCATTCAAATCTTTCTTATAATACGATTTCCAGCTCTTCCAGCTCCTTTTTCCAGTCTTCCAAATGAAATTTCATAATCTTTTCCCCATTTTTCCAAAGCTGCAGACGTTCATTTAACAAAAATGCATACAGATAATTCTCTCCTCTGTATTTTTCCCGGTACACCTGTATCAGATCCTTTTCGTGTTTTTCAAACGTTTCTTCTAAATAGCTGCTCAAAAAAAGAAAAAGGCTTTCTTCATCATCCACGCGCACCCGGACAATATCTTCCCGTCTGTTTGAATACCATGCTGCATAATGTGCGCATCCAACATCCATCATTGAAAAAGAAATGCTTGCCAAAATAACTAAATACGCGTTGACCCGCTCTTCTCTGATTCGTTTTTCATTTTTATAGTCCAAAAACAGTACAACCGGACATGCTTTTGGCATACTATCTTCTTTCACAAGCAATTCATCCTGCTTCACACTCAATTTCCAATGAATGCTCTGCATCTTATCCCCCCTGCGGAATTCCCGCATCTGAAATAACTCGCTGCGGTCATCTCCGGGCCGAAAATCATCATAAACCTCCGATTCTCCTAAGAAATTTCCGGTTGCCTGAGATAAATGCACCCCTATTTCCTGCATTTTTGGCAGCACTTGCACTACCCCTTTGCACTTTACTGTTTTGTGAATATAAAACAGCCCTGTCAGATCATAAATACGTATCTTTTTGAGCATCACTTCATAACTGCCAAAATCTTCAATCACAAGAGAATAATCAAAACTGTTAGTTCCAGCTACCGCCGGACCTCCCCAAAGCCATTCTTTCTGTCTGTGGTTTAAAAAATGGTTTTTTTGTTCCAGCAGACATCGAAATCTGATACACGGCAAGCCTCCGGCATTTTCCAACAGGATACGCACCGTCAATGGCTTGCCGCATTCTGCAATGGAGATTGGAAACGTAATGCTGCACCGGATCGTATACCTACGATATATTAAAAACAGACAAGCGAAAATAAGCAGCGCTGCACCCGCATAGGCAAACATCATAAGCGAAGCGCTCTTATACAATACTGAAATATAAAATAAAGCGCCTGTCATTATAATTCCCACAATGAAACGAAACATTTCCAATCAACTACTTTCCGCATACACCTTCTTTTTATTTGTAAGATACCGGCTGCCTGACCTGATCCAAAACTTCTGCTACTACTGCTTCCGGTGTCACATGCGTAACTCTTGCTTTTGTATTTAACAGAATCCGGTGCTTTGCCGTCTCAGAAAAGACTGCCACGATGTCTTCAGGTATTACATAATTTCTGTTATGTAAAAATGCCCATGCTTTCGCCATCTTTGTACACGCAATCGATCCTCGCGGGCTGATGCCCAGTTCAATATAAGCATTGTCTCTCGTTGCCTGCGACAGATGCACGATATAACGATAAAGATTCTCGTGCACATGTACCTGTTCCGCTTCGTCCTGAAGCAGCATCAGCTCGTCTGCACGCAGCACGCATTCTACTTCCCCGGAATGCACGCTCTTTCCTTTTGCAATGGCAACTTCACTGCTCTCATCTGGATACCCCATACTCATACAAATCATAAAACGATCCAGCTGGGCCTCGGGCAACAGCTGTGTGCCTGCGCTTCCCTTCGGATTCTGCGTAGCCATAACGATAAACGGCTTTGGCACTTCCCTGCTCACACCATCTACCGTCACCTTGCCTTCCTCCATCACTTCCAGCAGCGCAGACTGTGTTTTCGGTGAAGTACGGTTAATCTCATCTGCCAAAAACAGATTACACATCACAGTCCCAGGATAAAAAACAAATCTGCCTGTTTCTTTCCGGTACATATTAAAGCCCAGAATATCAGAAGGCATAACATCCGGCGTAAACTGTACTCTGTGGTTATCCAGCGCCATTGCCTTCGAAAAAGCAACTGCAAGAGTTGTCTTCCCGACGCCTGGCACATCTTCAATCAAAATATGTCCGCCTGCCAAAATTGCCGCAAATACTTTTAAAATACAGTCGTCTTTCCCAGCCAATGCCTTTTTCACTTCACGTATTACAGCATCCACTTTCAAATATGATCCGCTTATCATATTTTATAATTCCTTCCAATTTATTCACACACCGCACCGATCAGTTCATGAATATCCTGTACTCTTTCTGTTACCATATACTGACGGATATCGTTGATAATGTCCACCGTTGCCGTTGGATTTGCAAAATTCGCTGTTCCGACTGCTACAGCTGTTGCTCCCGCTAACATCAGCTCTAATGCATCCTCCGCATTCATAACTCCGCCCATTCCAATAATTGGGATATCTACCGCATGTGCTGCCTCATAGACCATACGCACTGCTATTGGATGCACCGCCGGGCCTGACAATCCGCCTGTTTTATTTGCTAACGCAAACTTACGAGATTTTACATCAATCTTCATTCCGGTCAACGTATTAATCAAGGATATGGCATCCGCACCCGCAGCTTCTACCGCCTTCGCCATTTCCGCAATATTCGTGACATTTGGACTCAGCTTTACAACAATCGGATGTGTAGATTTTTTCCGTATTTCCTGCGTAATATGTGCAGCCATATTCGGAGCCTGTCCAAATGCAATGCCGCCTTCTTTTACATTTGGGCAGGAAATATTAATCTCCAGCATACTCACAGGCTGGTCGTTAAGCCGTTCTACGACTTCCAGATAATCATATACGCTTCTTCCACACACATTGACAATAATTCTTGTATCGAACTGCCGCAAAAAAGGGATATCCCTTTTTATCAAAACATCTACACCCGGATTCTGCAGACCGATCGCATTTAACATACCGCCATACACCTCTGCGACTCTTGGCGTCGGATTCCCTTCCCACGGTACGTTTGCTACTCCTTTTGTAATCACGCCGCCCAGACAGTTCAGATCTATAAACTGTGCATATTCCTGCCCCGAACCAAATGTCCCTGATGCTGTCAGGATTGGATTTTTAAATGTAATTCCTGCAATATTTACTTTTGTATTCATCAGATATCCACCTCCTGCGCATCAAACACTGGCCCCTCCGTACAGATTCTTTTATTTTTTACCTGCGAATGCTCATCTTTATGCTTCGACTTGCAGACACACCCCAGACATGCGCCTACCCCGCAGGCCATCCGCTCCTCCAGCGAAATCCAGCATTCGATTCCATTTTCTTGTGCATACTGTTTCAGTGCCCGCAGCATCGGCATCGGCCCACATGCATAGATCACATCAGCCTGAAGCTGTTTATCCCGAATTACGTCCAGAACATTGCCCCTTGTACCGACAGAGCCGTCTTCTGTTGCGATATGGACATTCCCGCATAGCTCAAACTGATCGCTTAAAAATATCTGCCGGTTCTGATAACCTAATACAATCTCTTTTTCACAAGACAACTCCTTCGCCAGCTGCAGCAATGGAGGAATCCCTATCCCTCCGCCGATTAAAAACGCTTTTTCCTGTTTCTTCGGATAACCTGTCCCAAGCGGCCCGATCACATATAACGGCATACCGGTACGCATATAAGAAAACTCATCTGTCCCTTTTCCGGCTATGCGGTAAACAATACGAATTGCCTGATCGTCTTTATCAATCTCACAGATACTAATCGGTCTTGGCAAAAACCTGCTCCCGTCCCTGCAGTATACGCCGACAAACTGGCCCGCTTGTGCTGCTTGCGCAATTCTGTCCGTATGCAGCCACATACTATAAATATCTGTCGCAATCTCCTCCTGTCTGATAATTACAGCTTCTTCTTTAAACTTCTGGGTCATTTTATGCACCCCCCTCCTTATTTACTTTGCTTTCTGCAACGCACCGTTAATATCCGCAATCATATCAAGCACTGCCTGTCTGGACGCATCTGCATAGTTTTCAGGTGAAAACTGTGCATACTGTTCCTGCTTATAAGCTGCTATAATGCCCCTGGAAGAATTCACAATCGCTCCCAGCCCGTCTTCGTTAAAATAATGTACCAGATCAGCGCCCTTTCCACCCTGCGCACCATAACCCGGTACAAGAATCAGTGTCTTTGGCATTACTTTGCGCATCATCTTTCCAGCCTGCGGATACGTAGCGCCTACGACTGCTCCAATATAACTGTAGTCTTCTCCCATATGCTGCGCTCCCCACTCAGCAACTTTTTCTCCTACATGTTCATAAAGCGGCCTGCCATCTATCAAACGATCCTGAAACTCTCCGCTGGATGGATTGGAAGTTTTCACAAGAATAAACAAGCCTTTCTGTTCCTGCTTGCAGACATCCAAAAACGGCTGAACGCCATCTATTCCAAAATATGGATTTACTGTTGCAAAATCCTCGTTAAATGCAGAATACTTCTTGCTGCCAACTGTTACTTTACCAAGATGAGCCGTTGCATAAGCTGCAGAAGTAGAACCGATATCGCCGCGTTTTACATCTCCGATCACAACCAAATCTTTTTCGTGGCAATAATCTATGGTCTTTTGGAACACCTGCATCCCTTCGACCCCCAGCTGTTCATAAAGCGCAATCTGCGGTTTTACTGCAGGTATCAGATCATATACATGGTCTATAATGCCTTTATTGAACTGCCAGATAGCATCTGCGGCGCCTTTTAGCGTCTCCCCATACGCCTCATAAGACTTTTGAACGATATGCTTTGGCACATAAGAAAGCATTGGATCTAATCCCACAACAATCGGCGCTTTCGTTTTCTTAATTTTTTCTACCAGCTTGTTAATCATGCCCTTACCTTATTTCCTTTCTGATTCCAATATGATAGTTCCTGCTATAATATTACTCTTTCTTTTATCTTGCCTGGTATATCACTTCCCCGCCAGCAATTGTCGCGCGGACGGCTCCTGTTACCTGCCGTCCATGGAATGGCGTATTTCTGCTTTTGGAAGCAAATCCGGCGGCATCGATCGTATATGTTTTTTCCGGATCAAAAATTACGATATCGGCTGTCTTGCCTTCCTGAAGGCTCCCTTTGTCTATCCCAAGCACACGTGCTGGATGATAGCTCATCTTTTCAGCCATTTGCATAACGGTCAGATATCCGCCAAGCACTAATTCTGAATAGGTCAGCGCCGCCGCTGTTTCCAGCCCAACGATTCCAAACGGTGCGCGAAGCATAGAATCGTTTTTTTCTTCTTTTGCATGAGGCGCATGATCTGTTGCAATCACATCGATAATATCTTCCTTAAGTCCCTGACGCAGCGCCTCGACATCTTCCCTCGTACGCAATGGAGGATTCATTTTATAATTCGTATCTCCCAAAGGCATATCATCTGAGCAAAGTGTAAAATGATGCGGACATACTTCCGCAGACACCCGATTGCCCCTTGCCTTTGCCATCCTGACAATTTCTACACTTTCTTTTGTCGAACAATGACATAAATGCAGCCTGGCTCCTGTCTCTTTCGCCAGCTGTACATCACGGATAATAATCACATTTTCCACACTGTTGGTAATGCCCGGCAATTCACTTTTTTTCGCATTTTCATCCGCGTTCACCACGCCGCCGTTTACCAGATTTTGATCTTCACAATGGGACAATACTGGTATATCCAAACGCTTTGCCAGTTTCATCGCTTCCTGCAGCAAAAATGCATTCATCACCGATTTTCCGTCTTCACTGATTGCAGGGCTGCCTGCCTGAACCATTTGTTCAATATCTGCAAGCTGCCTCCCTTCCATCTTTTTTGTAATCGCACCTGCCTGTAAAATATTTACTTTTGTAACACTTTTCGCTTTGTTATGCACATAATTTACAACGTCAGCATGATCGACAACCGGTTTCGTATTTGGCATAGCTACAATCGTCGTATAACCGCCATGCGCCGCTGCCGCCGCACCAGTAACAACTGTTTCCTTGTGTTCAAATCCCGGATCACGCAGATGTACATGCAGATCTATAAACCCCGGCATCACGTAGCACCCGCCAGCATCGATCTGTTGGTCTGCCGTTTCTTGTATATCCGGCATTATTTTCACTATGACTCCATCCTGTACCAGTACATCGGCCATCATATCCTGCTTTGCAGCCGGATCTATCACACGTCCGTTTTTAATTAAAAGCGTCATTTCTGATTCCTTTCCGCATATTAGCTATGCTGCTATTATACCATAGGGAAAACTATTTTTCCACTTATCTTGTTTTTAAAAATAAATATTCTCTCTGCGCTGCACTGTCATTCGGATAGCTCTCCAAATACACTTCCATCTCCTGCTTTGCAGAATCAAAATTGCCCATATATTCCAAAGCCGCAATCTTGCCGGCCCAAATCTCCCGTTTATTCATCACATTCTTACAGGCCATCCCTTCCTCAAACCATAAGATCGCCTGCTCATAATCTTCATTCTCAAACGCTATCTGCCCAAGTTCATATAATACTTTGGAATCATTTGGATTTTCTTCCAGATACGCTTCGTAATAGGACTTTGCGTCTTCGTTTCGGCCCTGTACCTGAAATACTCTGCCTAAATACAAATTTGCCGCCACTTCTTTTTTGTCAAGCGCAGCATTCAGTTCCGACTCCGCCTTTTCATAATCACCGCTTATAAAATAGAGCCTGCCGCGGGATAGACATGCAGCTGCACTATCCCCTTTCATCTTAAGCCCCTGCTCCAAATATCCCGCCGCATCATCCAAAAGCCCGGCCATTACAAGCTGTTCATAAATGCCGGCATACATCTGACCATTATCTTTCTCATAATCCGCAGCCTTTTTAAAATCCGCGGCCGCATCCTCTGCCTGTCCTGCGCTCATATACGCACAGCCGCGTAAATAATAGGCGTCCGCATTTTTCTTATCATACTCAATAATCGCACTGTATGTCTCGACTGCATCCGCATTTTTTCCAGACTCTATCTGTGCATATGCCTTATAAAAATTTATATCTTCCTCCAGGTTCGATACAATCCCAACCCGTTCCTGGAGCGCCTGGTCAAAAGCTTTTACAGCTCCTTCGTAATCTCCCTGATCGATACGCTCCAATCCGGTCTTGCGATGTGCCTGCTCATTCTCTATCTGCTTTCCATCCCCACAGCCGCCTGCTGCAGCAAGCAATGCCACAGCTGCTATCACACTGCAGATCCGAAATCTAAAAATAATGCTCCCGTCTTTCATAACGATCAACCGCATCCTCCAAAAAATGCCCTTTTTTTCCGCTTTCCATGCGAAATTAAAGCTCGCAGTTATTTACAGTTCTAGGGAACGGCACAACATCCCTGATATTTTGCATTCCCGTTAAATACATCACACACCGCTCAAAACCCAATCCGAATCCGGCATGTCTTGCCGACCCGTATTTACGCAAATCCAGATAAAAAGCATAATCTTCTTCACGAAGTCCTAATTCCTGTATTCTTAACAGCAATTTATCATAATCATCCTCACGCTGGCTGCCGCCAATAATCTCACCAATTCCAGGCACCAGGCAGTCTACGGCTGCCACTGTCTTTTCATCTTCATTCAGCTTCATATAAAACGCCTTAATTTCTTTCGGATAATCATAAACAAACACCGGACGTTTAAATACCTTTTCTGTTAAATAACGCTCATGCTCTGTCTGTAAATCCGCACCCCAGGACACTTTATAATCAAATTTACTATTGTTTTTCTCCAAAAGCTTTACCGCCTCTGTATAAGAAACTCTTGCAAAATCTGAATTTCTTACATGCTCCAGACGTTCGATCAGACCCTTGTCCACAAATTGATTAAAAAATGCCATTTCTTCCGGCGCATGTTCCAGTACATAGCTGATAATATATTTCAGCATACTCTCTGCCAGCATCATATCGTCTTCCAGATCCGCAAACGCGATTTCCGGCTCAATCATCCAAAATTCGGCTGCGTGTCTCGTTGTATTGGAATTTTCAGCTCGAAATGTCGGCCCAAACGTATAGATATTTTTAAATGCCATTGCATACGTTTCCCCGTTTAACTGCCCGCTGACCGTAAGATTCGTCGGTTTTCCGAAAAAATCCTGTGTATAATCAATACTTCCATCTTCCAGTTTCGGAAGGTCATTCAGATTCATCGAAGTTACCTGGAACATCTCCCCGGCTCCTTCACAGTCACTTCCCGTAATAATTGGCGTATGCACATATACAAAATCCCTCTCCTGGAAAAATTTGTGGATAGCATAAGCAGTCAGCGAGCGTACGCGGAATACCGCTTCAAACGTATTTGTTCTGGGTCTTAAATGCGAAATTGTTCTTAAATACTCAAACGTATGTCTTTTTTTCTGCAACGGATAATCCGGCGAAGACGTTCCTTCAATCTGAATTTCTTTCGCCTGAATCTCAAACGGCTGTTTTGCATCCGGTGTCGCAACAAACGTACCTGTAATTACAAGCGCTGCTCCAACGTTGATTTTACCGATCTCCTCAAAGTTGGCAAGCCCATCTCCATAAACAACCTGTACTGGTTCAAAAAACGTACCGTCGTTCATCACAATAAATCCAAATGCTTTTGACTTACGGTTGCTGCGCACCCATCCTCCGATCGTTACTTCTTTGTCCGCAAACTGCTGCTGTGATCGAAATAATTCTCTGATATTTGTCAGTTCCATAATTCCATTTTTCCCTTTCTGTTTTATTCCTCTTCTGGAGCAACCCCATACTTAATTTCTGCCTGTTCAACTACCATATCAAGCGCCTGATTACATAAAAATACTTTCCGCTCATAAGCTTCCCCAGACTTGACATTGACACCGTTTGCCTTATAAAAATCTTCTGCCGTTTCATACGCGTTTGCTTCCATCTGCTGCTGCACGTATTCCTGAAATGCTTCTTCTTCCAGTTTGAGTCCTTCCTTCTCTACAATCGCCTCTAAAATCAGCTCTGTTTTCAAATTCGTCTGTACTTCATTGGTAATATCCGACTGAAAATCCTCCTCTGTCATTCCATTGTAATTTGAAGTCAGATAATCTTTCAAAGAAGTGCCGTCGCTGCAGTTTCGATTGGTAAATATTACAATAGAATCCGCAACACGCGCATCCAACAGCTCGTCCGGTATCGTTACCTCACAATTTTCCTGCAGCTTATTAATGACTTCCTGCCTCGTATCTAATTCTTTATTTTTCTTATTATCTGCTTCCAGATAACTTTTCACTTTTTTCTTATATTCCGCTACCGTCTCACACTGATAATACTGCTGTACATATTCATCATTCAGCTCAAACTTTGCATCCGGGTCTTCTTTTACAATCTTATTGACCTTCACCGTAAATACAACTGCAGCGCCTGCCAGATCCGTACTCGGGTAATTTTCTGGAAACGTCAGATTCAAATCGAGTGTCTGTCCAACCTTTGCCCCAATCAGCCCGTCCTCAAATCCGTCGATAAAATTATCAGAGCCAATCTCTAAATGATACCCGGAGGCTGTACCTCCCTCAAAAGCTTCCCCGTCTTTTTTTCCTTCATAATCGATATTTACAATATCCCCTTCTTCAACCGTTTTCTTATTCGTATCCTTGTAAACCGGCTGTGCGTTATACTGCGCCATACTAAGCGCATAATCTTCCACTTGTTCTTTTGTCACTTTATACTCATTCGGCAGCGACACTTTAAGTCCTATATAGTCCCCCAGTGTCACGCTCTTTTTAATATCATAGGAAACCTGATCTGCCTTTGACGTTTCTTCCTTTGCGTCCTGTTTTTCATCTTGTGTATCTGTCTGATTATCATCTGCCTGGCTGTTTTTTTGATTCTCTTTTCCACATGCCCCTGCCGATACTGAAAGCACGGCTGCAAGCAAAACCATTATAACCTTCTTTTTCATCGCATTTTCTATCCCTTCTTAAAATTTTTAATCACTTCTTTTTACAATAACACACAATTGTGAAAATTTAAAGTTTTTATTGCTTTATATATAAAATAATGCTATAATTCGTTACAGTCTAGAAATGAACCAGAGGAGGAAAACCACGTGAAAACCTGGCAGATCGTTTTACTTGTCATTATCGTCATACTGTTAGCAGTATTGATCGCCCTTTATTTTCTTGGGAAAAGGCTTCAAAAGAAAAAAGACGAGTCAGACCGGCAGATGGAAGCTGCTTCTCAGACAATCCCTATGCTCATCATAGATAAGAAAAAAATGAAACTTAAAGAGGCCGGCCTTCCCCCTATCGTATACGAACAAACGCCAAAGCTCCTTCGCCGCCAAAAAGTGCCGATTGTCAAAGCAAAAGTCGGGCCAAGGATTCAAACATTTTTGTGTGATGCCGCAGTATTCGACGACATCCCGCTGAAAAAGGAAGTCCGCGTTACCGCAAGCGGCCTGTACATCACAGGGGTAAAGGGTCTGCGTAAACCATTAGAAAAGCCGGAAAAACCAAAAAAGAAGAAATTTGCACAGCGAATCCAGGAAAAAGCAAAAAGCCTGCAGGCACAGCAGGAAAGCCAGAAACCTTCTTCAGGCAAAAAGAAGTAACAAAAAGCAGCATAAAAATAACATAAAAAATAATATAGAAATCATATAGATAAAATCTATTAATAACATATTACATTTTCTAAAAACGATATCTCAGCAAACTTCATCATTTGCTGAGATATCGTTTTTTATTGCGCTTTTTATGGAAGCTTTCCCCTATTCTCTCAACGTTAAAAACCCGCTAAGATTACCTGAAATCTATTTTCTCTCCAATTGAAGATGGAAGCTCATCTGTTATCCAATCATAGTCGTTTTGACAGGTGTGCGTATTTGCTGCTCAGCTGTCCAGACGAAAGCTGCTCTGTTCTTTTGACTGTACACGCAGATGAATCGTACAATCCGCCAGATGTTCATAGTTAATATCCAATGCATATTCAATTTGCGCACGTATTTCCTCTTCAGATTCTTCGATTGAAATACTATGCGCATCGATTCCCATCATCAGGCTGCCAAACGGCGTCGTATAACAGGTCATATTCTTTTTATCTTTTTCAAACACCATATGTACATTCGAACTGCCGCGTTTTGTAATTTCCAGAGAATCATCCTGCAGCTTTAATACATTTTTTGTTACACTGTCAAAGCCTTCCATCACTTCGTCGTATATAATATAGTGTTTTCCGTTTTTAAAGTAATATTCACCCGGAGCTATAATCTCAACCGGTTCGGGTTCATTTGGATCACTGTTGTCTGCTGTAAACTGCATGCCGCTGATTTTTAAGAGTATGTCCTTTGTCATGATTTTGCTCCTTTTCGATTTTGCTGAAACAATTCTGCACTTTGGTACTGAAACGGCGATTGTCTCTATATCTTTAAATTCATAAGTACCTCCGATCTAAAAATTATTATAACAGAATTTCTTTTATTTTCAACAATTTCCAAGAATACACATTATGGTTCTACACCTTTTTGTATTTATTGTTTAACCAAATTGAAAGTTCTACTTATTTAATTAATTTTACTTTGTTTTTAGTTTATTTAGGTTATTTTTACAGTTTTTATATTTATTTTTAAGCTAAATATATATCTTTAAAGTAATTTTAAACAAATATTTATGAATTACATGTGTTTAATTGACTATTATATATATTTTCAATATAATACAGGTAGTTAACAGTTGCAGTAATAAATTTACAAAGTAGGATAATATGAAGTACAAAAAAATTATTGCACAACTGCTTACGTCAACTATGTGTCTTTCTGTGTTGCCTGTTTCAGCTATGCCTGCTTATGTAGAAACCGCAGAGCCACAGAATTCTTCCGACGAAAACATCTCTGTTGTGTCAGAAGATTGTGCCGATCCCGCAGAACCCCAAACCAATCTGACAAGCGAATCCACCGAATCTGATCTTACCTCCCCGACTGCAGAAATTGACGATCAAACAGGGCTGACAAATAAAGAAACTGCTGCTACTTCATGCTCTGGTCCAATTATTCGACTTCCGGGAACTACTATTCCCCATTCGTTATCAAAGACAACGGGGACGGAACATTATACGGACATGAAATGTTAGACGGATTTATCCGATTTTATAATGACGAGCGTAGCATATTTGCATCCGACCAAAAGAATGCCGCATACAGCAACGCTATTCCTGTGCCGAATACTTCCGCCGCGGACGGAGGCATTCTGGACGGTTACTTTACCGCTCCCGCTGAAGGCAGCAGAATTGCAGGCACAACGGCTATCCGGGCAAGGCTATCCAAAGAATTATCTGCCGAAACAGCGGATTTGAAATTTGTACTGTCCGGCATCAACGGTCAAAGCATCGAGCTGTCCCCAACGCAGGAAGCTGACAAACGGACCTATACGGCTTCGCTTTCAAAAGGCAAAAAATATTTTGCGAAAAAATCCGGAGCTGTGGCAAAAGGACAGTTCATGCGTACCGCATCCGGCAGCAAAATCTATGCAAAAAAATCCGGAGCGCTTGCCACAAACGTGTTGTTTACCGTGAAAGGCGCAAAATATTACGCAAAAAAAATCCGGAGCCATTGTAACGAAAAAATGGGTAAAAGTCGGAAATAAGCTGTATTATTGCAGCGCATCCGGTAAGATTACGAAAACTAAAAAAGCAAGATAATCCGCTTTGCAAAAAAGGCAGCCAACACCGGCTGCCTTTTGAGCCGGCATAAAAATCGTAGTTCAAGAGAAGGCAGGCTCACACTCAGGAAAGAATCCGAACCTGCACATGCACCTCATACCCAAGGTTTTTCCGGTATTCTTCCGCCCTTTTCCCATAAACCCGATAAATATCCGGCGCATACATTGCCAGATAACGGCTGCTGTCCGTTAAATCTGCTTCGTTTTTCTCAATGCTTGTACGGCATATTTCTTCAATTCTATTTTCCAGCATTCGTTCTATCCGTTCCTCAGACGCTTTCCCCGTGATACGCTTTGCTTCTGCAGTCAACCATATCCGTTCGGTTACCTTTTCCTGATCGGACGAAAATTCACGTTTGCAGCCTAAGCAATGCAATTTTACTTGTTCTTCCTTATCTAAAAATACATCCATCTGCTCAAGCTGTCCGGCCAGCAAATAGTAAATCTGCGCTTCCTTTGCATCTGCCCTGCCTTTTGGCACAAATCCCTGCAAAATTTCGTAAGAACTGATTACCGGCAAATCCCGTTTTACTTCCAGTACCGGAATCAGCAGTGTACGGCTGGCGTTTGCCTGTTCATTCAGCAATGCGCCCAAAGTAACAAACGCCTGTTCATTCACTTCCTGTTCATTTTCTGTCATCTGTTCCAGATAACTACCTAATGGGACTTCCAGCGAATTATTTAATTCAGCCATTTCTTCCATGCTGCTGTCTGAAAGGTAAACAAGCGTATTTCTGGCATACGTATTTTCACTGCGCACGGTATCTAAAAATGTCCGAAATGCGCTGCTTTCCAAAAACCCTCTTTGGAAAATAACAGCCTTTGTATGTGTCATATCCAGCTGACAGCGATTGTTTTTTTCAAACGACTGGTGTGTCTCATAATACGTGCTGCCTGAAGCATTTGCCGCTGTCATATTTCCTCCGTCTGCACGTTCATTCGACACTTCGGACAATTGCTGGGCTAAATAACAGATTTTATGCTGTCCATCCTCCTGTGCGATCAGTACTGCTAATGGGAATGTTTTATTTTCCAATTCTGCACCTCCGCAGCCGCTTACAAACAATGCAAACACAGACAGGCAAACAACTTCAACTATCTTCACAATCCGTTTACTCTGCATCATAAAGCTCCTTTTCCTTTTTACACATAAACAGCGAAATAACCGGAATCATGACTACAAAAGGCACTCCGACCAGATAAAAAATCTTAACAGCCGCCATCTGTACATTCGGAAGCAGATGAAACCCATAGGCGATCGCATAGATAAAAACTGTTATAACAAGAAACCAAATCTGTTTTCCCCGCCTGTCTGCCTTGCTGTGCTGTACACCATTCCATTTCGTAAGCGCCCGCCTTGCAATAACCATTCCATAATATAATGTCGTACCAATCAGTGCGTATAATGTAAAAAACCATCCGCCAATCATCACAGCATCCAATCTTTTTATAAAATCGCCAGGTATTTTTACCATACCCATCAGTGTTATGATCGGGTACTGCTCTTTTTCCAGCGCGCCGCTTCCAAAAATACCAAGCAGGATCAGATAAATAACAACCAGCGCCAGTCCGCTGCATATCGTCGCACAGACTGCGGCACGTCCGGCTTTTCTTTTATCCTGTACATGCGGTATTAAAAACAACAAAAACGTCAACGGCAAAAATGACGCAAAACACTGCCATGTCCCGCTCCAAAACCAGCTCCAGCTGATCGGCTCCGCATCGCCAAACAACGGAAACCACTGGATCACCTGCACCTGTCTGATACACAAAAGGAGCATGACCAGCAATGGCACAACCAGCGCCCAAAACAATAATTCATAGACTCTGGCTCTTGCCTCCATACCTGAGACTGCACCATAAAACGCCAGCAGCAAAATAACAAGCAGCGCCGCAGCAAATTCCCGTTCATCCAACAGACTGTCGCATACCAGCTCAGCAAGCAGCTTTGCCGCCCAGGCACAGGTAAAAATACTAAGTATCGCATAGCATAAATAGAGCAGCCTGGACAAAAGATTTCCCCATCCCGTTTTTAAATAATCCATATAATCCGACGATGTACGGCGGCTGCATGTATGAAGCAGCCATAAATAAATACATGCAAATACCATTCCTGCCAAAATGCTCCATATTCCAATACCATTTCCCGATTTTGCCAGCTGTGAAGGCAGCAGCAGGGAACCTGCTCCGAACAGATCAAATACGAGCAATCTTTTTATCTGCCGTGACGATATTTTATCATTACTGGAAAACACGTCTATCGTTCCTTCCCTTTGTTCTTTTTCTCGCCGAATGTCAGTCTTAGCCGCTCCATCCGCCTTGCATAAATCGGACGCCGGCGCATCAGAAACAGTGGATAACGCACCAGAGCGTCCCGCTCATCTTCATATCCGTTCAGTTCAGCTCCTACATACGGCATCAGATACGGAATACCAAAGCTGCGCAGCTTCGCCAGATGTATCAAAATGCTTAATGCAGATGCCAAAAATCCAAACAATCCAAGCCACGCTGATAATGCAATCATATAAAATTTTAAAATTCGAAAAGAGGTCGCCAGCTCTTCATTAGGTATTGCAAACGAACTAAGCGCTGTAA
Organism: uncultured Eubacterium sp.; assembly: GCA_910584345.1. Taxonomy (GTDB): domain Bacteria; phylum Bacillota; class Clostridia; order Lachnospirales; family Lachnospiraceae; genus Eubacterium_J. The sequence goes on along the minus strand of CAJTZX010000005.1, from coordinate 70,484 downwards.
ATGCAACAACAATGACGACGATCGGACTGACAAGATTTGCTTCTACCGCCGCCTGCCCGATAATCAAACCGCCCACAATACCAATCGTATTACCCATCGCTCCTGGCAGACGCACTCCCGCCTCCCGCAGCAGCTCAAAAGACAATTCCATCAGCAGCACCTCCACAACTGCTGGAAACGGCACTCCCTGTCTGGCAGCTGCAAAAGACAGCAGCAAAGATGTCGGCAATATCTGCGTATGAAAATTTGTTACTGCCAAATAAAACGCAGGAAGCGCAAGCGCCATTACCGCTGATGCATACCGAATAAACCGTTCTAGTGACGCAATTTGAAACCGATTATAATAATCGTCGCTCGTCTTTAACATCGAATTAAAGTCCGTCGGAAGAATCAAAGCAGTCGGTGAATTGTCGCATAACAAAACGACTCTTCCCTCCATGACTGCAATCGCAGCTCTGTCCGGCCGCTGTGTCGACTGAAACTGCGGAAACGGAGAATACCATTCGTCCTCTGCCAGCTGTTCAATCGTCCCGCTGTCCAAAACGCCGTCAATTGTAAAAGAATCCAGCCGACGCTCGATCTCTTCTAACAGGCCCGGATACACAAGCCCTTCCATATAAACAAGATCCATGTTCGTATGAGAATAAACGCCTGCTTTTACTTCTTTTACACGTACTTTTGTTGACCGGATACGCTTACGAATCAAAGCGGTATTGACTTTTACCGAATCAGCAAACCCCTCCTGGGAGCCGCGGATTACTTTTTCAGACTCCGGCTTTGTCACCCCCATATTCGGATAGCCTTTATCCGGTATTTTCAAGGCACTCGCAAATCCATCAATAAATAAAATCACGTCCCCGGTCAGCATCCCAAACTGTACCGCATCCTCTATATTCTCAAAAGGAGTCACATCACAAAGCCCCTGCCCATTATCCGCCAGCGATTCATAAATCTGCTCCGCCGGCAGGTACGACAGATCATTTAACAGCCGCCCGACAAGCGAATTCTCAAAAGCAAGCGAGCCAGCCGTAATCTCTATATAAGCTGCCAGACACCGCACACGGTCTTTGCCTAATATCATCTCACGCATTTTAATGTCTGCGCTGTTGCCTAACATTTGCTGCAATATTTCTTTATTTTCGCTCACCCGGACAGATACCGGGTGTACCACTTCCTTTGTTGTAAACTTGTCCTGTTTATTTACCCGCGCCTTAAGGGCTGCTGCCTGTTTCGTGCCGGATAGCTGTTTCCCATTTTTCATATCATGTAAATCCTTCTGCTTTTACAAGCTGCTAAATATTCTTACTAAAGCATCTCCCTGTTTCGCCATTCTTATACATCCTTCTAAAAATTTGTTTCTTTCCTTATGAGAGCTTTATTTTGTATTTCTTTTATTTTATATTTCTTTCATTTTGAAATCACATGAACGAAAAAAAGAAACATTGCTTCCAACAGCCAATGTTTCTTTTCCACACTTTCACTTATCCGGTATATCGATCACATACCTCTCAAACGCATTAATCACCCGCGTTTTTCCTCGCTCATCCTCCCGTACATGGCCTCGTCCATAATTCATATGCACATGTCCGTGAATAAAATAGTCCGGTTCATACTTGTCCATCAATTCATTAAAAATATGAAATCCATGATGCGGCAAATCTTCTCCGTCATGCAGTCCTTTTGCTGGCGCATGCGTTAACAGCACATCAAATCCTCTGCTCCTCCAAATGGGAAAACGCATTTTTTTTACTCTTTTACACATTTCCTCTTCAGTAAACTGCCAATCATCGTCTTTGTAGCGCATTGAACCTCCCAGTCCCAAAATACGCAGTCCTTGATAATGATACACGGTATCATCAATACAGATGCATCCTTCCGGCCCCCTGACATTATATTTTGCATCATGATTCCCATGTACATACAATACCGGAACCGATGCCATCGTAGCCAGAAACGACAAATATTCTGCATTCAAATCACCGCAGGAAAGAATCAGATCGATTCCTTCCAGTTCTTCCCTGCGGTAAAAATCCCATAACGCTTTGCACTCTACATCCGCTAATAGTAACACTTTCATCAGAATCCCCCCTGCAGCCGGACAAACTCTTTCACTTCTTCCTTAAGTTCGCTCAGCTCAGGAATCCCTCCTTCTATATTACTTGCCAGATAATTCATCTTAAAGATTTCTTCCGGCTCTAAACGCTTCCCGGCTTCATTCGTCACTGTCCCGTCCTGTTTTGTCCAGGTAAACTGGAACGGGTTAAATTCTCTGCGCCGGATGAGTTCCGTTAATAAATCAATCAGTATCTTTGTACCGTCCGGCAGCTTTTGTGAACATACGATCTCCAATACACCGGAAGAAATTCCCCACCAGTAATTCAATGCACGGTTTTTATTTTTTTCCACTTCTTCTTTCCAGGTATTTTCCAAAATACTACGAATAATCAGCTCATACACTTTTCCCCAATGGCAGATTGAAGTCGCAATGTTTTCAATCTGGCCATCTGGAAGCTGGCGATACAATCCATATTTTCTGGAAGGATACTTCGGATTTATCATATCTTTATCAAAAATAAGCTGTACATCTTCCGGCCAGTCCTTTTGTTCGGCCTCTTTTAAAGAACCCCAGCGCAGATGTACCTTCACACGAGGGTTCACCATCTGAGCGCCCAATGCAAACGCATTGATATTCGCTATCGTACTGTAAATCGGATAATCGGCCATATATCCCACTTCATTTGTCTCGGATAATGCACCTGCGATCACTCCAAGCAAAAACTTACTTTCATACATACGGCAGTAATACGTACGAATTGCCTGGGATTTAGAGTTCGTAGAGCAGTTCAATATTTTAATCTCTGGATGCTTGACCGCTGCTTTCACACTTGCACTCGCAAGCTGTGCCGGAACTGTAAAAATAATCTGATTCCCGTCTTCAATCGCTGCTTCTATGATATCTTCTGAATTGTTCGTGAATTCAGCATGTTCATAAATCGATGTTTTAATCCGCTTGCCAAATACTTGCTCTAAGTGAATCCGCCCCATTTCATGCGCATAATTCCAGGCAGAATTTACAACGGACTTTTCAAAAATAAACGCAACTTTTAACTGCTTTGGCGTATCATTTAAAATACGATTCAATATGGACAAAGCAGGTGCCGATTTTTCCTTCTGATGCGGCTCCAAAACGATTTTCATCGAATCATTTTGGCTCAGCGTAACAAATTCATCCCACATTTTTGTCAAATTGCTTTTAATTTCATCTTCAGTGCCCGACTGCAGCTGCCATGCCGGAAAAATTTCAATATAAGCTAAAAATGCATCTCCAGACGTAATATTGATCTTATCGCCGCCCTTTGCTTTATAAATCTTACGAAAATTCAAAAACTCACTGCGCAGCGCTGTCCGGCTTTCTTCAGTCCATGCTTCTCCCGGCTGATAACCATAGTTTTTATAAAGCTTCGCGTAAGACCCTTCTTTGGAAAACCAAATATCGTAGATTTTTGCGTCATCGTAAAAATCCATAAATTCAAAGTATATTTTATTTTCCAGATCATCCGTCTTTTTGGGAATGATTCTTGTGACTTTTGCACTGATTTTTACCGCGTTCAAATTTTTTAACACACTAACGCGCTTATTCCCTTCCATTACATAAAAACGATGCATATATTCATATGCTACAATGGGATCCCGAATCCCCTCCGACAGCTGCGAGTCATATAGATCTGACCATTTATAGGCAAATTCTGTCTCTACGTCTAACAGGGGCATAAAGTTATTTGCAAAAGAATTCTGTCTGCCAGCAGTCTTTGTGCCTGCGACAAGATACAGCGGAATTTCTATCACTCCGATATATTTTTCTCCAGCGGTACGTTCGTACGGGAGAAAATCATCTAACGCGCTCAGATATGGATACTCGCCTTTATTCATTGCTGCACGATATGCTTTCTGTGCCAGTTTGTTGGCTGCCTGATATGCTTCGATTGACATGGCCACCGCCCCTTTCTCTACATCAAAATTTCAAGTTCTTTTAAACAATTGGTATTTCACTCAGATGGCGCTATGTGGACACAATATTTCCTGTATACAGCTGATAATATTTTCCACGTTCTTCCATCAGTTTATCATGGTTTCCGCGTTCAATCACACGTCCCTGTTCCAGTACAATAATGCAATCACTGTTTCGTACCGTAGACAGACGATGTGCAATAACAAACGTCGTCCTGCCACGCATCAGCTTATCCATACCATCCTGTACGATTTTCTCTGTTCGCGTATCAATCGAACTGGTCGCTTCGTCCAGAATAAGCACCGGAGGGTCCGCAATCGCTGCCCGCGCAATCGCTAACAGCTGGCGCTGCCCCTGACTGAGATTCGCTCCGTCCCCGGTCAGCATTGTCTGATATCCATCCGGCAAATGTCTGATAAATCCATCTGCGTTTGCCAGCTTTGCAGCTGCCATCACCTCGGTATCTGTCGCATCCAGCTTGCCGTAACGAATGTTTTCCATGACAGTTGCCGTAAACAAATGCGTATCCTGCAAAACGATTCCAAGAGAATGTCGCAGATCATCTTTTTTAATTTTGTTAATATTAATGCCATCATAACGGATCTTTCCGTCCTGAATATCATAAAATCGGTTAATCAGATTTGTAATCGTCGTCTTTCCTGCACCGGTAGAGCCGACAAACGCAATTTTCTGACCCGGCGTTGCGTACAAATCCACATTATGAAGCACGATTTTTTCCGGTACATAGCCAAAATCTACATCATCAAAAACAACATCTCCGGTCAACTCTGTATACGTAACCGTACCTTCCTGCTGATGCGGATGCTTCCATGCCCAAAGTCCGGTACGCGCACCTCCCGGCGCCTCTGTAATCTTTCCATTTTCTTTTTTTGCATTTACAAGCGTTACATATCCTTCGTCTGTTTCTGTCTGTTCATCTAACAGCCGAAATACACGCTCCGCACCTGCGATTGCCATAACAACCGCGTTTAACTGCATACTAACCTGATTAATCGGCTGATTAAAGTTTCGGTTAAAGGTTAAAAAGCTGGCCAGTTTGCCAATAGTAAAACCCCCGATGCCATTCATAGCCAGAATGCCGCCCACAATTGCGCAAAATACATAGCTGACATTGCCCAGCTGTGCATTGACAGGCATTAAGATATTTGCAAATCGGTTCGCCTGATAGGCGCTTTCAAACAGCTTGTTATTTAACTGTTTAAAATCTTTGATCGACGTTTCTTCATGGCAAAAGACCTTTACTACTTTCTGACCTTCCATCATTTCTTCAATATAACCGTTTACCTTGCCCAAATCCTGCTGCTGCGCAAGAAAGTATTTGCTGCTCAATCCCGCCAGCTTTTTCGTCATAAATAACATAACCGCAACCATAAATAACGTAAGCGCAGTTAACGGGATGCTTAAATATATCATACTCCCCAATACACTTATAATAGTAATTACACTATTAAACAGCTGCGGAATACTTTGGCTAATCATTTGACGCAAGGTATCGATATCATTTGTATATACAGACATAATATCCCCATGGGCATGCGTATCAAAATACCGGATCGGCAGCTTTTCCATGTGAGAAAACAGATCATTTCTTAAATCCCTCAGCGTGCCCTGACTGACATAGATCATAATCTTTGCCTGTGCATAGCTGGCAATGATTGCAAAGCCATAATAGATTCCAATACGCGTAATCGCATGAAGCAGATTACTAAAATCCGGTGATTCACTTTCCAAAAGCGGCAAAATATATCCATCGATCAGCTCTTGCATAAATAACGTTCCCTGAACGGATGCAAAAGCCGTATAAATGATACAGGCCATTACGATCACTACCGCAAACGCATATTTACGCATTACATACGCCATTAACCTGCGGATAATCTTACCTGGATTTTCCACACGCGGCCCTTTGCCCGGTTTCCCATGTACACCTGGTCCGTGCGCAGGTTTTGCTTTTTCTGCCATCAATGATCACCTCCGTGTTCGTCAAAATCTCCGCCTCCGCCGGTCTGCGACTCATATACTTCGCGATAAATCTCATTATTTTGCAGCAGCTGTTCATGTGTACCGAATCCATCTACCTTTCCCTGATCCAATACAATAATCCGGTCAGCCTGCTGAACCGAAGAAATGCGTTGTGCGATAATCAGCTTCGTCGTTCCCGGGATTTCCTGTGCAAACGCCTTGCGGATTTTTGCATCCGTAGCAGTATCCACCGCACTTGTAGAATCGTCCAAAATCAATATTTTAGGTTTTTTCAGCAATGCCCTTGCAATACAAAGACGCTGCTTTTGTCCTCCCGACACATTCGTACCGCCCTGTTCTATATACGTATGATATCCGTCCGGCATTGCTTCGATAAATTCATCTGCACAGGCAAGGCGGCACGCCCGTTTACATTCCTCCTCGCTGGCTTTTAAATCGCCCCAGCGCAGATTGTCATAAATCGTACCGGAAAACAATACATTTTTCTGCAGTACCACCGATACTTCGTTGCGCAGCGTTTCAATATCATAGGATCTGACATCTTTTCCGCCTACTTTGACACAACCTTCTGTCACGTCATACAATCGGCTGATCAGATTCACGAGACTGGATTTTGAACTTCCGGTGCCACCGATAATCCCAATCGTCTCCCCGGAATGAATCTCCAGATTAATATCTGATAATACAAGTCCGCTGCCTGTATCCTGCGTATCCATACTTTGTGTATCCGTATCTTGTACCTGTGAACCCTTGCGGTAACAAAAATCTACATGCTCAAACCGGATACTTCCGTCCGGCACCGAAAAATCAGGCTGGGCCGGATTTTGCAGCGTACTCTTTTCATTTAACACTTCTGCAATACGTCTTGCGCTTGCCGAACTCATCGTAATCATAACAAACGCCATTGACAGCATCATCAGGCTCATCAGAATATTCATGCAATAGGCCAGCAGACTCATTAAATCCCCTGTCTGCAATTCCACTGCATGTGTAGATACGATCAGCTTTGCCCCCAGCCAGCTGATTCCTAAAATACAGCTGAATACCGTAAGCATCATAGCAGGCGCATTATAAGTTACGATACTTTCTGCTTTTATAAACATCCGATAAAGATTCCCGCATGCTTTTTGAAACTTGCTGATTTCATGGTCTTCTCTGACATATGCTTTCACGACTCGAATTGCCGCAATATTTTCCTGCACACTGGCATTCAGGTCATCGTATTTTTCAAATACCGCGCTAAAATATTTGTATGCATTCACCGTAATAACTGCCAGAAAGCCGCCTAGAATAATAACGGCCACCAAATAAATCGTCGCCAGTTTCGCTGAGATAAAAAATGACATTACCATTGCAATAATCAGCGAAAACGGTGCACGTACACACATACGAAGAATCATCTGATAGGCATTCTGCAGATTCGTCACATCTGTCGTCAGCCTCGTTACAAGTCCTGCCGTTGAATATTTGTCAATATTCTCAAAAGAATATCCCTGAATATTTACAAACATCCCCTCGCGCAGATTTTTGGCAAATCCAGCCGAAGCTCTTGCACCGTATTTCCCGCCCATAACACCTGCGGTCAGCCCTGCAAACGCAGCGATAATCATAAAAGCTCCCATCAGATATATATGGCCAATATCGCTTTTTTCCACTCCATCATCAATAATGGATGCCATCAAAAGCGGAATCAGCATTTCCATAATAACCTCAAAAATCATATATACTGGCGTCATGAGAGAGTCTGTTTTAAATTCCTTGATATAAGAAGCCAATGTCTTAAGCAATCGGATTCACTTCCTTTCTGCGTTTTATTTCACCCATATTCTGTTTTCATCCAGATGGCATTCGAAAGTCATGTTGGTTCTTCCTGCACAATCGCCCGAATGGCTCCAAGCAGCTCTTCATATGTCTCATATGCCGGAAACTGCGGATAATCTGCTTTGATCTGCTCCGTACTTTTAAACAAAAACCCAGCCTGGCTCGCCTGAATCATTCCCAGATCATTATAGCTGTCCCCACTGGCAATCGTATCGTACCCAATCGACTGCAGCGCTTTTACCGTCGTGTATTTTGAGCTTTCCACGCGCATTTGATAGCCAGTAATCTGTCCGTTCGCTCCGACTTCAAGGCTATTGCAAAAAATCGTCGGCCAGCCAAGCTTTTTCATTAATGGCTTTGCAAACTGTTCAAACGTATCACTAATAATAATGACCTGCGTCATCGACCGCAGTTCATCTAAAAACTCCTTTGCGCCTGCAAGCGGCTCGATCTTTGCAATCGTATCCTGAATTTCCGTTAAGCCAAGACCATGGTCTTTCAATATTTCCAGACGTCCCTTCATCAGCTTATCATAATCCGGCTCATCTCTTGTCGTTTTCTCTAATTCAGGAATACCGGTTGCTTTTGCAAACGCAATCCAAATTTCCGGAACAAGTACGCCTTCTAGATCTAAACATGTGATATACATTTTGCTACCTCCATCATCATCTGATTTGCTGCTTCCATAAAAAAAGCTGCTTCTCTATTTTGACATAAATTGGAAAGATGTGCAAGCTACTTTCCAATGCAATGTAACTGTTTTTTATAAAGCCGTACTGTTCAGATAACCTATGGAACTGTTTAATTAAAGTCAATCACCCCTGTACCCTGTGTCAGATACAGCATTGCATCTTTCCATACTCCTGCCGGATATGTCCCACCATACAGACTATCCAGCGTCTTTGGCGTATCATAGCCGACCCAGACCGAGATCGTATAGTACGGCGTTACTCCGCAAAACCACCCGTCTTTGCTTCCATTTGTCGTACCGGTCTTGCCTGCTGCCGGAAGTGCGGAAGACTCGCTCCATTTCATACTTTTTGCAGTTCCAACGGTCAGTACACCTTTTAAAATGTCAAGCATTACCGAACATGCACTTGCATCATATACTTGTTTGGGTTTTTCTTCTTCGTAGAGTTCCTTGCCATCGCTGTCCTTTAATGACACAATGCAAGTCGGATCCCGATATTCTCCCTGGTTTGCAAGCGTACAATACCCACTTGCCATCTGCACCGTTGTTGCTCCATACGTCAGCCCGCCCAATGCAGCTGACAATGTATAATCCTGCGGCACGATTTTATCAAACTTCATATCTGAAATAAAATCCAGCCCATAAGACGGTTTTATGTCATAAAACACAGAATATGCCACACCATTTTTACTCTGTTCAACCGCGCTGCGCAATGACATTGCAGTTCCTCTTAAGGCAGAAATGTCTACTCCTGGCTGCTGAGCCGTTTTAACATCAATATCATATACCGTCGTCTCCGGCGTATAGCCGAACATCAGCGCCGGTGTATAAACGGCCAGCGGCTTAAATGTGCTTCCTGGCTGGCGGTAACTTTGATAAGCGCGGTTTAAGCTGTATACATTATTCAGATTTTCTTGGGAACGACCGCCGACAAGTGCAATTACTTTTCCGGTCGTATTGTCAATCGCCGTAACTGCTCCCTGCAGCTCATATACATTTGTCTCCGGATTCGTTTGTGTAGCAAATGCCAGATTATTGTCCAACGCCTGCTGCATCGCGCGCTGTGCATCGGATCGCAGGCTGGTCGTTACCGTATAGCCTTTTGCATATAAATTTGTTTTCTCCAAATTGTACGCAGTCTCATATGATTCCTGATATGCTTTATAATCTGCTTTGTCACTGAAATGATAGCGGAAGTCAAATCCATGCAGCTTCATCAAATATTCTACCGCACAGTATACGGCATACGTCGTCTCATAATTGTTAAATTCAGCCACCTGCTTTTCCACTTTCATCTTTTCCTTACATGCTTCCGTATAAGCGCTTTTCGATATATATCCTTCTTCATACATATCTTTCAAAATTTTATCTCTGCGCTCTACTGCCCGCTTCGGATGTTTATAGGGATTAAAATATTCCGGCCGGTTTGGTATCGCACACAAATAAGCGATCTGTGACAATGACAGCTCCGACGCACTCTTTCCAAAATATGCTTTTGATGCTGCTTCCAGACCATAAATGCCATTGCTGAAACATGCCGTATTAATATAAAACTCCATAATATCCTGCTTACTGTACTTTCGTGTCAGCCGAATAGATACCATCATTTCTTTGATCTTTCGTATGATAGACCGTTCTCTTGTCAAATAGACGGTACGAGACAACTGCTGCGTAATCGTACTGGCGCCTGCCATATTATCTCCTCTAGACATTACAAAATCCAGTCCCACACGTATAATCCCTTTCATATCAATCCCAATATTTCTCCAATAGCTGCGGTCTTCTATAGCTATAAATGCATTGACCGCATGTTTTGGGATTTCCTGATATTTTAAATAACTGGATTTTCCGTTTCCTGAGGACAACTCCGCCAGCTGTGAACCATCCGCTCCATAAATATACGTAATCTCATCCATACGAAAATCTTCTGCCTTGCTGTTTGCCACAATCTCATCCGCTTCTTTTGCAAAAGAGCGGTAATCGTCCCCATAACGCGCAAATAAGACAATCGCTACTACCGCTGTTAAAATCAATCCGGTCAAAACAAACCATTTGAAAATATGCCACAAATAGTAAAAAAAATCGCAGAAAAAAGCTCCCATCAGCTGAAATCCATAATTTCCCTTCGATTCCCCTGTCTTTTGATGCGCTTTTTTCACCTGTCCTAGCATAGACTGACGCTTCTGCTTTTCTTTCTTCTTTTTTCCCATCGTCTGACCCCCTGTATCCTGCTTCGAATCTTATTTCCTAAGCCTTTCAATCTCTTCTTTGTAAGGCGGATATTTCTTCTTCGCATCTTGCGGATCCACAAGATATGGCGTTTCCAGTATTTTAGGAATATCAGCAAAATCTGGATGATGAACGATCTTATATATCGCATCAAAACCAATCTCTCCATCTCCGATATTTGCATGACGGTCTTTTGACGCACCACAGGTATTTTTACTGTCATTGATATGAAACACTGCGATCTGGTCTTTCCCAATCACTTTGTCAAAATGATCGATCACTCCGTCAAAATCATGGACAATATCATATCCGCTGTCATGTGTATGGCAAGTATCAAAGCAGACACGCAGCTTGTCGTTGTATACGACACCATCATAGATAGCTGCCAGTTCTTCAAATGTCCTTCCAATTTCTGTACCTTTTCCTGCCATCGTTTCTAACGCAATCAGACATTTGGTATCTTTCGTCAATACCTCATTCAGCCCTTTGATAATCTGCGCTGTGCCTGCCTCTACGCCCGCCCCTACATGAGCACCCGGATGCAAAATTAAAATATTGCTGCCCATCGCCAGCGTACGCTCCAGTTCTGTTGCAAGAAATTCTACTGCAAGCTCGTATGTCTCCGGCTTTACAGAATTTCCAAGATTAATAATATAAGGCGCATGAACAACAAAGCTGTCGATACCATGTGTTTTCATATATTCATGTGCCGCTTCAATATTTAAGTCCTTGATTTCTTTGCGGCGTGTATTTTGAGGAGCTCCGGTATACACCATAAATGTATTTGCACCATAGCCAACCGCCTCTTTTACAGAATTTAAAAACATATCTTTGCCGCTCATTCCAACATGCGAACCGATTTTCATCATAAACAAAACCTCTTTTCTTTTTTACTCAGGATCCTATTACCACCATCTCATGATTTTAACATTTCCACACATCTTTTAAGCATACATTTCCAAATAGCTTTTCTTCTGCAAACGCATGTTCCTGCGTCTTTTCGTCCAATACCGCACCGTTAAACATTCTCACCGGAAACAAAATCAATTGCTTGACACCGTGATTCACATTCACACAAGTCAACAAATCGTCCTCTTCATCATGCACACGTGCCAACACATAATAATGCATATCCTCGCCTTTCACATAATAATGTGCCAATACGGGAAGATTACCTATCTCCGCAGCTTCCCAGTTAATCTCATATTCATTCATATTACGTTCAAAAATATGATCTAGCGCATCGGCATCCGCCTGGCTGAAACGAACCAGCTCTTTTTCTGTAATTAATTCGTCCATTTTTTTCTCCTGTATTTTTCTGTTGAATTTTTTATAATATAGTATAACGAAGCCAGCCATTTTTTACAACCAAAAAAGAAATCTTTCACTGTAGTCAAAACAAAAACAGGTAACCGTTTAGATAACCCATGAAACTGATACAAAAACAGCCATGCAAGCGCCTTTTTACGTAAATGATTTGTATTTGTGATTCATGAAAGAGGGAATATTGCTCAAAATTTCTTTTAATTATATTGTTTTTTTATTTGATTTTATATTTATTTGATTTTATATTTATTTGATTTATTAGATTTATTATTTATTAGATTTATCACTTATAAGATTTATATCATAGGAAATCAGAAATAATTTCCTATGATATAAAAAGACTTTGTTCCATGAAAATACAGCTTGTCCCATTAATCGGACACTAAATCAACATTTCCTTCGATATCTCCATTGATAACATAGTATGCCTTATTATCTTCCGGTTTTATGTAGATTTTAATATCTTTCAGCTCCGATTCATTGCCGCATTCTTTATAGTTTTGCTTTACCTTATCAGAAATGGCCGACACAGACACCTCATTTTCACCAAATTGCAGAACGATCTCTTCTGCCGGTTCTTCCTTTACAGACGGTGCGCTAATCGTATTCTGAGATACTGTATTATTTTTTGCAGATGGCCTCTTTGATTTTCCTTTCATCGCATGATCCTCCTTTTGTTTACTTTCAATTACTATAACCTTTTTCAACAAAATAGTCAAACGGTATTCATCTGCGTGAAAGCTTACTGAAGTTTTTCATACGATAACGTCATCTTCATAATTTCATTAGACCTCCTGCCACCAATCGCTATGCCAAGCAAATAAGACAATTGCTCAGGACTTGCTTTTGCGCCGCTGATCGTGCATGTCGCATGGTCAACCTGACAAGTAGCTTCTGGATCTGCATCCTGCAACGCCTTCTTTAATAAATTTTTCAGTCTTTCTGAAATATTTCTCTTAGTTGTGAATTCAATAGTATACATAATCGTATCCTCCTATAATACTTTTTAGTAATAGTATACCCTGTTTTTGTCATCTTAGCCACTATATCTTTACATTTTATAAGAATTTTACAAAAAAATTAATTTAAAACGTATAAAATGAACTGCATCATGCACAAAATATATAAAATCCTTATCAAGCTAATACAAGATCACATTTGCAAACGTATTTAGTAGTATAAAATTATCGACTATCTATTTCATTGATTGGAGGAAAAATGAAAAACAGATTGAATAATGAAAGCAGTCCTTATCTGCTGCAGCATTCCAATAACCCTGTAAATTGGTTTCCTTGGTGCAAACAGGCATTTGAACTGGCCGCCCAAAATGCAAAACCAATTTTTTTGAGCATCGGATACAGCACATGCCACTGGTGTCACGTTATGGCACATGAAAGCTTTGAAAACAAAGAAATTGCAGATCTATTAAACGAACACTTCATATCTATAAAAGTAGACCGCGAAGAACGGCCCGACATTGACGCCGTATATATGTCTGTCTGCCAGGCATTTACCGGAAGCGGCGGATGGCCAATGAGTATATTTATGACTGCCGATCAAAAGCCTTTCTTTGCTGGCACCTATTTTCCGCCTGTATCCCGTCATGGTATGATCGGCTTTCAAGAATTGCTTCTTACAATCGTAAAACAGTGGAATGAACAACGTTCAAGCCTGCTTGCATCCGCGGATCATATTTTATCTGCCCTTTTGAAAAATTCAGATGTTCCCATTGATATTACTCGCAATTCGTCTGCTAAATCAGATGACCATGCGCTGCAGCAGATTATCGATTCCGGTATTTTACAGCAAGCCGTTACCATTTTTGAACGAGATTTTGATTCTAAAAACGGCGGTTTTGGTTCAGCCCCAAAATTTCCTCTTCCGCACAATCTGCTGTTTCTTCTATTATATGCACTGCTGTTTCATGAAGAAACACCCTTACAACAGGTCGTATTGACCTTAAAGCAAATGCGAAAAGGCGGCATTTTTGATCAGATCGGCTATGGTTTTTCACGTTATTCCACAGACGATTACTTTCTAGTTCCCCATTTCGAAAAAATGCTTTATGACAACGCATTATTCATCTTAACCTATGCTTCTGCCTACAAAGCTACCGGCGATTCTTCTTTCCTCACGATCGCCATGCAGACAGCAGATTACGTCTTTCGCGAGATGACCGGTGCTGACGGGCAATTTTTTTCTGCACAAGACGCCGATAGTGACGGCGCCGAAGGAAAATATTATGTTTGGACTCGCAAAGAAATTATCCATATTCTTGGCCCCACAAAAGGCAGCGCTTTCTGCAGTTGTTACGGAATTACCGATCAGGGGAACTTTGAAGGCAGCAGTATTCCAAATCTGCTTCATCATGATAACGATTACCCTATCGATTTATTTGAAGAAGAAAGAAAACAGCTGTACGAATACCGCAAGCATAGAGCACAACTACACTTAGATGATAAAGTACTCACTTCATGGAACGCTCTTATGATAAGCGCTCTTTGCACTTTATATCGTGTAAGCGGAAAAAAATGCTATCTGGAAGCAGCAAAAAAATCCCAGGCATTTATAGAAAAACATCTTACCAAAGACAACATGCTGTACGTCAGCTATCGCAACAATAAACATTCTTCCCATGGCTTTTTAGATGACTACGCGTACGATACAATGGCCCTGCTGTCTCTATACGATACAACAAGCAATCCTGCATTTCTTACAGGCGCACAATCCATCTGCCTGGAAGCCATGCAGCAATTCGCTGACAAATCTTTCGGCGGATACTTTTTATACGGCCCCAAAAACAGCACATTAATCACCCGGCCAAAAGAAACCTACGACGGTGCGCTCCCAAGCGGCAATTCCGTCATGGCGTACTGTCTCGTACGGCTCTCTCAGCTTACCACTAATGATATGTTCAAACAAGCCGCAGACGCACAGCTTGCATTCCTATCCTCAAAAGCCATACATTATCCAGCAGGATATTGTATGTATCTGATTGCGCTGCTGTATTCCGCCTATCCGCCGCAAAAGATTACTGTACTATGCGCTCCTCAAGAATCTGCCAAAGAAATTTTATCCAAACTGCCGCTTTATGCAGATATCGAAATACCGGAACACGAAACAGAATCATACAGACTGTTAAATAACAAAACGACCTACTATGTTTGCAAAAATTACACCTGCTTCCCACCCACAAATGAAATTCCAGCTTCCATACTGCACACTTAAAATTTCTATGCTACAATACTAAATACTATACACGAAAAAACGTAGCAGTTGAATCTGTTTCAAAAAAAATAATTTTTTTTGCATTTTCCTATTGACATTTTTCTTATATTCGTTTATAGTATCTATTGTGTTCGCGAGGAATAAATAAATACGAAATGCGATAGTGGCGTAGTTGGTAACGCGCGACCTTGCCAAGGTCGAGACCGCGGGTTCGAGCCCCGTCTATCGCTCTTATGAATTGTCGTAGGTCTTTGTTTCAACAAGGATTTACGACTTTTCTTTTTGTCTTCATTCATTGGATAGAAATAAGCACATAAAAAGAACAGCAGAGATATTAAAAATATCTCTGCTGACTTTACCTAAGCGCTATGGATTTTTGCCTGCTTTTCTTTTGCTACCAATATTGCATTGTTCAACGAAAGCATCTTTGCATCTAACTGTGACACAATATCGGAACACTCTCTTAAATCCCGACTGATATATTCCGGTGCATTCCCTTCAAACTTATAATAAATCTTATGTTCCAGACTTGCCCAGAAATCCATCGCCATCGTACGAATCTGTATCTCTGTTCTCGTATTGACTACACGGTCTGATAAAAATACTGGTACTGTAACAAGCATATGATAACTCTTATATCCACTTTCTTTTGGGTGTCTGATATAGTCCTTTACAGAAACAACCGTTAAGTCATTCTGTCTGCCAATCATATCTGCCACCCGGTAAATATCTGATGTAAACGAACATACAATACGAATTCCTGCAATGTCATTTACATAATTTACCATATTTTCTATCGACACTTCTTTTCCATAACGCTTTAGTTTCTTGCAAATACTTTCCGGGGTCTTCACTCTTGATTTAATGTACTCGATCGGATTGTACTGATGAACGTGCTGAAATTCATCATTTAAAATCTCCAGCTTCGTCCCTACTTCTTTGATCGCTGAGTGATACAGAAACATCATCGTCTCCCAGCTCTCAACATCTTCACTCAGCCTTTGTGGTGTATCCATATAAAACCTCCTACATGCTGCCGGAAATACATGGAAATTCTTTTCCATCACTGTAACAATAACGTCATTTCTACTGCACGACTAACTATCTATACGGATATTATATCATATTTTATCGATCAGGTTAACATTTTTATAAAAAAAGAAATTAAATTTTTTTAATATTTTTTTATTCTTTCCTTTAATCTTCCTCAATCACATGCATCTCCAAATAATCAAAATCAATGGAATCTACAAAATTATCACTTGTAAACCGCGTCTTTGCATGTCTTTTAAATTCTGTAATATTTGCATCCAGCCAGATCGGCTTGCTTAAGTCAAATTCATAGCATGCCTCTTCTAACGCATGAAAAATCTTATGCGTCCTCGTATCGTCTTCTTCCTCGCATACTACGAAATCCCGCAGCATACGGTTTTCTTTCCATTCTTTAAACCATATTCGCAATCGTACGTTCTCCCCTTCTCTGACGGTTTACCTCATACATCAAAATTCCGGCTGCCATCGCAGCATTCAGCGATTCCAGGTGTCCGCCCATTGGAATCTTCAAATAGGCATCTGCCTGTCTTGCTGTCTCTTCCGTCAAACCATTTCCTTCGCTGCCGATCAAAAACGCTACCGCGCCACGGTAATCCAATGCATCATAATATTTCTGTCCTTTTAGATGTGCAGCGTATATGGATATTCTCTTTTCTTTTAAAATACAAAGTGTTTTCTGTAAATCTGTAACTGTATAAAACGGTACTCTGCATATACTTCCCATTGTAGACCGCACTGTTTTCGGAGCAAATAAGTCTGCGCATCCGCTCATAATAATTCCGGTTATCCCTGCGCCTTCCCCTGTACGAAAGATCGTGCCAAGATTACCAGGATCTTGAATCCCTTCTAAAACGAGCAAATGTGTTTGTTCTCCACGAATCAGATCTTTCCATTCATATTCTGGCTGGCGCACAATACACAAAACACCCTGTGGCGTTTTCGTATCGGACATTCGCTGAAATACAGTATCGGATACAGTTTCATACTCTATATCGTCTAATTTTTTTGTATTCTCTTTTTTTTGCAAGAAAGACTCTGATACATAAACATTCTGCAAATATTCTTTTGGTATTTCTTCAAAAATCCGCATTCCCTCTGCCAAAAATACTTTCTGTATCTGACGCTCTTTTGCTTTTTTTGTAAGCTGTATGATATTTTTTACCTGTTTGTTTGCCGTACTGGTAATCATCGTACTCCCTATACATATTGTAATATTCTGTCCTATATTCCCGCTATTTTATAACCGTCTGCTTACATAACTATTGAAACTTTGCATAAACAGCAACAACAGGCTGACGCATCTATGATACACCAGCCCGTTTCTGCTGCTATCAGCTTTTTACGAATTTATAGTATATTCTTTTCAAACTCTATTCAGGCATTTTCTTTGAGATACCGGCATAAACAGACTGACCGGTTACTTATTTCGATAAGTTGCAGCTAACTTGATATTCATATGCATTAATCTCTTTATTCATCTTCAAAGCTTCATCAATGTCCATATCCATCAACTTCCCATCTCTTGTACCTACAACGCGATTGCTCTTTCCATCACACAGTAAATCAACTGCGTAGGCGCCCATCATAGATGCCATCATTCGATCCCTTGCTGTCGGGCGGCCGCCACGCTGCATATAGCCTAAAATCGTTGCTCTTGTCTCTACACCCGTAGCCGCTTCAATTCGTTTTGCCATGCTGGCAGAATGGCCAATGCCTTCTGCATTAATAATAATATGATGTTTTTTACCCTTTTTACGATTATCAATAATATTGTTTACAAGCGCCTGCTCATCATAATCATACTTCTCCGGAAGAAGCACATTTTCTGCTCCATTTGCGATACCGCACCACAAAGCGATAAAGCCTGCGCCGCGTCCCATAACCTCAATGATGGAACAGCGTTCATGAGAAGTAGATGTATCACGTACTTTGTCAATTGCATCCATTGCCGTATTAACCGCTGTGTCAAAACCAATCGTATAATCCGTACATGCGATATCCAAATCAATCGTACCCGGAACCCCTACCGTATTAATTCCATAAGATGCCAGTTTTTGCGCCCCGCGGAAAGAACCGTCACCGCCGATTACAATCATGCCATCAATCCCATGCTGCGTACAAATATCAGCGCCTTTTTTCTGTCCTTCCGCCGTTGTAAATTCTTTACACCTTGCAGTTTGTAAGATCGTACCGCCACGCTGAATAATATCTGAAACATCTGTTGTATGCATTTCATAAATCTCTTCCTGCAAAAGCCCTGCGTATCCTCTTTTAATACCCATGACTCTTTTTCCATTTGCAATCGCCTCACGAACTACTGCGCGGATCGCAGCATTCATGCCAGGGGCATCTCCGCCGCTTGTCAGTACACCAATCGTATTAATCTCGTTAGCCATTCTTACTATCCTCCTACTTTTGATTCTGTATTTTCTGTGAACTTCCTATTGTCATCAGCCACCGGCTGTCGTTCTCCATCTCTATCTTATTCTAATATCTTTTGCCTCTGTTTGCAACCTTCTTTTCCACAACTTTAACATTATTTTGTCCAAACACCGAAGAAAGCATTTGTGCAAACGGCACGGTAGCACATACTCGCCAACGCGGGCCGAGACGTTTCATCATTTTACTGTCTTTGATATATACGACTACTTCATCTTGTCCATCTGAAGCACGCAGCTGTTCCAGCACACGCATCTCCTGCGCTGCATAACTTTCCATATCCGGAAACTGCAGCCACAGCTCTTTACGTGTCTCGTCAAAGGAATACACACGTTCTAAAATCAGCTTGCCATTTTTCTCTTCTTCAATTGTTACTCTGCCTTCCACAAAAATTCTTGCTTCATCTTCAAAATATTTTTTATATTTCTCATAATCTCTTGGAAAAACAATGATTTCCAATGTGCCTACCAAATCCTCCAATGTCAGAAATGCCATCGTCTTATTGTTTTTCGTATATTTAATCGTACGCTGAACGAGCATTCCACCTACTGTCACTTTTTGATTATCGTATACTTTTGCGGCTCCTGTTTCATCATCTAACAAGAAATCTGTTGTTTGAGCCGTAATATTTTTCTTCCATTTCTCCTCATATTCTTCCAGTGGATGGCCGCTGATATACACACCAAGCACTTCTTTTTCAAATCCTAACAGCATTTCTTTGTCAAATTCACCGACATCAGGCATACGGATCTCATAATCTTTTTTATCTTCTTCTGACGCAATATCAAACAATGTCAGCTGCCCGCTCATACTGTTCTTCTTCTCATGAGAGATGCTGTCCATAATCTGTGGAAAAACAAGCATTTTCTGTCGTCGGTTTCCTGCCAGTCCGTCCAGCGCCCCAGCCTTTACAAAATTCTCCACTGCGCGTTTATTCAGTTCCTTATCGCTCAGCCGCGTAATGAAATCTTCTAGATTTTTATAAGGCCCATGCTCCCTGCGTTCTTTGATAAGCGCGGTAATAACCGGATGCCCGACACTTTTAATCGCAGACAAACCGTACCGAATATTGCCTGCGGATACGGAAAACTCACTTTCTCCTTCGTTCACATCCGGCGATAAAATAGCAATGCCCATATTCCTGCAGGTCTGAATATATTCAGAGACTTTATTAATATTTGCCATTACAGATGTCATTAACGCAGCCATAAACTCCACCGGATAATAGTATTTCAAATAAGCCGTCTGATAAGAAATAACCGCATACGCCGCTGCATGTGACTTATTAAACGCATATTTGGCAAAATCTATCATTTCATCATAGATCTTATTCGCCACCTGCTCACTAATTCCATTCTCAATACATCCTTTGACTCCCTGCTCTTTATTGCCATAAACAAAGTTTTTGCGTTCTTCCTCCATAACCTTGCCTTTTTTCTTGGACATCGCACGTCGTACGATATCGCTGCGTCCCCATGTATAGCCGGCCAGATCACGGACAATCTGCATCACCTGTTCCTGATAAACAATACATCCATACGTCGGCGACAATATCGGCTCCAGCTGCGGGCAATCGTATTGAATTTCACCATGCATATTTTTACCGCGTACATAAGCCGGAATAAAGTCCATTGGGCCCGGGCGGTATAACGCAATACCGGCGATCACATCTTCCAGACTCTTCGGCTTTAGCTCCTTAACAAAATTTTTCATCCCTGCGCTTTCCAGCTGAAATACACCATCCGTACGCCCGGTTCCTAATGACTCCAATACTTTTTCATCTTCGAAATCAATATGATCCATATCTATGTGAATGCCGTTGCTTTTTTCCGCCAGCCTCGCCGCACTGTCGATAACTGTCAGTGTACGCAGTCCAAGAAAATCCATTTTCAGCAATCCAAGCTCTTCGAGCGTCGTCATCGTAAACTGCGTGGTAATCATACCATCGGTACCTCTGGAAAGCGGTACATATTCATCCATCGGCTTTTGACTAATCACCACGCCTGCTGCGTGGGTGGATGTATGTCTTGGCAGCCCCTCCAGGCGCATGGACATATCGATCAGCTTTGTTACTGTCTCATCCTCTTCGTACATTTTACGCAGCTCTGGATTCATTTGTAAAGCCTTTTTTATCGTAATGCCGAGCTCTGTTGGAATATTTTTAGCAATCGAATCTACAAATGCATAGGGAATATCCATCACGCGGCCAACATCACGAATAACTCCTCGCGCAGCCAATGTACCAAACGTAACAATCTGCGTCACACACTCTTTTCCATACTTTTCGACTACATAGTCGATCACTTCCTGCCGTCTTTCAAAGCAAAAATCCACATCAATATCCGGCATGGATACACGTTCTGGATTTAAAAAACGCTCAAAGATCAGATGATATTTAATGGGATCAATATTTGTAATTCCTGTCGTATATGCCACCAACGACCCGGCAGCGCTGCCGCGTCCCGGCCCTACGCTAATGCCATGCTCCTTCGCAAAATGAATGTAGTCCCAGACAATCAGAAAATAATCCACATACCCCATTGTCTGTATAACATCCAGCTCATATTCCAAACGGGGTTTTAACTCCTCTTCCCGGCCCGGATACCGCTCGGTCAATCCTTCAAAACAGAGTTTATTTAAATATTCCCAAGCACTGTAGCCATCTGGAACCGTATATTTTGGCACTTTCGTATTGCCAAACTCAATTTCTACATGACAACGGTCTGCAATTTTTTGCGTATTTTCCACTGCCTGGGGCGCATATGGAAATAACTCCCTCATCTCTTCTTCCGTTTTTACATAGTACTGTCCGCCTTCGTAACGCATACGGTCTTCATCCTGCAGTTTTTTTCCAGTCTGGATGCACAAAAGAATATCATGTGCTTCTGCGTCTTTTGCATACGTATAATGCACATCATTCGTGACCACGAGCTCAATGCCCGTTTCTTCACTTAACCGTATCAGCTGCGGATTAACCATTTTTTGCTGCGGCAGTCCATGATCCTGCAGCTCCAGAAAAAAATTACCTTTTCCAAAACAGGCTTCGTATTTTAACGCAGTTTTTTTTGCTTTTTCATAGTCACCGCGCAGCAGCTCCCGCTGCACCTCACCGGCAATACAAGCGCTCGTGGCTATAATTCCTTCATGAAACCGCTCCAATACCTCCATATCCACACGCGGCCTGTAATAAAAACCGTCCACAAATCCTTTGGAAACGATTTTCATCAGATTGCCATATCCCTCATTATTTTCTGCAAGCAATACAAGATGATAATAGCGGTCTTCCCCGCTGACACGTTCTCTGTCAAAACGTGAATTTGGCGCAACATATACTTCGCAGCCAAGAATTGGGTTAATGCCTGCTGCTTTGGCTGTTTTATAAAATTCAATCACTCCATACATAGCCCCGTGATCTGTAATTGCTGCAGCACTCATGCCTTGCTCCTTGACACAGGCTACATATTCCTGAATTTTATTAGAACCGTCTAACAAACTGTATTCTGTATGAACGTGTAAGTGTGCAAATGCCATTTTGATCTGCTCCTATCTGCTTGTACTTTCCCTATTCCTTATCAAACTGCTCCATATCTACTTTTTCCAAAGAAAGCAGAGCAGCCTTTTTTTCAATTCCACCTGCATATCCGGTCAGACTCCCGTTTGATCCTACCACCCGATGACATGGGATCAGTATGGAAATCGGATTGCGGCCTACCGCTGCTCCTACCGCCTGTGCAGACATCTGCGCCGTTCCCATCTGTCTAGCCATCTTTTTTGCAATCTCTCCATATGTCATCGTCTTCCCATATGGAATCTGCCGCAAAATACTCCATACCGCTTTTCTAAAATCCGAGCCGCTGACTGCAATCGGAGGCATAAAATCTGGATTTTCACCATAAAAATACAGATCCAGCCAATCTCTTGTTTTTGCGAATACAGGCAGATCCCGTTCTTCATATTCTTCTGTTAACGTACTGCCAAAATATTTTTGTCCGTCAAACCACAACCCTGTCAACGCCATGCCGTTGCTGGCTGCTGTTAAGTTTCCGATCGGTGATTCATATTTGCATATATAAACCATTGTTTTCTCCTTTGTAGCTGCACTATATATCATGATATCTTTTTCCAGTATAGCATGAATAGAGCTCGTTGGAAACAAAAAAAGCACTTATATTTGCAATAATCAAAAACAGTCAGTCACAGGCCTTCCTGTTTTTCAGATATTTTTGTAACTCCATAGAAACAACGCTTCTTCCTCTTCCTTTATCAAAAACAAGACAAATTTTTCGCTCCGGCAGGCTGCAGTCCAACGGTATCTGCACAAGTGTCTTTTCCTGAAGCAGCGGGTACGCCAGCATTTCCGGAATAAACCCGATTCCAAAATTATTTTGTATGAGAGGAATTAAAAGATCCGAAGTAGCTGCTTCCATATCCAGTTCTATGTCCGCCTGCTGCTGCAAAAAGAACTTATTGTAAAACTCATAAGTCGCTGTCCCTTCGGAAAGTCCGACCCATGGATAATTTCTTAGTTGTCTGATTTTCCAATTTTCTAAACCAAGCTTCGCATATTGCAGTCCTCCCACAAGTATTTCCCGGAACGTATGCAGCTCGCTGCTGCCAAAAGATTTTTGCAGCTCAAACGGCGTCGTTAATACGGCAAAATCCAATCTGCCGGAAGATAGATTTTTTAATATTTCCGGTGTCGTATGATTGTGTATTTTCATCCTGACCTTTGGATACGCTTCTTTAAAGCAGCGCAAGGCGTCCAGCAGAAATAAGTGCAAGGAAGTTTCTGTAGCACCGATCTCAACCGTTCCCATATTATCAGACATCTGTACAGACAATTCTTCCTGCGCATGTTCCAGCTGTATCACTGCGCCCTTTACATGCTCATATAAACGTTTTCCTTCCTCTGTGAGTGCAATTCCTCTTGCTTCTCGTACAAACAGCTTACAGCTTAACTCGGCTTCCAAAAGCTTCATAATTCTTGTGACATTCGGCTGATTACTTCCAAGAGCCGCTGCTGCCTGTGTAATATTTTTGTATTTGGCAGCATAATAAAAAATCTTATAGTACTCATAATTGATACTCATATAAAATTTGTATATCTCCTATATAATCTATGTATTTTAAATATTTCTTTATTCGTATTATAATACTTTAGCAATAAAAATTCAGCTAAAAATATGTTTCATCAGAGGAGGAATTATTATGAATAAAGATCTGACAATCGGAAACCCGCAAAAAGTATTATGGACTTTCTGCCTGCCTATGTTTGGAAGCATTATCTTCCAGCAGCTATATAATATTGCAGATTCACTTGTAGCTGGTAAATTTATTGGAGAACATGCATTGGCTGCTGTAGGCAACAGCTATAATATTACGCTTATTTATATCGCGTTCGCATTTGGATGCAATATGGGGTGTTCTGTTGTCGTTTCACAGTTTTTTGGCGCGAAAGACTTTAAAAATATGAAAACTTCTGTTTATACGGCTCTGACTGCCAGTGCCGTACTGTGTGCTGCGCTGATGGCATTTGGATTTTTATCCTGTGATCTGATGTTAAGACTAATGAAAACACAGAAAGAAATTTTCGACGACTCTGCTTTATATTTGAATATTTATATTCTTGGTCTGCCTTTTTTATTTTTTTACAATATTGCAACTGGAATTTTTTCTGCTTTGGGTGATTCCAAAACACCTTTTCTGTTTCTGGCTGCTTCTTCCACAGCAAATATTTTGGCTGATATTTTATTTGTGAAAACTTTTTCGATGGGAATTGCCGGTACTGCATGGGCAACTTTTGTATGTCAGGGTATCAGCTGTATCTGCTCCGTGCTTTTGATTTTAAAACGGCTGTCAGCGATTGCTGCAGGCCCTGATGTCTGTCTTTTTTCCTGGAATCTATTGAAAAAGCTATCCATCATTGCCATTCCAAGTATTTTACAGCAATCATTTATCTCCATCGGCAATATTATGATCCAAGGCTGTATCAACGGTTTTGGTGTCAGTGTTGCCGCCGGATATTCTGCAGCAGTCAAGCTAAACAATTTGGTCATTACTTCCTTTACGACCATTGGCAATGGCATGTCTAATTTCTCTGCACAAAATATTGGAGCGAATCAATTTTTACGAGTGAAAGAAGGCTTTCGGGGCGGTATCAAACTTGTCTGGATTTTATGCCTTCCACTTTGCCTGCTGTATCTTTGCTTTGGAAAATATCTGCTGCTGTTATTTATGGACTCTTCATCCGAACAGGCATTACATACCGGACAGCAATTTCTGTTTATTTTATCTCCGTTTTATTTCGTTGTATCCGTAAAACTCATCGCCGACGGCATACTGCGCGGAGCCGGAGCTATGAAACAGTTTATGGTTGCTACCTTTTCTGACTTGGCACTGCGTGTAATACTTGCATTTTTATTTTCCGGCATCTTAGACGCAGCCATCGGCATCTGGCTGGCATGGCCTGTCGGATGGTGCATTGGCACCGGAATTTCGATTTGTTTTTACAAAAAATTGCTTGCCAAAAAATGACAAGCAATCCTAAAATTTTAGATTATAAATGTTATGAATCCTTTTTCCCGAGCACAACAGATAAAGTAACTTCTTCATATCCGTTCTGTGACGGACGCTGTACAACTACTTCTACCTGTGTCCCTGCTTCATAATAGCTGAGCCTTTGCAGCAGCGCTTCGCTGGATTGAATTTCTCTGCCGTCTATTTTTGTAATAATATCACCGGCTTTCAAACCATATTGATCTGCTGCAGTACCTTTGAACACTTCTTTTACAAATACCCCAAGAGGCATATTGTATGCTTCTGCTATCATTGCTGTCACATCTTCCGGACGAATGCCCAAATAAGCTGCATTTTCAGCGGATACTTCTTTTTTCGTAATCAAATCTTCAATCACAAGCTTCGCTGCATTGGATGGTATCGCAAAGCCCATGCCTTCTACTGATGTATCGTTATATTTCGCAGAATTAATTCCAATAACTTCTCCGCTGTTGTTTAGCAGAGCGCCGCCGCTGTTTCCTGGGTTAATAGCCGCATCTGTCTGAATCAGATTGTTTGTATAGCTCTTTCCCGTACCCTCATCCTGTGTCGTTACTTCACGTTCTAATGCACTGATATAGCCAACCGTTACAGACTGTCCGTAACCTAACGCATTACCGATAGCAATCGCCTGAGAACCGACTTTGATTTTCTCAGAATCACCTAATGTCGCCACTTTGATCGCAGATAAGGTGTCTGCCTTCACATCAGCTTTTTTCACTTCAACAACAGCCAAATCCATGCTTGGATCTGTTCCTTTGATCTCTGCTGATGCAGTCGTATCATCGCAAAACCGGATTGTCAATGTCGTAGCATCTTCTATCACATGATTATTGGTAGCAATATACAGACTGTCTTCGTCCTCGCTGACAAGAATACCGCTGCCTGCGCTTGGCACTTCATAGCTCTGTATCTGGCCAAACCAATTCTGAAGTTGTTTTTGACTCAGATTTGTAATTGCTACAATAGATGGCATACATTCCTCCACAATGGCTGATACTCCATCGCTTGCATTTGTCGGCGTAGCTGTCATCGACGTTGTTTTTTTCGTACTGTCTTCGATTTTCATTGTTTCTTGTTCTGTTTGTTCATTGACAGCAACCTTTGTCTCTTCTTTATTCGTACCTAGCAGATTGCCCGCTACATAACTGGATCCTTCAAACGCTGTCCCTGCTACAAGGCCGAACACAAGCGCGATGGATGCGCATTTTGCAAGTTTGATACCAAAATTATTACTGGTAGCGCTGTTTGCTTTTTTTTCTGCACGTTTTTTTGCACGTTCTTCTTTTTTCTGGGCTTTGGCATTATGATACGTATTCCACCCTGTCTGCTGTGCGTCAGAGCTGCCATAAATATTACTGTATCCATTATCGGTACCCGTCTGTGTTCCCCCTGCCGTATACTGCGCATTGTTATAAGCGCCGCCCGGATTGGTCTGACCGGATCCATAAGCGCTGTTTGCGCCTGTCTGATTGCTTCCATATACATTACCGGTATTTGTCTGGCTGCCGTATGCGCTGTTCGTACCTGCCTGGTTATTTCCATAAGCATTACCGGCATTTGCCTGTGTATTCGTATAAGCACTGTTTCCGGTATAAGAACCTGCCGTATTTTCCTCTGCACGCCACACATTATTTGGGTTTTTTTGATCCTGATTCAAATAGCTGTAACTGTAAGTGGAACCGGATTCCTGCTGGCCGGATGTACTACCGCTAGCCTCATTTGTATTCGTCGTATTGACTGTTTCATTTGTGCTATTTTCTGTATTGCCATATTGATTGTTTTCCATCATTGATTGCTCCTTTCCTATGTTCCATAATTATTTGTACTTGTTGATCTGGTTTGCTTTTTTGTTTGCATTTTTTATTTGTGTTTCTTATTTGTGTTTCTTATTTGTGTTTCATCTGTATGTCAGATGAATTTAGGTGTTCGTTGTTTACAAGTAGAAGTTTACCGTGAAATTGTGTTTGTTTTGTGTTTAAAAATGAATAAAATCGTGAACTTCCATGAACATAAAAATGGGATAATGCTTTGTCTTATTACAAAGCATTATCCACAATCTTTAATTATATGTTTTAACCCGGACACTCTTATTTCCGGACTCACGTACCATCGTACGATAATCAGCCAGACAGCCACGCGGTACATAGATCACCGCATTCGCTGCAATCCCCCGAAAAGCATCCTCTCCAATATATTCTATCAGTTCCGATGTAATCTTAATCTTTTTTAACCGTTTACATCCGTAAAAAGCATCTTCTTCAATCTGTGACACATTTCTCCCGATCGTTACTGTTTTGACTTTTTTCTGTCCGCGCATACATCCTTCATCTAAAACTGACACAGCATAAGTCTTTCCACTTATTTTTACGTTCGCAGGTATGGTAACACTTGTACGGTTTGGAGCCGTACACTTTGTATACTCAGCCGTTCCGTCCTCCCAGACAGAATATACGCCCTGATTAACGGTTCCTACGCGTACCGTGCCGCGGATTTCATCTGGATCCTCTCCTTTGCTGCCATTAATATTTGATGAATCATTCTCGGATGGATCCGGCTGATTTTCAACCGGCGTACCAGTAATGATCGTACCGCCGTTTGAAGCGCCGGCATTTGTTCCTGTATTTGGCGTACCATTTATATTTGTATTGGTATTTGACGTGTTCCCTGTATTTGCACCGCTTCCTGTCCGCTGTGTAACTTCTACTCTCGCTACTGCACTGTGTACCGGATCTGCCTGAGAGTTTGCATACACATATAAAACAGTAGAACCTTCATCCGGTGCAACATATAAAACACCATTTTCGCTGATTCTTGTATTTGCAGAACTAACTCCGCTGATCTGCCAGTTAATACTTTGCGACGGCTGTCCGCTCCCAAGCACTCTGGCCTGGAAACTGCGGCTTGTCCCCTGCATCATCGTACACTCCTGTGGAGTAATCGTTACTCCGGTAATCGTAGACAAACCGGTTCCCTGATTCCAGCCCGTATTTCCAGGCGTATAATCCCATTGCGTTTTGGTAAATGCCTTTAGACAAACATTACCGTCATCTGGTTCATAACTGTTTGCAGAACATGCCAAAGGCACCGCTTCTCCATTGCCGCTTACCTCCGCCCGTATTTCTATCGAACTGCCATTTATGAGCACCGGATTAGACAGCTGGAACGTATGATAACCGCTCTGCGCCATTGTCCCTCCGCATTGGGTTAATTCCTGGCCATTCAAATAAAAGCGGTAATTCGCACCTGCCTTTACATAAGTCGCTATTGCAGTCAGCCATTGTGCACCGCCGCTTAACTGGTAAGTACGGCTATAACTGCTACCCAGGCCATAATCATACAAACCGCGATAATCTGTTTCATACACACGATGGCAAAGGTTCGACCGCTGGACAACCTGCGTAACCGAAAATGCATCTTGAAAATAATTATCATAAGAAATCCAGTAATATCCCGTATTTCCGCCAATACTGCTCGTATCATAACGACCCCAGCTGTTTTTTACAAGAAAAGCTCCTTTGTTTTGTGGCTGATGTGGAAAGGTCAACGCGTTGTAAAACCACTGCGGCGCAAAATTGTCATCCCATCCTACTACTGTCACGCCATGATTTACCCCAGGACTTTGTTCCTGCGGATAATAATAACCGCCGTCTCTCGTTGTCGCTGCCCGATTCTGTGCATCAAAATATACGCTGACCCCTGCCGCTCCATATGTGACAACCAGATTTTTTATTTTTTGTATGTACTCCTGTTTGCTTTGCGGCTCCTCTCTTTGATATCTGCCAAGTTCTGCTGTTTCACTCACGTAATAATCTGTCAGACCGGAATCCGCTTCCAGCCGGGGCCCATACAAACTGCCTCTTGTCCAATAAGCAATCGCCTGTTTGTAACTGCCGCCTGTATATAAATTCGAAAATGCATAAGAACCATTACCCAGCTGATTAATCATGTCCCATTCACTCAGATCGATCATGGAAACAGCAGCTGATTTCAGCAAATATGATTCTAACACTGCATTCGCCATAAACGCCCAGCAATAACTACTCTGTGCCTGATCTTCCACCCCAGAAGCATACGCAATATCATTCACATTCGTATTATAACTTGCTGCCAGCGCAGACGCATCTGCCTTCACCTCCAGCCTCGCATCTGCCATAGACGCAGGCAATAAGAGCGCTGCTGTCAGCAAAACCGCTGTTAACATTTTGATTCTTCTCATAGGAAATTTCTCCTCCTTTTCGAATACACACATTTACCTTTGGTTCCTTCTGTGCCCGGCGCGTGTGTTTTCATGAAATACCAGTGCACGATAGATGAAAACATACACACAATCCGGGCATACAAAATTATTCTACTGTTACAGACTTCGCCAAATTTCTCGGTTTATCCACATCCAGCCCTTTTCCAACTGACACGTAATAGCTAAACAGCTGCAGTGGAATAATTGCCAGCGAATTTGTGAAAAAGCGGTTTGTCTTTGGAATATATACGACATAATCTGCCGATTTTTCAATGTCTGTATTATCTTCATTTGTCACAGCCATTACAAAAGCCCCTCTCGTACGGACTTCTACAATGTTGCTAAGCGCCTTTTTATACAAATTTTCCTGCGTAACAACAGCTGTTACAAGCGTCCCCTCTTCAATCAGTGAGATTGTACCATGTTTTAATTCTCCGGCTGCATAAGCTTCAGAATGAATATAAGAAATTTCCTTTAGCTTTAATGAGCCTTCCAATGAGATCGCATGGTCAATCCCTCTTCCGATAAAAAATACATCACGTGCTGCAAGATAACGGTTTGCAAAACGCTGGATATCTTCTTTGTTGGCTAAAAGCATCTGTATCTGTGCAGGAATCGCCTTCAGGTCCTTAATCATGGAAGCGCACACATCGTCGCTTAATTTGCCTCGAACAAGCGCAAATTTCATCGCAAGCAAATACTCAGCAATCAACTGTGCAGAATATGCTTTTGTCGTTGCTACCGCAATCTCCGGCCCTGCCCACGTATACATTACGCGATCTGCTTCACGGGCAATCGAACTTCCAACAACATTGACAATCCCAAGTGTCAACGCGCCCCGCTTTTTTGCCTCACGCAAGGCAGCGAGTGAATCTGCCGTCTCACCAGACTGACTGATAATGATAATAAGCGTCCCTTCCTCAATAATCGGATCCCGATAACGAAACTCGCTCGCCAAATCTACCTCCACCGGAATGCGTGCAAGACCTTCAAATACATATTTTCCGGTAATCCCTGTATGATATGCCGAACCACATGCAACAATATGGATTTTGCGCAGCGCACGAATTTCGTCATCACTCATTCCAAGCTCTTCAATCACGATCTTACCGTCTTTGATGCGCGGATGCAGTGTATCGCTCACTGTTTTTGGCTGCTCATACATCTCCTTTAACATGAAATATTCATAGCCGCCTTTTTCTGCAGCATTCATATCCCACTCTATCTTTTTCGGTTCTTTTTCAATTTCCTCACCGTCAATATTATAAAAGCTGACCGTATCTTTCGAAAGTACCGCAATTTCTTCATTTTGAATAAAATATACTTCTCTCGTATACTTTAATACCGCTGGCACATCTGATGCAATCAGACTGCCGTCTTCACTCTGACCGACGATCAGTGGACTGTCTTTTCGAACAGAATACACCAAATCTGGATGGTCAGCAAAAATAATTCCAAGCGCATAAGAGCCTTCCACTCTGTGCATAACCTTTACAATCGCTTCCAGAGGATCGCCTTTGTAATAATAGTCTAACAACATAGCTACTACTTCGGTATCTGTCTCAGAACGGAACTCATACCCCTTCTGCTGCAGCTTCTTTCTTAATTTCAAGTAATTCTCAATAATTCCATTATGAACGACTGCAATTGTTTCATCCTGATTGTAATGCGGATGCGCATTATGATCGCTCGGTGCGCCATGCGTCGCCCATCTTGTATGGCCGATTCCTATCGTTCCAGGCATCGTACTTCCGCCGTGTGTCTGCTCATCCAATACTTTCAGCCTCCCGGCTGCTTTTTGCACCTGTATCCGCTTGCCGTTATAGACTGCCATTCCGGCTGAATCATAACCTCTGTATTCCAGTCTTGACAAACCATCCAATAAAATCGGCGCTGCCTGCTTTTTTCCAATATATCCTACGATTCCACACATGTTATGCTCCTTTGCTAAAAATCTTTTCGTATCTGTCTGTAATATACTCCCAGCTGTAGTATTGCTCTATCCGCTTTCGTGCCTGTTTTCCTAACGCTTCCATTTCTTCTGCAGATATTTGTTCTGCCTTCGTAATCAATGCCGCAAGATTTCCGTCTTCTTTGTTCCAATACCATGCACTGTCTTCTGCCACTTCCCTGTTAAATCCCACATCCAGCAAAAGATTCAGCTTCGTAGCAGCAAGCGCTTCTAACAGACTTGGATTGGTTCCTCCAACTTCATGTCCATGAAAATAGCCATAAGCATTCTCTCGTATTTTTTTTAACAGCTCCTTATCATAGACCGTACCAGTAAAATGAATTCTCGAATCTTTATCAAATCCAGTACGCTCTTTCAATCGTTCCAAAAAGTCCCCACTTATGTCAGTAATCAACGCAAACGCTTTTGCAGTATCCGCCTTTTGAAACTCGCGCAGCATTGTCTCAAAATTATTTTCCGGCACAAAACGTCCAACTACGAGATAATATTCATTTTTCCGCAAACCATTCTTTTTGTACCATTCCTGCAGCTTTTGATCGTCTTCTTCCAGCTTTGAAGGGTCTGTTTCCGCTCCATACGCAATAAATACCGTCTTCGGCCTATACGCCGCATATTCTTTCCGTATATACTTTTCAATATTCCTGCTATCGCAAATCAGCAAATCCGCATGTTTTACCATTAGCCGCTCCGAGTATTTCCAATAGCGCCGAACTACAGCATTCCATTTCGCCCGCAAAAACTCATGACCATCTGGATTTACATAAAGCTGCCCGCCAATCGCTGCAATGCGACGGTGAAACGCACCAATCACCGGCCCGATCCGACACGCCAATACATAAAAGATAGGATGCGGTATCTGTTTCTTTTCTGCATAATGTAAAAAATAACGCAATGCATCTATATCATAAGTGATCGCCCGCGCAGACCCTAACCGCCTCCACGGAAATACTACGCATTCTGCCCGATGACGACAAAACCGCGCCTGTGCAGGATCATAATCTTTTGGTTCCGCAGCACAGGCTACATGATAGCGGATACTTTTGTCTGTCTGATACTGCGTCAGCTTATCTACAAAAGTCTCAAATCCTCCGTATTGTGCAGGGATTCCTTTACATCCTATGATAAATACATGCTGTGTGTGATAGGATTTCTTTTCCAAAAAACAGCCTCCTCATTTTTCGTTTATTTTTATTCAAACTGTTACCCGTTCCTTACTGTAACTATTACAATATGTTTTTATCAAAATCGCGCAAAATCTTTTCTGCCTCCTGTAAGCTACACCCGGTCTGTACAGCAATATCTTCAATAACAACAGCATCACTAAACCCATGATGTCTTCCACTTTTTATGATTCCTCTGGCTTCTCCTCTAGCTTCTCCTCTGGCTTCTCCTCTGGCCTCAAACATCCTCATTACAGTCATAATTTCATCAGCCTCCTTTTTAATACTTTTTGAATATTCTGCATATGGATTATATTTCACATCTCCAACTTTCTTGACAAACACAGACTGTATATATCGGACTAATGTATCTCCTGTCTCACCCAAGTCCGTAAAATCTTCGGATAAAAAAACCAAACATAAATGCATCATATCTATTTGATTATCCAGCAGTTTTACCGCCCTCTCATACTTCATTTTATGTTCTGAACTGTAAGATGCTGCTTCTTCTTTCAAACTGCTCATTCCTGTTAGAGATACTTCATACCTGGAATACTGCAAAGCCTCCGGTATATCATTAATAATAATCCATACCGAATATACCGGTTTTAATGCTCCATAATCCGCATCATTCAAATTCGTAAGTTGACGGCTAATCATTCTGCTGCAATAATAAATGCCACGTTTTGAAAGCGGATATCCAGGATTTCTTTCTCTCTGCATCTCCAGATCAAAATACAGATCTACCATAATCATCTCCTTCGTACCAAGCAGTCTGCATCCCACTAACACATCATAATAAGTCGTCCTCTCCGATCCTCTTCCAACATCCTCCGTTTCTATACTGACAGCTACTTCTTCCTCCTCTTTTACAGATATTATCAGCTCTTCTATTTTAGATAATGGCAATTCTTTATATTCTTTTACTACATTTTTTAAAATCGGAACAAGAAATTTCTTATTCCGAAACAGCTGTTTAAATTTCTGGTCATAAGTATATGCAGAATCTTTGAGTGCATCATCCTGCATCTCTTGAGATAACTGTGTATTGTTCATACTGTTAATCCCTCCACGATCAGTATACTATATCTTCAGGATAAAATCAAACAGTATGGATTTATCATTTAAGAAGCGGCATTTTAGATTCAGTGTTGATTTTTTGGATTCCCGACTGATTTTCTTAAATTTATAATTGCAGTATTGTACTTCGAATAACAACCATAAAGAATCGCTGTAAAATATTTGGCGAAAAACGCTGCCCTGTAAACTTTTACGAATAATTTGAGGCAGTTGCCAATTAAAATCAACTAATAGTTTAACTGAAAATCGACTTCTATAACAAAACAATATCAAAAGAATAAGAGGAAATTATACAAATATTATTGCATCATTAAGATAGCTTTTTGTATCAGAAATCAACTGGTCGCTACAATAGTATACTACTAATCTGATAAATACGTTATGTATAAATCATTTAATATGATGCTTTCCAAAACCAGCTGGGAGAGGAGATTTGCCTGGTCTGCCGGTGGCTTTGGAAGAATGTTAGAAGCTCTTAGTGTTCTGCTCGAAAACCAGGGGCGAAGCCAAGCTGCGCCTTTAGCTGCTGGCATTTAGCCAGGGCGAACTAGGCATCGCGACCGTCCGGTTGTCATAGAGTAAACGCAGAATACTTAGAGCTTCTTACATTCTGGAACGGTCACAGGCAGACCGGGCAAATCTCCTCTCCCAGCGTCCGGGAATCCAAAAAATCAACACTTAATCTGAGCTTTCTCATAAAAAAAGCCGGGAACTCCCCGGCTTTTCCAATTATTTCAAATCACACAATTATTATTCCTGCCTACTGCCTCCGTCGGCACCATCCGCATAATGATCTTCCTCTACTCCGGTAACCTGCTCATCTCCAACACCCTTTCCGGTATCCTCAGCAATTGTCCTGCTTAAATCCAGCACTGTAGGCGACGGTGTATAATTGTAATCCCCAAATAAATAACCATGCAGCTCTCTGACATTTTTTTCCAAATCACAAGGCGCTACAATATATTTTCTGGATGCGTCAAATACATACAGCTCAAATGGAAATCCTGTTGTACCTACAAGCTCGTAATTTAACAGCTGTGATGCCATGGAAATCATCTGCATTTCCGTAAGGTCTGTGCTGATATCATCCAATACTGCGTTAATAATCTTATTAATGGTAAGCAAATCAGACGATTTTGTCTTTTCAATCATTTTTGACAGCACTTCTCTTTGCCGCTGCGCCCGTCGAAAATCGTTGGCATCGTGGCGAATACGGCAATAAGCTGTTGCCTGCACACCATCTAACACCTGTACGCCCGGATGATCTACCATATGAGGTTCTAATCCGGTATATGCTGCGGTCTCTGCAATGTAGATATTAATCTCATCCATCATTGCTCCCTCTTCCACATTGATCTCCAGACCTCCGAGCAAGTCAATGACTTTACAGACAGCGTAAAAATCTACTGCCACATAATCAGCGATGTCCAAATCCAAATTCTGATTCAGCATACGTACTGCCTGTTCCGGCCCTCCATGATTATATGCATAATTCGCTTTCCAAAAATAACGGTCTTCATTCGTCCCGACATTCAAATACGTATCCCGATACACAGATGCAACTTTGACCTCTTTTGTATCGTTATTGATACTGGCAATCATAATCATGTCACTGTTGCCAGAGGTAAAAACACCGCTTTTTTCATTATCAAGGCCAAATACAGCAATATTTGTATATCCTTTCAGCACTTCCTGCGTCGTCTGTCCCAGATCTTCATTAATGACATCCTCTGTTTCGATATTATCAACATGGTCGATACGCTGATATTTTGACCATAGAAATAAAACTGCCAACAACACAAGCAACAAAATAATTTCAACTATAAAAATAATAATCTTATGTTTTTTGCGTTTCTTTTTCTTATTGCTGCTCAATATCCGATACGCCTCCTATCCTAACTTATCACCACTGTTACATCAAATTTTATCCATGTGAGCTATTCTGACACTGTATCTGAAACAGCGGTTCCTGATTCCGCCTCGCCAGACTGCCCTCCGTTTGTATAATGATCTGCTTCTACACCAGTTCCTTCTGCATCATCCAATCCTTTTCCTGTTTCTGATATAATCGCCTGACTAAAACTTGTTACGGTATTGGA
The DNA here is from genome assembly GCA_910584345.1 of uncultured Eubacterium sp. Taxonomy (GTDB): domain Bacteria; phylum Bacillota; class Clostridia; order Lachnospirales; family Lachnospiraceae; genus Eubacterium_J. Next base: position 34,578 of record CAJTZX010000005.1, on the reverse strand, counting down.
AGGAGTATATTTGTAATCATTAAATAAATATTTATGCAGATCCGTTACATTTGTAACAAGATCACACGGAACAACTACAGAACCTTTTTTTCCAAGTGTCGCAGTCGTCAGCCGGAACGGAAAACCGGTTGTATCCGCCAATTCGTAGTTCATCAGCTGTGACGCAAGAGAAATCATTTCTCCTGCAGTAAAGTTTGTACTAATATCGTCTAATACAGAATCTATAATTTTATTAATCGTCAATAAATCTGACTGTTTTGCTTTTGCTACCATCTTGGATATGATCTCACGCTGTCTTTGGGCACGTTTAAAATCATCGCCAGCCGTATAACGGATCCGGCAGTAAGAAGTAGCCTGTACACCATCCAGCGTATAGACACCTGGCTGTGTAATCGAATGTGCCTCATGTCCGGTCACCTGTGCCGTTTCATTAATATAAAAATCCATCCATTTTGCTTCTGCCGCGTCAATCTCTACTTCCACACCACCTAAAAGATCAATCGCCTCTGTTACAGCCTGAAAATCTACAACTACATAATCCTGAATATCCAGATCTAGGTTGCGGTTTAGCATTTTAATAGCTTCTTCTGCGCCTCCTTTATTATAAGCATAATTCGCCTTTCGGAAACTATACGTACTGTCGTCACTGACGTTTAAAAACGTATCCCGGAAAACGGATACAAGCCGTACTTCCTTTGTATCATTATTAATGCTTGCAATCATAATTACATCACTGTTGCCGGCTTCGAAACTGCCGTTCGAACGGTTATCCAGACCAAACAAAGCAATATTTGTATAACCTTTTAACACTTCCTGTACGGACTGATCCATATCTTCATTTATAATATCTTCTGTATCAATCATATCCGGCTGACGGTCCAGCTTTTGAAACTTCGACCATACAAACAAACAGGCCAGTGCAATCAGCAATAACAGGATTTCTACCGTAAAAATGATAATTCTGTGTTTTTTCTTTTTCCTTTTTGAAGCGCTCATTTCCTTTCCCTTTCTGCATTCGTATCATATTTTATCTTCCCATCAGACGATACAGCAATCTTAGCCGGTTTTTAACCATTACCGGTATTGTATTTCGTCCAAAATCAGACACCGTATTCTCATGCCTTCTGTAATATAATAACGGTTCTTTCAAAATCCCGCATCCGCCCCGGTATTTATCATTGATGATGCCAATCCACTGATCGTGCATCTGGATATCATTTGGTATCGGCAAAATATACGGCACAAGCTCCTTGCGGATTGCCATACAGCAGCCAATATATTTATTTTTCCATATATTACGCCACATACCTGCTCCATAGCCACGGTATTCAAAAAAAGACGGATAAATTACCTGCTGTAAATCTGCATTTGTCACAATACAGTCATGAATCACCATATGACATTTTTTTTCATGAAACTCTTGCAGCACCCGTTTTACTTTATGCGGCATCCATACATCATCCTGATCTGAAAGGAAAATATAAGCGCCGTTTGTCTGCCCGATTGCATTTGCAATGTTTTGCTTGATCCCAAGCTTTGGACCATGCACAAAACGAATCCTATGATCCGCTGCCTGATACGATCTGATGATCTCTATGGTATGATCCAGGGAACCATCATCCGAAATAACGATTTCATCGTTATCTCCCAACTGCTGCAGGATGGAATCCAGCTGCTCTTTCAAATATGTTTCGCCGTTATAGACTGCCATTGCCACAGATACCCGTTTCATTCTGCATTAGCCTCCTTTTTATCGTTCATTTAGAACCGTCGCCGGACAATACGACCTGTATTGTCCGCAGCAGGATTTTAATATCCAGACTTAACGACCACTCGGATATATAACGCGTATCCAACGCCACTACTTCTTCAAAATCTGTAATGTCATTGCGGCCGCTAACCTGCCACATTCCGGTCAGGCCCGGTTTAATCCCAAGCCGTCCCCGATGATGCAGCTGATAATGCTCTACCTCGTCTATCGTCGGCGGCCTTGTGCCCACAAGGCTCATTTCTCCTTTTAAAACATTCCAAAACTGCGGCAGCTCATCAATTGAATATTTTCGGATAAAATGGCCAATTGGAAAGATTCTTGGATCATCTGTCATTTTAAACATCAAACCCTTCATCTCATTGCTGTCCATCAATTCCTCTTTACGCGCTTCCGCGTCCATATACATGGAGCGAAATTTATAAATATGAAACACACGTCCGTTTTTTCCTACCCGTTCCTGCGAAAATAAAACCGGACCAGGCGATTGCATTTTTATGATCGGAGCAAAAATCACAAAAGCAACTGCTGCTACTACGAGTCCTATCAAACTGCCTGCAATATCCATCACACGCTTAAAAAACATCTCCGGCGGCGATGCAATATGCATACTTGTCGTCAATACCATGTAATTGCCGCATTTTTCAAGCACTTTATTCGGCATCAGCGCAGTCTGAGGAATCAGATTAAAGTGAACGGTAATTCCATATTCAATCAGCTGATTGGCAAGCGCTTCACTGGAATCTCTCGTGTTGCCATTAATAAATACCTCATCTACAATATGTGTCCGAACGTATTCATAAAAGTCATCCGCATTCGCAACTACCGGCACTCCACGTACAGTCTCTCCTTTACGCGGCTGATCTACAACTACAATACCGCAGACTTCAAAATCCCTGTATCTGTCGTGCTCAAAATCCCGCACACATTCCTCAGCATAGCGGTCCATCGTCAATATTATCATAACCGCTTTGCTTCGTTTTTTCTTTATATAATTACGTAACAGCTGTTTATAAATGCAGTGTACCACATATTCATAAATCATCGACATGATCCAAAAAGTAAACAAGCTTTCTCTGGAATACACTGCCGACATTTTTGCTGCATATAAATACACAAGCATGCCTACAAATATAATCGTACAAGTAGCCGCTACCTCTTCCAACTCTGTAAACGCATCACGTTTAATAATATCCGAATAAGATTCTTTAAAAAACACCACGCACAGATTCAGCAGAACGAGTATGACTGCAAGACGCAGATATGGTTCGCTGGCATATGGATTCATCCAGCCATGACGCATAATATATCCTGTGATAAAGGCCAGCTGCAGCAGCAGGATATCCAGAATCGTAAAGTCCAGATGCTTGGCCCAGCCGACGTTGTCTTTTCTATACATTTTGCTCCTTTAGATTACGCAGGTGAATATACAGCCAGCTGTCTGAATAATCTTCCCGCTCCTTCAATGTCATTTCACTGTATTTATCATATGTAAGTTTGACCTGAAACATTTCCTGTTCTCCGCATTTATAGCATTCCACATTCTTCCTGCGGGATACTGTCCGCATCCAGCCGCATTTTGGACAAATATATACTTTGATCATCCACACATATCCTTTCTTTCATTTACCAAATCGAAACCTTCCGTCAAACTGACCGGTTCCTTTCCTATTTTTTATGAACTGACTTTATATAAAGTATAATTCTCACTCTGTGCGATCGGCATAACTGAAATCTCTGACAAATAACTGTCCATATCAAATGCCGTACGGATTACTAAGTAATCTACACCACTTTTATCCAGGCTGCGCCGAAGCGCGCGGCTGTCCTCTTTGATTCCTTCGTTCACTGCTGCTATCATATGCTGCTGCCTGACATATTTTTTTAAATCATAACCATTACTAGCCTGGTACAAATATGCCTTACGGGAAATGCCCCATACGATACGCGGCTCATAGGTGCGTATCTGATATTCCAGATACATATCCAATGCTGCTGTTGGTAATTCCTCACCGTTTTGTCCGTCGTTCCAGTCCGCCATAATTTCATCTGCGATGGTAAGCACATCCGGATCCAATCCATATATGTTTTTGGGCCTGTGAATATGCTCCCTGTCTATGAAAAAAAAGTTTGAACCGACTGACAGACATATGACAAATAAAAATGCAGCCATAAATTTATCGTCATTTCTGCCATTTAAAAATTTTTCCGTAAACTGATAGGCAATCAAAAATAAAATAGGAAGCATCCAGAAAAAACGATAATAACTTGTAGCATCTGTAACTTTTCCTACAATTTGATAGGCAACTTCATTAAAGACAAATACGATCGACAATAGAAATGCCGTTACTGCTTTTTTTCCGATCTTACCTTGTCTCGTTCTGCATTCTTTCCACCACAAAAGTCCCAAGCTGATTACAAACGCCGTAAAATATAATGAGTCTGCGCTGTATTGTCTGAATACATCTGCCATATCTTATACCTCCACGATCAGCCAGCCTCTTGTTGAAGCAAAATATACAGCAAAATAGCATACATTTGGCATCATACATAACACGCCATGCTTAACAAATTCAACATCCCATCGCCGTTCTACGATCAGGTGTGCCAAAAGCATGAGCCCAATCAACGTCGGCACGAGTACAAGTGATGACATAGAAACCGGCACACTCGCAAATGTCACAAGAAACAACTCTGCCCAGATTCTAAGATCATTGCCATTTTTCCAAAGCCGGTACATCAGATAGCAAACCATCGGCAAAACTACATTTGCACAATAAGCTTTGGCTTCATAGTTTCTTAGAATTAAAAACTGTGCCGTAGTGTCATATACGTCCCAAAAAATAGTAAGTAAAATCGTAATTGTCACTAAAACAGCTGCTTTCCTTTGGTCTCTATGAAATACTTCCATAGCAAAACTGTATACAACGGCATTCGTCAACAGCACGCAAAGAATGCCCATCATATATTTTTGCAGCACCAGCGCCGAGATGCCTGTGATCTGGCTGATCCATGCGGTATTCATATAAAAAGCTGACAACGCATACCGCATTTCCAAATGATCGCGCAGCAATCCGCTGCTGCCATCATACAAATACATCGTATCCGTAGCCACAGAAGTCGTCATATTCCCGATATAATAAGCAAAATCCCATCCGATGTTCCGCTGCATCAACACTGCTGAGACGCATTCACATACGATCGCGGCTGCCATAACGGCAAGCAAAAGACAGGCAGCAGTCGTTGGCCGGACTTTTTCTTTTGATAAAACCATTTCATATCCTGGCGGCTTTATTTCCTGTATCATATATACGCATATCCCCGATAATCCCAAAAGTATCAAAAGCACAATAATCCAGACCACTGCAAGTACATGCAGTTTTTGCTTTGTTAATATCAAACACTCAGCCACAATCTGAAAATGAGAAAAATACAGGAAAAATCCAATACAGATCCGTTCCGGCAGAACCGGATTTAAACGGCAGCCGATGCAAAACTCTCTTCCAAGCAAATCAAATACAAAAAAACTAATCACTAAAATACAAATACTGAAAAATATCTGCATGTCGTCCTCCTTCCGGTCTTTTTATCCATAAATTAAGACATATAATCATTATAAAGCGGCAGCACCTCCCCCGTACTTCCCTGCATCTTAATCTTGCCTTCATGCAGCCACAGGATTGTATCGCACAGCTTTTCCAGCGTCTCCGTACTATGAGACACAATCATCACTGTCCGCTCCTCATTCGTAATCAATTCCTTCATTTTTGCGTAGCTCTTTTTCTTAAACCGCACGTCTCCAACACTGAGCACCTCATCAATCAACATAATTTCTGTCTCCAAGACTGCCGTGATAGAAAATGCCAGCTTAGAATACATGCCGCTAGAATACGTGCGGACCGGCTTGTCAATAAAACTCTCAAGCTCAGAAAAATCTATAATTTCATCCAGTTTTGCTAAAATTTGTTCTTCACTGAACCCCAGCAGCATTCCACTGAGAAAAATGTTCTCCCTGCCCGTCAGCTTTTTTTGAAATCCCACTCCAATCGACAGCAGCGATATTGTATGGCCATGCAGGTCTATCGTCCCCTCATCAGCCGCAAAGATTCCGGCAATCGCGCGCAGCAGCGTTGATTTCCCGCTGCCATTTTTACCAACAATACCCATAATCTCCCCTTTGGGAACCTGAAAAGAAATCCCCTTCACTGCCTCAAACACATCTACCTCTGATTTTTTCAGACTGAATAAGCTGTTTTTTATGGATATGCGGTTCAGACATTTGTAGCGTATTTTTAAATCTGATACTTCTATTGCATACTCTTTTTTGGCTGTATCCATACCGTTTCATCCACTTTCTTTCTGATTATCTAATATTGTGTAACAGTTCGGATCACCCATGGAACTGTTACCATTTATAAATCTCTTACATCACCTTTACATAGCTGTTTTCATGCCGGTAAATATTACGGACTCCAACGACAGACATTACCATTCCGATCAATAACCACGCCAAAACTGCACCCCATTCGGGCATCTCCTGATAGATCAGCACCCGCCGCATAGAATCTACCAGCAGCGCCATAGGATTGCATTTCAGCAGCAGACTGCTGTATGGATACGGCACACGATTTCGAATCGAATAAAAAATGCCCGTTAAATAAAACAGCAGCTTTAGCACAACCGTTACGACATTTGCCAGGTCTTCCACATAAACGCCAAAATGCAGCAATACACTGCTGAATGCAAAGGTTACTACAATAAGCACAAGAAACAGCGGCAGCATCAGCAGCGCTTTCCAGTCTACCGGCACCTGATAACCAATCATCATAATTACAACTAAGGAAAATGCAATCATCATCTTAAAACCATTCGAACCTATTTTTACAAATATCAGTATAAATTTGGGTATATATACTTTGGATACGATTGGTTTATTTGCTGCTACCAGCTTCACACTCTGACGCAGACAGGCAGAAAAAAAGTTCCAGCTGTTGTATCCGATAAAAATAAATACCGGCAAATACGGCTCTCCTTTTTGAAATACAATGACTGCCACAAATGAATAGACGACCATAAACAGCAGTGGATCCAAAATCCACCACATCCAGCTCAAATGAGAGTTGGCAACTTCGGATTTTAGCTCGGATTTTGCTGCATAGATGGTATATTTTCGGTATTTTTTTACATCTCTGATAAAACGGTTCAATCTCATTACTCCTTTTTTATCCCCAATATTTACAACATCCATGTAACGTATAAAAGATCATATAATAAAACGCCCGCAGCCTTCCATATCCCAGATAACGATAAGAACCATACTGCATCTGCGCGGATTTCCATTTATTTCTCGACTTCCCGCCCGCACTTAATCTGCATTTGAGCGCAGGAACATCGACGCCTGCAGCAGACTTATATTTTTTCAAAATACGAAGCCATAAAATATAATCCTCGTGATACTTATCACAAACAAATCCAAATTCCTGCGCAACCTCTTTGCGGAGCACAACAGAGCCGCATGGAATCACATTTGTCCGAAGCAGCATTTCATAAGTAATCTTCTTTGGCACGCCTATGCATTTGCCGGATGGATTTCCGTCCGGCTGCATTAACTCCCTGCCAGTACAGCACAATACGGTATGTGTCCGTCTGATGCATTCCATCTGCATCTTTAATTTATCGGCATCCCACCAGTCGTCGGCATCCAAAAAGGCAACATACGCTCCGCGTGCCTTTTGAATTCCAAGGTTACGTGCCGCTGCCACCCCTTTGTTCTTTTTTCTGCACAAATACCGGATACGCGGATCTTTGGCATACATCCGAACAATTTCAGCAGTCTGATCGGTAGAACCATCATCGATAATCAGCAGCTCCCATGTTTCCTTACACGTTTGATTTAAGACCGATGAAATTGCCTGATTGATATAATCTGCTGCCTGATATGCCGGCATAATGACGGAAATGATCGGTTTTATATACTGCGATTCCATTCTAACACCCCTTATTTACTCTGCTGTTCCATCGCAGGCGGCGTCTTAAGCGCTGTTTTTTGGCTGTCCTCTACCCCTTCGGATTTTTCTTTTTGAAACAAAATTTTAACAGTCAGCAGGATTAATTTCAAATCCAGCCAAAGCGAATAGTTTTCAATATAAGTCAAATCCAATTTTAATTTATCATACGGAACTGTATTATATTGTCCGTACACCTGCGCATATCCTGTCAGTCCTGCTTTTACTTTCAGCCGGAACCGAAACTGCGGAATGCTCTGTTCATATTCTCTCGTTATTTCTTCACGTTCTGGACGTGGTCCTACAAAAGACATATCTCCGATCAGCACATTAAACAGCTGCGGCAGTTCATCTACATGCAGCCTGCGGATCACTTTTCCTACCGGCGTAATTCTGTCGTCATGCTCACTGGCCAATCTGGCGCCACGTTTTTCAGACTCCACGATCATACTGCGAAATTTGTAAATACGAAACGGTCTGCCGTCTTTTGTAATGCGTTCCTGAGAGTACAAAACCGGCCCTCCATCATATAGCTTAATGGCAATCGCTATCAGCAGCATAACCGGCGACGCCAAAATACATCCAGTCAGACCAATTGCAATATCCATCGTGCGTTTCAAAAAGCTTTGTCCAAATGTCATACCCTGATTGCGGAACAATAATAACGGCGAATCAAACAAATCAATTTCTGATGCACTGGTAATCATAATATCAGATATCTTTGGCACAGAATAACACCGAATATTGTTCTGAAAACAGAATTTTAAAAACTCATTACGCTCGTGCGATGGAATATCCCCAATAATTACAGATTCATGTTCTGCAATCCTTTCTAATATTTTATTTATTCCTTCTTTTAAATGAATCGTTTCTTTTACCTGATACTTATCTCCTCGCGACTGCAGCTTGTGTATCAGCGCTTTCGGACTGATATCTCCATAAATGAGCAGCATCTCATGCGGGGGATACAATCTTGCATAAATGCTTCGCATCGCAATAATCCAAATAACGCCGACAATGATTTGCAACAGCGACAGCGCCAGCATTGGTGAAGAAAACCACAAAAACTTCCATCGCTTTGCAATCAGCGCCAGCTGCAGATACTCTACCGCATTTGTCGCACATACAGATAAAATCTGCGAATACAAAACATCTAAATTACGTAAGTAGCCAACGCGGAATCCCCCCAGCACTTTCATAAACAAAATAAGCACAAGTGCATATAAGACAATAATCGTCCAATGTCCTCTCCGATAAAAATAGAAATATTTAAAATATTTTCGCATATCTGTCAATTCTCTGTTCGCATAATAGTTATACCATAAACATGCAAACATGGCAGTATGCACTGCAGCAATGAGGATTGTTCCCAACAGCATAATAAAACGTTTATATTGCTCTTTTGAATTTGTCCATTTCATAGCATGACCTCTCGGGTATCGGTTCAGTTTCCCGTCAGTTTCTTTTTTATTTTTCGAACGGCCTTCCAAATTCCCTGTCCTTTTAACAGTTCGTTCTGCGCCGCTATACGGTCATAATCCGCTTTCAGCTCCACAACATTAAAAAATCTGCGTTCCAGCAGATTTACCATCTCCCTGTATGGGATCAGCCCTCCGGTAACATACTGCTGAAAAGCTTCTTCCATCTTAGCATAGATGTCAGCTTCTATGGATGAAATATCTGCCAGCTTTAACAAACGATCCATAGATAGCTCTTCCCGCTGTGGATTCTCATGATTGAGAAAAAACAAGGTTCGGTAAATAATAAAATTTTGCGGAATTGGGAAGAAAAATGTCCACTCATAGTCAATGACATGCCAGGTACCATCTTCCCCCACAAGAATGTTCGATAAGATCAAATCAATATCTGAAACCTCACTGCATACGGTATGGCACAAAACGTCTTCTATCGCAGTTTCTTCTTTGGCACTTTTTCCTGTAAAAATTTCTCCAAATACTTCCCGGAATCGTTCCGTCATTTTAAATGGCATCTTTTTGTTTCCATCCGCACTCTCACTTCGGATGATCTGTATCATCCTTTCCAATATTTCAAACACCTTATGCATCTGTCCTGCAGATATCGCCTGAGAAATCTGTTCCTGCAACGCCTGCGCATGAAGCAGTTCAAACTTCGCAAATACATTTCCCTGCCCATCCGATTCACAAACACAACTGTTAAATTTCAACTCTGTATATGCATATTGTCTGCACAATTGCTCATAAGCATGCAAAATATGCTTCACATGTGCATTTCCCTGCGGATAGACCGCCCGCTTGTACACTTCCTGACCTGTGATCTCTGTACAAATCGCATACGCCCTGCTGCGGTCTGATGCATATCTTACATAAATCGTATCCTGCTCGTTATCACAATGTCCCGCTGCACTTGCCAGACATAAAAAAGCATTTGCAAAAAACGGAAACTGACCTTCTTCTATAATGCTGTCAAACACTTTCTGTTCATCAAACAACACCATACGGTCATCTTCGTAGTTTGCAATATTATAATTCAAATCTCCCTTTTTGGGAAGATACCAATCAGAATAAATATCGATCGCAAACCGTTCATCTGGATATGGGTAATAAAATTGTTGTTGTGGGAAACCTGCCTCATGCAGCAGTTTTTTGATTCCCTCTGCGGAATATAAACGGACACCATTATTTTCCAAGCCTGCAAAATAAGTATGCGTATACGTCTCTTTATTGCCTGCCCAGTATTTTAATCCAAATTTATTCTTTGCAGCAATTACAAGCAAACCATCTGTTTTCAAATGTCTCCGCAGACTGATAAGCAGCTGCTTCGCTGTGTCCTCAGACAAAGGAATGTCAACGACCGTAACCACATCATATTCATCATGCAGACAGGATTCGCACTGAGCATATGGCAATGCATAAATTGTCAGCAGTCCTTCATCTGCCTGTCTGTGCCGCTGCGCATTTATTTTACAGTAACAAAGATTCTCCTCCTGGCATGTCACCGCTGCACCTTTTTTTAATAACGCTGACGTAATGGTTCCGCAGCCAGAGCCTATTTCCAGCACTTTCGCCTGCTTTTTGAGCTTTAGCCATTCGATGATATTTGCTCTGGATTCTGCCAGCTGATACATCACTGTCCAGTTTTTTCTATCTGTAATCTGCGTATGATAGTCATCGTCTTTCTGTAATTGAACGATCTCCTCCAGCTGCCTGTCATCCTCATCAGCCGAAGACGCCTCCAGACTTACGCCATCTTGATAATATAACAGCACATTTCCAATCTTCGTTTTTTGCATGATCTGATTCCTTATGGCTTTTTTCTATGTTATAGCTCTTTAATATTTATAGTTTTTTGCTATTTATAGTTTTTTACTATTACGATTCTCGATATTTCTTTGTAAATTCCTGGATATCTCCCCACTGCCTGTCCTTATCTGCCATTATTAAATCCACCCCGCCTAATTCGGAAACCGGCCAGTCTATTCCAATTTGCGGATCATCATAGATCAGTCCTCCCTCATCGTTTGGATGATAAAAATCTGTACATTTATAGGCAAATTCTGCGTAATCCGACAACACTAAAAATCCATGTGCAAAGTCCTTTGGAATAAAAAACTGCTTCTTATTCTCTTCTGAAAGCCGTACTCCATGCCATTTTCCATACGTTTTAGAACCTCTGCGCAAATCTACGGCAACATCAAACACTTCTCCGCGGATGACTCTTACCAGCTTGTCCTGCGGATAATGAATCTGAAAATGCAGCCCGCGCAGCACTCCCTTTTTTGACGCAGACTGATTATCCTGTACAAACTGTACCGGAATGCCTGCTTCTTTAAAATCCTGATAATTATATGTTTCCATAAAATAGCCACGTGCATCTCCGAATACGGTCGGCTCAATTTCATATAATCCTTCAATCTCACACGTAGTTACAGTTATCTTTCCCATTGTAAACTCCTTTTTTTGTATGCCTTTCCGATTACAGCCCCTCAGCAACATCCATCAAGTATTTTCCATAATTGGTCTTAAGCAATGGCTGTGCCAATGCAACGAGCTGATCTCTGTCAATAAAACCTCTTTTATAAGCGATTTCCTCTATACAGGAAACATACAACCCCTGTCGTTTCTGTACTGCCGCCACATAATCTGCCGCATCCAGTAAAGAGTCGTGGGTTCCGGTGTCCAACCAGGCAAATCCGCGTCCCAGTGTCTCTACTTTTAGTTTTCCACGATTTAAATACTCTTTATTTATAGATGTAATTTCAATTTCCCCTCTTGCAGAAGGTTTTACATTTTTAGCAATTTCTACCACATCATTGTCATAAAAATACAATCCTGGTACTGCATAATTGGATTTTGGCTTTTCCGGCTTTTCTTCAATAGACAGCGCTTTTCCATCTTCATCGAATTGTACGACCCCATATTCTCTCGGGTCTTTCACATAATACCCAAAGATCACAGCTCCATCCTCTAAACTGGCTGCACGCTGCAGCACTCTGGAAAAACTTTGTCCATAAAAAATGTTATCTCCCAGCACAAGCGCTGCGGTATCATTTCCAACAAACTGCTCCCCGATTAAAAATGCATCGGCAAGCCCTCGCGGCGTCATCTGTACTTCATAATTCATGGAAAGGCCAAGCTGGCTGCCGTCGCCAAACAAATCCTGAAACACCGGAAGATCTCTCGGCGTTGAAATGATTAAGATCTCACGAATGCCTGCCAGCATCAAGGTAGACAACGGATAATAAATCATCGGTTTATCATACACCGGCATAATCTGCTTGGATATGGACTTCGTTAACGGATATAATCTTGTGCCGGAACCACCGGCGAGTATGATTCCTTTCATGCTCAAATTCTCCTTAATATCATCATTCTATTTTAACAATTCGATTCTTCTTAACGAAAAATCCTGATATCTCCTCGTTAGATTCGGATTATAATAGGGGTCACCGGAACGAATCAGATCCGCCCACCTCGTCGTAAACAAATCGACCTCCCGATGATAACGCGCCAGTTTTTCAGCCGTATTTTCTGTTCCTCTGGACTTGTACTCATAGTGATGCAGCATTGCAAATGGATTATAAACGACAAGCTTTCCGGTTTTCCGTACTTTCAGACAATAATCGATATCATTATACGCTATCTGAAATTGTGCATCCATCCCGCCTGCCTCTTCAAATACACTTTTTTTTGTCATCAAACATGCTGCTGTTACCGCACTATAATCCTGCGGACAAAAAATCCGGTTCTGGTATCCTCCGTTTTCTTTTGGAAATCCCTGAAATCCTTCTCCGCAAATACCGCCAAGCCCGACGATCACACCTGCATGTTGAATCGTATCGTCAAAATAAAAGAGTCTGGCTCCGCAAATACCCACATCCTCACGCATACAGTAACCAAGCATTTCTTCTATAAAATTCGGCGTTATCACTTCTGTATCATTGTTTAGCAGCAAGATATATTCTCCTTTGGAATGAGCCACTCCAAAGTTGGTAATCTTAGAATAATTAAATATATCTTTCCAGACAACTACACGAATGCGTTCATCCTGTGCCTTTAGCTTTTCATAATAAGCAAAAGTACGGTCTTCTTCGCTGTTGTTTTCTATAATTACGATTTCATAGTTGGAATACGTACAGTTCGCTAGTATGGACTGTACACATGTATTCAAATCCTCAATGTGATCTTTATTCGGAATATTAATGGATACAAGCGGCGTTTCCTCCCATTGATAGACCGTATGATAAATGCCGGGCGTCTGCGTTGGTTCCGCAAAGGCAGGTATCCCCATACGCTTATAATGCGCGTTTAATACCTTTTCACCGCCGCTGCAATCCTGTCTGCCCATCTCCCTCGTGTGATACAAGACACGAGGAACATGCCCGACACATTTTGCTGTTTCCACGGCACGCAGTACATAATCATAATAGGCACCCGACAGATACGCAGCATCCCACGGGCCGATATTTGCCGCGACATTTGCACGAATGAGCAACATACGGCCGATGTAATTGACTGCACACAGTAAATCGATATTAAAGTCCGATTTAAACACCGGCTCACAATAAACTTTTCCGTCATCTGATATCTGATCTTCGTCCGTATAGCACAGATCCATATCCGGCTTTTGCTCCATCAGCTTCACACAGCTGTAGAAAGCGTCCGGTTCCAGCGTATCCGATGACGCAAGCAGCGTCACCCAGCTCGCATCGTATTGTCCCTGCTTTTCTTTTTGTATATAAGCCAATGTTTTAAGGATTCCTTGTGCAATACGAGCCTGACGCCCTTCCTTTCCTTCTGCACAGATCAGGCACATACGGTCTTTTGGTACATAAGAATGCACCCGTTCCATAAGCTTTTTCTTTTCCGCATCCGTACAGACAATCATCCATTTCCAATTAGGATAGGTCTGATTTTTCAAAGAAATCGCTGTCCACGTTATATGATGTACGTCTTCATAGGGAGTGATGATATAAATCAATGGTTTGAGCGTACTTTGCTCCTGCCGCTGCCGTTCCAGTTCTTTTTCCGAAGGTATATTTTTCCTGCGCCACTTCATATAATTGCCGGTGTCCCCCACCAGCTCATACAACTCATTCACCGCCCGCTTGCACGTCTTTTTCATGCCGTTTCGTTTCATGTAATAATTGGCCTTTTTCATATACAGCAGGATACGATTTTTATCTACCGCACGAAACTGTCTCATAACAGAATGTTCTCCATCTGTAATCTGCAAAAACATCTTCTTTCTGCCATTGACCGGAACCGTCACGCTGAACCCACTGTCGTATAAATGCTCTGCTTCCCGAAATTCCAATGCTACATCCGGTTTTGGAAAATGGCTGACTTCACACTTCATGGGCTCTTTTGCTTTATCAAAGACGTTAATCTTAATCGGCTTTTCCGAAGCGGCCCATCCACTTACGACGCAGTTTGCGCCTGTCGACTGAATATTGGTAATTCGGTAGTTCAGCTGTGCCTGCAGTCTGCGCAGCTGTGAAACGCGGCGTTCATAAACACGGCTACCGTCTGCAAGACATAAAAACAGTCTTCGGTATTTGTTCAAATTTTTGGGCAGCTGTACAATAATCACATACTCTTTTGCCACTTTTAAGTCATATTTCATATACTTTTGCTGCACAGAATCATCTGAAAAGCAGAGTACTTTGATTTTTTGCCGCTCACAGTCCAAAAAAACAGAAAACTTTTCATTGTCCGGCCGGTCCTTTACGAGACTGTCTTCCTCAAACCAGCCGGTCAGAACATACCTGTTCCTATCTGCAATATGAAAGTGCCCTTCCTGCACGACAAATTTATTTTCCATCATAGGCAAAGCCCTTTAGTTTCCTTTATACATTTCTTCATAATATTTCTGATAATCGCCGCTTGTAACATCTACCATCCAATCTTCATGCGCAAAATACCAGGCAATCGTTTTTTTAATCCCGTCTTTAAACATTGTCTCAGGCTCCCAGCCAATCTCCGCACGAATCTTATCCGGTGCAATTGCATAACGTCGGTCATGCCCTTTGCGATCTTCTACATAAGTAATCAAATCTTTACTTATCCGTTTTCTTCGTTCATCATCTTCCGGCAGCATTTCCAGCAGTGTTTCGATAATCGTATGAATAATCTCGATATTCTGTTTTTCATTATGCCCGCCAATATTATAAGTCTCACCAAGGCGTCCGTTTTCCTGCACAAGATCAATCGCTTTGGCATGATCGTCCACATACAGCCAGTCACGTACATTTTTTCCGTCGCCGTATACAGGCAGATTTTTTCCCTGAAGCGCATTATGAATCATAAGCGGGATCAGCTTTTCTGGAAACTGATACGGGCCATAATTGTTGGAACAATTCGTAATATTTGCCGGAAAATGATACGTATCTATATACGATTTTACAAGGAAATCCGAAGCCGCTTTGCTGGCGCTGTACGGACTGTGCGGCGCATACGGTGTTGTTTCATAAAAATATCCGCCGTCCTCTTCCAAAGAGCCATATACCTCATCCGTCGAAACATGCAGGAATTTCTTTCCTTCCAAGAAACTGCCATCCGGCAGTTCCCAGGCTGCTTTTGCACAATTTAACATCACTGCTGTGCCATAAACATTTGTCTGTACAAATACCTCTGGATTCCGTATGCTGCGATCCACATGGGATTCTGCTGCAAAATGCACGACACGGTCGATTTCATTTTCTTCAAATATGCGCCTAATTGCATCCTTATCACAAATATCCGCTTTCACAAACGTATAATTTTGCCGATTTTCCAGATCTTTTAAATTTGCCAGATTGCCAGCATACGTCAATGCATCCACATTAATGATACGGATTTCATCCCCATATTTGCGAAACATATAGTGAATATAATTCGAACCAATAAATCCGGCTCCACCCGTTACTAAATAAGTTCTCGCCATTTTTCCGCTGTCTCCTTTTATTTCTAATCATCTATTTACAGTATTTCCTTTAAATACACACTTAATGCATCCTGCCAATGCTGCATTTGATAATCCGTTGTCAAATGCAGCATTTGATTTTCCAGCACAGAAAACGCTGGACGTTTTGCCTGTGTTGGAAATTCTGCTGTTGTAATATAATCTACTTTTGTGTCCTTTCCTGCCAGTCTGAAAATCTCTGACGCAAAATCTGCCCAACTGCACTGGCCTTCACATGTTCCATGGAATACGCCATAGTTTTCTGTCGGTTCCAGTACATACATCATCTTTGCTAACTCCAGTGCGCTCGTCGGCGTTCCGAACTGATCGCTGACGACACGTACCGTATCATTTGACTCTGCCAGACGCAGCATCGTAGCTGCAAAATTTTTGCCTTCTCCATACAGCCAGGCCGTACGGATGATAAAATAACGATCTGCAAAATCCCGTACAAACTGTTCACCAGCCAACTTGGTAGATCCATAAACACTCTGCGGATCTGGCTGGTCTGTCTCTACATAGGGATGGTCCGCACAGCCGGAAAACACATAATCCGTCGAGATTTGAAACAGCTTTGCTCCTGTTTCACGTGATGCAATGCTTAAATTTCTTGGTCCTAACGCATTGATCTGAAATGCTTTCTCATACTGTGATTCACACAAATCTACAGCCGTCATAGCCCCGCAGTTCATAATCACATCCGGTTTTTGTTCACGCACCAGCCGCATGACTGCATCTAAATTTGTAATATCCAGTTCGGGTACATCGGTATTGATAATCTGCACCTGTTCTCCTTCGTATACTCGATTTAAAGCCCGCCCAAGCTGCCCGTTACATCCGGTGATTAACAGTTTTTTCATCGTGATTCTCCTAACTTCGCTCTTTCAACTTTTTATTTCTGATTCCGCGTTTTCTGCTACTCGCCTAAGCCTGATTCAATCAGCGCTACCATTTCCTTCAATGCTTTTTCTTCGTCCTCACCTTCACAGATCAGTTCGATTTCATCCCCGCTCTTAATACAGGCCCCTAATACGCTTAACACACTTTTGGCATTGGCAATATTTTCACCGCCATATTTAAACGTAATGACAGAACCATATTCGATCGCATTTTTACATAAAACTCCTGCCGGGCGCAGATGTAATCCCGTCGGGTTTTTTATTTTTACCTTTTGACTTACCATCTTCTTTACCTCTATAACATGATTTTTGTAATTAAATCCGCCAGATTTCTGGCCTCTTTGTCAATCTCCTGCTGATTTTTTCCTTCAATCATAACACGTACGAGCGGTTCTGTGCCTGACGGACGAATCAATACCCTTCCTTCGCCATTGAACTTTTCTTCCAACTGTTTGATCGCTTCTTCAATTTCAGCATATTCCATATAATGCTCTTTTTTATGATTCGGAACTTTCGCATTCACAAGAGCCTGCGGATAAATCTCCATAACAGACGCAAGCTCCGACAATTTTTTCTTGGTATCTACCATTACCTGCAATACATGCAAAGCGCTCAACAGGCCGTCTCCAGTCGTATTGTCGTCCAGAAAAATAATATGTCCAGACTGTTCTCCACCGATATTATAACCATTTTCCCGCATATTTTCCAGTACATAACGGTCACCGACTTTTGTCTTTTCTACATGAATCCCGGTTTCCTGTCCCATCATCGTAAAACCAAGGTTACTCATAACCGTAACGACAATCGTATTCTTTTTCAAAGTTCCTTTCTGTTTCATATAATTGCCGCAGATAGCCATAAGCTGATCTCCATCCACAAGACTGCCTTGTTCATCAACTGCAAGAAGGCGGTCTGCATCTCCGTCAAATGCAAGCCCAATATCCGCTTTTTCATAAACAACTCTGGCTTTTAATTCATCCATATGTGTCGAGCCGCAGTTTGCATTAATATTTGTTCCGTCTGGATCGACATGAATCGGAATTAACTCTGCTCCCAGTTCCCGCAAAGCCTTTACAGACGTATAATATGCAGCCCCTTCGGCACAATCTGCTACAATCTTTAACCCATGCAAATTTACTGGCACACATTTTTTTACAAACTCAACGTACTCGTCACGGATATCGAATCGGTAATCAATTCTTCCCACACCGGATCCAATCGGAAGCGTTACATCTTTCATGTGATTTTTAATCATCGCTTCAATCTCATCTTCCAGTTCATCCGACAGTTTATAGCCGTCTCCGTCAAAAAATTTAATGCCGTTAAACTCCATCGGATTATGCGAAGCTGAAATGACAACTCCTGCATCTACTTTGTGTCTTCTTGTCAGATAAGCAACTGCCGGCGTTGGCAGTACTCCTACATAAATTGCGTTCGCTCCTACCGAGCAAATACCAGCCATCAATGCGCTGGCAAGCATCCCGCCGGATATGCGGGTATCGCAGCCGACAATCAGTGTCGGCTGATGTTCCTTTTCCCGTGTCAGCACATATGCGCCTGCCTGCCCAAGCTGTGTCGCCAGCTCAATCGTCAGCTCCGCTCCTGCTACTCCTCTGACACCATCTGTTCCAAACATTCTGCCCATTCTTATTCATCCTCCAAATCTTCCTGTTCTGCCGCAGTATCCTGTCCTTCTCTTGCATCTGCCGCAGTATCCTGATTCTCATTATTTCCCTGCTCTTCGTCCGGCTCTGTCCCGGTATTATCATCTGCCGAAGTATCCTCATCCGGCGCAGGCTGATGATCTCCTGTATTATTTTCATTATTATTTTCTTCGGATATAATTGTAAAAGATACCACTGTCTCACCTACTACATACTTGCTGTTATCCAACGTCAGCTGAAGCTTTTTGACGTGTCTGCCTGCTGCAAGTCCGCTGACATCCAATACCGGCCGCAATGCATTGACCGTAAGACGATCCAGATCTTCCGCCAGTCCATAAACTTCTATATCCACATTTCTCTCATTATAATCAATCCGATATCCTTCCCGCAGATCATCTACCCCGATATTTCTGACCGGAACCGTAAATACCCTTCGTTCCAGCTGTTCTATATCAATTTTGACCGTTACGGCAGCTTCTTCTGACTTATGCAAAGACACACCAGCCGGCAAATATTGATTTAAGTCTACCCTCTGTTCAAATTTTTCATTCGCACCCTCTACGTTAATCACATCTTCCGGTATCACAATTGCGCTGATCGAATTTAAAATATCAGACTTCCCTTTAATTGTTACCTCTGCCGGCTCTGCACTCGTCTGAATGACTTCAAACCCTTCCTCCGGTTTTCCACTGTAATTTACTTTAATTGGAACCGTTTTTTGCGATACGATACCAGCTTTTACTGTTACAATATCCAGATTCAGCGTCAGCCTCGTCTTATCTACTGCCTCCCCGTCTTTATCGAGCAAAACAGGTATAACGCTGTCAGAAATATCCGTACTCATATTGGATACGTCAATCGCCGCTTTTACCGCGTCGATCTGAGATACGACTTCTTTCGGCCCCGATACCCACAGACGGTTTGGTTCTACAACCATAGAACCAAGCGCATATCCTTCCGCCGGTTCTCCCTGTGCAACAGGCAGAATCACAAATGCCTGGCGCATCAAATCTTCCAATATAACTTTCAGCTGTCTCGTACGTTTTGAAATCGTCAGCTGGCTGGAATGCCGCAGCGCTGTAATCTCTACCGGCACGATATTTTCCTGCTCCCCCTGTATTAATTTTGACATATCTGCAACTGCTTTAAAGTCCGAACTGCTAAGATCATTCACAATGTTTCGTTTTCCTAATACAGTAAATGTAACATTTGCAGCATCCGGTTCAATCTCATAGTATTTATTCGCTGCCTCAATCACTTCTTCGTTTTCTATCGTAATTGCAATTGTAAATCGCCTGTTTATCGTCGGCTGTTCATCCAGATTTGCGACTGCCATCCACATCGTAACTGCCAATACAAACGCAAGCAGCTTAAGACCCAGATTCCTAGTCAGTGTTTTTACGACGTTTCTTAGCATCTTTCAGCCTCCTTTGCAGTAGTTGCAGACGGGATTGCTCCGATTCCGCATTTTGAATGATTTTAAGATGTTCCCGCAGCCCATCCTGATCCAGATCTCGGAATATTTGTCCGGTTTTTGCCACCGATACCGCTCCTGTTTCTTCCGATACAATAATCGTTAAAGAATCACTCACTTCACTGATGCCAATTGCTGCACGATGCCTGGTGCCCAGTTCCTTACTAATCGCCATACTGTCAGACAGTGGCAAATAGCACGTTGCCGCCACTACCCGATCGCTTCTGACAATGATCGCCCCGTCATGCAGCGGTGTGTTTTTTTCAAATATGTTAATCAAAAGCTGACTTGTAAGTAACGAATCTAACTCAATTCCCGTACGCTCATACTCCGTCAGCACAATATCCTGTTCTACAACAATCAATGCCCCTGTTTTTACTTTTCCCATTTCAAAAGAAGCTTTTACAAGCTCATTGATCGTCCGATCACTAAATCTGCCGGAATCCTGTGACATTCCAAAGTCAAACAGTGCAGTCACAAATTTTTTTCGTCCGAGCTGATCCAAAGCTTTGCGCAGTTCCGGCTGAAAAATCACTGCCAACGCAGTCAGCGCAACATTTACCATACTGCTGGCCAGCCAAAGGATCGTATTCATCTGGAACACAGCTGCAACAAGAATAAACAATAAAATTACAACGATACCTTTAAACAGCATCCATGCCCGTGTCCCTTTGATCCATACAAGCACATGGTAAAATAAAAAAGTAATAATAAAAATCTCAACTATATCAGCAATTCTTACTTTCTGCGGAGTAATCCAGTACAACTTTTCCGCAAATCCCTCTATTGTACTGATAAATGTCTGCACAATTTCACTTCCTTCCCTCATAGCAGCAGCCTTCCACCTCTGCGCCCTTACTGCTCATCGTCCATATCAATATCCATATCTTCCATTAATTCCTGACGGGTCACACGATCTCTTTCCGCCCTTCGATTTCTGCTATTCGCGCTGATTTTTTTCACTGTTTTTGCTTTTACGGACACATAACGTTTTGGTACTGCTTTTACATAATAATAGTATTCGTCATCTTCAAACTGGACACGTTCTGTCCTTGTATAATCCAGATTAAAGAAAAAAAACTGTATGATGAAAAGCAGCAGCACACTAATTCCGCAGCCGACTGTCAAACGCATGGTCATGCTGCTCATGCCAATTTCCAAATACCCCGCAAAAAAACCTAAATACTGCACTAGCATCCCAACTACAATAGCAATTGTCCATGCATAATCAACGGAAAGCCTGCGTATTACATATACAACCAATGTAATAAGCACAAATACAGCAATGGTCAGATACATTTCACGATTTTCGGCAAACTGCTTGAGAATTTCCTGAAACTTACCGATCAGATCTTCATCTTCGCCCATCACGCCAAGACTCGTTTCGTTCGCCGTAATCCCATTTAAAAAATAGTATGTTACAATTCCACAAACAGTCGGGATCACAGCTACCGGGTGCTGCAGTAGTCCATTTGCTGTTGGCATCACATATGGAATGCCGAGCGCACATGCGATGGGTGTCAATATCGCATTCCATGCACAGCCGGGTGCGAATCGAAAATACAATAAATACATAATGGCAAAAAGCACAAACATAATAACACCTGCCGGCATCGATAAGGCATAGCAATGCAGCGTAATAAGCGCTCCTGCTGCCAGCAGCATCACCGCCATTGGCAAGATAGAACATACAAGTGATAAAATGAGCAGCAGCGGCAGACTGTCCAGTCTCTCCATATATCCAATTTTATGATTAATCATCATAAAAGCTGAAAATGCAAGCAGGAATTTTAAAACCGGCAGCAAATAAACCTCATATTTTCCATAAAAGCTGCGGATTCCTTCTCTAAATTCCAATAAAACTGTCATGCTCTCCTCCTAATGCCCTGTCGGTGTCGTGCGGTTTTCCTGTTCATCATAAAGTCTGCCCAAGCGTTTCAGTCTGCGGTACTGGCGTTTCATACTCTTTCTGCCTGCTGCATAAAATACATTCGCGTAAATATCAACCGCAACCAGATAAGCGACCAGGAAAAGCAAGTATCTTACAAAAATTGCTGTGCCAATTGCGATCAGATTCATACTGTCCAGTTCTTCCATCAACGGATCCATATGGCATACGCCCCACAGCAGAAAGATCAGGCCAAATACGACAGTACCGCAGAAAAAGCCTTTCAGCAAATGTCTGGCTGCAAAGTCACCACGATAATAGCGAGTGACCGGCCGATATTTCTTTCCTTCTCGCTGTTCATATGCCGCCAGCTTTGTCATTTCCCGAACACGCTCTTGATCTATCATATAACCTCCAAAAAATGCCTGTTTTACCACAATATTATTTTTATTATAACACAGCCATTTGTATATGAAAAGTTTTTTTGTACGTGAAGAAGTGAAAAAAGTGTTAAAAAAGAGAATGCACTCGTGCATTCTCTTTCGTATTTTTCTGTATTCACTTAGGTATCCAAAAATCTCATTCGGTTTCCATCGGATTTTCTCGGTGTCTCCGTCTTTACCGGCTGCGGCTGTTCCACTGCATGATTTAACGTATTAATCATCTTACCTTTACATGCATCACAGTATTTTCCAAATTTTATCATTGCGCCACAGTTCATACACTCAATGCCGACTTGCGAATCATCTGAAAATTTCAATCGCTCTTCGCGCACCCAAGTCTTTAACTGTTTTACAGATACTTCATTTGCTTCTGACACATCCTGAAGTGATGCATGTGGATTCGAACGAATATAGTCTTTCACTACCTTGAACTTTTCCTCCAGCTTTTCTACACAGGACGGACAAATCACCGGCCCTGACAGATAATTAAAAATACGTTTGCAGCTTTTACATGTCCTTACATCCATAATATGCCCCCTTTTGCTTCTATATCGAAGCTACATGCTTCTTATTAATTTATTTATTTATTGAAACTCTGCTGGCCTTGCCCAATACTGATGCACAAGTAAAATACGTCTTTGATACCTGATTGCTTTAATGCAAGCGCAGCAGCGTCTATCGTACTGCCTGTCGTATAAATATCATCAACCAACAGGATTCTTTTTAAGTTTACTACATTTTTATTCATTTTAAAAGCATTTTTAAGATTATTTTTTCTTTCCTGCACGGAAAGCTCTTTTTGCGGTAATGTATCACGCACGCGCACAAGCATTTGATTATCATACTTAAGACCGCACAACTCGCTGAACCTTCTGCCAAATAAATCCGCCTGATTAAATCCTCTTGTACGCATCCTTTTTTTAGAAAGCGGGACCGGCATAACAAGATCGATATCCAAACTCTGTATCCAGCCTGCATAACAACGAACAGCTTGTGTCGCTAAAAACTCCGTATAATCTCTGCGATTCCCATATTTATAACGATATAATATCCCACGCATCGGCCCCTGATATAAAAATACCGCACGCCCTTGTTTAAATTCATGCTTTTTGCCGGCACAATCCGAACAATATTCCTGCTGTGCATTTGCTACTGGTTTTCCGCAGGAATAACATCTCGGTTCGGCTACATAACGGAGTTTTTTAAAACAGTCCGGACAGATCAGCGTATCTCGCAACATGCGGTTGCAGATCGGACAGCGGTTCGGATACAGCAGCGTCAGAATTTGACGGATGATGCTTTTTATACTTATTTTTTTGCAATCGATTTTTCTATCACTCCCTCATTCATTTCCTTCCAGCTCTAAGATTCGTTCCTTTAATCCGCTAAACCGCTTTTGTTCGCTCTTGTTAAACGCCATATATTCAAACATCTGCTCATCTCCAACTAATGTAACACATTTTTTCGCCCTTGTAACTGCCGTATAGAGCAAATTACGGTTCATCAGCATCTTAGGCCCGCTCAGCAAAGGAATCACAACTGCTGGATACTCGCTGCCCTGAGATTTGTGTATGGTAATCGCATAAGCCAGCTCCAGCTCTTCCAACATTTTAAACGGATATTCTACGATACGTCCTTCATCAAATTCTACTGTCATCAGTTCTGTAATGTCCTGAATACTGCGAATCACACCCATATCTCCATTAAAAATACCCATGCCTCGTTCCACAGCAATCCCATATCGGTTTTTGACTTCCCATTCAATTTGGTAGTTATTTTTAATCTGCATAACCTTATCCCCTTCACGGAAAATCATTTCACCGCGCTCTTTCTCTGCCTTTTTTGGCGAAGGCGGATTCAAATACTGCTGCAATACTATATTAAGACGGTCAACGCCAAGCAGCCCTTTGCGCATCGGTGTCAACACCTGGATATCGTACATTTGCGCATCCACATATTTCGGCATTTTCTGAATTACAAGCTGAAGTACAACATTGATAATCTTATCAGCATCATAACGCTTTAAAAAGAAAAAGTCTTTGCTTTTATTATCCAAACTGACCGGTTCACCACGGTTTATTTTATGTGCATTGACAATAATATCACTCTGGCTTGCCTGCCTGAAAATTTTCGTCAGCCGCACAACCTGATAAACGCCCGCATCAATCATATCCCTTAATACGCTCCCCGGGCCGACGCTTGGAAGCTGATTGATATCTCCGACAAGAATCAGCCTTGTAGATGGCGCTATTGCTTTTATTAATGAATTCATCAATGTAATATCTACCATAGACATTTCGTCTATAATGACTGCATCTGTTTCCAACGGATTGGATTCGTTGCGCTCAAAGCCTGCATTCCCTTCCATTCCTCCATTTAATTCCAGCATACGGTGAATTGTACGTGCTTCATATCCGGTCGTTTCACTCATACGCTTTGCCGCACGTCCCGTCGGCGCTGCCAGCATAAAATCCAAACCTTCCAATTCATACAGGCGTATGATCGAGTTAATTGTCGTCGTTTTTCCAGTTCCCGGCCCTCCGGTAATAATGAGCAGGCCATTTCTCGCCGCTTCACAGACTGCCTCCCGCTGCAGTTCATCCAGCACAACCTTTGAGCTTTGCTGTATCGCAGCAATCTTTGCTTCCAGATTTACCCGTACCGTTTCCTGCCGTACATTTAACTGCTGCAGCATTACCGCAACATTATGCTCCATATTATAATAAGCTGCCGCATAAATCTGCATGACATCTTCCTGTTCTTTTATCACGATTTTACGGACCACAGCCATATCCATATAATGCTTTTCAATCAGATTCGCATCTACGCCCAACATTTCCGATACTTTTTCTGTTAAATTCTCTTTTGGAAGATACGTATGTCCTTCCCCGCCCGCCTGCTGCAAAACGTACAAAATGCCGCTGCGGATGCGAAAATCCGAGTCTGCCAAAATGCCGGCACGATTTGCAATCTCATCCGCAATCCGAAAACCTACCCCTTGAATATCATCTGCCAGGCGATATGGATTCTCCCTGATAATCGTATAGATCTGCGGTCCATATGTCTGGTAAACTTTGACTGCCAGCGACAGTGTAATTCCAAACTGTTGCAAAAAGATCATTGCCTGACGCTGTTCTTTCTTTTCTTCTACCTGAGCCGCAATTTCCTGCGCCTTACGCTCACTAATTCCGCGAATTTCCGCCAGCCGTTCCGGCTCTTCTTCGATCAAACGAAACGTATCTTTGCCAAATTTCCGAACAATACGCGCTGCAAGTGCCGCGCCGACTCCTTTTATTGCACCGGAGCCAAGATACCTTTCCATAGCAAATTCATCCTCAGGCTCCTTCTCTTCATAGGACTCCACTTTAAATTGTCTGCCATATGCCGGATGTTCCGTATAAACACCTGTAAATTCTACATTGATCCCGACCGTAATACCACGCAGATTTCCAACACAGGTCAATTCTCCTTCTTCTGTTACAAGTGTCAGCACACAATAGCCGTTTTCCTCGTTTTGAAATATGAAATTATCAATATATCCTGTAACCTTTTCCAAATCCGCATCTCCTGTTCAGCAACCGTTCATCATTTATCAGGCATGAAAAATGCAGGATGTACTCCTTGCTTATTCAGCACCATCCTGCATCTGTTTTATTGTATCACTGCTGTTATTCCTCTGTAATGCCGTAATTACGTTTCATCTGCTCATACAACTGCTGAGCCAGTGGTCCGCCTGACTGCTCCGTTGTCTGTGTAGCAACCTTTTGTATCACACCATCTTTAAAATAATCTACCAGTGATGACAGAGAAGAATCTGCATTTTCATCACTGCCAATTGTTTTGAACATTTCTTTGTAAACCTGCTCCATAAAATAAGATTCAAATTCACGGCAAACCTCTTTTAGCTCATCTGCAGACGTAGAAGTATTCATATCATCCAGTTTTCCAGATAAACTAGAACCTGAAGCTGCATTAACGATAGACGGGTCTACATAGGAATTCAATCCATTAATAGCTAAACTCATAAACACAACCTCCTATCGTTTCAGATTATTTGCCTGCTCTAACATCGTATCAGAAGTTGTGATTGCACGGGAATTTAATTCATAAGCTCTCTGTGCAACAATCATATTTACCATTTCATCTGCAACCTGTACATTCGAACCTTCCAAAAATCCCTGACGAACAGTACTTCGTCTTAAACCGGCCGTCGTCGCCTCATTCATTGGCGCTCCAGAAGCCGCTGTTTCCACATAATATGTACCGGCAATTTTTTCAAGACCTGCATCGTTATTAAACTGCCATAAACCTACCGACTGATTCAACGGTACATATACATTTTGTACATCCATATATCCAATCACACCGTCTGTAGAAATCGTAACACGGCTTGCATCCACTTCATCTGGAAGAATAATTTCATTTCCATTTGTATCCATGACCTGATAGCCCTCTGACGTACATAATGTCAGACCGTTCGCTCCCTGGCTCCAGTAAAAATCACCGTTTCTTGTATAATATACCTGATTGTCTAAACCATTTACCGCAAACAATCCATCACCAGCAATCGCTAACGCACTGTTGCTCTCTACATCCTGCATCTGTCCGTCACTAAAATGAGAAGTGACCGACGCAAGCCTTGTTCCAAGTCCAACCTGTGCGGAAATTGGCTTCTGCGCTCCGTTTGCAGAGGTTGTTTCTGTCTGGATCGTTTGATATAATAACGTCTTAAATTCCGGTTTTTCTGTCTTGTATCCAACTGTGTTAACGTTTGCGAGATTGTGGGATATTGCATCCACATTCGCCTGCTGCGCACGCATACCAGATGCAGCGCTCCATAATGCTCTCATCATAATTACTTATTCTCCTTCCGCGGCGGTCCATGCCCTTCCTTGTCATCCATATGATTATTATCGACGGGTTCGGCCATTTCCATAACCGATGATTTACACCTATTATCATGAAAAGAATCTTGAATTGCTCATTTATTGTGTTTTTCCAACCTGATTCACTGCCTTATCCAACATAGAATCAAATGTTTGAATCATTTTCTGATTGGATTCATAAGCTCTCGCAATCGTAATCATAGTAACCATTTCATCTACAACTTTGACATTAGACGCTTCAATATTTCCCTGTTCAATGCTGCCATCTGCAGCAATTGCCTGACCGCCGTCTACGAGATCATACATATTCTCTCCGTATTTAGATAAGAAATTATAATCTGCAAAATCAACCAGCCCAAGCTGGCCAACCAGCTGGTCGTTCTGATAAATAAATCCGGCTTTGTCAATTCTAAAATCCTGATTCGGATCCAATTGAATATAATTATTCGCAGCAGGATCACCGTTTAACGCACCATTCTGATTTAATACATAATCACCATCTTTTGTGCGTAAAAATCCGTCCGCGCTAATCGTAAATGCACCATCTCTGGTGTATTTTACAGAAGTATTGCCTGCTTTATCGGTAAAGGAAATTGCAAAAAAACCATTGCCATCAATCGCACAGTCATATTTGTTATCCGTCACTTTAAAACTTCCCTGTGTGTAATTCGTATAAGTCTCACCAATTTTTACACCCATATTGATATCCCCAAGCGACCTTGCACGCCAGGTTGGTACGGAAGAGTCTTTGATGCGCATCGCCAGTTTCGATTCAAATGATTCTGCTGTCGCACCTTCCTTTTTATATCCATTTGTGTCTGCATTTGCCAGGTTATTCGTAATGACATCCATACGATTCATTTCATTTATCATACCTGTCCATGCGGTATACAACCCTTTTAACATGTGCTTACTTCCTTTCCTTTATCTTACCGTTTTTAATCGTCGTCACGTTTTCCGGCTAAAAATTCCACAAACTTTCCGGTTCCTACTGCAACGCATGTCATCGGTTCTTCAGCAGTCATTGTATTAATTCCCGTTTTTTCTTCAATTAGTTCCTCCAGTCCGCGAAGCAACGCTCCGCCGCCTGTCAGCACAATGCCGCGATCTGCCACATCCGCTGCCAGCTCCGGCGGTGTTTTTTCCAATACACTGTGTACCGCCTCTACAATCTGCAGCGTTGCTTCCCGCAGCGCCTCTTCTGTCTCTTCTGAAGACACGGTAACCGTCTTTGGCAATCCGGTCACAAGATTCCGTCCGCGAACATCTATCGTTTCCGGCTGTGCCAGTGGATAACATGTGCCGATCTTGATTTTAATATCCTCAGCTGTACGTTCTCCAATTAAAAGATTATGCTTCTTTCTCATATACCGTACAATCGCTTCATCAAAATCATCGCCCGCAATCTTAATGGAAGTGCTTACCACAGAACCGCCCAGTGAAATCACTGCAATATCTGCGGTACCGCCTCCGATATCCACAATCATATTGCCACATGGTCTTGAAATATCAATTCCAGCACCAATCGCCGCTGCAATCGGTTCTTCTATAATCATAACCTCTCTGGCTCCAGCCTGATAAGTCGCATCTTCTACCGCCTTTTTTTCCACTTCGGTAACTCCGCTTGGCACACAAACACTAATACGTGGTTTACGGAAGCTTTTTTTACCAAGCGCCTTTTGTATAAAATATTTAATCATTTTTTCTGTTACCGTATAATCAGAAATAACACCCTGACGCAGCGGCCGTACTGCAACAATATTTCCCGGCGTACGCCCCAGCATCAGTCTGGCTTCTTCACCAATCGCTTTTATTTTATTCGTATCGCGGTCAAATGCTACTACAGAAGGCTCTTTTAATACAACGCCTTTTCCTTTAATATAAACCAGAATACTGGCTGTTCCTAAATCAATTCCAATATCTGCTCCCATCATGTACAGATATCCCCTTTCATCTCTTCTTTTTCCTGCATATGCAATCGGATATCCCAGTCCAGCTTATGCACTTTTCTGTAATGTATGATTTACTTGCACATCGTGTTTCGTAATAATCTGCGAACCTATAGATGTGCTATCCTCTATTTTGCCATATTAATTCCTATTATATACAATAAATTCCATTTTTCCTAGCACTTTTTTATTTTTCACATTTTCTTAAATATTCTGCGAAATTTTACATCGTTTTTGTGCAATTTTATCCAATTTATGTAATAAATGGGGAACTATGAACGGATTTTCCATCACTGCATCAACGTACAGCATCCGCTCTGCGTTATTTGGCTATGTACATGACTGATTTCATTATAGATAATATATGGAAAAAAATCAATGGAGGATTTAGGAATTTTTATGCAAGATGAAAAGTAACTCCGGCCCTTTCAACAGGCCGGATGCTGTTACCTGTTTTTGATTGACAAAATCGCTTACAAAACCTATCCCATATTTTTCCAGAACGTTTATGAAATATATTTTTTTACATACTGCCCTGTATAGGATTCCGGTATCTTTGCAACCTCTTCCGGCGTTCCCTGTGCAATAACCGTACCGCCGCCGTCTCCGCCTTCTGGTCCCATGTCAATAATATAATCCGCCGTTTTTATCACGTCCAAATTATGCTCAATTACAATCACGGTATTGCCGCCCTCCGCCAAACGATGCAAGATTTCTACCAGCTTATGCACATCTGCAAAATGCAGTCCTGTGGTCGGTTCATCCAAAATGTATACCGTCTTTCCGGTACTGCGGCGGCTTAATTCTGTCGCCAGCTTAATCCGCTGCGCTTCTCCTCCAGACAGTTCCGTGGAAGGCTGTCCAAGTTTAATATACGATAAACCCACATCATAAAGAGTCTGTATTTTCCGTTCGATCGAAGGAATATTTTCAAAAAATCCCAAAGCTTCTTCCACTGTCATATTTAACACATCGTAAATGCTCTTGCCTTTATATTTTACTTCCAATGTTTCACGATTGTATCGTTTTCCCTGGCAAACTTCACAAGGCACATAGACATCCGGTAGAAAATGCATTTCGATTTTTAAAATGCCATCTCCAGAACAAGCTTCACAACGTCCGCCCTTTACATTAAAACTAAATCTTCCCTTTTTATATCCTTTTGCCTTTGCATCCGGCGTAGCTGCAAACAGATCGCGGATCATATCAAAAACACCCGTATACGTAGCCGGATTTGAACGCGGCGTACGTCCGATTGGTGACTGGTCAATATCAATCACCTTGTCCAGCTGTTCCAAGCCAAGTATTTTATCATGTTTTCCGGGAATACATCGTGCACGGTTTAATTTCTTTGCCATTGCCTTATACAAGATCTCATTTGTCAGCGAACTTTTGCCGGAGCCAGACACGCCTGTAATACAAGTCATAATTCCTAAAGGTATTTCTACCGTAATATTTTTCAGATTGTTTTCCCTCGCACCTTTTACTGTGAGCCATCCCGTCGGTTTTTTACGCTCAGGTGGAACCGGAATTTTCATGCGCCCACTCAAATATGCTCCTGTAATCGAATCAGGATTTTTCATAATCTCTTTTGCCGTACCGGTTGCAATCACTTCTCCGCCATGTTCACCGGCGCCAGGACCAATATCTACAATAAAATCCGCTGCCCGCATCGTATCTTCATCATGCTCCACAACGATAAGCGTATTTCCAAGATCTTTTAAATTTTTTAACGCAGACAACAGTTTATCATTATCCCTTTGGTGCAGCCCGATACTTGGTTCGTCCAAAATATAGGCAACCCCGACCAGACCAGAGCCAATCTGTGTCGCAAGCCGGATTCTTTGTGCTTCTCCGCCGGACAACGTACCGGTCGCCCGCCCAAGAGACAGGTAATCCAGCCCAACTTCCACAAGAAATCCAACCCGCGCACGAATCTCCCTTATAATCTGTGCGCCTATCATTTCCTGCTGTTTCGTCAAAGACAGATTGCCCATAAACTGCTGTAAATTTTTTATCGAAAGATTAGTCACCTCGTAAATATTTTTATCCTGAATCGTAACTGCCAGCGCTTCTTTTTTTAGACGCTGCCCTCCACACGTCTTGCATGGAGTCACCCGCATGAATTCTTCATACTGCTGCTTCATCGTATCTGAGCCTGTCTCCCGGTATCTACGCCCGACATTTTTCACAAGACCTTCAAAAACAACATCATATACGCCTTCTCCACGCTGTCCACGGTAGTGTACTTTTACTTCCCGCTGCGCACCGTTAATCAGCATATCTCGCACTTCATCCGAAAGCTCTTCATACGGTGTATTCAGATCAAACCCATAAGTTTCTGCCAATGCGATTAACGTAGCATACGTATAACTGGAAGGATCGGTGCACGACTGCCATCCGGTAACCTGAATAGCTCCCTGCGCAATACTTAATGACTTATCCGGTATCATCAAATCTTCATCAAATTCCATTTTATAGCCAAGGCCAAAACAGTCTGGACAGGCTCCAAACGGATTGTTGAACGAAAAGCTTCGTGGCTCAATTTCATCCACACTGATGCCACAGTCAGCACATGCAAAGCTATCTGAAAACTGCATCATCTCAGGTTCTTGCTGCGGCCTTTGCACTTCGACCATCACGAGTCCATCTGCCAGTTCCAAAACGCTTTCAATCGAATCCGTCAGCCTTTTTTCAATCCCTTCCTTCACAATCAAACGATCTACAACAATTTCGATATTATGCTTTTTATTTTTTTCCAGCGGAATTTCCTCACTCAGCTCATACATATTTCCGTCCGCAATGACACGAACATATCCGCTTCGCTTTGCCTGCTCCAACAGCTTTTGATGCGTGCCCTTCCGCCCGCGCACAACCGGTGCGAGCAGCTGTATTTTCGTACGTTCCGGTAATTCCAATATCATATCAACCATCTGGTCTACCGTCTGTTTTTTAATCTCTTTGCCGCATTTTGGACAGTGCGGAATGCCGATCCGCGCATACAGCAGACGAAAATAATCATAGACTTCTGTTACAGTTCCTACTGTAGAACGCGGGTTACGGTTCGTCGACTTTTGATCAATCGAAATCGCAGGCGACAGCCCTTCTATTTTTTCAACATTTGGCTTTTCTGCCTGTCCCAAAAACTGTCTTGCATAAGAGGATAAAGATTCCATATAACGGCGCTGTCCTTCAGCATAAATCGTATCGAACGCCAGAGAGGATTTGCCGGAACCACTCAATCCGGTCAGTACGACAAACTCATCCCTTGGAATATCCAGATCAATATTTTTTAAGTTATGCTCATTCGCTCCGCGTATTTTAATATACTTTCTTTCCTTGCCTATATTTTTGCTCATACTTTTTTTCTCTTCCTTCATTTGCCGCTCTATTATTTCTGTGCATCCCGCAGCATTTCTTTTAAATGCATCATCTGGTCACGCAGCTCTGCAGCCGCTTCGAAATTTAAATCCGCAGCCGCGCTTTCCATTTTCTTTTTCACCTGTGCAATCAGCTTTTCCAGCTCTTTCCGATTCATAGACTCTGGATCTTTTGCAAAATTCAGCTCCTCCGCAGCAACTTTTTTCGAAATACTGATCAGATCCCGTACCGCCTTTTGAATCGTTTTTGGTGTAATCCCATGCGCTTCGTTATACTTTTGCTGCAGTTCACGACGGCGTGCAGT
Organism: uncultured Eubacterium sp.; assembly: GCA_910584345.1. GTDB lineage: Bacteria > Bacillota > Clostridia > Lachnospirales > Lachnospiraceae > Eubacterium_J. The sequence goes on along the minus strand of CAJTZX010000005.1, from coordinate 1,496 downwards.
TTCGTCAATCGCAGCCCTCATCGAATCTGTAATTTTATCCGCATACATAATTACATGCCCTTCGCTGTTACGGGCAGCTCTGCCAACTGTCTGAATCAAGGAAGTCTCCGAACGCAGAAATCCTTCTTTATCTGCATCCAAAATCGCCACCAGCGTAATCTCTGGAATATCCAAACCTTCCCGCAAAAGATTAATACCGACAAGCACATCAAAAATATCCAGCCGCAGATCCCGGATAATTTCCGCACGTTCCAACGTATCGATATCCGAATGCAGATATTTTACCCGAATACCCACTTCCTGCATATACGCAGTTAAATCTTCTGCCATACGCTTCGTCAAAGTGGTAATAAGCACCTTATTTTTTTTCGCTGTTTCTTTATTTACTTCCGAAATCAAATCATCAATCTGCCCTTCCACCGGGCGCACATCAATCTTTGGATCCAGCAATCCGGTTGGTCGGATAATCTGTTCCACCCGAAGCAGCTCATGCTCTTTCTCGTATACATTCGGGGTTGCTGATACAAACAGCATTTGATCGATTTTAGATTCAAATTCCTCAAAATTCAGCGGCCGGTTATCTTTTGCCGAAGGCAGTCGGAACCCATAGTCTACCAACGTCGTTTTTCTGGACTGATCGCCCGCATACATCCCCCGAATCTGCGGTACTGTAATATGAGATTCATCAATAATGATTAAAAAATCATCTTTAAAATATTCCATCAAAGTCAACGGCGTTGCGCCCGGCTCAAGCCCCGCCAAATGTCTGGAATAATTCTCAATTCCGCTGCAAAAGCCTGTTTCCCGCAGCATCTCAATATCAAAATTCGTACGCTCCGCAATCCGCTGCGCCTCCAGCAGCTTGTCTTCTCCCTTAAAATAACGCACCCTCTCTTCCAGTTCTTTTTCAATCTCTATACATGCTTTGTTAATCTTCTCCTGCGGAACGACATAATGCGATGCCGGAAAAATACCGACATGTTCCAGCGAAGCCTTCACTCCCCCGGTTAATACGTCAATCTCCGTAATACGATCAATTTCGTCTCCAAAAAACTCCACCCGCACCGCACGGTCTGCACTGCTGGCCGGAATAATCTCCAAAACATCCCCACGCACACGAAATGTTCCGCGATGAAAATCCATTTCATTTCTCGTATATTGAATATCAATCAAATCTCGAATCACATCATCTCTGTCCCGGATCATACCCGGACGCAAAGATACCATCATTCCAAGAAAATCTTCAGGACTTCCCAAACCATAAATGCATGAAACACTGGATATTACAATCACATCCCTGCGCTCAGAAAGCGCAGCCGTTGCGGACAGACGCAATTTGTCGATCTCTTCATTTACGGAAGAATCTTTTGCTATATACGTATCTGATGATGGTACGTAGGCTTCGGGTTGGTAATAATCGTAGTAGGACACAAAATATTCTACCGCATTCTCAGGGAACATCTCCTTGAATTCTCCGTAGAGCTGCGCCGCAAGCG
>CAJTZX010000004.1 GCA_910584345.1 uncultured Eubacterium sp. | reverse complement strand
CAGGCCAACGCCTCCCATCCAGCGTTCGCATAGCCAGTACGCAACACTTTTTGTAGATTGTTGCATTTCCGCTTAAGTTCGCGCTTATGGGGAGTTGCCCGGTCACAGGAAGGCCGGGCAGCTCCCATCTCCCAGCGTTCGCGAGGCCAAAAAAGAACTGTACAAAAACCTTTTGCACAGTTCTTTCAATGATTGATAACTTTTCAACACAGATCAGGAATCTTCATTATTCGCCCAATTCATCCGTCCATACCGTTTCGTAACTGCCAAAATTTCTTCCAACAGTTCATCCGAAAGATCATCTTCGGTCATTCGCCATCTCCAGTTAATGCCTACCGTGGAAGGTTTATTCGTCCGGCAGTCATTGTCCAGGCCCATGTAATCCTGCATTGGAATGATACATGTCTTTGCGCTGCTTCGCATCACAAGGGAGATAAAGGAGCGATATAACAGTTTTTGTGGTGTATGCTGGTCACAGAGGTAATCTCTGGCAAGCTGGCGTTCTTCTTTTTTGATAGAAGTAAACCAGCCAGTAATTGTTTCATTGTCGTGTGTGCCTGTATATGCGACACAATTTTCCATATAATTGTGCGGCAGATAATCATTAGCAGAGCCGGAATCTCTGGAATCAAATGCAAACTCCAGCACTTTCATGCCAGGAAAACCGCTGTCGCGTACAAGCTGACGCACAGAATCTGTCACATAGCCAAGATCTTCTGCAATGACATCATGTTTGCCTAAATGCCGCTCCATGCAGTGAAACAGCTCAATGCCGGGCCCTTTTTCCCAGTGGCCGTTGATGGCGGATTTGTCACCAAAAGGAATGGAATAATATTCGTCAAAGCCACGGAAATGATCGATCCGCAGTACATCATACATCTGGAAACAAAAGTATAAGCGGGACATCCACCACGCATAGTCTGTACTTCTGTGATAATCCCAGCGGTACAGCGGATTGCCCCAAAGCTGTCCGTCTGCAGAAAATCCATCTGGTGGGCAGCCTGCAACGGCATATGGCACGTTATGTTCATCCAGCTGGAACAGTTCTGGATGCGCCCATGCATCTGCGCTGTCCATAGCTACGTAAATTGGAATATCTCCAATGATACGAATGCCAGCTTCATTGACGTAAGCTTTCAGTGCATTCCACTGTTCAAAGAATTTGAATTGCATATATTGTTGAAATTCGATTTCAAAATATAATTCCTTGCGGTAATAATCCATGGAATAGCCATAACGCAGCCGGATATCTTCCGGCCATTCGTTCCACGGAACACCTTCAAAACGATCTTTTAAAGCCATAAACAGAGCATAATCAGAAAGCCACCAGTTATTTTCAGAAAGAAACTTCTGATAATCCGGATTTTCAGATATGTTGCTGCGTTCGTATGCTTTATGCAACAGAGGGTAGCGGCTGTGATACATTTTTTCATAATTGATATCGTTTAATCGTTTTCCGAAATCCGCTTCGTCACATTCCTCTGTGGTTAATACGCCTTCTTCCATCAATGCTTCCAGACTGATAAAGTAAGGGTTTCCGGCAAATGTGGAGAAGGACTGGTAGGGCGAATCTCCATAGCTGGTAGGGCCAAGCGGCAAAATCTGCCAATAAGTCTGTCCGGCTTTTTTTAGCCAGTCTGCGAAATCATAAGCGCTTTTAGAAAAACAGCCAATGCCGTATTTAGACGGCAGGCTTGTAATCGGGAGTAAAATTCCCGCTGCACGGTTCATAAGTTAAACCTCCTTTATTCTATGATACAGAAGAAACATCAGTCTGAATCAGTACACCGAAATGATCCGATACTTCAGGACCGTTTTCTCCATTAAATATGACAGTGGAACTTTGTACAGATATAGCATTGCTGCACCAGATATGGTCCATGCGCAATCCATTTGGCATTGTTTCACTTTCTGAAAAAGAGCGCCAGCCGTCAATACAGCCTTTGACGGTAATACCGCTGTCTTTTTGTCTGGCCAGCTGGTAAGTGTCGAGCCAGCCTGTTTTTTGGATACAGTCATATCCCTGTCCGCGAAATTGTGCAGGGCTGTTAAAATCTCCCATCAACCAAATATTTGATGACGGTGTCTTTTTCTCCTGCAAATGAGTTTCAAGCCGTTCCCACTGACTGGCAAATGGTTCTTCTGTATCCTGCCACCAGCCCATATGAACCGTATAGAACCAATCCTTGCAGACATCAGTCTGAATACCGAGTACTTTGCGTGTTTTCCAGTTATCATAGTCCTTACATCCGCTGATGAAGAAGGACTCAGCGGATGTAATCGGTTTTGGGTTACAAAACAAAGCCATTCCTTCATCGTATTTTCCATATCCGATTTTAGCAGAAATCCAGGTCCAGGAATAATTTAAGCCATGTGCCCGAAGCCGTTTGGCTGTTTGTGCCGCATGGTTATCTTCCCGGACAGTGATGGATTCCTGCGGGCAAGGGAAAAATCCGCTCAAAAGCTCCGGGCCTGCGGATGGAGCTGAAATGGACTGATTGACTTCCTGCATGGCAATGATATCCGGCTGTGTCTTTACAATCTCTTCTATAAACTGCTCCAATTTTTCCTCATAATGGGTTTCCTGAAGGCTGTGTGTATTTAAAGTTAACAGTTTCATCAACGATAGTCTCCTGAATCATTTATAAAATATCATTAATATCTGATTTTAGTACGTCTGCTTTCGGGCCATAAATTGCCTGAATACCATTGTCTTTTTTCACAAGTCCGAGTGCGCCTTCTGCTTTCCATGCCGCTGTATCCGCTACTTTTGCCGGATCTTTTACCGTTACGCGCAGACGGGTCATACAGGCGTCTACAAGTGTGATATTTTCACGTCCGCCTAATAGTGCAATGATGCGTTCCGGCTGGCTGTTGCCTCCATTGCCGCCGTTAGATTTGGAAGAAGCAGCATTCTCATCTTCATTCTCATCCGTATAATTGCCAAGGCGTCCCGGAGTAGCAAAATTAAACTTACCAATCATGAAATAGGCAATAAAATAGCCGATTACAAAAAAGGCAACACAGCAAATGAGAAAATGTATCATATCTCCACTAAGCCCGGCCTTTAGTGACATTGGCACACGGGTTAAAAATTCCAGATTTCCAAAGGAATGAAGTCTTAAGTCAATTACTCCGGCCATTGCAAATGCACAACCTTGCAGTACCGCATATACAACATACAATGGCAATGCGCAGAACATAAACATAAACTCTAACGGTTCTGTAACACCGGTTAAAAATACAGCTAATACAGTAGACAAAAACATAGACTTGTAATTCTTTTTCTTGTCTTCGTCTACACGGCGGTACATGGCGAGTGCGATACCAAGAAGGAGTCCCGTAGCGCCAATCATCTGGCCAACTTTAAAACGAGCAGGTGTTACGGTAGCCATCAGGTTTTCATAGGATGCAAGATCTCCAGCGTCTTTAAAGTTAATAAGGTCTGTAACCCATGCGAGCCACAGCGGATCCTGGCCAAATACTTCAGAACCTGCGTTGATGCCTGTCTGAATCAGGTATGTTCCGCCAAAAGAAGTATAGTTCATTGGAATCGTAAGCATATGGTGCAGTCCGAATGGAAGCAGCAGGCGCTCCAAAGTTCCGTAAATAAACGGTGCAAATACCGGAGAGGACGTCGAAGAGTTAGCAATCCATACGCCAAACGAATTGATCCCTGTCTGTACAACCGGCCAAAGTACTGCCATCACTAAGGAAATAACAGTCGAGTAGGCAATAACTGCCAGCGGAACGAAGCGTTTTCCATTAAAGAACGATAATGCATCCGGCAGTTTGCGGAAGTTATAATATTTATTATAGACAACACCGCCCACAAATCCGGCAATAATTCCGACAAATACACCCATGTTCAGTGCAGGCGCTCCCAGTACAGATGTAAAATAATTCTCTACAAGCATTTCCTGGCCAAACAGGGAAGTAACCGTTGCCCCAGGTTCGCTTAACATGCTGCTCGTAACGCCAAATGCAGCACCCGTTATGCAGTTAATTAAAATAAAAGAAATAATAGCTGCAAATGCACCGCCTGCACGTTCTTTTGCCCAAGAGCCGCCGATGGCAGCTGCAAACAAAATATGCAGGTTATTAATAATTGCCCAGCCGATATTTTCCATTGTGCTGCCAACCGTCTGCACTGCTGAAATATCTCCGCCAGCCATCTGTATCAGTTTGCCGATACTGAGCATTAATCCTGCAGCAGGCATAACTGCAATAACGGTCATTAATACTTTGCCTAGTTTTTGCAGAAAATCAAAATTAATGCCTGCTTTTTTCTTTTCCGGCGCGGCTGGCGGTGTATTCGATAGTTGGGACGCTGTTTGCGGCTGTGTCGGAGAAGCTTCTTGTGCTGTAACCTTGATTACGGCATCCTGACCGGCTGTAACTTTGCCAGAGCATGGCTGCATCTGCTTATCATCCATACCGTCACAAATTAAAACAGGTGTAATCAAATTCAGATTTTTGCTCTTTAAAAATGAAAGATCTGCCTCGGCAACCAGATCCCCAACTTTTACCCGGTCGCCTTCTTTGATATGTACTGTAAATCCTTCGCCGTTTAAACCTACAGTTTCCAGGCCGACATGCACAAGTACATCCAGCCCGTCGTCTGATTGGAAGCCATACGCATGTTTGGTTGCTGCTACAGTTGCAACTACGCCATTGACCGGACTGTATACTTTGCCATCTTCCGGCAGAATGGCAATGCCGTCTCCAAGCGCTTTTTCCGAAAATACCGGATCCGGAACCTGTTCCAGTGCAACAATTTCTCCTGATAAAGGAGCAATGATTGAAATACTGCCCATTTTAGAATCCTCCGTTTCTTTTTCGTTTGATTTTAGGTAGTATTAGGAACGGATGCTGTATCGTTCCTTTAAGTGTGTTTCGTGCAAGGCTATGCAAAAACAGCGAAATAATGTCATGCATTTTTGCACTGTTTTTGCACATCTTTTACGCAAACTTTATAAAATTACTGTACATCATTTGAGAAAAAAACGCAATGCAAAATCTGCAATTCACCCAATTTTTTACATATTGCATACGAAGAGCATGATTTTTTTATACAAAATGCCTAAGCAAGAGCAGAGGAACAGTTGACTTTTTCTAATTTTTTTCTATAATATTTTAATATACAAAGATTTATTTTACATAGAAGAAAAAGGAGTACAACTATGGCTGTAACGATCAAAGATGTTGCTGCGCTGGCAGGCGTATCCCCATCCACGGTATCCAGAACATGCAAGGACCATTCGTCCATTAGCAGGGAAACAAAAGAAAAAGTCCGGCGTGCTATGGCAGAGCTGGGATATGAACCAAATATTCAGCCTGTCAGTACAGGCCAGCCGCCGCAGCTAATCAGTGTGATTCTCCCGCCTTCATCCAGAGATGTGTATGAAAACGCATTTTATCTGGAAGCAGTCCGAGGGATCAGCCAGTTTTGTAATGGCCGTGAGTATATCAGCGCTGTTGTCACCGGCAAAGATGACGGAGAAATCTTGCAGGCTGTCCGTATGCTGGCAAAAGATGAGCGGATGGGCGGCTTTGTTGTGCTGTATTCCAAGCAGGATGATGCAGTAGTAGATTATTTGTATAATGAAGGCCTTCTCTATGTATTGATCGGAAAAGCGAAGCAATATGCAAACCAGACCGTATATATTGATAATGATAATGTATTGGCAGGACAGGAGGCTACAGAATATTTATATCAGCTGGGACATCGAAACATTGCTTATGTAGGCAGTGAGTATGTCATGTATTTTTCGGCAGAACGAAAAGAAGGATACCAGCATGCGCTGTTAAAGCATGGCATTGCGCTCAATCCGGATTATTGTATCGAAGCTGATAAACTTGATTTTGAGGAAGACGGACTTTTTGAAAAGCTTCTGACACAAAAAGAAAGACCTACAGCTATCGTAGCCAGTGATGATATTTTGGCTTTGGCTCTTGAAAGAAGCTGTATTCGTATGGGCCTTTCCGTACCGGAAGATTTGTCTATTGTATCGTTTAACAATTCTTTGCTGGCAAGAATCACTTCACCACAGCTGACTTCTGTAGATGTAAATTCTTACCAGCTTGGGATGGAAGCAGCATCCCAATTGATTAACCATATTGAAAATCCGAATTTACTGGCTACGAAGATTATTGTTCCTCATTTTATGGTTGTACGCGGAAGCTGTCGGCCTATTTAGTTTGCAGTTTGCAAACAGTGCAGATTGTACCATAAAAACTGCAAATCATTCCAGGTGTATCGTATACTTATCATTAAAGTGCTATACTTAAGCAAAAAGCAAACTTTTTCAGTAAATTTCTTAAATAAGCAAATTTCTTAAATAAGTAAGTTTCTTAAATAAGCAAGTTTCTTAAATAAGTTTTATTTGGTGGGTTTCTATAATAATTTTGTCAGAAATGTTAAATAAGAAATGTTAAATAAGAGATGCTAAAATAAGAAATCTTAAATATGGTTTGTTGCTTTAGGAGGAAACAAATATGTTGGGAGGCACATTTTGGATTGCACTGTTACGGAACACCATCAGCTCCGGTCTGATGCTTACATTTTTTCTAATGCTGGACCGTCCTAAATTTACGATGAAAAAAACAATCATCATCTATGTTGCATTTGGCATATCACTGATTACCGTTTACAGCATTTGGTATGTGTTTGCAAATGCTAGTTTTGTCCAGTATGCAGCTTTTTCAACACTTTTTGTAATTGGCACTTTTTGCAGTCTGATGAGCACAGAAGTGTTCTATTTATCGCTGTATAAAATGGCACTTGCATTTTATATGTTTTCTGTCTCTACGTTTTGCGGGGTAGATGTCGCCCGGTGGGGATTTAACGGGAATCTTTGGGTAGATATTATCGTACGTTTCATTGTTACGGCGATAATATTGACTTTTACCTGGAAAAAATTCCGCAGGCAGTTTCTAAGCGGCATAGATTTTTTAATTGATGAAATGGATTTATTTAGTGTCGTAACACTTTTTGTATCGGTAATGCTTGGCGCCATTATGGCTTATTGGCCGAATCTACAGGGATTTTCCGTGTTTAATATGGTGCGTGCGTTTTTGATTCTTTTTATGGCAGGTGTGCTCCAATATACGATTTTGCATTTGTATATTCATCTGGGACAGGAACATTATTATCAAAAAGAAAAAGAATTGCTGGAGATGAATGAACAGCTGTTACGGCGTCAGATGGAATTGATGCGCGAATCACAGCAGGAAATGGCAAGGCATCGTCATGATATGCGCCATCATATGCTTCTGATACGCGAATATGCGCAAAAAGAGGAGGCTTTAGGGCTGCTTCGTTATCTGGATCAGTATGAAGAAGAGGTAATAAACAGCGGGCGCAAAGATATCTGTGCCCATCAGACTGTTAACAGTATTTTATCTGCTTATGCTTCAAAAGCACAAAACGAAAATATATTCGTAGAAACAGAAGTCAGTCTGCCGCTCGAACTGCCGATTCGTGATATTGACTGGGTTGCCATACTTGCAAATGTATTTGAAAATGCGATTCATGGCTGTTTGGATTCTGACAGTTCTAAAAAGGTCATACAGATACAAATCGCAAAAAAAGGGCATAAGGTCAGTATTCAGTGCAAAAATACTTGCAGTGACAGGATTGTTTTTCAAGAAGGAATCCCAAAATCGATTACTGGCGGGGGAATCGGAGTATCCAGTATTTTAAAAACGGTCGCCCGTTACAAGGGAGAAACTGATTTTTCTGCGAAAGAAGGCATATTTTTGACACGGATTCTTTTGAATCTTTCATAATACCATAGACAAATGATACTAAAACATTCGGATCAGTATGTTATAAGCTGCGAATAAACAGGAGGCAGAGCTTATGGATTACAAACCGTTGCCAATTGGCGTGGATAATTTTGAAAAACTTATTACAAGAGGTTATTATTTTGTTGATAAAACAAAGATGATACAGGAACTTTTAGAAAAAAAAGGAGATATCAATCTGTTTACCCGTCCGCGCAGGTTTGGGAAAACTTTGAATATGAGCATGCTGCAGTATTTTTTTGAAGATGCCAGACAGGAGGACGGCACACGCAAAGACAACAGCGGCTTATTTCACGGGCTTGAGATTATGCAGGCGGGAGAAAACTATTTGACTTATATGGGGCAGTATCCGGTTATCAGCCTGTCTTTAAAATCTGCCAGACAGCCAAATTTTCATCTGGCATACCGAATGCTGGTACGCCAGATCGCAGGAGAGTTTGAACGCCATCAGTTTATAACGCAAGCCGGTATGACGGAAAAAAACAGAGCCCGCTATGAAGATATCGTATGGGAACGGGCGGATATGGAAAGCTTTAGCGATTCACTGAAATTTTTATCGGAATGCCTGGAAAAATACTACGGAAAAAAAACGATTATATTTATAGACGAGTATGATGTACCGTTGGAAAACGCCTATTTTCAGGGCTTTTATGAAGAAATGGTAAGCTTTATCCGTTCTTTATTTGAGTCTGCGCTGAAAACAAACGCAAGCCTTGAGTTTGCGGTTATCACCGGATGCCTGCGGATATCGAAAGAGAGCATTTTTACAGGCATGAACAACTTAAATATCATTTCGATTTTGAATAAAAATTATGGCGAGTACTTTGGATTTACGGAACGGGAAGTAAAAAAAATATGCAGCGATTATCATCTGGAGCATAAATATGAAACGGCAAAAGAATGGTATGACGGATATATTTTTGGAAATGCACATGTATACAATCCATGGAGCGTCCTTCTTTTTATCCGAGACATGCTTGCTGACGATACATCGTTTCCGTCCGCATATTGGGCGAATACAAGCTCAAACAGCATTGTGCGCACGCTGATCGAACAGGCAGACGACCAGACAAAGGAAGAGATTGAGGCGGTTATTGAAGGAAACTCGGTAGAAAAACCGGTACATGAGGACGTTACGTATGGTGAAATAGATTCTACGATGGATAATTTGTGGAATTTTATGTTTTTTACCGGATATTTTCGAAAAGTGTCTGAGCGGATGGATGAAAAAACCAAACAAATATTAGCAGTATTTACAATTCCAAATGAAGAAGTCAGGCTTATTTTTCGAACGAAAATACATGCCTGGTTTGAAGAAAAAGTAAAGTCGAAGGATCGAACCAGATTGTTTATGGCACTGTTGGATCATGATGTGCAAACACTGGAAGAAGAGATTTCAGAGCTTTTACTGGAAACGATCAGCTTTAACGATGCTTATGAGAGCTTTTATCATGGATTTTTACTGGGGATTTTATCAGGCATGAAAGGATATGTGGTTAAGTCCAACCGTGAAGGCGGAACCGGACGCAGCGATCTTTTTGTACGTCCGGTAACAAGAAGAAAAGAAGCGTTTGTCATTGAGTTTAAAGTAGCTAAAAAATATCAGGATATGGAAAAAGCCGCAGAGGAAGCATTACATCAGATCGAGGACAGACAATATGTGCGGGAGTTAAAGGATGACGGTTATGAAAAAACAGCGCGGTATGGCATCGCATTTTTAGGAAAAGATTGTCTTGTCAAGCTGTTTTAATCCGTTGTTTCCCGACGGATTAAAACAGGTGTAACGTTTTTATGAACCAGTTCTGTCTGCGGCGTTGGGCGCCGTTTTTTCCGTTCATTCATAAGTGTTACAAGCAAAGACATTGCTTCATAAGCAATTTTATCAATCTGCTGGCCAATCGTACTGATCGGCAGAATCGCCTGGCTGGAAACAGGGGAATCATCAAATCCGATGATACGGTATTCGTCAGGCAAACTGCCGTATTCCCTGAAAATAATGTTTAACATACTGTTGGCGTGTGTGTCATTCGAAAGAAACAGACCTTTTTTCTGATGCGGATATTTCTGTTTTAATTCGTTATAAATTTCCTGCATACATGCATGGATTTCCTGATGTGAATGTCCAAGGTCCCTTATGATTAATTCATTTGGAATTCGGTGCTCTTTGCATGTATCCAAAAATCCGCGGATACGTCCGTAAGATGGGACATCTTCTGCAACTGCAGAATTAATATGCACAAGCACATCACAGTTATTTTTTATCAGAAGACTCGTTCCCTGTACTGCACCCATATAGTTATCGGTATTAACACTGTTAATATACCGGTCTTCTCGTTCGATAGCCACAACAGGAATCCCACAGTCAGCCAGCTCTTTGGAAGGAATCAGGTGGCTTAAAATAATCATTCCCTCAATACGGTAGGCAAGCAGCTCTTTCAGATATTTTCGTTCTGCCTCTCTGCCGTTTCTGCTTGTAAAGATTAAAAATTTATAACCGAATTCTTCATATGTATTTAAAATCTGATTTAATATTTCGGCATAGTAATGCAAATATAAATTCGGCACGATAATGCCGACAAATTCGCTTTTACCGTTTGCAAATACTTTTGCCAGCTTATTTTCCTGATAATTTAAATCGGCAAGCGCTTGTGTGATAATTTCCTGATTTTCTACGGTGAGTGAGTCAGGATTATTAAAATATCGAGAAATTGTTGTTTTTGAAAAGTTCGTGTATTTTGCAATGTCAGCAAATGTAATCTTTTTTTTATCCATTCTCAAAACCTCCAGACAGCATCTACTTTTCAGTCATTAGTATAACAGGACAGTGCGTAAAAATCAACGATAAAATAACTGGTAAAGTAACCGGTTATTTTTTAGAAAAAAATGTTGACATTTTAGTAGGTCAATGTTAATATATTCACTATAAAGTAACCGGTTACTTTACCAGTTACGTAAACGGTTATTTCAAGGAAGGTGACACAAATAAAAAGGAATTTATGCAGTATGAAAATTCTGCAGGAAAGGAGAACTTTATGGAAATACAATATTTAGGCACAGCGGCGGCAGAAGGTTGGCCCGCATTGTTTTGCAGCTGTACGATCTGTCAAAGAGCAAGAAGTGTTGGCGGTAAAGAGCTTCGGACAAGGACGCAGGCGCTTATAGATGAAACGATTCTGATTGACTTTCCGCCAGATACTTATACACATGCACTGCGCTATTCTCTGCAGCTAGGACAGATTCAGCATCTTTTAATTACCCATTCGCATATGGACCATTTTTTCCCGGTTGATCTGATTCACCGTCATGAGCATTTTGGACACGGAGCGAAAGGAATGCTGCATGTATATGGCAATGAAGCGGTAGAAAAGGCTTTTTATGATGCTGTGCTTATTGACCGTTTTCGTGTGCATCCGTTGGATGATGCTGTCAGGTTTGTAAAAATAGCTCCGTTTGCTGACTTTATGGCAGAAGGGTATCATATTATCCCGGTTCCGGCAGACCACGATCAAAGAGAGATCTGCTTTATTTATATTATTGAGAAAAACGGAACATGTATGCTGTATGGGCATGATACAGGCATGAACCTGAGCAGCGAAGCATGGGACTGCATTTTCAGTCATCAATATGATCTTATATCATTGGATGCTACGATGGGAAATAAGCAGATTGACGGGTATCATATGGGATTAGTTGATGATCTTGCATTTACAAAGCTTTTGGAAGAGCGGGGATGTGTAAACCGGAATACGGTAAAAGTAATCAATCATTTTTCACATAATGGGGAAATGACTCATGAGCAGCTGGATGCGTTTGCAAAAGAACACGGTATGACAGCAGCATATGACGGGATGAAAATAAAATTTTAATGTTAAAATGTAACTGCTTATTTGGCAAGTATGGTTACAAAAAAGGTAGAAGGAGAGGAAGTTATGGATTATCGAAAGACCGCAGAACAAATCTATGATAAAGTAGGCAAAAAAGAAAATTTAATATCTGCCGCACATTGTGCGACGCGTCTTCGCCTTGTGATTGCAGACAATGATAAGTGCGACAGCAAAGCAGTAGAAGAAATTGACGGAGTAAAAGGCGTGTTTTTCGCTTCCGGACAGCTGCAGATTATTCTTGGCACTGGAACCGTAAATAAGGTATATGATGAATTTTTGCAGGTATCCGGTCTGTCCGCGGCTACAAAAGCAGAAGTAAAGCAGGCAGCCGCTGCGCAGCAGAATATTTTCAAAAGAGCTATTAAGACACTCGGGGATATTTTTGTACCGATTATTCCAGCCATTGTCGCCAGCGGATTCTTAATGGGCATTATGGAAGCGCTGAATTTTATGGTAAATAACGGATTTTTGACTTTAAATACAGAAGGCTCTCTGTTCGTATTTGCGAAACTATTCAGTAATGTGGCGTATACTTTTCTGCCGATTTTAATTGCGACGAGCGCAGCAAAAGCGTTTGGCGGGAACCCTTATCTTGGCGCAGTCATCGGAATGCTGATGATTCATCCAGATTTGCAAAATGCATGGACCGTTGCAACAGAAGGCGTAAAAATCCGTCAAAGTGTATGGTTTGGATTATATGAAATTGATTTGATCGGATACCAGGGCCACGTTATTCCTGTTATTATTGCAGTATGGGTAATGTGTCTTATTGAAAAGAAGCTGCATAAAATTGTGCCGGAAATGTTTGATTTATTTGTCACACCTCTTGTAAGTGTATTTGCGACAGGTTATTTGACTTATTCTGTGATCGGTCCAGTTTTTGTAATTATTGAAAACGGGATTATCAGCGGTATCCAATGGCTGATTGCACTTCCGCTTGGCATTGGCAGTTTTGTTATGGGCGCTTTGTATGCACCAACCGTTGTTGCAGGTGTGCATCACATGTATACGATTATAGACGTAGGACAGCTCGCAAAATACGGTGTTACATACTGGCTTCCACTTGCTTCGGCTGCAAACCTGGCACAGGGAGCTGCAACATTAGCGGTTGCTTTAAAGACAAAAAACACAAGAACAAAATCTATGGCGCTTCCGTCTGCGTTCAGCGCATTTATGGGTATTACAGAACCAGCAATTTTCGGTGTCAATATGCGCTTTTTCAAACCATTTATCTGTGGCTGTGCCGGTGGGGCGTGTGGAGCACTGTTTGCTTCGGTGACCGGACTTGGCGCCAGCGGAACAGGTGTTACTGGGTTGTTTGGAGTGCTGTTATGTCTAAATATGCCGCTGCAGTATATATTCATGATGGTTATTTCTATTGCAGTCTCTTTTGTACTGACATGGATGTTTGGCTACAAAGACGAAGAACCTCAGCAAAAGTCTGAAACAAAAAATATAGCGGCAGATACTACAAAGGAGAGCAACGCTGCAGAAAAAGAAATCGAAAAAGTAATTTATGCGCCAATCCAGGGAAATGTTATCCAAAGAGAACAAATCCCAGATGAAACGTTTGCATCCGGTGTGTTAGGAGATGGCGTTGGCATTGAACCAGAGCAGGGAGTCGTTACGGCGCCTTTTGACGGCGAAATATCTTCCCTTACAGAAACAAAACATGCGATTGGCATCAGCGGTCCGGGAGGAATGGAAGTACTGATCCATGTCGGTGTAGATACGGTAAAAATGAAAGGAGACGGATTTACGCTTTTTGTAAGCGAAGGTGAAAAAGTCCGGGCAGGACAAAAGCTTATGACATTTGACCTGGAAAAAATCCGCTCTGCAGGATACAGTACAACTTCTGCGGTATTACTGACAAACAGTGACGACTATGCGTCCTGCAAAATTTTAAAAACAGGAATGACACAGCAGATGGAGAAAATTATTTCTATAGAAGAAAACTTATAAGAAGAAATTTTATTGCAATTATCTTTGAATCTGTAAATATTTATGCTATCATTTGGTATATAAACAATAAAAAAATCTTCATTTTATAAAGGGAAAGGAAACGGATATGACAAGTCAGACATTACGGGAAGCGCGCAAATATGAAGAAGCTTGTGAAAAGTTCATTTCACCAGAAGAACGCCCGGCTTTTCACCTGTCGTCACGCACAGGATGGATGAATGACCCGAACGGTTTTTCCTGGTACCACGGTCAGTATCATATGTTTTACCAGTACCATCCGTATGATTCTAACTGGGGGCCAATGCATTGGGGGCATGCGGTAAGCAAAGATTTGCTTCATTGGGAATATCTTCCGGCCGCGCTTGCTCCAGATGAGCATTATGATAAAGACGGATGCTTTTCCGGAAACGCTATAGAGCTTGCAGATGGCAGACATCTTTTGATGTATACCGGGGTCGTGCAAGAGCGGCAAAAAAACGGGGAATTGCTGGAAATCCAGACACAATGCCTGGCAGTCGGAGATGGTATCGATTATGAGAAATATGAGCAAAATCCGGTACTGGATGAAAAAGACCTTCCCGAGGGTTTTAGCAGAGTTGATTTCCGCGATCCTAAAATCTTGCAAAAAGAAGATGGTTCTTACTGCTGCGTCGTCGGAAACCGTCCGGCGGACGGCAGCGGACAAATATTATTGTTTACAAGCCCTGACGGATTCCAATGGAAGTATCAAAAAGTGTTATGTACAAATAACAGACGTTTTGGCCTGATGTGGGAATGTCCTGATTTTTTTGCGCTGGATCATAAACAAGTGCTTTTAACAAGCCCGCAGGATATGATGCCGCAGGGGTTTGAATACCATAATGGAAACGGTACGCTTTGCCTGATTGGAACATATGATGAAAAAACAGATACGTTTACGGAAGAATACAGTCAGTCTGTTGATTATGGAATCGACTTTTATGCGCCGCAGACCGTACTCTCTGCAGACGGCAGGCGGATTATGATCGGCTGGATGCAGAACTGGGATACCTGCAGCCTGCGCACATCCAAACATCCGCTGTGGTATGGGCAGATGAGCCTGCCAAGAGAGCTGCATATTAAAAACGGCCGCCTGTATCAGCAGCCGATTCGGGAACTGGAACAGATGCGCGGCAATCAGACTGTATACCGGAACGTACCGGTAACCGGTTTTATACATCTGGAAGGCATCCGAGGACGACGAGTAGATCTGGAAATACTCGTTCGGCCAGCGAAACCAGAACAGATGTACCATAAATTTGCAGTCCGCTTTGCACAAAATGAAAAGTATTATACATCTCTAAGTTTTCGGCCGGATGAATCTGTTTTAAAAATAGACCGCAAATTTTCCGGTTCTAGACGGGCGATTATCCATCAGCGCAGATGCCTTGTGAACCATATAGAAGGATGTCTGAAGCTGCGGCTGATTCTGGACCGCTACAGCGTGGAGGTATTTGTCAATGATGGAGAGCAGGTAATGACAGCAACGATGTATACGGAACAGGCTGCAGATGGAATTTCATTTTTTTCGGATGGGGCAGTCTGCATGGATGTTGTGAAATATGATTTAATATAAAATTTTTTGAAAACTTTATCATTGATTGGATTGCAAAAAAATGACAAAGCAGATATAATAAAAATGCAAGTGAGATATCCGCGGATGACGGTCAGAATATCATTCACCAGTAAGAACTCCCTTTTACATAAGGGAGTTCTTATATAAGGAGAATTCATAAGATGAAGCTTGTAAAAGTAAAGCCGGAATATTATAAACTATTAAAAACGAAACAGGTAGATCGGGAAATAAACATCCAATGACGCCGCAGATAGATCAAATTTTAAATATTCTGGATGCTATGGATGAAGAACAAAACAAAAACCATTAGCATCGATGTTATCAGCATACTCCGGCAGCCATCCGGTAAATTTCCAGCATATCTTTTTCCACCAGTTTTTTCGCAGAACCTTTCGAACCGCCTGCTGCGATACTGCACATATGAGCCATCGTTTTCAACTGCTCGTCGGTCGGCTCAATGCCAAGCTCTTTCAAATTCGTTGGCATATGAATACTGCGGTAAAAATCTTCCATCGCTTCAATGCCTCTGAATGCTGTCTCATTTTCAGAACCCGTATCTTCAATCCCCATTACCTGTACCGCAAACCGGTAAAACCTATGCAGACAGTCATTTTTTACATATCTTGCCCAACTTCCCCAAACAGCCGCAAGTCCGGCGCCGTGTGCAACGTCAAACATACCGCCCAGTTCATGTTCCAGCCCATGTGTGGCAAAATCACCACCGTCATTCCCGCAGCCGGTCAGCCCATTGTGTGACAAGCTTCCGGCCCACATGACTTCGGCCCTTGCATCATAATTTTGGGGATCATCTCTTAAAATCAAGGCATTTTTCATTACTGTACGCATTAATCCTTCGGCAATTGCGTCCGTGAGTTCCATATTTCCGCCGTTTGTAAAATAACGCTCCATTGTATGCATTAAAATATCCGTACAGCCGCAAGCGGTCTGATAAGCAGGCAGAGTTATCGTAAGTTCAGGATTCATTACCGCAAAAACCGGACGGCAGATATCGTTGTTATATCCTCGCTTTATCATGCCTTCCTCTTTGGTAATAACACTGCTGTTGCTCATTTCACTGCCAGCGGCAGCAATCGTAAGTACGATGCCGATCGGAAGACATGCAGCAGCCTGCCTTGTATGATCGTAAAAATCCCATACATCTCCCTCGTTGGCAATCCCATAACCAATCGCCTTTGCAGAATCAATGACACTTCCGCCGCCAACAGCAAGAATAAAATCTACCTGTTCTTTTTTGCAAAGTTCAATACCTTTATATACAAGAGACAGTCTGGGATTTGGAACAACACCGCCAAGCGTGACATAAGAAATTTCTTTTTCATGCAACGAAGACTGAATACGGTCTAAAAGCCCGGAACGGAGCACGCTGCCGCTGCCATAATGAATCAATACTTTTTTGCAGCAGGTTTTTTGAACGAGATCTCCAATCTGGTTTTCTGTATGCCTGCCGAATAATATTTTGGTAGGAGTATAATAGCTAAATGGAAACATATTGGTAACTTCCTTTCTGTATGTGATGTAAATTTTGATACCGGTTCCATAGGGTATCTGAACGGATACAAATGCTTTCTTTTTAAGTATAAGCAATCTTTTGAAAAGTTGCAACATTTCCAATTGTTTTTTTATTCCACTTATACTATAATACGTTTATTGTAAACAGAGCAAAAGATTAATCATATAGAGTGAGGTTACAGCAGATGGCAGAAATCAAGACAGAAGCAACGCCGATGATGCGGCAATATCTGGAAATCAAGGAAGACTACAAGGACTGTATTTTGTTTTACCGCCTGGGTGATTTTTACGAAATGTTTTATGATGACGCATTAAAAGCGTCAAAAGAACTTGAACTGACACTGACCGGAAAAAACTGCGGTCTTGAAGAACGTGCTCCGATGTGCGGCGTGCCGTATCATTCGGTGGAAGGATATTTAAATAAACTTGTGGAAAAAGGATATAAAGTGGCAATCTGTGAGCAGGTGGAAGACCCAAAACATGCCAGAGGGATTGTACACCGCGAGGTCATCCGTATTGTAACACCAGGTACGAATACAAATATGCAGGCATTGGACGAATCCAAAAATAATTATATTATGTCGATTGTCTACTTGAACAGCCGTTATGGCGTTTCGATTGCGGATGTGACCACCGGCGATTATTATGTGACAGAAGTAGAATCTGCACAAAAATTAGCCGATGAGATTAATAAGTTTGCACCTTCGGAAATCGTTTGCAACGAGGCATTTTATATGAGCGGTACAGATATTGAAGAAATTTGTACCCGTTTAAATATCAGCATTTCCGCATTGGATGCATGGTATTTTTCAGATGAGACGACTTCTGTAACTCTGCTTGACCATTTCAAGGTAAACAGTGTGGAAGGTCTTGGACTCAAAGATTATCCATGCGGTACGACTGCGGCAGGTGCATTGTTAAAATATCTGTACGAAACACAGAAAAATGCGATGGAGCATATGTCTGCGATTCATCCATATACAACCGGTATGTTTATGGTAATCGACAGTTCTACAAGACGAAATCTGGAGCTTGTGGAAACGATGCGGGAAAAACAAAAACGGGGTTCTCTGCTTTGGGTACTGGACAGGACAAAAACAGCAATGGGCGCAAGAACACTTCGTTCGTTTGTGGAGCAGCCATTGATTCAAAGCAGCGAGATCGAAAGCAGATATGATGCCATCGAAGAAATGAACGGCAATTTAATCGATCGCGAAGAACTGCGGGAATATTTACGCCCGATTCATGATCTGGAACGGCTGATTACACGTGTAACTTACCAGACTGCAAATCCAAGAGATTTAATCGCGCTAAGCAATTCCGTAAAAATGATTGCACCGTTAAAAAAAATACTCTCAGAGTTTCATAGTCCTTTGCTTGTGCAGACAGAGGAAGAAATGGATGCACTGGAAGATATTTATGAATTGATCGATGCTTCGATTGAAGAAGAAGCGCCTATTTCTGTGCGGGAAGGCGGTATTTTAAAAAACGGTTTTAAAGAAGATATCGATAAGCTCAGGGAAGCGCGTACCAATGGTAAGACATGGCTTGCAGATATTGAAAAACAGGAACGGGAAGAAACAGGTATTAAAAATTTAAAGATCAAACATAACAAAGTGTTTGGTTATTATCTGGAAGTGACAAATTCTTATAAAAATCTCGTACCGGAACATTATGTGCGCAGACAGACGCTTGCCAATGCCGAACGTTATATTACGCCAAAGCTCAAAGAGCTGGAAGACATGATTTTAGGCGCTGAAGATAAGCTTGTCGTGTTAGAATATGAATATTTTTGCGAAATTCGTAAAAAGATTGCAGACCAGGTCGTTCGAATTCAGCAGACAGCCAAAGCAGTCGGTTTATTAGACGTGCTTGTGTCGCTGGCGGTTGTGGCAGAAGAAAACCACTATTGCCGTCCTAAATTAAACAGTACTGGCAAGATTGATATTCACGAAGGAAGACATCCTGTCGTGGAGAAAATGATAAGCCACGAGATGTTTATTACAAATGATACTTATCTGGACAATGCAGACAGTCGGATTTCTATTATTACAGGCCCAAATATGGCAGGAAAATCGACGTATATGCGACAGACCGCCTTAATTGTGATGATGGCGCAAATGGGCAGTTTTGTACCGGCAAAATCTGCGGATATCGGACTGGTAGACCGTGTGTTTACAAGGGTCGGAGCTTCTGACGATCTGGCAAGCGGTCAGAGTACCTTTATGGTGGAAATGAATGAGGTCGCCAATATTTTGCGCAATGCGACAGATAAAAGTCTGCTTATTTTAGATGAGATCGGACGCGGTACAAGTACATTTGACGGATTAAGCATTGCCTGGGCAGTCGTAGAGCATATCTCCAATCCAAAGCTGCTTGGTGCAAAGACATTATTTGCCACACATTACCATGAACTGACAGAGCTGGAAGGAAAGCTTGACAATGTGAATAATTACTGTATCGCGGTGAAAGAAAAAGGGGATGATATCGTCTTTTTACGTAAAATCGTAAAAGGCGGCGCGGATAAAAGCTACGGCATTCAAGTAGCAAAGCTCGCAGGTGTGCCGGACAGTGTCATTACACGTGCCAAAGAGATTGTTGAAGAGCTGAGTGCGAATGATATTACAGAGATTACAAAAAATCTTACGGTAAAAAAATCCGCTGCAAAGCAGGGGAAAAAGACGTCTCCATCAAAAGATACCTTGGAAATGGAACAGATTTCGTTGTTCGATACGGTAAAGGACGATATGATTATCGAAGAACTTAAGAATCTGGATATCAGTTCTTTAACGCCGCTGGATGCTCTGAATAAGCTGAATGAGCTGCAGAGCAAAGCTAAAAACCGCTGGAAATAAGGGATATTATGGCTGAAATACATGTGTTAGACGAAAAAACAATAGACCAGATCGCAGCCGGAGAGGTGGTAGAGCGTCCTTCTTCTGTTGTAAAAGAGTTGGTTGAAAATGCGGTTGATGCAAAAGCAACTGCCATTACGATAGAAATTAAAGACGGCGGCATTTCCTTTATCCGCATTACGGACAATGGTCAGGGAATCCCGCAGGAACAGGTGCCGAAAGCGTTTCTTCGTCATGCGACAAGCAAGCTTACGCAGATTGAGGATTTGCTTACGATCTCTTCTCTGGGGTTTCGCGGAGAAGCATTATCGAGTATCGCTGCGGTTGCGCAAGTAGAATTAATTACAAAAACGGCATCCGAGCTTTCCGGAACGAGGTATCAGATCGAGGGCTCCAAAGAAATTAGCCTGGAAGAAATCGGTGCGCCACAAGGTACGACGTTTCTTGTACGAAATCTGTTTTTTAATACGCCTGCCAGACGAAAATTTTTAAAGTCTGCGCAGACAGAAGCCTCTTATATCAGTACATTAGTGGAACGTCTGGCGTTGTCGCATCCTGATATTTCCTTTCAGCTGATTGTGAATAACCAGCCGAAACTGCATACAAATGGAAATGCGCAGATCAAAGATATTATTTATCATATTTTTGGCAGAGATGTTGCTGCGGGCGTTCTTCCATTGCGTGCAAAATGTGAGCTTTTTTCCGTACAAGGATTCATTGGCAAGCCGTTTATTTCCAGAGGAAACCGTAATTTTGAAATGTATTTTATCAATGGACGTTATATTAAAAGTACGCTGATGACCAAGTGTATCGAAGATGCCTATAAGTCATATTTGATGAAACACCAGTACCCGTTTACAGTGCTTCATATTGAAATGGACAGCGATTTGATAGACGTCAATGTTCATCCAGCAAAAATGGAAATCAGGTTTCGCCAGAGTGAACGTATTTATGAGCAATTATCCGCTGCCATTCAAAGCGCTCTGGAACAAAAAGATATGATTCAGGAAGTTCCTCCTGCAAAAGAATCTGTTTTAACAAAACCTGTTTCAAAATCTGTAGAACGCTCCCCAGAACCATTTGAGAAAAAGCGGCTGGAAGCGATTGCAGCGTCTGTCAAAAAGGACAGTCCCTATGAGCGCAAATATGCTGCAAAGCAGCAAAATCCCGAGCAGGACGTAACTTCGCTAAATATGCAGGATGAAAAGCAGCAGCCAACTCCGTCAGATATGCAGGATGTACAACAGGAGGAAGCTCAACCGGACATACAGAATGCACAGCCGGAAACAGTTCCGTCAGGTACGCAGGATGCAACTATGGCAAACATGCACAATATGCAGCAGAATTATGAGCAGTTAACGATTGCTGAAAGCGGTGCATACCACGCGGATTTTATTCAGGAAGCGAAACGGCGCAACTATACAATGATTGGCCAGCTGTTTGATACGTACTGGCTTGTTCAGGTCGAAAATGAACTGTTTATTATTGACCAACATGCGGCACATGAAAAAGTTTTGTATGAAAAAATGATGCGGCAGTTTGCTGATCGTGAATTTACCTCTCAGCAGATCAGTCCTCCAGTGATTATCACAATGACGATGCAGGAGCAGGAACTCTTTCAAAAATATGAAGACCAGTTTCGAAAAGCAGGCTTTGAGGTCAATCCGTTTGGGGGCAGGGAATATGCGGTTTGCGCGGTTCCTGCCAATTTATATAATTTGAATCAAAAAGAATTGTTTTTAGAAATGCTGGATGGATTATCTTTGGAGATCGGGAAAAGCACACCGGATCTGATACTGGAAAAAATAGCTTCTATGTCCTGTAAAGCAGCTGTAAAAGGCAGTCAGCGATTGTCGACACAAGAAGCGGAACATCTGCTTGCGGATTTATTGGCGCTTGAAAATCCTTATCATTGTCCACATGGGAGACCGACTATTATTGCAATGTCAAAAACAGAAATTGAGAAAAAATTTAAACGTATTGTATAAGGGAGAATGGCGATGGCACGTACGATCGGACTCGGAATACAGGATTTTCGAAAGATCATGGAAAATAACTATTTTTATATTGACAAATCGCTGCTGATAAAAGAATGGTGGGAAAGCGGAGATGACGTTACACTGATTACCCGTCCGCGTAGATTTGGAAAGACGCTTTCGTTAAGTATGCTGGAATATTTTTTTTCGATGAAGTATCAGGGTGAAAAACCATTGTTCCAAGATCTTTTGATCTGGAAGGAACCATCTTATCGACAGCTGCAGGGCACTTATCCTGTCATCAGTCTTTCATTTGCCAGTGTCAAAGAAACAAATTTTAAAAATGCACGTGCGAAAATATGCCAGCTGATTGCCAGCGAATATTCCAGATGTACCTATCTTTTGGAAAAGAACCTTTTGTCAGAGCAGGAAAAAAACACATTCTGCCGAAAAACATATGACATGGATGATGTAGACGCAGCATTGTCCTTAAACCAGCTTTCGGAATATTTGTGCCGTTGTTACGGAAAAAACGTCATTATTTTGCTCGATGAATACGATACGCCGATGCAGGAAGCTTATATGCATGGATATTGGAAAGAACTGACAGAATTTTTAAGAAACCTGTTTAACGCTTCTTTTAAGACGAATCCATATTTGGAACGGGCGATGCTTACAGGAATTACAAGGATCAGTAAAGAATCCCTTTTTTCGGATTTAAATAATATTACGGTTATAACGACTACTTCCAGCATGTATGGCGATGCTTTCGGATTTACAGAGCAAGAAGTGTCTGCGGCAATGGATGAGTTTCATTTGACAGAAATTGAAGAAGTCAGACATTGGTATGACGGTTTCATTTTTGGAAACTGCAGAAATATTTATAATCCGTGGTCTGTTTTGAATTACTTAAAAGAAAAAAAATTTGCGGCGTATTGGGTCAATACGAGTTCAAACAGCTTTGTTGCAAAGCTGATAAGGGAAAGCAGTCCGGATGTAAAAATTGCGGTGGAAGAATTGATGCATGACAGATCTTTTGAGACGTATCTGGATGAACAAATCGTATTTTTACAGCTGGATTACAGGGTAATCGCGATATGGAGCCTGCTGCTCGCAAGCGGATATCTGCGGGTAGAACATACAATGTTTGATGCAGCAAGCGGAAAAACAAAATATGAGCTTCGATTGACGAACAAAGAAGTATATTTTATGTTTGTTCAAATGATTGAAGACTGGTTTCGGGAATATACGCCGGATTACAATGCGTTTATAAAAGCGCTGCTTCTCCATGATGTGGATGCGATGAACGAATACATGAACCGTGTCTGCGAAGAAATTTTCAGCAGCTTTGATACTGGCAGGCATCCCTCAAAAAAATCCCGGCCAGAACGGTTTTATCATGGTTTTGTACTTGGCCTGATGGTAGATTTAGCAGATCAGTATGTGATTACTTCCAACCGGGAGAGCGGATTTGGAAGATATGATATTATGCTTGTTCCAAAACAAAAAAATAAGGATGCATATTTGATTGAATTTAAAGTGTTTCATCCGAAAAAAGAAACCTCGCTTGCAGATACCGTACAGGCAGCGCTTTCTCAGATCAAAGAAAAAAACTACGCTGCAGAGCTGTTAAAAATGGGGATCCCAGCTGAAAGGATTCAGACTTATGGATTTGCGTTTGAAGGAAAACAAGTGCTCATCGGCTGAAAAATAAGAAAGAAAAGGCAGCAATCGTTATGAAACAACCATTAATTATTTTAACCGGGCCTACATCTGTTGGAAAAACAGAACTGTCCGTCCGTTTGGCAAAGCAGGTAAACGGCGCTGTTATATCTGCGGATTCCATGCAGGTATACAAGTATATGGACATCGGTTCCGCCAAAATTTCAAAAGAACAGATGCAGGGGGTCAGACATTATTTAATTGATGAATTTTTGCCGGATGAAGAATTTAATGTCGTCCGGTTTCAGCAATACGCTAAAAAATATATGCAGGAAATTTACAAAAATGGCCAGATTCCGATTCTTGTTGGAGGTACCGGATTTTATATTCAAGCTGTGCTGTACGATATTGATTTTTCAAAACAGGATACGGATGCAGCATACCGCCTGGAGTTGGAGCATCTTTTAAAAGAGCGCGGCGTAGAGTACTTGCATGATATGCTTGTTCAGGTGGATCCGGTATCGGCACAGATCATTCATGCAAATAATAAAAAGCGTGTCATTCGGGCTTTAGAATTTTTTAAGTTGACAGGAACACGTATTTCTGAGCATAATAAAAAGGAGCATTCGAAACAGACCCCTTACTGCGCAGCCTATTTTGTATTAAACGACAAAAGGGAACATCTTTATCAACGCATTGACAGGCGGGTAGATGAAATGCTTGCGCAAGGCCTGGTAGAAGAAGTGAAAAAATTAAGGGATATGGGATATACAAAAGACCTTGTTTCCATGCAGGGGCTTGGCTATAAAGAATTGTTTCCATATTTTGACAGCGAATGCACCTTAAAAGAGGCTGCCGATGTGATTAAACGGGATACGAGACATTTTGCCAAACGGCAGCTTACGTGGTTTCGACGGGAAAAAGATGTCATATGGGTGAATAAAGATATGTTTTCTTATGATAACGACAAAATTTTATCCTATATGAATGCTATATTGAGTGAGAAAGGAATCCTGATACAATCATGAACAGCAATTTTACAAACAGATACAAAAATATGGGTATTTGTGATAAAGTGGCAGTTTTTGGGGAAACTATTGTACAACAACTGCAGGAGAGATTTGAACAGATTGATGAAAATGCACAAATCAATCAGTTAAAAGTCATTCATGCCATGCAAAAAAACAAAGTCAGCGCGGCATGTTTTCATCAAAGCAGCGGCTATGGTTATGATGACTACGGCAGAGACACGCTGGAAAAAGTCTATGCGGACTGTTTCCATACCGAAGATGCGCTTGTAAGACCACAGATTACATGCGGCACACATGCCCTAGCCCTCGCGCTGATGTCTAATCTGCGTCCGGGTGATGAGCTTTTATCTGCATCTGGAAAACCTTATGATACCTTAGAAGAAGTGATTGGCATCCGGCCGTCGCCAGGCTCTTTAAAAGAGTATGGCATCACTTATCGGCAGGTTGATTTATGTTCGGATGGAAATTTCGATTACGAAGGAATTAAAAACGCCATTCATGACAACACTAAAATGGTAACGGTTCAGCGTTCAAAAGGTTATCAGACCAGGCCGACGCTTTCAGTAGAAAAAATCGGAGAACTGATAAAATTCGTAAAAAATATCCGGTCGGATATCATCTGCATGGTCGATAATTGTTATGGAGAATTTGTTGAGCTTTATGAGCCTTCGGATTTTGGCGCGGATATGACCGTTGGATCTTTAATTAAAAATCCTGGCGGCGGACTGGCCCCGATTGGCGGTTATATCGTAGGGACAAAAAAATGCGTGGAGAATGCCGCGTACCGGCTGATCTCTCCGGGCCTCGGCAAAGAAGTCGGCGCTTCCCTTGGCGTCATGCAGTCTTTTTATCAGGGATTGTTTCAGGCACCCGTTGTAACTGCAGGAGCGCTAAAAGGAGCTGTTTTTGCAGCCAACCTCTATGAAAAGCTTGGCTTTTCTGTGATTCCAAACGGATCGGAGCCGCGTTATGACATTATTCAGGCTGTTACGTTAGGTTCTTCGGAAAGGCTTTTGGCGTTTTGCGAAGGAATTCAGGCAGCAGCTCCGGTAGACAGCTATGTTACGCCGGAACCGTGGGACATGCCAGGGTATGACAGCAAGGTTATTATGGCGGCAGGCGCTTTTGTTCAGGGTTCTTCGATTGAGCTTAGTGCAGACGGGCCTTTGAAAGAGCCATACAATGTATATTTCCAGGGAGGACTGACCTGGTATCATGCAAAATATGGAATTTTAATGTCTTTACAAAAACTTTATGAGCGAAATCTTGTTAAACTTGGATGAATATGTTAATATTATAGAATTGCAGGTTCCTGCAGTTTATTTCAGAGATTTTATGATCTCTGAAAGGACTGATAGAGAGAGTAGAAAGGAACATTGCAGCAATGCAGAAACATTTAACCGTAAAAGAACTTCCTAAAAACGAACGTCCTTATGAGAAATGCATGTATTACGGCCCGGAAGCATTAACAGACGAAGAACTGTTAGCAATTTTTATCCGTACCGGAACTAAAAAATGCACATCCATCGAACTTGGCAAAAAGATACTGCAAAACGCAAACCACAATCTGATGAATCTGTATGACTATAGTCTGCAGACATTGATGGAATATGAAGGAATTGGCAAAGTAAAAGCGATTCAGTTAAAATGTATCGCTGAAATATCCAAACGGATCGCAAACGTAAGCCGGAATATGGATATCTGCTTTTCAGCGCCGGACGCTG
Source organism: uncultured Eubacterium sp. (assembly GCA_910584345.1). Taxonomy (GTDB): domain Bacteria; phylum Bacillota; class Clostridia; order Lachnospirales; family Lachnospiraceae; genus Eubacterium_J. The sequence continues at coordinate 84,128 of CAJTZX010000004.1, read as the reverse complement.
TAGCTGCTTTTTATATGGAAAAGCTGCGGCACGAGCCAAAAGAGCATTTTGTCGTCTGCATGTTAGACAGCAAATGCCGGTATCTGGGAGAGCGTACGCTGACGATAGGCAGTGTGAACGCCTCTATAGTATCGCCAAGGGAAGTATTTATACATGCACTGACCTTACAGGCGGTTTCGATTATAATTCTGCATAACCATCCAAGCGGCAGGCCGCAGCCAAGCCGTGAGGACAAGCAAGTCACAGATTGTATCGCCCAATGTGGAAGGATGCTTCAGGTTGAGCTTTCCGATCATATCATTATCGGCGATCATAATTACTACAGTTTTAGAGAAAAGGGACTGCTTTGATCCCTGAATAGGAGACAAGAATGATGTCAGCAAATATTTATGGTGTGGATTTAGGCACTGCCAATTTAAAAATTTACTGTAAAGCCAGCGGAACGATTCTGAATGAGAAAAATACGATTGCAATTATTAACAAAAATCAGATGTATTCCTACGGCAATGATGCCTATGCGATGTTTGAAAAGGCACCGGATCAGATACAAGTTACGTTCCCAATTGTCAACGGTGTTATCGCAGATTATAACAATATGCAGACCATGTTGTTTGAATTTTTGGAAAAAAATGCAAAAGGCAAAATCCGTGGCGCTGAATTTGTCGTTGCGGTGCCGACCGATATTACCGAAGTGGAAAAAAAGGCGTTTTCCGATATCTTTTTTAAAAGCAAGGCAAAACCAAGAAGCGTCTTATTATGTGAAAAACCGATTGCGGATGCTGTCGGATTAGGACTTAATGTGAATGAGCCGACTGGAATTATGGTTGTGGATATTGGCGCGGATACAACAGAGATTTCAATTATTTCTCTAGGTGGACTTGTTATCAGTCATCTGCTGCACTTTGGCGGCAACCGTCTGGACGAATCGATTATCAGTTATATCCGTAAAAATTATAATCTTGTAATCGGCAGAAAAACAGCTTGTTCCTTAAAAGAGCAGCTGGGGTGTGCATTAGAAGGCAGAGAAGATAAGATGGTAATCGTTGGCCGTGACGTTGTCAGCGGGCTTCCGATTGAGATGGAAATTACGTCTTCGATTGTTTATGAAGCAATCCGCGATCATTTGACAAATATTTGTACGAATATTAAGCTCATTTTGGAAAAAACGCCGCCAGAGCTTGCAAAAGATATTATTTATGCAGGTATTTATATTACCGGAGGTGGTTCTAAGATTGCAAAGCTGGATGAATTGTTTAAGCAGATTACAAATATTAAAGTAAATTGCTGTGATAATCCTGAAGAAAGCGTTGCACAGGGACTTATCAAAATTGTATCCGATAACGACTATAAACATCTGGCCTACAGCTTAAAATCCAGTATTTATAAATAGGGGACATCGGAATGAGAAGAAGAAGAAAAGCGCGCCGTCACATTCCAGCAAAATACGTACTGTGGTTTTTGTCCATCTTATGTGTTGCCGCTATGTTTGCCAGCTTTTTATTTGATGTACCGTTTACGCCATTAAATACGGCGGCCGGATACGTATTTATCCCTATGCAAAAAGGGATTAACGAAATCGGAACATGGGCCGGCGGTGTAACAGATAATCTGGCAAAGCTTCGGGATGTGATGAAAAAAAATGAAGAGCTGCAGGCACAGGTAGATGAACTGACGACGCAGCTTAGTACTTATCAGATGGAACAGTACGACATTGAAGATATGCGCAAGCTGCTGGATTTGGATGAACAGTATAAGTATGAAAAAGTTGGCGCAGGTATTATTGGCAAGGATGCCGGAAATTGGTTCGATACGTTTATTATTGACAAAGGCTCCAAAGACGGTATTGAAGTCGATATGAATGTGATTGCCGGCAGCGGACTTGTTGGAATTGTGACAAATGTCGGCCCTAATTATGCAAATGTCCGTTCGATTATAGACGACCGTAACAGTGTCAGCGCTATGGTCTTGACCACTTCAGATAAGTGTTTTGTCAACGGAGATCTGGAAATGATGACAAAGCAGCAGGTGATAGCGTTTTCTGATTTGACGGATGCAGATGATAAGGCAGCCATTGGCGACCAGGTAGTAACTTCTTATACGAGCAGCAAATATTTGCCGGGTCTTCTGATCGGACAGATTAACGAGCTAAACACAGACTCCAACAATCTGACAAAGTCCGGAACGATTACACCGGCTGTGGATTTTGAACATATCAAAAATGTACTTGTTATTTTAGACAAAAAACAGGCTGTACAGTCAAAGGAAAATTAAAAGGAACTGCAATATGAGAAGAAAGATTACCGTTTTTTTAATAATATTTGTCTGTTTTTTACTGCAGACAACTTTCTTTCAGGCATTGGCATTGGCTTCGATTTCACCAAATCTTCTGATTGTAGTTGTGTCGTCTTTTGGTTTTATGCGTGGCCGGAAAGAAGGGATGTACATTGGATTTCTGACAGGGCTTGTGTTTGATGCCTTTTATGGAACTATTTTTGGTTTTTATGCCCTTGTATTTATGTATGCCGGCTACTGTAACGGGATGTTTCGTAAATTTTTCTTTCCGGATGATATTAAACTGCCGATGCTTTTGATCTCGGTCAGCGATATTGTCTATAATGTGGCCGTTTACGTTTTAAAATTTATGTTCCGCGGACAGTTCCATTTCGGCTATTATCTGCTGCATGTGATTGTGCCGGAGCTTGTATATACGGTGCTGATTATGATCTTTTTATATCCGATACTGTTAAAGATTAATCAGAAACTGGAAGCTGTGGAAAAAAGGAGTGGTATCAAATTTGTATGAATATGATTCTATTAAAGATTTTTTGAAAAGTTTTTTTAAATCCAGACTGCTTGTGCTTTCTCTGATTATTTTGCTGATGGGCGGAGTGCTGCTGCACCGGCTGTTTACTTTGCAGATTATCAACGGACAGTCCTATCAGGACAACTATACGTTAAGAATCCGCAAAGAGCGGATTTTAAACGGAACACGCGGTAATATTTTAGACTGCAATGGGAAAGTACTGGCATATAACGAGCTGACTTATAAAGTCATACTGGAAGATAATGGCACTTATTCATCAAACGATGAAAAAAATGAAGTGCTAAACAGTATGATTGCAAAAGTGCTTGGAGTATTGGAAGAAAACGGAGATGATTTTGTCAATGATTTTAATGTTCGCCTGAAGAAAAACGGCAAATATGTATTTACCGTGGAAGGTACACAGCTGATGCGTTTTCGGGCGGATATTTATGGAAAAGCTAAAATTGAAGATCTGAAATGGGATAAAGATCTAAAATATAATACGGCGGAGGCTTCAGAAGAACAGATTATTGAGTATTTATGTGGAGAAGAAAAGTATGATTTAAATAATACAGACTATTCGCCGGAGATGAAATATAAGATTATGGTCGTACGCTATGCTCTATCGAAAAACGCCTATCAGAAATATATCCCGACAACGATCGCTACAGGCATCAGCGATAAAACAATGGCCTATATCAAAGAAAATAAGGCAGATCTGCAAGGGATCGAAATTGAAGAAGATTATGTCCGCAAATACGACGACAGCATTTATTTTGCTTCTATGATTGGGTATACCGGTAAAATATCAACAGAAGAGTTCGAGGAATTGTCAAAGCAAAATGATTCGTATTCCTTAACAGATGTGATTGGAAAAGCCGGTATTGAACAGATCATGGACGAAAAACTGCAAGGCCGCAAAGGTTCTGAGACAGTATTTGTAGATGTTATGGGCAAAGAACTGGAAGTAACCGACCATAAAGAACCGTCAGCAGGCAATAATATTTACTTGTCTATTGACTCCAATCTGCAAAAGGCTGTTTACCATCTGTTAGAGCAGGAGCTTGCAGGAATTTTGTTTAACAAAACGATCAATGCAAAGGAATACGTAAATACTTCCGGAAATGCATCAGATATAAAAATTCCGATTTATGACGTGTATAATGCGTTGATTAAGAATAATATTATTGACACTTCGCATTTTACACATAAAAAGGCAAGCGCTACGGAACGAAACGTACAGGCAATCTATGAAAGCCATCTGGATTCTGTGATTGCAAGAATCAAAGAACAGTGTACATCCGGAATGCCAGAGACATATCTGGCGGCACCGGAAGAATATCAAAATTATTACAGTTATATTATTTCCATGCTGTTTGATAAAAAAGTATTACTAGACGAACAGATTGACAAAACAGACCCAACCTATTTGGCATGGACGAAAGAAGAGACGATCAGTCTTAAGGAGTATTTGACTTACTGTGTCAACATGGGCTGGATTGATTATAATATATTCCAGACTGAAGAAGAATATTCGGATTCTTCGGAAATTTATATGGATTTAATCCATTACATTGAAAAGCAATTAAAAGAAGACGAAGGATTTCAGAAAAAGCTCTATCAATATTTAATTAAACAAGACATGGTAAGCGGCACGCAGCTTTGTCTGATTTTATATGACCAAAAGTTGCTCAAAAAAGATACCGAAAAGCGAGCGCAATTGGAAAACGGCACAATTTCAGCATTTACGTTTTTAAAAGAAAAAATTCAGAACCTTGAAATTACACCGGGGCAGCTCGCACTTGATCCATGTACGGCTTCCTGTGTCATTACGGATGTGAAAACCGGAGAGCTCAAAGCGCTTGTTTCTTATCCGGGCTATGACAACAACATGTTGGCCAATACGGTAGACGCAGATTATTTTGCAAAGCTGCAAACGGACGAATCCAGACCGATGTACAATCATGCAACACAGGAGCGTACAGCGCCTGGTTCTACCTTTAAGATGGTAACGGCTACGGCCGGATTAGGCGAAGGTGTTATTACGCCGTCCACAAAAATCAATAACCAGGGGAAATTTAAGCTGGTAGATAACGAACCGGAATGTTGGATTTATCCGGCATCCCGCCACGGATGGATGGATGTGACGAATGCAATCCGTGTTTCCTGCAATTATTTCTTTTATCAGGTTGGGTATGACCTTAGTCTGGTAGGAAATACTTACAGTGACCCTACCGGAATTCGTAAGATTACAGATTACGCAAAAGCTTATGGGCTTGGTGATACAACGGGAATTGAAATTCCTGAAAATAAGCCGGAGATTGCAGATCAGTTCCCGGTTATGGCATCGATTGGCCAGTCAAACCATAACTATGCAACGGTTCAGCTGGCACGCTATGTAACAGCGGTAGCCAACAAAGGTACTGTCTATAATTATACATTGTTAAAGCAGATGACTGACCATAACGGCAAAGTGATAGAAACTTACGAGCCGACAGTAAAAAATAAAATGGAAAATATTTCTGACAGTTCTTGGAAGGCCATTCAAAACGGTAACCGTCTCGTTGTGGCTAATTCAGCTGAATTTAAAGATTTTCCAATTGTAGTGGCTGGTAAGACAGGTACGGCGCAGCAAGTAAAAACAAGAGGAAATCATGCCTTGTTTGTAGGCTACGCACCGTTTAAAGATCCGGAAATATCGATCGCGACAAGAATTGCATATGGCTATACCTCCCATAATGCAGCAGATGTATCTGCACAGATTTTAAAATATTATTTTAAACTGGAAAAGGCTGACAATCTGTTGACAGGTCGTGCAAAAAATGTTGGAGATTCGGCGAATGGCATTACGGATTAATGAATATAGCCGGCAATCCGGCCGGCAGGAAGGAGAAAGGTAGTTTGACACAGGCAGTCGTTATTAAAAGTAAATCGTATGGGATTCATCTTGTATTAAATCCGGACGTTACATTTCAGGAATTACTTGAGGCAGTCATTGAAAAATTTGCCGATTCCGGTTCCTTTTTCAAAAACGCAAATGTAGGAATTTCGTTTGAAGGCTATGACTTGACACCAGAACAGCAATATGAGCTGATTGCAGTAATAGAAGCGCATACAAGCATTAATATTATCTGCATTATGGAAGAAGAGCAGGTAAAGGAAGCTTGCGTACTCGCCGAGACAGAAGCGCTTATTCGGGAACGGGTTACCAATCATGCCATATTTCATTACGGATCCTTGCAGCCGGGAGACGATCTGCATTCTGATGCAGGACTTGTCATTATCGGAAACGTTCCAAAGGGTGCAAAAGTGACCGCCGCTGGTAATCTGATTGTTTTCGGTTCCCTGGATGGATTTGCACATGCAGGAGCATACGGAGATTTCGCTGCGTACATTGCGGCATTATCTATAGATACAGGACAGATCCAGATTGGACGCATCCTGTTTATTCCGCCGGAAAACGGCAATAAAAAGAAAGGCGGCTTTCTCCGCCGCAAAAAAGAAGGAGAATCATTTTCACCGCAGATAGCGCGTGTTCAGGACGGACATGTCATAATGGAGCCTTGTACAAAAGATTTATTTGAACATTCATAAATCAGGAGGATTCTAATTATGTGTGAAGTTATTGTAATTACATCAGGAAAAGGCGGCGTCGGAAAGACGACGACGACAGCAAACGTAGGCTGTGCGCTGGCAATGCTTGGAAAAAAGATTGTATTGATTGATACCGATATCGGTCTGCGTAATCTGGACGTTGTGATGGGGTTGGAAAATCGGATTGTATACAACTTGGTAGACGTCATTAAAGGAAGCTGCAGGCTTAAGCAGGCATTGATTAAAGACAAACGGCATCCGACTCTTTTTCTGATTCCTTCCGCACAGACTTGTGATAAGACGGCAGTTACACCACAGCAGATGAAAAAGCTGACAGACGAGCTTAGGGAGGAGTTTGATTACATACTTCTGGACTGTCCTGCCGGGATCGAGCAGGGATTTCAAAACGCGATCGCCGGAGCAGACCGGGCCATTGTCGTAACGACGCCGGAAGTATCTGCTATCCGTGACGCAGATCGTATTATCGGCCTTTTAAAAAATGCACAAATGCCGCAGATCGAGCTTTTAATCAACCGTGTGCGCATGGATATGGTAAAACGTGGGGATATGATGTCACTGAAAGATGTGTGCGAGATCCTTCCCATTCCATTGATTGGCGCTGTACCGGATGATGAAAATATAGTGATATCCACAAATCAGGGTGAGCCTTTATCTGGACTCGATTCCATGTCCGGACAGGCATACCAAAACATCTGCCGCCGGATTGACGGTGAAAAGGTGCCGATTATGGATTTAAACCAGAAAAAAGTATGGTTCCAACGTTTTCGTGGCTTGACAAAACGTGTATAGGAGGCGTTTTATGAGATTTTTACGATTTATATTCCGAAGAAATTCGAAAGATGTAGCAATGGACCGATTAAAGCTGCTTCTGATCTCAGATAGAACAGACTGTTCTGCTGATATGTTGGAAATGATAAAAAATGACATTATTCAAGTAATTTCCAAATATATGGAAATAGATACAGAAGGGCTGGATATTCAGATCACACGTACGGTATCTGAGACACATAACCAAAGTGTACCGGCGCTTTATGCAAATATTCCCATTTTATGTGTGAAGCATCAGCCTGAATATCAGTAACACGATAAAATACGATTTGAAAAAGCTCGGAGGCGTTATGATATGTTCAAAATGTATTCGTTTAAAAATTACCGTATCCGGCTATGCCTGTATGTGATAGCAATTACAGTCATTGGAATTATGGTTGTAGGAAGTGCAAGAAACTCTTTGCAGGATCGCCAGGTATTTGGTATGGCTTTAGGTATTTGCTGTATGTTCATACTGTCACTGTTTGACTATTCATTTTTGCTAAAGCTTGTATGGCCTGCATATTTTGTAAATATAGCGCTGCTTGTAGCAGTTATCTTAAAAGGGACAGAATCTCATGGACAGAGCAGATGGCTGGATATAGGCCCGTTACAGTTTCAGCCGTCAGAGCTATCTAAAATTGTGATTATTATGTTTTTTGCAGCATTTTTTATGCGCTATCAGGAACAGATCAGTACCTTTCGGGCATTGGCTGTCTCAGCCGTGCTCATTGCAATTCCCCTGGGACTTGTATTAAAATCAGATTTGTCTACAACAATAGTAACTACATTAATTTTTATTACCCTCTTGTTTGTTGCGGGAATAAGTTATAAAATAATTGGAGGGGCGGCTGCAATTTGTATCCCGGCGGTTATTGTAGTATTGTATCTGATTATGCAGCCGGATCAGGAAATTATTAAAGGATACCAGCTGAAACGAATTTTGGCCTGGCGTTATCCGCAGAAATATCCGGACGGCGCTTACCAACAGCAAAATTCCATTATGGCGATTGGCTCTGGTCAGCTCTGGGGAAAAGGGTTAAATAACAATAACTTTGATTCTGTAAAAAACGGCAATTTTATCTCCGAACCCCATACGGACTTTATTTTTTCCGTAGCCGGAGAAGAGTTAGGCTTTGTAGGAGCCGCTACCATTATTATACTGCTGACGCTTATTGCGCTGGAATGCGTATTGATCGGCAGAAAGGCAAAAGACCTAGCCGGCAGGCTGATTTGTTGTGGTATGGCAGCGCTCATTGGATTTCAGAGTTTTGTCAATATTTCAGTTACAACCGGATTACTGCCAAATACCGGACTGACGCTGCCGTTTGTCAGTTACGGCCTTACTTCACTGGTAACTTTATATATAGGAATCGGTATTGTACTAAATGTGGGCTTGCAACCGAAAAAATATTAGCGGGGGTGATATACAAAATGAATATCGGATTAATCGCACACGACTCGAAGAAAAAACTTATGCAGAATTTTTGTATTGCGTACCGGGGAATTTTGTGTAAAAACGAACTATTTGCAACAGGTACGACCGGGCGACTGATTGAAGAGGTAGCTAACCTGTCGATCCACAAATATCTGGCCGGTCATTTAGGCGGCGCACAGCAGTTAAGCGCACAAATTGAGCAAAATGATATCGATCTTGTTATCTTTTTGCGTGACCCGATGACACCGAAATCCCATGAACCGGATGTAAACAATGTCGTAAAATTATGCGATACGTACAACATCCCATTGGCGACGAATCTTGCAACAGCAGAACTGTTAATTAAATCATTAGACAGAGGAGATCTGGAGTGGCGTGAAATGTACAGATAAGGGCCGTTTAAAACGGGACTGCATGATATATGTCAGAAAAATCGGAGCGCTTGCAGTAACAACGATGCTGCTTGTTAGCGGATGCGGTACAAAAACTTATGAATTTGAACATCCTTATGATGTTTATGGTACCTCTATGCACTACATACAACCTCAGACAGAGGAAGGAAGTACCGATGCATCCAAAGAAGATATCGCAGCAGGAAAGATACCGTTTTTTGCACAAGACTTATGCGTGAATACGGTACAAGCAGGTTCTCAAAATGTAGATGCATCCGCAGTAGAAGCCGCAGGTGTTTTTCACCTTGAGGAAGGCACAATTGCATATGCCAAAAATATTTATGAAAAATTATATCCGGCAAGTACAACAAAAATACTGACTGCCTATGTTGCATTGAAACACGCTGATTTGGCAGATATCGTCACCGTCAGCGAGCAGGCTGCCAACCAGGCAGGTGATTCTTCTGTCTGCGGACTGAAAGCAGGCGATCAGCTGACAATGGAAGAGCTGCTTTACGGACTATTATTAGAAAGCGGCAATGACGCTGCCGTCGCCATCGCAGAACATATATCTGGCAGTTCGAGTAGCTTTGCAACTCTTATGAATGAAGAAGCCGCTGCACTTGGCGCGACGCATTCTCATTTTACAAATCCGCACGGATTGCATGAAGAGGAGCATTATACGTGTGTCTATGATTTATACCTGCTGTTAAATGCAGCTATGCAGTATGAACAGTTTGAAACAATTTCTCATACGGCAAAACATACGGCTTCTTACCGAAATGCTTCTGGAGCAACGGTAACAGGGGAATGGGAAACTACAGATAAATTTCTGACAGGCGAAGTGCCAGTACCAGATGGAGTAATGGTACTTGGCGGCAAAACGGGAACTACAAATGCAGCTGGTTATTGTTTGGCATTGTACAGCAGGAATGCAGCGCAAAAACCACAAATTTCTATTGTATTAAAAGCAGACAGCAGTGAAAATCTTTATGCACTTATGACGGAACTGTTGAAGCAATAAAAATTGTTCTGTTTGCGATTGGTAGGAAGCATTTTTAGAAATACCAGTTGTATTTTGTGCAAAAGTATTTTATAATAATCGTATCAAATCTGGAAAGGTTCGAAGCGTCATCTAATAACATGCAGGAGGAGAAGAGTAATGGTCGAAATTATTTGTGGCGAAAAAGGTAAAGGAAAAACAAAATATTTGCTGGATAAAGCAAATACAGCAATCAAAGATGCACAGGGAAACGTAGTTTATCTGGACAAGAGTCAGAAGCATATGTACGAACTGAATAATAAGATACGTCTGATTAACGTAACTGATTTTCCAATATCAAACTGTGATGAATTTTTAGGATTTATCTGTGGTATTGTATCCCAGGATCATGATCTGCAGGAAATGTATTTAGACAGTTTTGTTACGATTGCCGGTCTGAAAGACGATCAGTTGCAGCATGCGATCGAAAAGCTGGATATTATCAGCGAAAAATATAATGTCAGGTTTATTTTAAGTATTTCAAAAGATGAACACAATTTACCGGAATGCGCAAAAGCAAAGGTAATTATTTCATTGTAATTACGTGGAAGACACATGAAGAAATCCAGCCCGCTGCATCTTCTTTCAGTCAGACGCTATCTGCTGAATGAAAGCTGAAATGGGCTGGATTCTATTACAGTACGGACTTTGCATGTAACTATTATCAAAGCCGGACTGTTGCCTTTGCATCTGATTCGGAACGCTGATTATGCCTGATCCATCGAACGAATACGTCCATATACGCTAAGCAGATATAATCCTCCGATTCCTACGAATGCATATACGATCCTTGATAGCCAGGACATATTTCCAAAAAGAAATGCTACCAGGTCGAATCTGAAAAATCCAATGAGTCCCCAGTTAATTGCTCCGATAATTACAAGAGTCAGAAGCGTATAATCTAAAAATTTAGAATTCATAACAGTTACCTCCTTTTTAATAGTATGGACAACCTTTTAGGATTCATGCATGAAAATTTTGGAATGATTGGTACATCTTAAAAAATGAAAAGTTTAGAAAGAACAGGTTGAAAGCGATTGGCAGGAAGAAAAAAAAGAAGAAGAAATATTGTTAGATTTCCACGGGGAATGCATCTGAATATCGGAATGATCGTATTTTTATTTATAGCATTTTATATGGTTTATAATATTTACAGTTATCTTACTGCTGTACATATCAAAGGCTACGAAGTAGAAACAGGTACCATAGAGGTCAATACTTCTTATACCGGCCTGATTTTACGGAAAGAAATCGTTGTAAATGCTGCTCAGAGCGGAAGACTGGACTATTATTTGAAAGATAATACAAAAGCCTCAAATGGAACACTTTTGTGCTCTGTAGATGAAAATGGAAATGTGTCTGAGCGTTTGAATGAACAAGTTGCATCGAATGCAGTATTGACAAAAGACAGTATGCGCGATATCCATAGTTCTATCAGAGATTATGCAAAAGGATATCAGGACAGCTCCTATTACACAACCTATAATTTTAAAGAGGATTTAAGCGGACAGCTGATGGAAGCGTTAAATCTTGGTGCGCTTAATGAGATTTCCGAATATACGGAATTTGCCAGAGATAATCAGACGTTTCATTTATATCGTGCACAGGAACCGGGAATTGTAGCATATTATACAGATGGGATGGAACAGCTGACCGTAAATGATTTGACGGATGACTTATTTGACGAGTCTTCACACAAAAAGACAAGCTTAAAGACAGAAGGGAATGTACAAAGCGGACAGCCTATCTATAAATTGATTACAGATGAAAACTGGCAGATTATCATCCAGCTCGATGCTGCAATGAAAAATGAACTGCAAGGCGGGGAAGTTACGCAGATCCGTTTTAAAGAAGACCAGTCAACCGCATGGGCGAATTATACGATAGAACGGAAAAATGGCCAGGATTATCTGATTTTAAGCCTGCATAACAGTATGGTCCGCTATGCTGACGAGCGATACGTAGATATTAACATTTTACTGGATCGTCAAACAGGATTAAAAATACCAAACAGCGCGATCACAGCAAAAACTTTTGAACTTGTACCATATACGTATCTAACTTCTGGAAGCGGAACATCCAGTCAAACCGGCCTTTTAGTAGAACACCGCAAAGAAAACGAAACTTATACTGAAGCAGAGTTTATTCCTGTAACTGCATATTATGTAGATAAAAATAAAGATGAAAACGGCAATGAAGATACAAATGAAGAAAATTGGACCGCTTACATATCAAATGAAAAAATAAAAAGAGGCGACCGGATCGCCAGAATAAATTCTACCGATCGATATGAGATTGCAAATACGGCAAAGCTGAAAGGCGTATATAATATTAACAGAGGATATGCGGTATTTAAACAGATCGATGTGCTTTTCAGCAATGATAGTTACACCATTGTAGAGGCAGGAACTACTTATGGAATCATGCAGTATGACCACATTGCACTGGATGGAAATGCAATTGTGGATGGACAAATGATAACAACAAACTAATATTTCAAATTACAAAACAGGGGTATCAAAATGTTAAAAGAAAATTTATCAAATATTGAAAATACAATACAGGAAGCATGTCTAAAAAGTGCAAGAAAGCGTTCTGAGGTGACGCTGATTGCAGTCAGCAAGACAAAACCTGTCGAACTGTTAAAAGAAGCCTATGATGCAGGCATACGCGATTTTGGCGAAAACAAAGTACAGGAAATTTGCGATAAATATGACCGAATGCCGTCAGATATCCGGTGGCATATGATCGGGCATTTGCAGCGGAACAAAGTGAAGTATATTATTGACAAAGTATGTATGATCCATTCGGTAGATTCTTATCGTCTTGCGGAAGAAATCAATATTCAGGCAAAAAAACATAAGCTTGTAATGCCGATTTTACTTGAGATTAATATTGCGGACGAACAGACAAAATTCGGTGTTTCCAGAGAAGATGCGATACTTCTGGCAGAAGAGATTGCGCATTTGGACAGTGTAAGAGTAGAAGGGCTGATGGCAGTTGCCCCATATGTAGAAGATGCGGAGGATAACCGCAAATATTTTCAGCAATTAAAAAAATTAGCTGTTGACATTCAGCGGAAAAACATAGATAATATAAACATGCATGCACTTTCCATCGGTATGACCGGTGATTTTGCTGTCGCAATTGAGGAAGGTTCTACGATGGTACGTGTTGGAACCGGTATTTTTGGCGAACGGGATTATAGTCATCCTGCTTCATTTCAATAAAAAGATAGGAGAGGTATATGAGTTTAGTAGATTCCCTTTTAAATGTAATGCATATGAATCCGGATGATGATGAAGATTACTATGATGATTATTATGATGACGAAGAAGAAGAGGAGATAGCGCCAAAACGCCGCAGGAGCCAGTCAAAAGAGCCGGAAGATTCCGGTTATAAAAATTCCGGCAGCGCGAATCAGCCGATTGATATTAATCGCAACAGAGAACGTACAAATACAAAGTCCGGTAATAAAGTTACACCGATGCGCCCTTCTTCTAAAAAAACAACCGCCTCGGGACTGGAAGTATGTGTCATTAAGCCAACATCCTTTGAGGATGCCAGAGAAATTACGGAAACGCTTTTGATGAACCGCCCAGTTATTTTGAATGTAGAAGGATTAGATGTCGATATTGCACAGCGGATTATTGATTTTTCATCCGGCTCCTGTTTTGCAATCAGTGGTAACTTGCAAAAAATATCCAATTACATATTTATTATTACTCCTGCAAATGTAGAGATCTCCGGCGATTTTCAAAGTTTAATTGATTCCTACGATCAGACATCGATCCGTATGGATTTTTAGGAAGGAACAACAACATGGATCAAGAAGAAGAATATTTAAAAAAGCGTTTTATTGACTTGTCGAAACGGGCAGAAGATAAAAATATCGTAACCTTTAGTAATTTTTTAAATTTAAACGAGTTAAATATTTTTCACCAGATAAACAAAGAACTATATAGTTCTTTTCAGATTTTTGGTGGTTATGATTATGCAGAGCGTCAGTTGGTTGCTTTTATCCCTGATGCTCTTTATTATGTATGGGAATATCCGATAGATACGCTTAGTCTTACTCCAACACATTCTAAATTTGCTGAATCACTGACACATCGGGATGTATTAGGTGCCTTGCTGAATCTTGGCATCAAGCGGGAAATGCTGGGTGATATCCTTTTTCCGGATCATTCTATTGTCGTATTTTGTATCAGCTCTGTCTCAGACTATGTGATAGAGCAATGCAGCAAAATCCGTCATACAAACGTAACAGTGAAACGGATGCAGACAGCAGATTTTGATTATCAGCCTAAGTTTGTAGAAAAGGAAGGAATCGTTTCTTCACTCAGATTAGACACAATCATCGCTGATATCTGTAAATTGCCAAGATCAGCTGCACAAAAAATAATTACTGAGGGAAATGCCTTCATAAATGCAAAAAAAATGCAGCAAAATACTTATCACTGCCAACATGGAGATATTTTATCTGTGCGCCATGTTGGAAAATTTCAAATTGAAACGACAGATTATGTAACAAAAAAAGGCAGAATTCGGTATCGTTATAAGATATATTCGTGAGAAAAATAGTATGATTTCAAAACGGAGGAACAACAGATGGAAGCAAAATCAAAAAAAACAAGTATGCTGTGTTTTAGTGTTAGTGCTATTCTGCTTATCCTGTTGGATCAACTGACAAAACAATTTGCACAACGTATGCTGAAAGGAGAAAATGCTTTTTCAATCATATCCGGTGTGTTTGAGCTGCAATATTTGGAAAACAGAGGTTCGGCTTTTGGATTCATGCAGGGCCAGAGAACTTTGTTTGTAATGATGGCAGTACTTATGCTGTTTTTTATTCCTTACGTATACTATAAAATCCCTCTTACCAAACGTTTTTGGTATCTGCGTGTGATCGCAACGCTGTTTTTGTCCGGAGCAGTTGGAAATGCTATAGACAGGATTGCATATGGATATGTGATCGATTTTTTTTATTTTTCTCTGATCGATTTTCCTATTTTTAATGTAGCAGATATTTATGTAACTGTTTCAACATTCCTGCTCATTGTATTGATTTTATTTTATTATAAAGAAGAAGATTTTGAACAAATCCATATTTTTCAAAATTTGAAACGAATAGGGAACAGAAAATGAGTGCAAAACAAAGTGAAAGAAATCAGAGTTGTATAGATAGGGGCCAGCAAGAAAATGTCATTTTACAAATGAAGGATCTTTCAAATGGTGTTTCACAGACTTTTGAAGTTTATGCGGAGTATGATGGAATAAGACTTGACAAATTTCTGGCCATAATTTATCCAGAATTATCCAGGGCATTTTTTCAAAAAATAATCAAATCCGGTCAGGTACGAATTTCAGACGGTGTACGAAAACCAAGTTACCAGGTAAAAGAAGGCGAACTTGTAACTGTCCAGGTGCCCCAGGCAATACAAGTAAATATTCAAGCAGAAAATATTCCTCTTAATATCTTATACGAAGATGAAGATGTTCTGATCGTGAACAAACCAAAAGACATGGTCGTGCATCCTGCTCCTGGGCATTATACCGGAACACTTGTGAATGCAATTATGTATCACTGCCAAAATCATTTGTCCGGCATCAATGGAGAAATCCGTCCAGGTATTGTTCATCGTATTGATAAAGATACAACCGGTTCACTGGTTATCTGTAAAAATGATACGGCACATAACAAGCTTGCGGAACAAATGAAAGCACATTCTGTAACAAGACGTTACCGTGGAATTGTAACCGGACTTGTAAAAGAAGATACCGGAACAATTTGTGCTGCCATTGGAAGAGATCCTAAAAATCGCCTAAAAATGGCATGTGACGTGAAAAATGGAAGATCAGCTGTTACACATTACCGTGTTTTGGAACGCTTTCGTAACCATTCCTATTTAGAATTTGAATTAGAAACCGGAAGAACACATCAAATACGAGTTCATATGGCGAGTATCGGCCATCCGCTTCTGGCAGACCCGCTATATGGTCCTGCAAAGTGCCGCTTTCGTCTGCAGGGGCAATGCCTTCATGCAATGACTCTCGGTTTTATTCATCCACGGACAGATTCCTATGTTGAATTTTCAGCCCCGCTTCCACAATATTTTCAGCAATTGCTGACGGAAAAAAAAGCTTCTTTATAGTATTGCACCAGTTCAGATAATACATGGAACTGGTGCATAGTATTATACAAAAAGATATGATAGCTAAAAGTTTTTCTGTACATAGTGCACAAAATGAATTATAATATGATTATCTAAAATTTTTAATGGCAACCTTGTGTATGCAGGAAGGAGCGTAAATATGAGCAATTTTGTAATTACAATCGGACGTGAGTTTGAAAGTCTGGGAAAAAATGTCGGACTAAAATTAAGCGAAAAACTCGGTATTAAATGTTACGATAAAGAATTATTAAGCAGAGCAGCAAAAGAAAGCGGTTTATGTGAAGAAATTTTTCATTCCCAGGATGAAAAACCTACAAGCAGCTTTTTGTATTCCCTCGTTATGGATACGTATTCAGCAACAGGATATTCAGCAGCGCCATTTTTAGATATGCCTCTGAATCATAAGATTTTTTTAGCGCAGTTTGATACCATAAAAAAATTAGCGCAAGAAGAATCTTGTATTATTGTAGGACGCTGTGCAGATTACGCATTAAATGATTTTCCACATACGATCAATACGTTTATTCATGCTGATTTGGAATTCAGAATCAAAAATGCAATGGATGAATTCCATGTTAATGAATCCAAAGCCAAAGATATGATTCTGAAAAAAGACAAACAACGTTCCAGTTATTATAACTATTATTCAAATAAAAAATGGGGAAGCTCTAAATCTTACGACCTGACATTAAATTCCGCAAAGCTTGGCGTAGATGGCTGTGTAGATATGATTCTTCGTTATAAAGAAATTTTAAAGTATTAATGCATATAAGAACTATAGAGAAGATAGTGTAATGATTGGTACTTGATTTCCAACTATTCGCAAAAGGACACTTTTACGAATAGTTGGATGCTTTTTTGCGTATTCATGATAATTCATCAGAATCCAAAATAATCGTAAACGGCCCGTCATTTACTAACTGCACCTGCATATCCGCACCAAATTCTCCGGTAGCTACACGAACATTTTGTTCACGGCATTTTTGAATCATATATTCATACAATTCATTTGCCAACTGCGGCGCGCCCGCTCTTATAAAAGACGGCCGGTTTCCTTTGCGGCAGTCTGCATACAATGTAAATTGGGATACTAATAAAAGTTCGCCATTTACAGAATCTAGAGACAAATTCGTTTTTCCAGCCGAATCTTCAAAAATACGAAGCCCCAGCATCTTCCGAATCATTTTATCTGCAGTTTCTTTTGTATCCGAATCACAAACGCCAATCAGCACTAAAAAACCTTTGCCAATACTGCCAATCATTTGATTGTCAACCGTTACGGACGCTTTTGATACTCTTTGTATTACAAATTTCATGTTATCCTCCTGTTTATTCGTTGATATGAATTAATGATATTTAATTGATTGTATTGTAATAATTGTTCTGAAAAGTTCTCTTATAGTAACTCTCAGTAACTCTTTGTATTCTTCTGTAACATCTGCCAGTTGTAATGCTTTGTAATAAGATTCTTTATCTGTTACTTTAAAATAAATTCTCCTTATATTTGCGTTTAAAATCGATTAAATTCATAATTTCTTTTTGGTCAATTTCTGATAATTCAGAAAATGCTCTTGCAAACATTTCGGTCTTGGAATTTTCAGACGCTTTTCCATTCACCAATTCATCAATACAAACACCATACAATTTAGAAAATCCTGCAAGTTCTTCAGCTGTGACTTTTCGCTGCCCGGCTTCAATTGCACTAATTGTCGGACGTGAAAGATTCATTTGGCGCGCTACAAACTCCTGAGATAAATTTAAATATTTTCTGGCCTGTTTTAATCTTTCATTCATGATAGCTTCCTCCTTTTTTAGTTATTATATGTAAAACCGAATGAAAAGTCAACAAAAAATGTCAAGATTTATGACAAGTAAAAATCGGTAATACAAATAATTTCCCAATATTTACTTTTTACAAGTCCTATTGTATAATAGGAAAAGCTTAATACAACAGGAGGAACTCATGATTCAGCGTTTTTACCCGAAACGCTTCGAATTAGCCGCATTTACGGTTCATCTTGGATTCGAAGACTTTCATCCGCAGCCGATTCAGAATTATTGTGAATCACTTGAGGTTCCCTATGAAGTGATATCTACGCAAATTCAGGACATTGTTTTTCAGCATAAAAAGTCCTCTCATCCTTGTTCTCTGTGTGCAAAACTTCGAAAAGGCGCACTCAATGAGGCTGCTTTAAGACATGGCTGCAATAAGGTCGCTTACGGTCATCATCGGGATGACCTGATTGAAACAATGCTGCTTTCTTTGTTTTTTGAAGGCCGTTTTCATTCGTTTTCGCCGAAAACATACTGGGAGCGTTCAGGTTTAACGTTAATTCGGCCATTGATCTATGCTTCTGAGGCTGAGATAAACAGCTTTCAGAATAAATATCAGTTTCCGACGGTTAAAAATCCCTGCCCGGCAGATGGACATACGAAGCGGCAATATGTTAAAAACATGCTTTGGACGCTTCAAAAAGAACATCCAGCTATCAAAGACAGATTATTTACAGCGATTCAATCCGCTTCTTTTGATGACTGGCCGGAATGCTTTTCATAAATATTTGAACTTCGTAAATATTTGAACTTCATAAATATTTGAACTTCATAAATATTCGAACTTCACAAATATTTGAACTTAAGGTGGAAAATTTATTATGGAAAAAACATATCATGAAAAAGTAAAAATTGAAAATGAATTAAAGCTGCGTGCAATGACAAAAGAATTGCCGCGTTTTTGTCAGGAGTTTTTTCTTGGCACAGAACATACGACGTCATCCCGTACCAGACTGGCTTATGCCTATGATCTTGGTATTTTCTTCTCTTTTTTACATGAGAATAATCCAATATGCAAAAAATATGAGATTACAAATATTCCGATTTCGTTTTTAGACATGATTACACCCCTGGATATTGAAGAATACTTGAACTACTTAAAGGTTTACACGAAAGATGGCGTGGAGCATACGAATGATGAACGGGGAATTTCCAGAAAACTTGCGAGTCTTCGCAGTTTTTACAACTACTTTTTCAGAAAGCAAATGATTCAGACGAATCCGCCCGATTTAGTAAAGACTCCAAAACTTCATGAAAAAGAAATTATCCGTTTAGACGTGGATGAAGTCGCTATGCTTTTGGATGAAGTTGAATCTGGAGAAAACCTGACAGCTCATCAGCTTGCCTATCATGAACAAACAAAGCTTCGTGACCTTGCACTGCTTTCTCTCCTGCTTGGAACCGGAATTCGTGTATCAGAATGTGTCGGCATTGACATCAATGACCTTGATTTTAAAAATAACGGTGTAAAGGTACGCCGAAAAGGCGGCGCTGAGGTTATTGTATATTTTAACGACGAAGTAGCTGACGCTCTTCTGGATTACCTTGAGATGCGCAATGAAACGGAAGCTGTGGAAGGCCATACAAACGCGCTGTTTTTATCCATGCAGCGTAAACGGATGAGTGTCCGGTCTGTCGAGAAACTTGTGAAAAAATATGCACAGCTCGTCACAACTGTAAAGCGTATTACACCTCATAAGCTGCGCAGTACTTTTGGTACAAATCTCTATCAGGAAACGGGAGATATTTATCTTGTTGCGGATGTGCTGGGACATAAAGATGTCAATACAACAAGACGGCACTATGCCGCTCAGGCAGATGCAAGAAGAAGGCAAGCTGCTAAAATGGTACAGCTTCGAGAGAATGGTTTGGACAGCTAGATGGATGACTGTTCTGTGATCTTTGATGAACAACTTAAGGAAATAATGTTGTCACTTCTGATTTCTGATGGAAATGTCAAAATTATTTCCTTATAATTTATTAAAATGTATATGCAGCAATTTCTTCTTCATAGTTACTAAAATGTATATGCGGCAATTTCTTCTTCAATCCGGGATTTTACAAGCTTTGCAATTTCCTGTGTCTTCATACTCTGATATTCTTCATACGGAATTGGCTTTAAAAAATGAACCTGAGCAGTTACAGGCATTATATGAAGGCTGTTAAACACCTTAAAGGAATCAATCAATGCAACCGGTACAATGGGTGCTTTTGACATTGTAGCACTCTTAAAACTGCCTGGTTTAAAGTCGGCTATTCGGTTTTTATTGTTAAATTCATATCCTCCCTCAGGAAATAAAATATAACGTTTTCCTTCTTTTACTTCATTTGCTACCTCACGGATAATCGTCATTGCCTGGCGTACATCTGCTTTGTCCAGTCGTTTTCCTTCCAATAAATCTACAAATTCACGTACTAATATGGACTTGGATTTTTTAATATCCATTACAATAGAACATGGAGATTCATGACACAAAATAATCGCCAGTGCATCAAACTTCCCCTGGTGATTTGGATACATAATATATCCGCCTTCTTTTGGAAGATTCTCCTTTCCGTAGCAAACGGTTTGGATTTTGCCAGTATTACACATAATGCGAATTGCACGCTGATCCAGTTCATATCGCTTTTCTGCTGAATATTTTTCCGGATGGTCTGCTTCATACCGCATTCTTGTAATCATGTATGGCGCACGAAACAGGTTCATAATAATAACATACAAAAATCTTAACATAAACGTAATCACCTTATCGTATTAAAATTTATCTGTTGGAGTGTGTTTGAATAATTCCTTCATTGTATAAACAATAGTTTAACACAAAATGTGAAATATTTCTATTCATTTTCAAAAGAAAGATTTTCAAATAAAAATTTATTGTAACGGTTTCTAATCGTAATACGGAATAATAACATACGCCCCTGAATTAATTTCTTCATCTGTCATATTATTTAATTGCATAATCTTTTTTACATAAGAGTTCATATTCTTATATTCATCTGTATAATAACGTTTGGAAATCTCCCACAATGTTTCGCCGGAACATACCTTAACGCTCGCAAAACGTTCCGACTTTTTTTCTTTCCCCCAGCTTTGCGCATATCTGCTTATTTGGCTGGAAATGGCGGTCAGGCAGACGATAAAGAATAAAATTTGCAGAATCATAATTATGATAATCGAGTTGCTTTTTAAATTATCTCTATTTATATTTTTCATTATCATATAACCTCTTTTCCGAAACGTATGTTCGATTTAAAATATTATAGTCTCTGAACATATGTTTGTCAAGAGATTCAGTGAGATTATTCCAGATTAACATTTTAGCATGAAATAAGAACAAATATTCTGAATATATGTTTGCATTTCATAAAAAAGTATGCTAAAATAAAAAATAACGCAGAAACATATATCTTTTTTTGTCGTTTCTTCGGTAAGCAAACTATAAATATAATTTCTTTCGTTGCTGCTTATTTTATGGGAGGTGTTTTTATGGCATATGGAAAAATTACTGCAAAGCAAAAAGAAATTTTAGAATATATTAAATATGAGATTCTTAATAAAGGATATCCACCTGCAGTTCGGGAGATTTGCGAGGCAGTTCATTTAAAGTCTACTTCTTCTGTTCATGCGCATTTGGAATCTTTAGAGAAAAACGGTTATATCCGCAGAGATCCTACAAAACCAAGAGCAATTGAAATTATGGATGAAAATTTCAACCTTACTAGACGCGAAATTGTAAATGTTCCTGTGATTGGAAGTGTTGCAGCTGGCCAGCCTATCCTGGCAGTTGAAAATATAGAATCTTATTTTCCAATTCCAGCAGAAATGATGCCGAATCAGGAAGCTTTTGTATTGAAGGTTAAGGGAGAAAGTATGGTGGATGCGGGTATTTTTGACGGCGACCATGTACTTGTTCAAAAACAGCCAACTGCTGAAAATGGGGAAATCGTAGTTGCACTGATTGACAATTCTGCAACGGTGAAGACCTTTTACAAAGAAGCCGATCATATTCGCCTGCAGCCGGAAAATGATGCTTATGATCCAATTATTGTGTCAGACTGTATGATACTCGGAAAGGTATTTGGGGTATTTCGGTTTTTTGGTTAACAATTCATAAGGTCTGCACATCCTCTGCCCCGTTGGGCATTGATTGTGCAGACCTTATGAACATATTTGCAAAGTCAGAATCTTAACATCCAAGCTCAGCAGCATCTATAAATTTTCCATCGCCCCAAATCCGTTCCAGATCATAAAACAAACGATCTTCCTTTGAAAATACATGTACAATAATCTCACCATAATCCATCAAAAGCCAGCTTGAACTGCGATTGCCCTCTACTTGTTTAACTTTTGCTCCTGCTTTGTACAATTCTTCGTCTACGGCATCACGCATCGCTTCGATCTGATGCTGATTGGAACCATTTGCGATTACAAAATAATCTGCAAGTACGGAAATGCCGCTGATATCAATGACCTGAATATCTTCAGCTTTTTTATCTGATAAAGTTTTGTAGGCAATTTTGGCCATTTCTTTACTTGAAATACTCATAGTTTTTCGTCCCTCCTGTTTTTATAATATTCATATGTGACCTCCGTCATTGGATCAATTCTGCCCGATTTTTCATTCAAATAATGCAGCGTATCATATAAAATCTTTTCAACGGTCTTTTCCAGACTTTGAAAAGCCATTTCCCTGATTTCTGCTAAATTTGCCGCTTTATCCCGGCGGGGTTCAATATAATCTGCGATAAATAAAATCATATCCAATGTGTTCATAGCTGGTTCTCCCGTCGTATGAACTTTAATTGCATGAAGGATTTCTTCATCTTTTACATCATATTTTTTCCTGGCAATCCACGCACCAACCTTTGCATGCAGCAGAAATGGATTTTCCCGTTCGATATCTGTAACTTCAATATGATGCTTTTTGCAAAGCTCCAGTTTTTTTTCATTCGGAACATTTTTAGCGCAATCGTGAAGTAATCCGGCAATCATTGCTTTGTCCATATCATAGTGATATGCCATAGCAAGCGCTGCAGACGTATACATGACACCAAGTGTATGCTGATAACGTTCTTTGTCCAAATGTTTTTGCAATTTTTTTTCAAATTTTTCTAACTCTTTCATTTGCCCTCACCTATAGATGCTTAGGATAAATACACATTATGTTCTTTCAAATATCGTTCTACGATTTCCGGAACAAGATATCGGATGGAATGACGTTGTATCATACGCTGCCGAATCATACGGGAAGATACAGAAAAATTCGGCGTATTAATAAATCCAACTTTCGTACCGTATTTTTGCTGTAAAAAATCACGGATTGGATACAGTTTTTCCAAATTTAACCCGTCACGTACAGCTGCTAAAATCGTGCTCATCCGGCTGATCTCATCCGGACGCATCCATGAATCAAAATATGCAAGAGAATCTGCACCCATAATAAAAAAAAGCTCTCCGTCTAATAATTGTTCATAAAATGCCTGAACTGTCAGATACGTATAGGAAATGCCTTCTTTGTGAATCTCATAATCCGAACAGGAAAAATGCGGATTATCTGCAATTGCAAGACGAATCATTTCCATACGTTCTTTTGCACCAAGGATTTGTCTGGCGTCTTTATGAGGAGACTGTCCAGTTGGAAGAAAAATAACTTCATCCAGCTGAAATTGCTCATAAGCATTTTCCGCAATTAACAGATGTCCATAATGGATCGGATTAAATGTCCCGCCCATTAATCCGATTCTTTGTTTTTGGTTCTCATTATTCATAGCTGCATATCCTGTACAGTCAGCACTTTGCTGCAGGCAGTTTGATTTTGGGAGCTTTTTTAGAAGGCCGATATAAAATAAATTTTTTTCCAATTACCTGAACGACATTAGAATGCGTACGCTCTGCTACAATAGCGGCAAGCTCCTTTGGATCGTCAAAACAGTTTTTTAATACCGATATTTTTACCAGCTCACGCTTTTCCAATGCATCGTTAATGGCATCCGTGATGGATGGGGTCAGACTGGATTTTCCTATTTGAAATATCGGCTCAATTTTTCCGGAAAGGCTTTTTAAATAAGCTCTCTGCTTACTTGTTAAGTCCATATTTAGTCCCTTTCTATTTCGTTATAACATGATCTGTTTATATAACATGTCAGTCGCTTTATACTATACATATGATTTATTTGTAATATTCAAATTCCAGCGAATACATCCGTACTGTATCACCATCCTGAATGCCTTTTTTTTCTAATTCTTTTAAAATACCTTGCTCTTTTAAAAATTTTTGAAAAAATAAAAATCCACGTTCTGCTTCCAGATTGGTATAACCAAGCATTTTTTCAATTTTGGGCCCTTCTACAACAAACGCACCGTCTTCAGGATCAATTTCGATCGTGTAAGCTTCTATTTTTGCCTGTCTTTCAGCAGGATCATACTCTGAGGCATAGACAACAGGCTCTTCGATAGTCTCATCCAGCATTTTCTTAACTGCATAAAGCAGTTCTTTTAAGCCCTGTCCGCTGACAGCAGAAATCGGATAGACGGAAATGCCAAGCGGTTCAAATTCTGCTTTTAACTGGCGGATTATTTCACCTTCCTGTTCATAGAGTACATCTATTTTATTAGCGGCAATCACTTGTGGTTTTTCAAGAAGCTTTGGATGATAAGATTCTAATTCTTTATTAATGGCATGAATATCTGCGATTGGATCTCTGCCTTCTACAGATGCAGCATCCACGATGTGAATGATAACTCTCGTTCGCTCGATGTGCTTTAAAAATTCATGTCCAAGTCCGATGCCTTCACTTGCTCCTTCAATCAGTCCCGGAATATCTGCGATAACAAAGCCGTCTCCGTTTTCCAGATCTACAACTCCAAGATTTGGCTGCAATGTTGTAAAATGATAGTTCGCTATTTTGGGCTGTGCATTTGTTACACGGGATAATAAAGTAGACTTGCCGACATTTGGAAATCCGACTAGACCTACATCTGCAATTACTTTTAACTCCAGCTTTACTTCCAGCTCCATAGCTTCTTGTCCAGGTTGAGCATATTTTGGCGCCTGCATCGTGGAAGTTGCAAAATGCTGGTTGCCAAGGCCGCCATTTCCGCCAGGAAGTACGATCTGGCGTCGGTTGTCTCCAGACATATCCGCAATAATTTTATTTGTTTCAGCATCCCTTATAATGGTACCAGCAGGCACTTTTAAAATAAGGTCGCTGCCCTTTTTTCCATGACAGTTACGTTTTTTGCCGTCTTCTCCTGCCTGTGCCGCAAAGCTGCGCTTATGGCGGTAATCTGCCAGTGTATTCATTCCGTCGTCCACAAGAAATACAATATCTCCACCTTTTCCTCCGTCCCCGCCATCTGGCCCTCCATTCGGCACATATTTTTCGCGGCGGAAGCTGACATGACCGTTTCCGCCCTTTCCTGATTTTATCATGATTTTTGCACTGTCGGCAAACATATGGTGATCTCCTAACCTTTTTAATAACAAAAATACCGCTGCCTATTTTTTCATAAAACATGTCCGTCCTTAGGGGATGCAGCACCGCCCCAGGAAACGACCCTGTCGATGAAAAAATATGCAGCGGTATCTGTGGTTACAACGGTACTGCCTGATGCAGATTACTCGTTTACTACCGGATATACGGAAGCCTGTTTTTTATCTCTTCCTTTTCTTTCAAATCTCAGAATACCGTCTGTTAATGCGAATAATGTATCGTCGCCGCCTCTGCCGACATTGTTTCCCGGATGAATCTTGGTTCCACGCTGTCTGTAGAGAATATTTCCAGCTTTTACAAACTGTCCGTCTGCTCTTTTCGCACCTAATCGTTTCGCTTCAGAGTCACGTCCGTTCTTAGTAGAACCAACACCCTTTTTATGCGCAAAATACTGAAGGTTTAATGCAAACATGTTCTACACCTCCTTAAATGATAATAAACTATAATTTGTTCCATATTGGTTTTGTATATCCTGCAAGCCCAGAACCAGCGCGTCTAAAAGCAGCTTCCCGTCATGTCCGACAGGTTTTTGAAATCTGACATCAATCAGACCTGATTCCTGATTTGTTTCAGCCTGAAATGCTTCGTCTGTCAGTTTTTCTATTGCATTTAATGTATTAATAACTAATGCGGAAATACCGGCACATACAATGTCCTCGCCTGCCTTGGCAAATCCGGCATGTCCAATACAATGAAGCCGTTCGTACTTTCCCGACTGATTCTGATAAATTGTGATTTTAATCATTACAATTCCTGCTTCGTGATAACTTTAGGCGTTGATTTTTTCAATCTTAACCTGAGTAAATGACTGTCTGTGGCCATTTTTCTTATGATAGCCGGTTTTTCTCTTGTACTTGTAAACGATGACTTTCTTTGCCCGGCCTTCTTTAATCACAGAAGCTGTGACAGTTGCATTTGCAACGATCGGATTACCGACTGTTAATTCCCCATTGCTTACGGCTAAAACCTGATCGAATGTTACATTTTCTCCCGCCTGCGCCCCAAGCTTTTCAATGGTAATGATATCGCCTTCGGATACTTTGTACTGTTTACCACCTGTTGCTATAATTGCGTACATTTGGCACCTCCTATTTATCATTACTCGCCAACTGTGGTGATGTGTAAAGCACATGCTTAAAACCTCGTTGTGCGGCATACTCATAAAGAATAGCATATTTGATCTTTGTTCGTCAAGTGGTTTTTAAAATTATTTTTCGAAATCGCCCAGACCACCTTCCGGATCTACACATACATATCATTTTCTTATTCATTATAATATTTTAATACTTCATCCCTTTCTTCTGTATCCCCGCTTTCTTGCAGCAAAGCTTCAAGTTCCGCCAACCATTCTTTACACAAATAATGGATGGAATATTTTTTATCATATGCTGCAATCGATGGAATCTGTTCTTTTTGCATCCGGTCACGAAATCTGTCAAATGCTTCCAGAAGATAAGCAAGTTCTCTTTTTTTGTTCGTAGACTTATCAGAAACATTTATACCAAAGAATGAAACAGGACGATCTTTCATCGCAAGATAAAGAAGCTGGTCTGTTTCAATACTTTCTTTATCAAAATAGTCTTCTAGATAAATCCGGCTTTCGACACGCTCTGTTCCAACCGGCGGATAATAGCGCAGCCTCTTTTCCCGTTCTTCGTCACTTTCTATTTGCGTCATTACTTCCTTCGGCTTATTCAGGCAGCAGTTTTTATATTTCTTTCCACTTCCACAAGGACATGGATCGTTACGACCAATTTTTCTTTTTTTCTGAGGTTTGGGAGCCGTATTTTCAGATAGATTTTTTATTAGTTTTTCATAATCCGGCTTTGCCTTCTTTTTCGAATTTTGTTCAAACATCGGCCAGTCTTTAATCTGATCAGCAGAAACAGGCGATTTACATAAAATATTCAGATCATTATTTTCATAATATTGAAACATAAGATCCAGACAGTCGTCATAACTTCCAACTATGAATGAGTCTATTTTATCTTCATCATACAGTTTGCGAATATCTGGCATCAATTCAACCAGGTGACATTTGCAGCTTATTTCTACAGCAAAGGTATAAATTTCTTCCTGTTCATCTTCTTTTGCAGCAAATTGTTCTTTTAAAAAATTTTGCAGATCTTCTTTTGCGAGCATACCGTCCAAAAAGAGCTGACCCATCACATCGAGCATTGCGCTACGGACATATATGCAAACATCCTTGTTTCGTATCGTATTTTTTAACAACTCCAAATTTCCATTATAAGTATTATAAATAACATCTTTTAAACCTTCTGTAACAAAATCTCCCAGCAAGAAGTCCAGCTGGTCGGAAGTTACAGATACATATTCCACAATTTTTTCAAAGGAATCCCTGTCTTTAAATTCGCCCAAAAATAAAAGTGCATAAAAATGCAGTTCATATTCATCCGGCACACTTTCCGGGTTTGCATGTGTATAGTCAAGAGCTTCATAAAAAAACGGTTTCGCTTCATCAAAGTTTTGACGAATAATATCAAATTCTTCCTGCGGAAAGGCGGGTGTGTGATAAGTGATGTGTTCCAATGCTTCCTTGAATTGTAATTGGCCCATAGCAATAGCAAAATCCTTTCTTCTTTTGAAATAATTATTTTTAACAGATACTTTATTATATACGATTTCAGGCTGTTATACAATCTAAGAAAAAAATATAATACTTTAAATATGCCTTTTTCTGAAAACAAACAGCCCTTATTCCTTTACAAATGCCCTGTCTGCCACAGGAATCCCAGTTTCATCAGACACATACCGTTCCACCCTCATATGCAGATCGTACTTCTCCCGAAGGTCAGTAATCTTTGCCATCATAGGAGAAGCATGGTGAACATCTATGGAATGCTGATCCTTCCAGCTGTCAATTAAAAGCACTGTTTCCTTATCATCCATTGGGAAAAAATATTCATACCTTATGTTTCCTTCTTCTGCCCGGATATCGTGCACAACACCGCTTGCAACCATCTCTTCTGCAAATTTTCTTGCATTTCCGTTCACTCCGCAATAAAAAATATTTACTGTAATAGCCATTTCATTTACCTCCATAGACAACTTTTACTCTGAAAGCGAATTCCACGCCTCCCGTATCGCATCCAGCTGTGTTCGAAACCGTTCTTGTTTCAGCATGGATACAACTTCTTTCGTTGTATAATTATAAAAACGGCTTCCTGTCCTGTCACACAGAACAAAAGCCGCAAAAATACAAACTGCAATCAGCAGCCGCACCTTAAAAAACGATGCGGTTCCTGTCTGCAGTTCTTCCTCATATTCATCCGGCTGTGCATGTTGAAAAGACCGCCGTACTTCTTCCACATATTGTTTTCTCGCCTGCGCATAATCATTTCCATGCATAGATAACTCCTAAAATCAAATCTGTTTTACTTGTTATATTTTATGCAGACAGGTTCTTGCTATTCCATTTTTTTAATGCTGTTGTAAAATTACTTAGCATTTAACGCTGTGAAAGCTCTCCTGTAATATCTTCCCAGGTCAATCCTTTTTCTACCATTAATACCATCAAATGATACAGAAAATCAGCCGCTTCATATTTTATCTCTTCTGCGTCCGGATTTTTCGCTGCAATTACAATTTCTGTCGCTTCTTCCCCAACCTTTTTCAGTATCTTATCCAATCCTTTATCAAACAGATAATTTGTATAAGAGCCTTCTTTCGGATGGATTTTACGGTCATGAATAATCGCGTATTCATCTTCAAAGACTTTCAGAGGATTCCGTTCAATATATTCCTTATGTACGATCTCATTGTGAAAACAACTGTACTGCCCTGTGTGACAGGCTACGCCTACTTGGGATACTTTTGCAAGAATCGTGTCTTTATCACAGTCCGCGGTCAGTACTTTCACATACTGAATATTTCCAGAAGTAGCGCCTTTCATCCAAAGTTCTTTGCGGCTTCTGCTGTAATAGGTCATTTTTCCGGTAGTAATCGTTTTGTTAAAGGCTTCTTCATTCATATAGGCTAACATCAGTACCTTGCCTGTACGGTAATCCTGCGCAATTACAGGAATCAGCCCATGCGCGTTTAGTTTAAAATCATTCCATTTTAATGCAGGCTCAAAATTATCCATTTTAATGCCATGCGCAGAAAGTGTTGATTTTAGCTCCATGGCATTGATTTCAACGTCATTTAAAAACGAACCGTAAATGCC
Source organism: uncultured Eubacterium sp. (assembly GCA_910584345.1). Taxonomy (GTDB): domain Bacteria; phylum Bacillota; class Clostridia; order Lachnospirales; family Lachnospiraceae; genus Eubacterium_J. The sequence goes on along the minus strand of CAJTZX010000004.1, from coordinate 54,342 downwards.
GCGGGAATGTTCACGCTGCAAAATATTTAACATATGCTCCAAATCGTTTTTTTCACAGAGTGCGACATACTGCGTATCTGTCAGATTTTCGATGGAATCCAGCATTTTAGGCTCCATAACAAGCATTTCATGAATCTTTTCTTTGATAACTTCTTTATGTTTAAAAACAAAATCTATGTTTTTCACAGATACAAGTATTTTTTCATGCCCAAATCGGGAAGATGCCTCATCCACCAGCGCAAAGCAATACGACTTGGAACCGTTAATCAACACTTGTTTACACCCTGCATACAATAGTTTTTTTATATCTTCCAGCCGGTTTACATTTCCCCCGCCGCAAGTCGGTATTTCTATCAGCCGATTTAATTCCCTGATCACATGTATATTTTTTTCATGTTCCTGATCGTCGTTTGACAAATCAAATACAAATATTTTATCAATGCCGCCATCATTATATACTTTTGCAAGAAAGTTCAAATCTCCTGCAGGAGTCAGATCATCCGGCCCCTTTACGGGCACTCCGTCTTTTAAATATAACGTAGCCGCTAATATTTTCTGTTCCATAGCACAAACCTTTCTATCAATTATTTCTATCAATTATTATAAACTAATCTTTGTTTTCTTAATTTAAATTTTCAAGATTCGTATTTTCAAAATTCGTGTTTTCTTAACCATGATGTTCCTTAAATCCTTATTCATTTCTAAATCAACTATTTAAATTCCATGATTATTGTCATTTCTTCGCAAATCATTGGTCTTCAAAGCGCACCTTGATGGAGTTTGCATGTGCCGTCAGCTGTTCGGATTGTGCAAACTGTACAATATCTTTGTAAACCGGCTCCAACGCCTCCCTGGAATAAGAAATAATACTTGATTTTTTAATAAAATCGTCCACGCTCAACGCTGAGAAAAATCTAGCTGTGCCATTTGTCGGCAGTACATGATTTGGTCCTGCAAAGTAATCTCCTAATGGCTCGCTGCTGTATGGGCCTACAAATATAGCCCCGGCATTTCTTATTTTCGTCATCGTCTCAAACGGATCTTTTGTAAGTATTTCCAAATGTTCCGAGGCAATTTCATTTGCAGCCTGTATTGCCTCATCCATACTTTCTGCTACTAAAATGTACCCGTAACGATCCAGAGATTTTTGAATAATCTCTTTGCGTGATAGCTTTTCTAAAAACCGGTCTGTTTCTTTCGAAACCTTCTGTGCAAGTTCCATCGAAGTCGTAATGAGTATGGCAGAAGCCATCTCATCATGCTCTGCCTGTGAAAGCAAATCCGCAGCGGCATATACCGGATTTGCCGTTTCATCCGCCAATACTAAAATCTCGCTTGGGCCCGCAATAGAATCAATGCTGACATAACCAAACACTGCTTTTTTTGCAAGCGCCACATAAATATTTCCCGGTCCCACAATCTTGTCTACCTGCGGTATGCTCTGTGTACCAAATGCCATCGCCGCAATCGCCTGTGCACCTCCGACTTTGTAAATTTCATCCGCACCTGCTTCTTTTGCAGCGACTAACGTAGACGGACAGACGTCCCCATTCTGATCCGGCGGCGTAGTCATAATAATCCGATCTACACCGGCCACCTTCGCCGGAACGATATTCATCAGTACCGAGGACGGATATACTGCTTTGCCGCCAGGAACATACACACCGGCCGTTTTTAAAGGCGTAATTTTTTGTCCCAATAATATTCCATTTTCCTCAGAAGCAAACCAGGACTGCTGACGCTGCTTTTCATGAAAGCTTCTGATATTCACAAGCGCTGCACGAATGACCTTAAGTAAAGACGGATCCACTTGTTCATAAGCTTTCTGAATCTCATCTTTTGTAACCAAAATATTTTCTGCACAAATCTGTGCCCCATCAAAACGTTTCGTATAGTCAAACACTGCCTCATCCCGTTTGGCCCGAACATTTTCAATAATCTCATTAACCCGGCTTTCATACTCACCATAGCTGTTCGGACTTCTTTGCAGCAGCTCTTCCAATAAATTTTTCGTCGTTTCTTTTGTCAGTTTTACAATTTTCAATGCTATTCACTCCCTGTTTTATCTCGTCTCAATCGTTTCTTTGCTCAGCTCTTCTTTTAAAAGAGCAATCAGCCTGGTGATGCGTTCATGTTCCATTTTCATACTGACCGGATTGACAACCATTCTGGCAGACAGCGGACAGACTTCTTCCAACACCTGCAGCCCGTTTTCACGCAGTGTGGAACCGGTTTCTACAATATCCACAATCACCTCTGACAAACCCACGATCGGAGCTAGTTCAATAGATCCGTTTAATTTAATAATTTCTACCGTCTGATGTTTTTTATTATAAAAATAATCTTTTGCAATTCTCGGATACTTGGAAGCTACCCGGATCCATTCCCGTTTCTGCAAAAGCTCCCCTGCCTCATTGGGCCCGCAGACACACATCCTGCACTTGCCAAATCCAAGATCCAGCACTTCAAAAATCTTACGGTTTTCTTCTAATATCGTATCTTCTCCAACGATTCCGATATCCGCAGCGCCATATTCCACATAAGTCGGCACATCTGGTCCTTTTGACAAAAAAAAGCGCATTTTTTCTTCTTCATTCACAAAAATCAGCTTTCTTGTATCTTTATCTTTCATTTCTTCACAGGTAATACCGATTTTTTCAAACAGCGCCAATGTCTTTTTGGCAAGCCTGCCTTTGCCAAGAGCAAATGTCAAATATCTGTTTTCTTCCATAAATCTTATCTCCATCCATATCCATCAAAACATTTTGACTGGTTCGTTTCCATCCATAAACTGTACTCTTGCAATCTGTCTGCGTTTCGCATATGCTTCATAATCTGCATTTGTCCGCCCGGACACTTTTAAAATCAATTCCACACTGCATCCGGCTGCCCGCTGCTTCCTTGCATAAATCACTGCGTCTTCCCGATGCGCTTCATCATATACAACCAGCTGACCAAGGTGTTCCATCGGCGTATCAATATGCTGCCTGGACAGTGCTGCCATAAGCTGATCTGTCACAATTACAAATCCAATAGCTGGCGCATCTTTGCCAAAATGCTTTAACAAACGGTCATACCTGCCGCCTTTTACGATCGGTTCACCACTTCCAAATGTATATCCATGAAAGATAATGCCGGAGTAATATTTATAGCTGCTCATCACACCAAGCTCAAAGCTGATATATTTATCAATCCCATAAAGCAGGGACAATGACTGCAGCTTTTCCAAATGTTCCATTGCTGCCTGAATCTTTGGATAGTTCCCTGCTGCCGCACGGACCGCCTGAAATTCTTCTGCAGACTGATAGAGCCTGCCAATTACACCAAACAGACGTTTTAACCCTTCATCCAGATGTCTGGCTTCGATAAAGCTTTCGACTCCAAAAAAGTTATTATTGCTGATTAGATCACATAAAATATCTTCTTCCTCTTCATCAAAGCCCGCCGCTTCCATCATTCCCTGCAAAATACCTACATGCCCGACACTTAATTGAAATTCCTTTAAGCCTGCATGAAGCAGGCATTCTACCACCATCGATAAAATCTCTGCATCAGCATCCACCGTATTATCACCAATGAGCTCCGCTCCTAACTGCGTGTTTTCTTTCAGACGTCCCTGCAAACTCCCTGTATTGATAAACGTATTCCCTTTATAGCAAAAACGGATCGGCATGGATTCTTCCATAAAATAGTTTGCCGCTACGCGTGCAATCGAAGGCGTGATATCCGGACGAAGTACGAGCGTATTGCCCTCCCGGTCAAAAAACTTATATAAATCTTTCGACTTTGTCGTACCGACCTCTTTCCCAAAAATATCAAAAAATTCAAAAGACGGTGTCTGAATTGGATGATAGCCATAAGTTTTTAATATATTGTGTAATTTATCTTCCAGATATAGTTTCTTTTCGCATTCTCCCTGATAGATATCTCTGACACCTTCCGGGGTATGCAGTAAATGCTGTTTCATTTGTCTGCTCCTTGATTTATGTTATTGTTTGTTTTCTCGTGAAAACGCAGCCTATATTTTAGTATACGGTTTTTTCCCTCATTTGTATAGTCATTTTTTATATGCCAAGCCATCATAAACGCTTTCATGCAGTAATGCGGCAAAGCAAAAATTGTTTTTATTATAAAAGAAAGGCACAAGTTTGTCAATCTCTTAACAATAAATCCTTCTGAATCTCATCCAAATATGGCACCAATACTCCACCAGACGATCGAAAAATAAAATCCGGTTCTAATTCTTCATAACGAAAGCTTTTTCTTCCGCCATTTTGCATTCTTTTCCAAAACTCTAACAGCTTTACAAAACGCAGATAATAAAACTCTTCCCGTGCAGAATACAAAATCAGAAAAAAAGCAATCCCTCCCTGCTTTTCAAAATTTTCCATAAAAACAACCTGATGTTCATGAATATTTTGAAGAGGAAAGGTATCCGTATGACATTCTTTTGCATCAAAACAAATCGGAATCCCCTGGACAGCGCCGATATAGTCCACCGTACTTTTTTGATCGAAGTAGGCAAGTGTAATATGGCGGGTCAGTTTGTCTATTTTCATCGGAGTAATCGGTGTTGGTATTTTCTGAATCAGTGCAAGGCCATGCTCTAGATATTTTTCATTTGTCCGATTAATATACTCTTCTAACGCAGAGCCACGCAGGCCGCGCGAATTCCATGTCGCCATAACTTTCTCCTTGAAGCTGCATTTACCTATACTATTTTTTCTGTTTTTTATCTTAATATTTTATCTGATTTTTTTGTATCTTAAACAAAGAGAACTGTTCCGGTAAAGGCGCCACTATTTCCTGTCCGTTTTCCAGTACGACCCGATAAGCGTGTAACAGCTGATAATTCAACCCCGTTTTAGAGCAATATTTCTGATTCCATTCCCGGTCTCCATATTTCGGATCCCCCGCAATCGGATGACCAATTGATGCGAGATGTGCACGTATCTGATGGGAACGTCCTGTAATCAAATGGACTTCTAACATCGTATAGTCCTTACCGTATCCAAGCGGCCGATATTCTGTTTCTATATATTGGCTGTCCTTGTGCAAATTTCTCCTGTTTTTATTCAAATCCTTTTTGTAAAAATCCTTTTTATTTAAATCCTTTTTGCTTAAATCCTTTTTGTTTAAATCCTTTATTTGATAAATTTCGACTTTATTTTTATTTGTATCCTTATATAAAAAACCTTTTAAATGCTGTTCTTTTGTTAATATACCTGCCACAATACAGCGGTAATATTTTTTCAAAGAACGTTCTTTCAGCTGTGCAGACATTTTTTGCAGACCATGCAGTGTCTTTCCTGCAATAAGTATGCCGGATGTATTTCGATCCAGACGGTTACAGACAGACGGATGGAACGTTTTTAGTGTCTGTTGTGTGACTGCTCCTGTATCCAGTAAATATTGAATGATCCATTCATTGGCAGATACATCCGATGAAACTGCTTTTTGTGAAAGGATACCTGCCGGTTTATTTACGATTAAAATATCTGCATCCTCATAAAGTACCTGTAAGTCTGGAAAACTTTTTCTTTTATTTTCTGGTAGAATCCAAAAAGTTTTATCAGCACTGAATTTTTTAAGCGTTTCGTCCGACAAATAAAGAGTCACAATATCTCCTACCGCAAGATGAACGGAACCTTCTGCCTTTTTTCCATTCCATACAATATTCTTTTTTCTAAGCATTTTATAAATGAAACTACTTTCTGCATATGGTAGCAGTTTCTTCAAATACTTATCAATGCGCTGTCCGGCTTCATTTTCCCCTATTTCCATTTGTTTCATATGCTTGTCCCGCCTTTATGGTAGCTCCTGATCCTTTATGTTTGCCTTTGGATACCTGCTTCTCTTGATGCTTTCGTTTGCCTTTGGATGCTTGCTTCTCTTGATGCTTTCGTTTGCCTTTTATCACTTGTTCTTCTTTACGTTTTCGTTCATTTTTATTTATGCTTCCTGCTTTTTGTTTTCGTTTGTCTTTATTTCGTTGCTCTTCTCTTAATTTCGCGTAATTACGCGCCCCGATCAGACACTTTTTATCATCTCCGATTAAATCTGTCCGGCCAGCTTTTACAAGAGCTTCTCGAACCAAATCATAATTTTTCGGATTGCGATATTGTATCAGTGCCCGCTGCATTGCTTTTTCATGCGGATTTACAGAAACAAAAACCGGCTCCATAGTCCGAGGGTCCAATCCTGTATAATACATACAAGTCGAAATCGTAGATGGCGTCGGATAAAAATCCTGCACCTGCTGCGGCGTATATCCCATATCGCGTAAAAATTCTGCAAGTTCAACTGCTTCTTTTAATCCGGAACCTGGATGAGAAGACATCAGATAGGGAACCAAATACTGTTCCTTTCCAATTTTTGCATTCATATTTTCATAAGAATGTACAAATTTTTTATAAACTTCTACCGGAGGCTTCCCCATTTTTTGCAGCACAGTATCGGATATATGTTCAGGTGCAATTTTCAGCTGTCCACTGACATGGTACTCACACAGCTCCCTTAAAAATCTTTGGTCTTTGTCATAAATCAAATAGTCGAACCGAATGCCGGATCGAATGAACACCTTTTTCACGCCTTGCAGACTGCGCAGCTTACGTAACAGTTCCATATAATCCCGATGATCTGCTTTCAGGTTTTTACATGGCGAAGGAAATAAACACTGTCTGTTTGTACATGCTCCTTTTATCAGCTGTTTATCACATGCCGGATGCCTGAAATTGGCAGTCGGTCCGCCCACGTCATGAATATACCCTTTAAAATCCGGCTCGTGTGTTAGTATTTCGGCTTCTTTTAATATGGATGCGTGACTTCTGCTCTGAATAATCCTCCCCTGGTGAAAGGTAAGTGCACAAAAATTACATCCTCCAAAACACCCGCGGCTGCTGACCAGACTAAATCGTATTTCCCGAATCGCCGGTACCCCGCCTGCTGCCTCATAAGATGGATGATACGTACGCATATATGGAAGCTCATACACATCATCCATTTCCATCTGACTCAGTGGTTTTGCCGGGGGATTTTGTACGACGTATAAGCCGCCTTTATATGTCTCGTACAAACGTTTCCCGCTAAACGGATCTGTATTGCAGTACTGCATATAAAAACTTTTTGCATATTGTCTCTTATCCATCCGTATCTGATCAAAGGATGGCAGCTGCAGCGCGTCCTCAGAAGCCAGCTCATAATCCTTTGTGCGAAATACCGTCCCGTTTACAAACGAAATATCTGATACATGTATCCCAGCGTCAAGCGCATCCGCAATCTCGACAATACTCTTTTCTCCCATTCCATAACTAAGCAAATCCGCACCGGAATCCAACAGCACAGAACGTTTCACTTTATCAGCCCAATAATCGTAATGCCCAAGCCTTCGTAAAGATGCCTCAATGCCACCGATAATAATTGGAATTTGTTTATATACACTTCGTATCAGCTTACAGTAAACAACGGTCGCATAATCCGGACGCTTTCCCATGATACCGCCAGGCGTATATGCGTCCATACTGCGCCGTTTTTTTGATACACTATAATGGTTCACCATGGAGTCCATATTTCCGGCTGTAACCAAAAAGCCAAGCCTTGGTTCACCCAGGGCTGAAATACTGCCCGGATCTTTCCAATCTGGCTGTGCAAGAATTCCCACCTTATATCCGTGTGCCTGCAAAACACGGCTGATAACTGCATGGCCAAAGGACGGATGATCTACATATGCATCTCCGGTCACATAAACAAAATCCAGCTGTCTGATGCCCTGCGCATCCATATCTTCTCTGCAGATTGGCAAAAACCCTGACATACGAAGCCTCCTTTTTAATCTAAATTCTAAATTTTATTTTTAGTTATTAAACACATATTTCAGTTTCTTTTTCTCAAGCATATTTAGCAAATAATATGGATTAAAGCTAACCTCGCCTCGCCCTTCCAGATCCAGGTACATGCCAAAATGCAGGTGTACCGGAAAATTTCCTGTCGTTCCTTCTACTTCGCTGTATCCGGTATCTCCCATATACCCAAGCAGCTGTCCTGCCGTAATCTTTGTCCCTTCAGAAATTCCTTCTTCATACTCAGCCAAATGCGCATAATAATAATATACCCCATGCCTGCTGCGTATCCCAATCCGATAGCCTCCCTGAGGCAGCCATCCCATTTTTTCAACTGTCCCGTCACTAACGCTGACAATCGGATAATATCCTCTCTGCGGAACGGATGCCATAAGATCACAGCCTTCATGCCCTCGTGCACCGCCGTAAGTACGTTCCGACTGCCAGCTGTTTTCATACGTTACAAAAGCTTCTTTGTTATCTATCGCTTCCGGAACCGGAAAACAGACTGCGTCAGCAAGTAGATTTTCTATGACTTTTATATAATACTCATATAACTTTGGTTGAGCATCCTGTTCCAGACTGCGCCACTGTTTTAATTCAGATTGCTTTACGGAATGGCAAAATAAATATGCCAAAATGTTCTCGCAAAACTCTTTATTGTTTCTGATTTTAAAATCGGTTTTTAATTTTTTTGCTAGTTGTTCATAAATATCTTGTGGCAGCTCAAATGCGCGAAGTGTAGAAAGCGCTTCCTCTTCCTGTGCCAACTGAGACTCCTGTCTCTGTCCTTTGTAACTGCGCTCCAGATTACATACCATACTTACATCCAGACTAACAATAAGAAACAGCAAAATAATCCAAAAGATACGTTTTTGATTCATGTTTCCTCCCATAGACGCGTATACTAATAAAAAAAATACGTGCTCTCATGAAAAAAAGGTTATCTATATTTATTATCATGCTGTTGATCCTATTCATATTAATTTATCCGGATGACTGCGTAAAAGCTGCTTCAAACGGCCTTATCCTGTGGTATGAAAATATCCTGCCGGCTCTACTGCCGTTTACAATTTTTTCTAATATCCTCATTCACTCCGGTTATCTGGACGAAATGATATGCGCTGCCAGCCCGGTATTAAATCGCGTTTTTTTTCACCATCCACAAGCTGCCTATCCTATCATATCCGGCTTTTTGTTTGGCTTTCCAATGGGCAGCAAAACAACTGCTGACTTGCTGAAAAAAGGCAAACTCACAACAGCAGAAGCAAATATTTTGTGCGCCATGTGCAATAACATCAGCCCAGTATTTATCAGCAGCTATTTATTAATCGCATCTCTTGGCATCTATGATAAGACCTGGACTACCTATGCTATTTTATATCTGCCTCCACTCATTTGCGGACTATTCCTGCTGCGCCTTGTAAAGCCGCTCCCGCTCAAAAAAAATACGGCATCTGGATCTAATTTGAATTTTCAAATCATCGATGCCGGAATCATGAACGGGTTTGAAACACTGCTTAAACTAGGTGGATATATCATGCTGTTTTCACTGTTATCGCAAATATGTATGCGTATGGCCGGAGACAATGAAGGTGCTCATATCTTCTTTACTTCCATAACAGAAATCACCAATGGAATCCATGTCGTAGCACAAAGTAATACATATCCTATGGAACTGAAATATCCGCTGCTCATAGGTATCACTGCATTTGGCGGACTCAGCGGTTTGGCCCAGACTGCTTCCATGGTAAAAAATACTGGTATCTCCATGCGTTTTTATTTTATTTTCCGGCTGGTACAGACAGCCATCAGTTCTTTGCTTGCAGTAATCTTTTTCTGATTTTCATACGATACAAATCTACTGCTCCGGTTCCTGCATTGGTTCCATATTTTCGGAAACTTCAGGAACCTCTTCCATCTGCTGTGCCGTTCCTGATTCCTGGAAAATTTCAGAAGGCGCCAACTCTGCTCTGTTAGCAGAGACAATTTCCAGCATACGCTCCATATTAGCGCTTAACTGTGCAAAATTCGTTTTAAAAATACTTTGCGATCCGTTCAAAAGCTCCTCAATCGAGTTTAATAAAGAATCTGCATATCCGATAGCGCCAAGCCTGATCTCATTGGCGTCGTTCGTTGCCTGATCCATAATTTCCTGTGCCTGCCGCTGCGCAATAGACACCACTTCATTGGCCTGTGCATAAGCCTGCTGCATAATTTCATGTTCTTTGACCAATTCATTTTTTTGGAACTGCGCCTGTGAAATAATAGTCTCTGCTTTTGCATGGGCATCTGCTAAAATAGCCTCTTTATTGCTTATCATCTTCTGATAACGCTTTACTTCCTCTGGCGTCCGCTGCCGCAGCTCGGCAATCAGCTCCATCATTTCTTCTTTATTCACTAGAATCCTTGTACTTGAAAGCGGCTGAAATTTACAGCTTTCAATATAGTCTTCTATTTCTTCTATAATTTGGTCTATTTTACTGCTCATAAGCACTGCTCCTTAATCTTCTATTTCTCGAAATCTTTGATCCCATATTTCTCATAAACGCGTGCAACAATCTGCGGCGGCAAAAAACGCGAAATATCTCCCCCGTAGGATGCGACTTCTTTCACAATCGTAGAGCTCAAATAAGCATACTCCAAACGTGTCGTCAGGAAAATGGTTTCTATATCTGCATAGATTTCATGATTTGTCTGCGCTATTTGCAGCTCATACTCAAAATCAGTAACTGCACGCAGACCACGGACTATAATCGCAGCGTCTATCCGTTTTGCATAATCTACTAAAAGTCCGTCAAATGCATCCACCGTTACATTCGGAAAGTCTATCATCAGTTCTTTTAACATATTAACACGTTCCGGAACGGAAAACAATGCATTTTTTGCACTGTTGTTCAGCACACCAACGACCAGTTCATCTACCAGTCTCGAAGAACGTGCAATAACATCAAGGTGCCCCCTTGTAACCGGATCGAAACTGCCCGGATAGATTGCTCTTTTCATCTCAGACCTCTTTTGACACAAATATGTGTTTATTCGTTTTGTATTTTTTTTCTCTTACAACCACAAACCCCAGCTGTTGCAAATACGATACATCTGTTTCCATAGCCGCTTCAATGATGATGATCGCATCTTCCTTTAACAGCGACGATGACGCCAAATATGCAAGTACATCCTGCTCCATCAAACTACGATACGGAGGGTCCATAAATATATAGTCAAACGACTCATTTCCTTCTAGCGTGCGCAGCGCACTTAATACATCTGTTGCAAGCAGCCTGGAACGTTCTTCAAAGCGGGTAAACCGGATATTTTCCTCAATACAGGCGCAGGCTTTTTTATTGTTTTCCACAAATACTGCGTGTGCGGCTCCCCTGCTTAAAGCTTCCAGCCCGATCTGTCCGCTTCCTGCAAACAAATCTAAAAAACTGCTTTGCGCAATACCGGACTGAAGAATATTAAACAATGTTTCTTTGATACGGTCTGTTGTCGGCCGCGTATCTCTTCCTTCTATTGATCTTAATGGCAAACTTCTGGCCGTTCCTGCAATAATTCTCATAGTTAACTCCTGATTCTATTATATCTTCCTTTGATTAGCTAAGGATCAGCCGACGCCGCAAAGCATCCGTTCCAAAAGATTCAGAGCAGCTTCTACTGCAAGATTACGTACCTGCGCACGTTCTCCAGCAAATACATGTTCTTCTACAGCGGTAACATGATTGACATAGCAGCCAATATAGACAAGTCCTACCGGTTTTTCTAAAGTTCCTCCATCCGGTCCGGCAATCCCGGTTGTTGCGAGCGCAGCCTGCGTTCCCGCCTGTTCGGCTGCCCCCTGTGCCATTTCCAGTGCGGTTTGTTCGCTGACTGCGCCATATGCTTCTAATGTCTTTGGAGAGACATCAAGCAGTTTTATTTTTGCTTCATTCGAATACGTAATGTATCCTTCTTTATAAACTTCGGATGCACCTGCAACATTTAACAGCCTTCCGGCCAGCAAACCGCCGGTACACGATTCTGTCGTAGTAGCTGTATATCCACGCTGCTTTAACAATGATACAACGCGTTCTTCCAGTGAATATTCTTTTTCATACGTTTTATTCATAGTTCCCCTTTCACCCACTATCCAAAATCTTTATTTTATTTTTCTACCCGATAGCCAAATATGTTAACAAGCAAAACAATTTATTTTATATTTAATTTTGTTCTTTCATAACTTCTTTATTTTTATACAAATAATCCACTAATGAAATTACTGTAAGAGCCAGTGAAACATATGTCAGTATTACCCCAATGACCACAAAAAAAACATTTTGAATATCCAATATTAATACGATAATCATCAACATCTGAAATGTGGTTTTAAATTTACCCCAATAGCTTGCCGCAATTACAATCTGCTGTTCTGCTGCAATCAGACGAAAACCGCTGATAATAAATTCTCTCGCAATAATGATAATTGCAATCCAAGACGCAAGCTTTTTCATATCAACAAGACAAATCAGTGCAGAACATACTAATAGTTTATCCGCAAGCGGATCCATAAATTTGCCGAAATTTGTCACCAAATTGTATTTTCGTGCGATTTTTCCGTCAAACAGATCTGTCAGGCTTGCTACAATAAAAACAACTGTCGCAATATATTTTCCCTGATCCGCAAAAGCCGGTGCCAACAAAAAAAGCACAAAAAATGGTATCAAGATTACACGCAGCAGCGTAAGTTTGTTTGGCAGGTTCATAGTCTCCCCTCCTTATATAGAAATAGCAACCCGTCTCTTATGGCAGATATTCCGCCGTCAGATCGTAATCCAAAGAACCCGTAATACGTACTTTGACAAAATCCCCGGTCATCAGCTCCTTATCTAGCTCTGATATAAACACATAACCGTCAATGTCCGGTGCATCACGATACGTTCTTGCCACATAAATATTTTCATCGGAAAGCTTTCCTTCTACCAATGCCCAAATGATCTGATCTTTCATATCTGCAGTCTTGTCAAAAATAATTTCCTGCTCCAATTCCATGACTTCTTCCTGCCAGGTGAGCTTGATCTCCTCTTCGACCTGCTCTGAAAATTCTGCTGCTGCAGTCCCCTCTTCCGGTGAATAAGTGAAAGCTCCCAGACGATCAAATTCCATTTCATTGATAAATTCCATCAGTTCTTCATGCTGTGCCTGCGTTTCTCCCGGAAATCCGCAAATAAGAGTTGTCCGCAGACAGATATCCGGTATTTCTCTGCGTAATTTTGTTACAATCGTTTGAATCTCTTGTTTGCTTGTCCGTCGTCCCATACGCCGTAAAATCTCATGATTCGCATGCTGAATCGGCATGTCCAGATAATGGCAGACTTTGTCATTCCTTTTGATCGCTGCAATCAGCCTGTCGTCAATTTCTTCTGGATAACAGTATAAAATACGGATCCAGCACAGCCCTTTTATCTGATTCAGTTCATCTAAAAGCTTGTCTAATGATTTTTCTCCATACAAATCTATCCCATACAATGTCGTTTCCTGAGCGATCAAAATCAGCTCTTTCACTCCTGCTTCTGCTAACTGCTCTGCTTGCCAAAGCAGCTCTTTCATCGGAATGCTGCGGTAATTGCCGCGAATTGACGGAATAATGCAGTACGTACAATGCTTGTTGCATCCCTCTGCGATTTTAAGATATGCATAATGTCCGCCTGTTGTAATACTTCTTTTGTGATGCATTTGCCCTGGTATCGTTTCTAACGTTTGAAAATTTTCATACGTCTTGCCTTCTAATACTTCTTGTAAAGCATGTACAAGGTCATCATAAGAATTCGTACCCAAAACAGCATCCACTTCCGGTATTTCCTTGCGTATTTCCTGCTGATACCGCTGTGCCAAACAGCCTGTCACGAGTAGTCCTTTACATTTACCCGTTTTTTTATAATCTGCCATTTCAAGAATCGTCTGGATACTTTCTTCTTTGGCATCATGAATAAAACAACAAGTATTGACGATAATAATATCCGCCTTTTTTTCATCATTTGTAATCATCCAGCCGTTTTCCTGCAGCGTTCCGAGCATAAACTCAGAATCTACCAAATTTTTATCACATCCAAGTGAAACGAAAAATATGCTGTTAACATCCATTTCTTCCATATAAAAACCTTCTCCTTGTAAAAAAGGTTGTGCGGCAGGCACAACCCTCTGTTCCAATCATACAAATATGCAGATTTTAATGATCTGCATATTCCTGCGTAATTTCTGAAATCCCGGCACTATTGCTTATTCCACTGTTTTCGTTTGTTTCACTTCCCTCACTCTCCTCATTCACTTTATCTGCCATATCATCCTCTCCGACGATCTTTACTTTCCCTTCGTATAGCTCCTGTACGGCAACAGATAAAGGCTTTCTGCCTGCAGCTTTTGTAATCATCGGTTCATCTCCGCCAATAATCTGTCTGGCACGTTTGGCTGTAGCAATTACAATCGAATACCTGCTGTTAATGACCGGTTCTTCCCCAATTTCTGTCTGGTCGCTGTTTACAACCTGCATTAATTCCACATAAGATGGATGTATCATATTGATTGATCTCCTTTCAAATCTGCTGTAACACTCAAATCCAATCTGTTACAATCTATCTTCCATTATTTTTCCAATATACGTTCTTCATTTCCAAAACGGCCGGCAAGCGTATCCGGCTGCAGTGCAGAAATAATAACAACCTGATTAACGGTAAAAATAACCGATCTTGTACGGCGTCCCTGTGTAGCGTCAATCAGCCTGTTTTCCTCTTTTGCCCGCTGAACCTGGCGTTTTGCCGGAGCTGAATCCGGGGTAATGATACATAAGATTTTATCTGTATTAACGACATTCCCAAATCCGATATTCATTAATTTTGACATTGCAGATCACCTTTACCAAACTTCTTACTCAATATTTTGGATCTGTTCCCGCACCTTCTCAATCGAAGTCTTTAACTCAATGCCAGTATCCGATACCGCAAGATCACTCGTCTTTGATAAAATCGTATTTGCCTCACGGTTCATTTCCTGTGCAATAAAATCCAGCTTTCTTCCAATACTTCCGCCTGTCAGCAGTTCTTTTTTCACGGATTCAATGTGGCTGCGCAGACGGACAATTTCCTCATCTACACAGACTTTATCTGCATAGATCGTAACTTCTGCCGCAATACGGCTTTCATCTAACTGCTTATCCCCAAGAAGTTCTTTTACCTTTGCTTTTAACTTTTCATGATACTGCTCAATAATCTGCGGAGAATGCTCCTCAATAAAACGAACATCTTCCAGCATCTCATCCAGCTTTCCTAAAAGGTCATTTTTCAGGTTTTCTCCTTCTTTCGTCCTGGAATCCACAAATAATTCAGCAGCTTTGCGCACTGCTTCTTCCAAATCTTCTTTTAATTGTGTCTCATCCGCATCCTGCTCCTGCATCGTAAAAACATCCGGGAACCTGGCCAATGTACTAACTGTAATATCATCCCTGACCTGAAACGTCTCTGCCATCTGACGCAGATATTTCAAATATTCTCCGGCAAGAAACTCATTATAGCACAACGCACATTCCGTTTCTGAAAAATCTTCATAAGAGACAAAGACATCTACTTTGCCCCTTTGGATATATTCTTTTAAAATCAAACGGATGGCGCTTTCAAAATTACTGAGTTTTTTCGGTATTCGGACACTAATATCCAAATATCTATGATTGACCGCCCTCATCTCTACCGTAATCTTCATCTTGTCTTTGACAGCCTCGTATCTGCCAAACCCGGTCATGCTCTTTATCATAATCTTTGTTCCCTCCAATTGGGGTTGCCGATTTTGCGTTGCTTTCTTTTTGCATATATTTGCATAGATACTCTTATTATAGACATTTGAATGTTATTAGTCAATTTTTTCTTGGAAAAATTTGAAAATATTTTATAATTTCACGGTTCTATCTTCTTAATCCGCAAGCCTCTCTATCCCCGCAATATCTGGATGAATCGTCATTGAATAGTTCGTATAATAAACAACAAATCCAGGAGCCGATCCATTTGGTTTTTTTACGTTTTTACGCTGCAAATAGTCAATTTCTAGCTTTTCCGCCTCTCTGCCTTTTGAGTAATATCCTGCCAGCATAGCAGCTTCTTCAAATGTGCGGTCTGGTAATTCCTGCCCATTTGTTTTAACGATGACATGGGAACCTGGCATTTTTTTTGCATGAAACCACCAATCTCCCCCATTTGCATATTTAAACGTCAGCTCTTCGTTTTGATAGTTGTTCTTTCCTATATAAATATCAAATCCATCGGAGGAACGGTAATGAAAGGGCTTGCTTTTTATCTTTTGTTTTTTATCGTGGCCTTTACGGCGAATATATCCATATTCGATCAGTTCTTGTTTAATCTGCACCAGATCGTCTTCGTCAAGCGCAATGTCAAGCGACGTAGCGATGGATTCCAAATGTTCGATTTCTGCTTTTGTCTCTACGGTCAAATCTGATAATGCTTCATAGGTTCGTTTCAGTTTATTATATTTTTCAAAATACTTTTTCGAATTTTCCATTGGAGTCAGTTGTGGATCCAATGGAATTTGTATCGTTTCATTTGTATAATAATTTAATGCTTCAAATGATTTTATGCCTTCTTCCAGACCGTATCCATAGGTATTGATGAGTTCTCCGTATACTTTGTATTTATCTCTTTTTTCCGTATCTTTTAACTGTTTGAGCTGAAGCTGATATTTTTTATGACTGCGCTCCAGTGCGGTTGATGTAATTTTTCGAAGATCTACGGATTTTTGCCGGATTCTTGTATACGTATCACGCGCAGCATAAAAATGTTCAAGTATTGCAGAGACAGAAGTTGAATCTTCCCGTTCCAAATGCTGATATTGTGTTAGCCGCACGGACGAAAATTCAAACGGCCTGCGGTTTTCAAAAACAATATTCGGATAAAATTTTTCTTCCTTGATATCATGCATCATCTGTAAAAACTGATCGCTGAGCCGTCTTTTTTCTTCTTCTCCAAAGCTGGCTGTCGGTGCATCGCCGTCCAGTCCTGCCCGATAACAGATTTCGTTGGCTATACATGGGCTGATTCCGGTATATGCAGTATATATGGCTTTTGCTGCTGTCAGTGGTTTGTTAAGCACTTGCGATTGAAATTGTGACTCATCTGTAAAAAGCGGATTAAGTTTTCCTTGTGTTGGAATAAAATAATCCCGTCCCGGCAAAACTTCCCGTACAGAGCTGACCTGTGCGGATACATGCTTAATACTGTCAATGATCCTGTTTTTTTCATCTGTGAATATCAGATTACTGTGTTTTCCCATCAGTTCAATCGTAAGTGTTTTTTTACGTACATCGCCCAGATCATCCAAATGTTCGATTTCAAAATGTATAATACGCTCCATCTGCGGCTGCCAGATTTTTACAATCCGCCCGTTTGCGATATGCTTGCGCAGTAGCATACAAAAATTGGGGGCTGTCATAGGACTTGGTTTATTCGTATCTGTAAGATAAATAAGCGGCAAAGATGCACTTGCAGATAAAAACAGCCGCTTCTGCCCACAGGAACTTTTTAAAGTCAAAAGTAGCGCATCCTTCTCCGGCTGAGCAATTTTATATATACGTGCATGAAGCACAACCTGATTAAGTTCTGATACTAAATTTGCAATTACGATTCCATCAAAAGCCAAAACTTTCACTCCCTTCTAATAACAGTTCAGGCCACCAAACTGTTCCCTTCTACGGCATTGTATCGTAAATATACAAATACCGCAAGTTATTTTCAATAATATTTCCTTGCCGCCCGTATGCTTGTGTAAAATTTCCACAATCTTCCTCTCCTGCCTGTCATCACCAGAATAAGAAAATTTATTGCGGACATAATAGTCTTGTAAACAAACATGTTTACAACACTCAGGATAAAGGAGGCAATTAACTATGAGTAATCATTCTAATCAAAACGCAGTACCAGAAGCAAAGGAAGCATTAAACCGTTTCAAATACGAGGTCGCAGATGAACTCGGTGTGCCGTTGAAAAAAGGTTATAACGGTGATTTAACTTCCCGTCAGAACGGTTCCGTGGGTGGTTATATGGTGAAAAAGATGATTGAAGCCCAAGAAAAACAGATGGCAGGGGAAGAATAATCTTAGATTCATTTTATTAAGAAACTGCCTGCGCATGCCATAGCATCAGATTTTTATCATTCACAGGAATATGAAATTCACTTGCTTTGGCAAACAAAAAAGAACTGATGCACTAAGATCGTTTAAAAAGATTTTTAAAATCTAAGTGCAGCAGTTCTTTTTTTATAAATTTAACCTTTCCATCTGTCTTTCAAAATACTCCTCTGCCTTTCGCAAAATTCCTTCATGCTCCGGTAATACAAGCTCTCTGTCGATGGAAAGGATTCTTTTTACTTCGTCCTGAGCCTGCTGCAGCACTTTAGCGTCCTGATAAATATCTGCCAGCTGAAATTCCATATCCCCGCTTTGACGTATGCCGAAAAAATCTCCTGGACCGCGCAGTTTTAAATCTTCGCTCGCAATCTGAAATCCATCATTCGTCTTATTCAGCACATCCAATCTTTTTCCGGCTCCTTTTGCATCTGACGTATTTATCATAATACAATAAGATTGTGCCTCTCCGCGGCCTACACGTCCGCGCAGCTGATGCAGCTGCGCCAGTCCGAACCGCTGTGCGTCTTCAATCATCATAACAGTTGCGTTCGGCACGTTTACGCCAACCTCGACTACTGTCGTTGATACAAGCACCTGTATTTCATTTGCCGCAAATGCTTCCATGACTTTGTTTTTCATATCTGCACGCATTTTTCCATGCAAAAAAGCAACCTCTATGTCATCGGCAAGCGCCTGTTTGAGTTTTTCGCTATAGTCTATGACATTTTCCCCTTCTGCATTTTCACTCGCTTCCACAAGCGGGCAAATTACATATGCCTGATGTCCAGCTTCAATTTCTTTGCGTATAAATTCATATGCATTTGGACGCCAGCCGCTGCCAACGACACAGTTTTTAATCGGAAGCCGTCTGGCCGGAACTTCATCTATGACGGATATGTCCAAATCACCATATAAAATAATAGCCAGTGTACGCGGAATCGGAGTTGCGCTCATTACAAGAATATGCGGGCTTTCTCCTTTTAACGAAAAAGTTTCTCTCTGCCTGACGCCGAACCGATGCTGCTCGTCTGTAATAACAAGTGCAAGATTGTCATAAACCGCTTTTTCCTGAAACAGCGCATGAGTACCGACAATCATTGCATCTGGAAACAGCTGCATCCGCTCATAAGCCCTGCGTTTTTGTTTTGCCGTCATAGCACCTGTCAGCAAAACGAGATGTGTTTTTATGCCAAACAGCTCTATGTACTGTTCAAACGTCTCATAATGCTGCGCAGCAAGCACTTCCGTCGGCGCCATAATCGCTGACTGATAGCCGTTTGCAGATGCCAGATACATGGCCAAAAATGCTACGATTGTTTTACCGGAGCCAACGTCTCCTTGTATCAACCGCTGCATAATATAAGGCCCATGCAGATCCTTTTGAATGTCCTTTAATACCCGCAGCTGGGCATTTGTCAGCGTGTAAGGAAGCTTTTCTAACAGCGGAGAGATCAGGTCGTTATCTTGAAACCGATAGATATTTTTGAGTTTTTGCCCTTGTTCTTTTTGCAGATGCATATATAATAAAAACAAAAAAAATTCATCGAATACAAGGCGTCTCCTCGCTTGTGTCAATGCATCAAAATCTTTTGGAAAATGAATCTGGGAAACTGCATAATTGTATTCTGCCAATCCAAATGTTTTTTTTGTTTCCGCAGGCAAATAATCTGGAAGTAACATTCCTGCATCCAAAACCTGGCGCAGCGTCTTTTTATACAGGTTGTTAGTAAGTCCCATGGTCAGGCCATAAACAGGCTGTAGGGAATCAGCAACCGCCTGATATTGTTCTTGCGTATAGATCACAGGCTGCTCCATCGAAAGCAGACCGCTTTTGTCTTGTACCGTTCCATATAAAATAAATGTCTGGCCTTTGACCAGCGTGTTACGCACATATGGCATTCGAAACCATATACATTCCATTTTTTGGTTTTGATGCATAGCCGTTAAAATCGCTATCTGCATGGATCTTGTCCGTTTTACGATCACAGGTGCATCCACACGGACAATGACCGCCTGCTTGTGCCCTACAGCCGCTTTGCTGATTTCAACCGGTATCGGGAACTTCGTATATTCTCTTGGAAAACGAAGGAGTATATCACCGATGGTGTATACTCCTGTTTTTTGAAACAACTGTTCCGTCTTTGCTCCCACGCCCTTTACAACGTTGATAGGTGTCGTAATCTCCATGGAAACCACCAGCCTATTCTACCGAGATCAGATAATAGTAAATCGGCTGTCCGCCATACTGTACTTCTACCTCAAGATCGGCGTGATTTGCCATAATCTTTTCTGCAATCGCATTTGCGTCATCCTCTTTGACTTCTTCTCCATAATAGATGCTGACAATTGCAGAATCATCGTCAATCATGCTTTCCGCCATCGTAAGCGTTACCTGCTCTAGTTCTTTGCCAACTGCAAGAATTGTCTTATCGCCGATTCCCATATAATCATCCTGGCGGATTTCCTTATCATCAATCACTGTGTCTCGTACAGCATAGGTTACCTGCCCGGTTTTTACATTTTTAATCTCATCCAGCATACGTGATTCGTTTTCCTCTGCCGTCTGCTCTGGAATAAAATTAATGAGTGCTGTTATTCCTTGTGGAATCGTCTTTGTCGGTATGACGTGCACCTGCTTCTCTTCGGACAAAGCCGCTGCCTGATTTGCTGCAAGTATGATATTTTTATTATTTGGCAGTACAAACACATGATCTGCTGGTACATTTGCAATTGCATTTAAAATATCTTCCGTACTTGGATTCATCGTCTGTCCGCCTTCGATCATATAGTCGGCGCCAAGTCCGCGGAAAACTTCGCTTAATCCCTCTCCAACCGATACTGCGATAAAACCGATATCTTTATACTCGCTTTCCTGTTCGCTTAACGGCTCTGCTGCCTGCGCTGCCTGCTGTGCCGCAAGCTTCTGTGCGTCTTTAATCAGACGTTCCTGATGCTCTTCACGCATATTGTCGATTTTAATCCTGCTCAAAGAACCATGTGTCAATGCTTCCTGGATCGCAAGTCCCGGATCATTGGTATGTACATGGGTCTTTACGATTTCATCGTCAGCTACAACCACAATCGAGTCACCAATGGATTCCAAAAATGCTTTGTATTTACGCTCTGCATGATCTGTCAGCGGATGGTTCAATACAATAATAAATTCCGTACAATAGCCAAACTTAATCTCCGCCTCTGTCTCTTTTGTAATCTTTCGAACCTCTGCCGCCGGCCCTGTTTCAATCGCCGTATCGATCTCCTTGCCAAGCAGCGCGTCATAATTCCCCTGCAGGATTACAACAAGCCCCTGCCCGCCAGAGTCTACGACACCTGCCTGCTTAAGTACTGGAAGCATATCCGGTGTTTTTTTCAAAACACGCTCTGCTTCTTTGATTACTTCATCCAAAAAACAGACAAGGTCCTCTGTCTCTTCTGCCATTTGAGCAGCCTTATCTGCGGCTCCTCTTGCAACTGTTAGAATTGTGCCTTCCTTTGGTTTCATAACTGCCTTGTATGCAGTTTCTACTGCCTTTTGAAACGCAGCAGACAAAACCGGAACCGTAATCTCCTGCTCCTTTGCGATCACCTTTGTAAATCCGCGAAACAGCTGAGATAATATAACGCCTGAATTTCCTCTCGCACCACGAAGTGACCCGGAAGAAATCGCTTTCGCAATCGATGCCATATCCGGCTGTTCCAGCGCGCTTACTTCCTTGGCCGCTGAAAGAATCGTCATAGACATATTGGTCCCGGTATCTCCATCCGGAACCGGAAAGACATTCAGCTCATTAATCCATTCTTTTTTCGCTTCCAGATTTTTTGCTCCATTTAAAAACATTTTTGCCAAAACCGCAGCATTTATTGAATTGATCTCCACTTCCAACTCCTCCTTAATCGATCACGCGCACGCCTTCAACAAAAATGTTGATTTTTTTGATGTGCATTCCTGTGAATTCTTCTACACGATATCTAACCGTACTGATTAAATTGTCTGTCACTGTACTGATACTGACACCATAGGAAATGATTACATGAAAATTAATCGTAATCTCATTGTTCTCCTCAATGACTACATTTATACCATGCGTCAGATAATCTTTTTTCAGTAATCTGACAATGCCGTCTTTTACATTTACCGCAGCCATTCCTACAATACCAAAACATTCTACTGCAACCGATCCCGCATAAGTTGCAATTACTTCGCTTCCGATGACCACCCTGCCATATTCGTTTTCAAACTGCCCTTTCATAGCATACCTCCAATCATTTTCATAAATTCATAAAAAAACTAGTTAGAAAATATTATAACCGCTTTTGACCAAAAAGAAAACATAATTTTTACATTATTCAAAAAAATTGAATTTTTCTGGAATTTCTCCTTGCATTTGTGTATCTCTTCTGATAGAATAATCATGTTGTAAGTCTGAAAAACCTGTCAGATTTAAGAATTTAAAACACTTGATCACGCAAGGAGGTGTTCCTATGGCTAAATGTTCCGTTTGTGGAAAAAGCGTTCTTTTCGGCAACAATGTGAGCCATTCACATAGAAGATCTAACAGAATGTTCAAACCAAACATCAAATCTGTCAGATGCAAGGTGAATGGAGCTACAAAAAGATTATATGTTTGTACTTCCTGCTTAAAATCTGGTAAAGTTGAAAGAGCATAGGATTTTAGAACGTATGAAAAAGGCTGCTGCAGCAAGACGCTGAAAGCAGCTTTTTTGTGCTGTCGTACGTGCCCGCTGCCAAACTTTTGTGGACTAAACAGAAGGCTGTCACATATACTATATAGAAAGAATATCTTTTTTCAACATACTTTATTAAGAATCGAAGTGGAATCATGAAAAAAATATGTGGATTCGCTATGTTTTGGATTGCAGTCGGCATGGTCATTATGTTATTTTTAGAAAGTGTATGGCTTGCAGTAATCATTATTTTTGCACTATTAATCTGTGGTTATAACTTGTTCTGCGGGTAGTGTATTTGTATAGCCAAAAGAGAGATTGTTGCGTAAAGCAAAATCTCTCTTTCATGAATCTTCTTTTATTATCAAACTATAAAAGAAATATAATTTCAAATATCAAATTATTCAGATATTTTTTCGTTCAGCGCATCTCCCAGCTGGCTTTCCAGTTCATCCGCTGCTTTTTTCTGCGCCTCGACATCTACTTCTTTATTTTTGTCTTTTGATGTAAATTTGTTTACAAAATCTGGTATCATATCCAAAATCTTTGTAATACCATCCTGATTTTTTACATTCACAAGCTTCGTAGTTCCATTTTGAATTACTAAAACAGCGCTTGGAGTAATCTTTCCTCCCATACCGCCGCCGCCGTTATTTTTGTTTTCTCCAGAAAACGCACCGGCAGCTACACCAAATGAAACATCTACGAGCGGAAGAATAATTGTTTCCCCGATATGAACGGCATCCCCCACTACAGTTTTTGTTGTAATAAAGCTGTCCATTCCTTTAAATAAGGACGCGACAGTTGAACTGAAACTATTGTCTGACATCTGTTTTCCTCCTAATCATTGTTCTTCTGCACCTATAAAGCGCATACTACCCTAACCTCATTTGAATTGCAAACTATGCGCCGCCTCGTTTTAACAATCTGCGCACAACATACATAAACTTTTTATCTCGAAGCAACCGCAGCAGGCTAAGCAAAAATACAAATACTGTCACCCTTCCGCGCGCCAGAATTTCACCTTCCACATACAATTTCTCCGACGTAAAGTCAGGAGCAATACTGCATGGGTAGCGATAGATCACAGGCATCAGGCTTATCGCACCGGTTGCCATCCCTGTAAGCGCCGGATCTGCCAGAGAAAAGGAAATATCTGCTTTCAGCTTTCTTGGCTTATAACTTTTCAGCAGTTTTAAAAGCTCCGCCCATAAATGGCTCAACGCATGACGGTTAACTTCATCGGTAAACTCCTGATGAAAACGCTGAAACTGCGATCGGATTTTGCTCAAAATACTTTGTTTGGACTTTTGATTTTGTTTTTCTTTTTCTTTTTCTTTTGACTGTTTTATTTTCGCATGTTTTCGATTCCCATGCTTTTTTTGTTTTGACTTATTTCGTTTCTGGTTGTTTGGATCCAAATGATCCTGCCCAGGTTTATTGCTTTCTGATTTATCATTCTCAAATAGTTGCTTTTTTACTTTCTCTGATTTTGAATCGATTTGACGTATGTTCTCTTCCGTCGGAACGAAAGTTTCTTTCTCTGCCTGAAATCCGTCTGTTGGAAATTCTGTCATTTGAGACTCCGTCATTTGAGATTCTTTTGTTTGAGATTCATTTATTCGAGATTCATCTGTTATAGCTTTTTCTGTCAATGATTCTTGTAACAAAGATTCATCTGTTATAGATTCCTGTTTGCTGCTTTTCTTATTTTTTTTAGCTTTCTTTTTTTTATGATTCTCTTTTTTTTCTGCGCGTTTTGCCAGAAATTTTGGAATATCGATCCCGGCTACCCGAATGTGATTGGATAGCCCATCCGGTCCATACTGCATGGATATATACACCAGATGCAGCAGCCAGCTTACTTTCAGCTGCAGCCGTAAATTAGCCGCCGGATTCTTCTGCTTGGATTCCATACTCCGCTCATTTTTTGCCAATACATCATAATGTACCGGAACAAATAAAATAAGTAATAACGCTGCAAGCAGAATGATAAGCAGGATCAGCAGCGTCCAGCCTGCTATTTTTAACAGCATCAGCAAAAACATTCCTATTGCTTTTATCATGTACCGCCACCTGCCTTTTGCTGCAGAATATACCGTTTCACCTGAAATTCGCCCGTTTTCTTATATACATCTATCACAATCTTTGCTGCCGTCTCCAGCGCGTCCTCATAACCTTTCGCCAGTCCGACGATATACAAATTCTGCTTCGGATAAACTTTTTGGCGAAGCTCTCTGGCCGGAATAATTTCCAGCAAATTATTCTCATATCTGCACAGCACAATGACAAAGGCATTTGTAAAACATTTATCATGACTGATCTTCCATTTTAAACGTCTGATTTTTGCTTTTTTCTTAGAGATACTTTCCCCAATATATAAATTTTCATACCAAATCATCCAGACTCCTTGCGGCATTCCCGCTTTTAGCATCAGCCAGCCCAACATTACCGTTTGTATATTCATCCTTAAATGGATATATGTGGATACACCGGCCCTTTACAAAAGGACTGGAGCATACACAGTCCTTTTGCCCGGTTCTTTCGAATCGTTAAAAATATTTTTTGCTTCCCCACAAATTACTTTTCTTTAGACTAAGATATTCATTGTAAGCCTGTTCTAATATTTGCTTTTCATTCGAAAATTTCAGCAAATGATAAGCTTCATGAAACTTATAGTAACCGGAGTCCACAAAATACTCTTCCCATTGTGGCTTGCTGTAATAATTGTCCGCCATCATCAGATACCAATGGACCTCCTTTTCCACCGTATCCTCCGGAACATTAAAGGTATACTGGCTTTTACCAATATATTTGATAATCGCCGCACTCACACCGGTCTCCTCCAATACCTCACGAGAGGCAGTTTCTTTATAATCCTCGCCCTGCTCAACGGTACCCTTTGGAAGAACCCATCCTTCGTACTTGTTTTTATAGTTTTTATAAAGCAGCAAAATCTTACCACGGAATATTACCACACCACCACAACTCGTTGCTTCTATCATTACAACACCTCCTGATGTGGTTCTTGTTACAGGTACAAAACTTCACCTGAAAACAAATAGCTAATCAGTAGTATACCCCTTTTTTGATTCTGATGCAAGAAAATCGTGTGCCTTTTTTTATTTCTTCTTAAATTATAAAAAACAATTACTCTCCAATCGTCTATCGTTTCTTGCAAAGCCGTTACAATCCCAAATAACTTACGCATAAAGTCTTCCTTTTCGTGAAACATCTCCAAAATAAATGTCACATTTATTACTGCTCAGACTAAAAGTGCTTAAAATTGCTCTTATTTTTATCTTTACTCATTTGTTCTTCCACACTTTGAACTTCATCATTACATATTTACAAATTTAAGACATTATGTTATGATAATTAAAATAAATTAAGAAAGTAGATAAATAAATGATTTTTGAATATAAATTATTTTAACACCACTTTACAACTTTTTGAAAAATAAAATAACGCACAAGTAAAACACCGCATAACCAACATTGAATTACATCTTGAAAATACTACAGCTAAGAATATTCAATTTATAGCAGAAAATTATCAGCTTGCCGCAAAAAATATACGAAAGAAACTACAAAAATTGAGGCCATGCAAGCTGATATTGCTGTTATGAAAAGAGTGTAAAGCCTATTGAATTATCAATAGGCTTCACTCTTTTGGTTAGGAAGTTATAAATGACTGCAAGCAATATGAAATATGAGTGCTTATCTATTGAAAATACGCGTCAAAAACCGCTTTTGCAACAGGCACCGCATAAGCGCCTCCTGTACCTGCGCCTTCCAAAACGACAGCTACAACCAGATCTTCCTTTCCTTCTTTCGATGCATATCCCGTAAACCACGCATGACTGTCTTTGGCGCTTGTAAATTCCGCTGACCCGGTCTTTCCGGCGGCTGTATAGCTTTGTCCGTTTAATGCGGTCGCTGTTCCGTTTGTTACGACTTCCCGCAAATACTGTCTGAGTGTCTTTGCTTTTTTCTCTGTAAGCAGTTGCCCATACACCTGCGGCATATTTTCAGACACGAGCGTTCCTTCGTAATTGGTCACCTTATCAATCACATATGGCCGCATTAATACCCCGTTATGATTTACCGCAGCCATCACAAGCGCAAGATGATACGGTGTGACAAGCGTTTTTCCCTGTCCGATGGACGTCTGCATAATTTCCCATGCAGATGCGCCGGAGGATAATGTATAACTGCTCTGTTTATACGGAAAATCACAGGGCAGTTCAGAATTAAACAGCAGTTTTTTATTTGTCCCAGCAAATTTGTCCAGGTCTAAAGACAACCCGATACTCGAAAAGGAAGTATTACACGAATGAGCAAATGCCGTCTTTAAATCTTCCTGTCCATGTACGGCATTTCCAAAGCAATGAATCACATTTCCATCTTCTGTTAAGCTGCCGCCGCACTGATACGCATAGCCTTTATAGTTTTTATTCTCTTTCATATATTCCAGCAGCGTAAATATTTTAAAGGTGGAACCTGGAGGATATAACCCTTGTGTCACACGATTTAACAGCACTGAGGAATTTCCGTCGGATGCGGTAATACTGTCCCAGTCGGATGCGATCGTGTTAGGGTCAAAATCCGGCTTGGATACCATTGCTAGTATTTTTCCGGTAGAAGGCTGCATGGCAATGACTGCACCCTGATAGCTGCCAAGTGCATCGTATGCCGCTTTTTGTACATGCAGCTCTAATGTTGTTACAACTGTATCACCAATATTTTTCTTATCCTGCAGTTCATTCCATATTTTCTCCAAAAAGAAAGCGTGGGAACGAAGCAGCTGGAAATTATCCAGAGATTCAATGCCCGATTTCCCGTTTGTGCTGAACCCAACTGCATGTGCAAACATCCTGCCATATGGATAACTTCTGGATTCGGTGCCGTCCGATGCAGTATTTGTCGTTGCAAGTACCTCTCCCTGTGCGGATAAAATGTCACCTCTGCGTATGCGGTCTGCAAATGCATCTTGTCTGGCATTATAAGAACTATTGATAAACGCCTCACTTTTTTCAACCTGAAAATAAGTAAAATATGCAATCATCCCTAAAAATATCGCAAGAAATAAATAAGTAACGACCGCAAATTCCCGGTTTCTGACTGAATTTTTCACCGGATATTTCTGCTTTTTATTATCATACTCCTTTACATGGCTCAATAAACCTTGTGCAGTATAGTTCATTCCACGCTTGGAATTTTGTTTTTGTGAAATCTGTTCTGCTTCTGTACGTTTTTTTGATTTTTCCTGCCGGTACTGTTCACTCAGGAGTTTTTCAACCTCCCTCTTGCGCTGCTTTTCTTCCGCTTCTTCCAGATCTGCCTTCCTAAAACGTCCTTTTATCGATTTCTCTTTTATCAAACCTTCTTTTATCGAACTTTCTTTTATCGAACTTTCTTTTATAGTATCTCTTTTTCTGGCACTGGTTTTTCTTTCACTGTTTTTCATGCTGCTCTTTTTTATAGAATCCTTTTTTACCGAATCTCTATTTACTGAATTTTTGTTCATGAATCTAACCTTTCGTCAAACTCTTCTCCATCTTCTCTTAAAATATATAGTCCTTGAATCACTGCAAATATAATAAACGTGCTGAGCAAGGAGCTTCCACCATAGCTTACAAGCGGCAGCGTTACGCCCGTGGATGGGATAAATTTCGTTACGCCGCCCACTGTTAAAAATACCTGAAATCCGTATACCGTACCAAGCCCTAACGCAATCAGCTTATAAAACTGATCGTGCATCTGCATCGCGATATTTAAAAACATCAAATAACAGCTGGCGCATACCATAATCAGACAGATTGCAAAAATACCGCCTAGTTCCTCTGAGACTGCCGCAAATACAAAATCTTCTTCCACAATCGGGATTTTATTTGGCATCCCCTGATACAATCCCATGCCAAACCATCCTCCGGTACCGATCGCAAACAATGACTGACATACCTGATAGCCCTCATCGTTAATGACAGACAGTGGATCTTTCCATGCCGTTACACGTACCCTTACATGGCGAAACAGTTGATAAGCCAAGATAGAGGCTGCACTTCCACTTACAAGCCCGCTGATAAAATAAAACGGATTGCGGGTTGCTACGTACAGCATCACGAGATACGTAATAAAAAAAATAAGCGCAGCTCCAAGATCTTTGGATACAACGAGTACCAGCACATGTACGGCTGCTACCATCGTCGCTTTGCATACCTGCGAAAACTGTGTAGATTTGGCAAACATGGATGCGGTAAAAAATACAAACAGGATTTTTACAAATTCGGATGGCTGGATTGCAATGCCTGCAACCTGAAACGAAAGCTTTGCTCCATAGCTTACCGAACCAAGTACTGCAACTGTCGCTAACAGCGCGATGCCGACGACCGCATACAGCCATGTCAGCCTGTCCAGAAAATGCAGTTTATGGATAAAAAATGGAATAATCATTGTAACGACCACCGCCGCTACCGCAATCTCATACTGCCGTACCGCCTTGTCCGGGTGAAGACGGTATAATATTACAAATCCAATAGCCAGCAGCATACACATATTGTTGACAACAAGCCCGCTGGCACGTTTATAGATGTATTTATAAATAATCAAAATACAGCCAAGCAAGGCTGCCTGCATCACATAAGCAATCAGTACATTTACTGTCTTTTGCACAGCAAAAATAACAGCAAATGCATTTAAGTGAATCAAAAAGATCAGTTTTGCCTGTTTTCTCAAAATCCGCTTCAGCCGTCTTTGAGATTTTTTTCCATTTAATGCATGATAACAAGTAAAGGTATAACATGCAAATAAAAAGATCATCAAATATTTTGACAATTCTATGATCAGATGTTCCATGTTTTCTCCTACTCTACTCCACGTTTATAGTGGCCATTTGTATATTCACCAATAACAGACATAAGATCTGTTGTCTGCCGTTCAAAAAATGATGTTTTGACACAATACAAAATCTGGCTTACCATCTGTTTGGATTCGGTTGTAAAACATAACCTGTATGCAGCCGGATGAAGCTTCACAATTTCATCTGCCAGCTGGATCAGTGACATCGGCTGTGCGTTATATATCGTATTATAACATTCATTGCAGACATTCCGAACCGCAAATTCCTTTGCATAACGGTCTTTTAAATAACAAATGCCATTGGTCTTTGTACAGCGTCCCATTGTTTTTTTGATACACTGTGCACTGGTCATTAATGGCAAATATCCATAAACAATCAGCTCGCTTGCAGTATTATTTCTTGCAAACAATTCCTTTTTATTCAATTCCAAAGGAACCGTATCAAAGCTCCACCCGCATCTGCAATAGCTCTCTTTTGTCTCATTCGAATACGTATACAGGCTATGGTCTAAAACACAACATTGTTTATCCGCTTGCATCTGCTCCAAAAAACCTAATTCATCCATCGTTTTTACAAGATAGCCGTCCACTCCGCTGTTACAAATATCCTGCCACCGTTCTTTGTAAAAAGCAGCCGTTTTACTACGCAGTACCGGAGGCAGAATGAAAAATGCCTGTTTTCCTGCCGCATGAATACGAGCGATATGTTCTTTTAATTGTGTGGTAAAATGCTCATGTCTATACATGGAACTGTCCAAATAAACGCGACGGATCCATTCCTGTTCCAAAACAGCGCAAAGCTGTGCAGCCTGTTCTACTGCAGCTGTAAAATTAACCCTGGCATCTGTATCCTTGTTATCGTTTTTTTGAGCAGCATCCTGCTGCAGCGGCTTTTGCTCAGCTACCGCATCCGGCACAGTTCTGCGGCTTTGCTCCAACATTTGCTCCTCCAGCTGTCCAAGCGCCTTGCGGCGGAGCTGGTTAAGCATCTGCTTCGGCAAAAAGACATTTGGATCCATCTGTATCTCGATCTGCTCGATGTTAAACGGCGTGTTTCCAGTTTTGGAAAGCTGTGTCAGGATCATTTCCCTACTTACCGGCTGTGTTTGTGCTGCCTGTACAACGCCATGCTCTGCCGATACCAAACACCCACGAGAAGATACGGTAAATACCGCCGGTTCGCCGATTTTAAAACGAGCGGATGCCTGTACTGCAAGCTTTTTCTCATACGCATAGCTTTTATGTTGATCGAATACGACGCTTTTTTTGTATCTTGGATGTGTCATTGTAATCATATCCGCACCGTTATGCTTATTGTAATAACCACTTGTAAATCCGCTGCGGTTTCCGGTCTGCAGCAGACATTCATAATCCTGTTTGTCTACACGCAAATACCCTTTTTCCATGTAAACGTCGATATATTTTCGATAAAGAGCGGTTACTCCCGCAGCATATTCGACAGATTTCATCCTTCCTTCAATTTTAAAAGAAGTAATCCCTGCTTCGGTCAGCTGCGGAATCTGATCGATCGTACATAAGTCTTTTGGACTGAGCGGATAACCATTTTTCCCGCACGGTTTTCTTTCTTCATCCAATATGGTATAAGGCAGACGACACGGCTGCGCACAGCGCCCACGATTGCCGCTCCTTGCGCCAAGCATACTGCTGAGCAGACATTGACCGGAATAACAATAACATAGCGCTCCATGTACAAAACATTCGATTTCCACATCTGATTGTCTTCGAATCTCACGAATTTCTTCTAATGACAGCTCTCTTGCCGTAACGATTCGTGCAGCGCCCAATTTCTGCAAATAGGAAACACCATACACTCCGGCAACTGACATCTGCGTACTAATATGCACCGGTAAGTCCACAAACCAATGACGAATGTGCTGCATTACTCCAAAATCCTGTACAATTACTGCATCCAATCCCTCTAAATAATAGGGCAGCAAATATTCATACAATGTATCCATCTCAATCTGTTTCAGCAGTGTGTTGACTGTCAGATACAATTTTTTACCATGTAAATGCACGAAATCTATCGCCCGAAGCAATTCTTCCTGTGTGAAATTTTCCGCAAACGCCCTTGCACCATAACGGCTACCGCCGGCATAAACTGCGTCTGCCCCCGCCTGGACAACGGCCTTACATATTTCAAATGAACCTGCCGGCGCCAGCAGTTCCGGGGCTGTCCTATTTCTTCGTGTATGATTCTGCCTGCTGCGATCCTGCTTTTTATCCGTCACTTTTTTCATATGCCTCTCCATTATTGAATCAAATCCGTCACTTTTTCTACATACCTCTCCATTACTGAATCAAAAAGGGAACGGATTGGCTCCATCCCCATTTTTTCATAACCCTATTCTTTCATAGCGGCTGCAGGAATCACAATTTCATGTCAGCGCTTTCGTTTTTTCCCTTTTTTTGATTTTTTCTTAAACTTTTCCGCATGTTCCTGCCGTTCCAGTTCCGCTATCTGCTTTGCGAGCGCTTTTATTTCAGGATCATCGTCTTCCGTAATTTCTGACATGACAGATGAAATATATTCATCCTCCTCATCCGGTTCCGGCATAGGGCCTTCATCTGTAAGCTCATGTCTGGCCGCAGGTGCCAGCAATTCTTCCAGTTCTTCTTTGGAAAGCTCAGGCATTGTATGCTGCGGTTCCCTGATTGGGCCAAGCAGTTCTGTTAATTCCTCTTCGGAAAGTCCGGGTGTCAGCACAATGGAGCTTTTAGATGACGAAAAAAGTCCCTGCGCCGGATCCGGTTCCGGCTCTAAAGCCTCTTCCATCACAGGCTCCTTCTCCAATGAATCCGACTGCATAGAAACTGCTAACTCCTCCGGCTGCTCCTCTGTTTCCGAAATGAATGTCTCTTCCGGCTGTTTCTCTGTTTCGGAAACTGCTAACTCCTCCGGCTGCTCCTCTGTTTTAGTAACTGCTAACTCCTCCGACTGCTCCTGTTCTGTCAGTTCTTCGTCAGATGCAGACTTTCCGTCATCAGCAGAATGAAGCGTCATATCCTCCTTAGAAACTTCTTTTTGCTGCAAAGACTTTTTTTCCACGTATTCCTCATCAGAAAACTCTTGCGATGAAAGATTTTCTTGTAATTCTTTTTCTTGTAATTCTTCTTTAGATAATCGTTCTTTAGATAATCCTTCTTTGGACGGTTCTTCTCCTAATAATTCTTCTTTGGATGGTTCTTGCCTTAACAACTCTTCTTGGAAAGTTTTTTCATTTGGAAATTCTTTCTTGAAAAGTTCTTGATTGGAAGGCTTTTGATTGGAAGTTTCTTGATCGGAAGGTTCATTCTTGGAAAATTCCTTATTAGAAGATTCCTTATTAGAAGATTCCTTATTAGAAAATTCTTCTAGTGGTTCTTCTTTTGAAAGCTCCTCCATTGTCTCGTGTATCGCTTCCCGCAGCTGTGTTACTTCTTCTTTTGAAAGTTCTGTGGGAGTCAAATAATCTTCCCGTTCTTCTGCTAACGACGCTTCCTGCTTTGTACTGTCTTCAGGTTCCTTTAGTTCAGAATTTTCTTCCTCCGCAGCAAGACTCTCCTTTGAGTGTAATTCAGTTGTATTGACATCAGCTGCTTTTGAATCCTCATTTTTCGAAACCGTATTTTTTTTCTTTGAAGTGGTTGCTGTTGTGGTCGCAGCGCCAAGCAGCGCGTCCGCCAGCGTCGTTTCCAGCTTTTCTTTATTCAACCGCAGCTCTTTATTTACTGCTTCAACCTCTCGCTTTTCCTGCTGGGTAAGACGGAGCATTTCTTCGAACTGACGATTTCTTTCTTCTGCCACTTTTGCATTACTTGCTAAAAGCTGATATTTTTCTTCCAGCTTTCTATAGTTTTCCTCCAACTGGCTCTCTCGCCCGGACTTCTGGTTGCGTTCCTGACGTTCCCGGTTCAGCTTCTCGAGCAGTTCTTCCACTTTCATCTGTGTATCTACGAGCTCATGCTTTAGTTCAAATAAATCTTTTTCAGCTTTTTTATAATTTTCTTCCGCAGCTTCAAACTGCTTCTTTGCTTTAAAGAAGTCGTCCGCAATATTCAGCTGAATTAAAATGGACTTCATATCATTTGGAATCCTGCGGTATTCATCACGTTCTGTAATTTCAGAAATCTTCGTATTAATATAGGATGCAACATGCTGAAGATATCCTTCTTCTTCATAACCGCTCAAAGTATATACTTTCCCTGCAATCATTACATCCGTACTTTTTTTAGCAGCCATCGCTTTATCCTCCGTCTATCCATTATACAGACTTCTTTGCGGAAAAACAACCATTATTTTGTAATTCCAAAGTGCTGGTAAGCAAAATCTGTGGCTACACGGCCTTTTGGAGTCCGGTTGATGAGTCCGTTCTGCACTAAAAACGGTTCGTAAACATCTTCTATCGTGCCGGAATCTTCTCCAATGGCCGCTGCAAGCGTATCGAGTCCGACCGGGCCTCCGCAAAACTTCTGAATAATTGTAAGCAAAATGCTACGGTCATTTTGATCCAGTCCCATTTTATCCACTTCCAGTAAGTCCAGAGAAAACGCCGCCACTTCTTTTGTAATTTCCCCATGATACTTGACCTGTGCAAAATCCCGTACGCGTTTTAACAACCGGTTTGCCAGACGCGGAGTTCCCCTCGAACGCCGAGCCAGTTCATACGCGCCTTCCATATCTATCCCTACCTGCAGCTTTACCGCCGAATGCAGAATGATTGTCTGCAGCTCTTCCACCGTATAAAATTCCAGGTGATGGATCACGCCGAATCGGTCACGCAATGGCGCTGACAAAAGTCCAGCCCTCGTTGTTGCACCTACAAGCGTAAAATGCGGTAAATCCAGACGTATGGAGCGTGCCGTTGCACCCTTTCCAATCATAATATCAATCGCATAATCTTCCATCGCCGGATACAGCACCTCTTCCACTTGACGGTTTAACCGGTGGATTTCGTCTACAAATAAAATATCTCCTTCTTGCAGTCCGCTTAAGATTGCAGCCATTTCCCCCGGTTTTCCAATCGCCGGGCCGGAAGTAATCTTCATATGCGTACCCATTTCATTTGCAATAATTCCTGATAATGTCGTCTTACCAAGTCCCGGCGGGCCAAAAAACAGCACATGATCCAGCGCTTCTTTGCGCTGCTTTGCTGCTTCAATATATACTTTCAGATTTTTTTTCGCTTTTTCCTGACCGATATATTCATCTAACGTTTGTGGCCTGAGACTTTTTTCCACAACAAAATCTTCTTCCTGAATCTGGGTGGAAATGACCCGTTTTTCCATATGCGGAACCTGTCCTTTCTAAAATAAAATACATTTCTATTCTATCATTTTATATCATCGCCATATTTTTCAACGCCTGTTTTAACAGTGCTTCTACTTCCATATCTTCGGTAACTGCAATGCCGTTTAATGCTTTCAGCGCCTCCGAAGAAGAATAGCCAAGCGCAGTCAGCGCCATCACGGCTTCCGCTTTCACGCCTGACGCATCTGACTGCGCTTCCTGTAAATGAGCCATCTTCTGCTCAAACGCATCTTCTAAGCTGATTTTATCTTTTAATTCCAAAATCAGGCGTTGTGCGGTCTTTGTGCCGACGCCAGGCGTTTTTGCAATTGCTTTTGCGTCATCGCCAAGTATCGCAAACCGCAGATCATCCGTATTCATTACAGATAAAATGGCAAGCGCATTTTTCGGTCCAATCCCGTTGACCCCAATTAACAGTTTAAAAATACGCAGGTCATCTTTCGTCAAAAAGCCAAACAACGTCATTGCATCTTCCCGCACCTGAAGCCAGGTATGTATTTTGACTGGTTCCCCCATTGCAGGCAGATGATCCAGCACCTGCCCGGGTACAAACACCTGCCAGCCGATACCGGATACGTCAATTACGATACGATCCTGCATAATATCGGCTAAGTTTCCCTTAATATAAGCGATCATTGACATTCCTCCTTATTCCGACCCGTTCCTAAGGAACTGTTTCAAAATCCTGGTTTTGGCAGACGCAGCAAAACCTCCTGTGCCGCAATGCCGATCAAAATCCCTGTCAAAACGCCTGCCAGCAGCAGCAGCGGATAATAATAAAACAGATTCAGATTTTCCACGACAACCGCAGCCATAACAATCTGTCCAAAATTATGAGCGATCCCGCCGACTGCACTAATCGAAAGGATACGAAATTTTCCCGTCCGTTTTAACAGGGCCATCATACAAAAGCTAAGCAAACCGCCTGCCAGACTGTACAAAATACTAAACATATTTCCAAACAGCAATCCCGCCAGTACAATCCGAAGCATCGATATTGTCAGTGCATATTTGCACCCCATCTGATACAGAGCCAAAATCACTACAATATTGGTAAGCCCCAGTTTCACACCGGGAATCCCAAAATAGAACGGAATCAATGATTCAATATAGCTGCATATGAGCGCAAGCGACAAAAACAGACCCATATATGCTGTTTTTTTCATTTAGACAACGCTCCTCTCATCGTGATATGGAATCCAGGTCTGCATCCTGTTCCCCCTCAATTTCCACTACAATTTTATTCGGCAGACAAACGATCGTTTCTCCCTGCCTGCATATAGATTTCTGATGGACACAAAGCTGATCTGGACAATCTGCCTGTATCATTTTCGCTTTCCGGTCCGAAATTTTAAGAATGTTTACTACTTCGCCTTCTTTTTGAATCGGAATCTCCTGATCGTTTGTTAAATGGTAAGTCCCATACAATTGTCCATCTGACAAAATCCGTACTGTTGCTCCGCCTTTTTGTACCAGCAAACGAACTGCAAGCAAGCATGTAAGTCCTATCAACAGCAGAATACCAATCAATACGAGATCTGCTTTCGCCATTCGTTTTATTCTGTTCTTTTTCATGCGCTTCTGCCTTTACCGCGATTCTACCAGTTTTCCATAATAATAAAATCCACGGCACTCTTCTAACCGCACCATTACCATTCGGCCAATCAGACGGGCGTCTCCCGGCAGGTGTACCGTAGAATTATTATCCATTTTTCCGGTTACAAGCGATGTATCATGGTCGTTTATGCTTTCCACAAGCACTTTCTGAACGCTGCCCGTCAGTCTTTCAGATTTTTGTGCCGCTATTTCCTGTACTTTTTTCAGCAGCCGGTCAAAGCGGTCTTTTACAATCTCTTCTGGTACTTGCTCTTGCATATCTGCTGCCGGAGTTCCTCTGCGCCTGGAATAAATAAACGTAAATGCAGAATCAAATCCGACTTGTTCAACTACTTCAATCGTTTCTAAAAAATCTTCTTCCGTTTCTCCTGGAAATCCAACAATAATATCTGTCGTAATCGCAATATCTGGCATCGTGTTACGTACTTTTTCCACAAGATCCAAGTACATCTCTTTACTGTAGTGGCGGTTCATAGCCTGCAAAATACGAGTACTTCCAGACTGCAAAGGCAAATGCAGATGACGGCATATTTTTTTAGAATGTGCCATAACCGTAATCAATTCTTCTGATAAATCTTTCGGATGTGAGGTCATAAACCGAATCCGCTCAATCCCATCAATTTTTTCTACCTCTTGCAGCAGCTGTGCAAACGTAACCGGCGGTTCAAACGTCTTACCGTAGGAATTCACGTTTTGACCAAGCAGCATAATTTCTACAACGCCATCTTTAGAGAGCCGTTCGATCTCACGTAAAATATCTTTTGGTTCACGGCTTTTTTCTCTTCCCCGTACATACGGCACAATACAATAGCTGCAGAAATTATTGCATCCAAACATAATATTCACACCTGATTTAAATGGATATTTACGTTCAACCGGAAGCTCCTCTACGATCTGCTCTGCCCTGTCCCACACATCAACAACCATATGGTCTGTCTCAAAAGACTGTACTAGCAGTTCTGCAAATTTATAAATGTTGTGTGTCCCAAACACCAGATTGACAAAGCGATAGCTCTTTTTTAGCTTTTCCACTACTGCAGGCTCCTGCATCATGCAGCCGCATAACGCAATCCGCATGTTTGGATTTTTCTTTTTCAGATTATGGAGATATCCAAGCCTTCCATACACTCTGCTATTTGCATTTTCACGAACCGTACAAGTATTATAAATAACAAAATCTGCCTCTTCTTCTGTTGTTTCCGTAAATCCGCAAAGACTTAAAATTCCAGAAAGCTTTTCCGAATCTCTGGCATTCATCTGACAGCCGAAGGTCTGCGTACACGCGGTTGGGCGACGGCCATTCTTCTTTTCAAACTCCCGCACCCATTCCCGGCATTTTGCCATAAAGTAATATTGGCGGGCGGGTTCTTCTGTGGGCGGCTTCGCAGCTATATCTATTTTATCTAAATCAATTTCGTTATACATTTCTCTTGACTTTTTTCCCTTTCTACCATATATAATTACCGAAAAGAAGCTATATCTTAAAACATCATTCATCTAATTGATTTGAGCAATGCTTCTCTCACTCACCAGATAGTCCATCCTTACATCCCATTCATGCACCGGCAGCCTTTCAGCAATTTGGCATTCATAAGCACATCCTGCCAGTTTTACACTGTCCCTGTCCGCAAAATAACGGTCATAATACCCTTTGCCATATCCAAATCTTCCACCTGCCCGGTCAAAAACAACTCCAGGCACAAAACAAAGCTCTGGCAGCTGATCGATCGGCGCCTTTTCTTTACTTTCAGGCTCTATCACATGAAATCTGCCTTCCTGTAATGCATGTAAATCAAAAACCTCATAAAAATCCATCCGATCGGCGCTTGTCTTTGGCAATGCAATCCGCTTTCCGCTTTGCAGCGCGTGTTCCATGACAGAAAGCAATGACACTTCATTTCCAAGCGGATAATAAAAAAATATCATATCTGCCTGCTGATACAGCTCCCATGCAAGAATCTGATCGCAAATCTTGGATGACAGCTGACGAACCAGTGAAGCAGACATTGCCTCTCTTTGATATTTATAGCTGCTGCGGATCTGATTTCTTTCTTTTTTTTGATCTGTAAAAATCTTCGTTTGTTTTTCTATCCTATCGCTTTTCATAATATCAGATGATACCTAATCCCTCGTCTTCTTTTTTTGTTCATATCTTTCTCCAAGGTTTACAATGGTTCCATCTTCCATCTCCATATCAATATTGTTCAACTGGCTTTGGATACTGCCACGGATAGCTGCTACATACTGCTGACGCAACATCTGCTGCTCTTTTTTCTCTTCGTCCGTCAGTCCTTCCGCCTTTGATTTATGGTATAATTCATTAATTCGACTAATATTTAAATCAGGCATTTCCTTCCCTCCTGGTTTTTATTCATTCACATATACAAAAACTTCAGACAGCTTCCTCATCTATGAAACTGCTGCCTGGCCGCAAATATATTTTTCATAAAAATCCTTGGTTTCTAACGGCCGGTCGTAATAATACCCCTGAATAAACGTCGCCCCGGCATCTTTTACAATCCCAAGCGCCTGCTCCGTCTCCACGCCTTCCGTACATACGTCGATCTGCATCTTTGCACAGTACGTAATAATAAACTCTACAAGGGTACGGTCTTTTGGACGATCCACAACGGTTCGAATCATTGTATAATCCAGCTTTACAATATCTGCCGGAATTTCTTTTAAGACAGTCAAAGAAGCATATCCCGTTCCAAAATCATCCAATGCTATTAAAATACCCGCATCATGATAACTTTGTAAAATCTCTCCCAGGCTTTCATTATATTCAATTCTGCAGCTTTCTGTAAGTTCAGCAACGAGCGTATCATGCGGCAGGTAGTATTCGTCCAGCTTTCCGATCACATAATCTTTGAGTGCAGGATCTATGAGCTGAATATAAGAAAAATTAATATTAATATGCGGCAGCTTCGAAGCGCCATGCATACGGTTCCACTTTGCCACACAAGAAAGCGCCTGATCGATGATCCACCTTCCTACCGGTATGATTTTATGCGTCTCTTCTAAAATCGGAACAAAGTCCATCGGACCAGCTTTTGGAAATTCCTCATTACACCAGCGCAGCAATACTTCTGCAGAATGCAGCCTGCCGGTCTTTGCATCAATCACCGGCTGCAGCACAATGCGAAACCCTTGGAAGCCTTCATCAATGCTGCGCATCAAAGCTTCATTTAACCGCACCCGCCGGCTGCGCTTTTCATATAAATCTTTATTGAAAAATATCATATCCCTGGATTTTAACTGCTTTGCGTAAGATAATGAATAAAACAAATTGCTCTGTATTTGGTCAACCCCTTCGCCGTCTTTTGGAAAGACAACTGCGCCGATATAATACTCCAAATGAATCAAAACACCATCGATTACCATCTTTTCCAGCTTTTGCACAAGTACTTTTTCACATGCTGCCAAATCTTTCTCTGTTCCTTCCATACAGACTGCAAACTGCGCGCCGTCCATCCGATAAGCATGTACTTTATTGCCTTCTATTTTAACTAATTCTCCGCCAATCGTCCTTAGTACCTTATCCCCGAATTCATATCCATAATTAGAATTAATCTGCTTAAAATTATTAATATCGAACAGCATGGCGGCTCCACGCAGTCCCCGTTCAAGCATTTTCAATACATCGCTGCGAAATCCATAGCTTGTCCATAGCCCGGTCACTTGATCTACTTTATTAATCGTCCCCATATTCATAACATACCCGGCAAAAAATTCTGGATTGCCTTCTTTGTCATAATTCATATACCCCCGGCAGTGTACCCATACATATTCGCCGCTTGCGATTGTCACTCGGTACTCACAGTTATGATAAGGGGTTACATGCTCGGCCATTTGGATAAACGTCTTCTGATAATCTGCAAAATCATCTGGATGTACTTTTGCATCCCATAAGGTGGACGGTGATAAAATCTCGCCCGGAAGTCCGAAATATTCTACCGCGTACTTCGACCACCTTGCAACATTGCTTTTCAAATCTGCATAATAGAAAAAAACACGGTCCGAACATTCTACTAACGTGTCAAAAAGCCGAGAATCCGGTTCTGTTAATACTAAATTCATAAAAACCTCCTGTTCCTGCTTTTATCTTGAAATCAATGCGATGGATTCTGTATAAACCATAACAAGGAGATTTTAACATAAGTGCTTGCAGAAAGCAAATATTTGACAATACACTGCTCATTTTTTATAATGAAAAAAAAGATGCTGCGAAGAAATCGACAAGAAAGGAATATACTTATGGTCTTAAAAAAAATCATCTCAGGATTTTTTGCACTGTTCGCGCTTTGTCTGTTTCTTTCCGCCTGCGGAAGAAAACAGCCCATTAGTCAGTCCGGATTTTATTTTGATACAGTCATCTCTGTCACTCTCTATGACTCATCAAAAACAAAACAACTGGAGCATTGTTTTGAACTTGCAAAATTATATGAACACGCTTTCAGCTCTAAAATCAAAGACAGCGATATTAGTAAAATCAATCGTGCTGCAGGCAAGCCTGTCCGCGTAGGAGAAGAAACCGTAGAGTTAATTGAAAAAGGGCTTTATTATTCCAAGCTCAGCAATGGCAAATTTGATCTTACCGTCGGAAAGCTGACAGAATTATGGGATTTTCACGCAGATACGCCAAAACTCCCGGATGCCGCTGCCGTAGCGAATGCCATCCGTACGATTGATTACAGAAACGTTATCATAAATGGAACCGAAGTCACGTTGACAGATCCAAACGCAGCGCTTGATCTTGGCGGCATTGCAAAAGGCTATATTGCTGATAAGCTCAAGCAATATTTGCTCTCGCAAGGTATAACAAGCGGTCTGATTAACCTGGGGGGAAATGTGCTTACCATCGGCGAAAAAGAAGATGGAAACGCCTATACTATCGGTATCCAAAAACCATTTGATAAATCCGGCTCACCAACGGCCACCGTATCTATAAAAGATCTAAGCGTTGTAACGTCAGGTGTCTATGAACGGTATTTTGAACAAGATGGAGTCCGCTACCACCATATTCTGGATATATCCAATGGATATCCTTATCAAAACGAACTGCTAGGCGTTTCTGTGATATGCGCAAACTCCGCAGACGGAGACGGATTAAGCACTACCTGCTTTGCGCTTGGGCTTGAAAAAGGGATGGAGCTTATAGAATCTTTAGAACATACAGAGGCGATTTTTATTACTTCCGACCAAAAACTGCATCCTTCGTCCGGTATTGGAACAGACATACCTATGAAGCGGATGGGTGGAGATGAATAGTATAGAAGAGGGCTGTGCAGCAGTGATTTTGTCTCTGCAGAACCGCGCCTTTGTCCCGTTGAAGCAATCCCTCAAGCGGGTCAAGGGTGTACTTCTTACAGAACCTTCTATATCAGCAATGATGATTGTATATACGGATAAAATATGTTGACAAATCTCGTCAAATTATTTATTATATATAATATAAAAGTTAACTTTTAGAAAGTAAACAAATAATTTAGCTTCCACAGTAATAAAATGCTGTGTCGATTTAGGAAAGAAGGTATGAATTATGTTACGTGAAGAGGCGCTGTCATATTTGGAGAGTTATGTTGGAGGCGTCATAACTGATAACGATGCAAACCTGATATCTGCTATAAATTATTTGGATAATGATTCTTTTACTTCGTTTACAGGAAAAGAATAATCGCTTTTCTCCAAAAATGGTATAAAAAACATACATGCATTACGATACATAGTACCACAATACATAAGCAATGTTTCCTGTGTGCCATTGCCCCAACTATCCTTTTCCGGACTTTCTGGCATATTATAATTGTCTAGAATTTCATTTAAAATTAAAGGTTGCAATTTATCAAATCCATTTTCCATTTCATTTATAAATAAGTTATAGTTAGCAATATCTTCATCATATATACATTTTTTACGAATTTTTTTCATAATATCATTGTATTGTGCTATCCATGTTTCATAATAAAGTTGTTGAATCTGACAATATTCAATCATAACGTGTGAATTCGATAATGCCTGCGCAAATAGTGGATCAATCGGATTCTCTAAACAATTGTAGCCTTGTTCAACCGTATTAATTCTTTTCCATTCTCCGCTCACCTCTTTATTTTCCCCATACATATGTACTCCCATAAAAATAATAATGCTAAATAATATTAGATTGATTATAATCAGAAACTTCACTTTCATTTTATTGACCCCTCATGTTTCTCCTTATTCTATTACAATCTCAAAACTCTATTTTTTATACTATAATATACAAAACTTTAAAAATCATGTCAAGAAATTTTAATCAATTATTCCTTTAATATTAGTTATTGCAGGACATTAGTTTAGGAAGAAATTTATCTGTTGCAAGCAGGATAGTCTGTGGTAGTAGCTTGGATATTGTCGCTCATATGCCTCCATTATGCCAAAAAATAGGGCATATAGATCTTCAGTTCTATATGCCCTAACGCTATTACAATATTTGATTAATTGGAGCATCCATCTTCTCCGCAATCTCTTTTGCCCTTTCCTGCATCGTAGTGTTCGTGTAATGCAGCCGCCCCTTTCATCAAATATATTCCGGCTCACACAATATGCTTAATCCCCTCACAGATTTTACGTGCCACAGTAGGATTATTCATCGTATACAAATGAATCCCATCCACATCATTTGCCAGCAGATCAATAATCTGGCTCAGTGCATAAGACATTCCAGCGTCAAACAAAGCCTGCTTATTTCCCTCGTATTTATGAATGATACGCTCAAAACACTGTGGGAATGACGCTCCACACATCGTAACCATCCGCTTAATCTGCGACGCATTAATCACAGGCATAATGCCAGGCGTTACCGGTACATCAATGCCCGCAATGCGACAGTCCTCCACAAACCGATAGAAAAAATGATTGTCAAAAAATAGCTGCGATAAGAGCACTTGCGCCCCGGCATCTACTTTTGTCCTCAAATGCCGCATCTCTGCCACTCTGTCTTCTGATTCTGGATGGCATTCTGGATAGCAGGCTCCTGCAATGCAAAAATCACTTGTTTGTTTTAAGTATGTAATTAAATCCGACGCATGGATAAAATCTTTCTTTTCCGGTACATCCGGGTTGCGGTCGCCGCGCAGAGCAAGCACATTTTCGATACCTTCTTCCGCCAGTTCTTTTGAAAACGCGTCGATTTCAGCTTTATCATAACAAAGGCAGGTCAGATGCACGACCGGCTCTACCTGGTATTCCTCTTTGATCTTTTTTGCAAGCTGTATGGTTTTGTTATGATTGGAGCTTCCGCCGGCGCCAAACGTAACACTAATAAAATCCGGCTTCAGCT
The DNA here is from genome assembly GCA_910584345.1 of uncultured Eubacterium sp. Classification (GTDB taxonomy): domain Bacteria; phylum Bacillota; class Clostridia; order Lachnospirales; family Lachnospiraceae; genus Eubacterium_J. The sequence continues at coordinate 10,550 of CAJTZX010000004.1, read as the reverse complement.
CACATAAAATCTCCAGTGTTTTGTCGATATTTTTCAATTCGTCGTCTTTCTTTGGGGGAAAGATTTCAAAAGATAGTACGTTTTTTTTCTGCTGATGTATTTCTGATAGTCTCATAATCGCTCTCCTTCATGATTGTTTTAGCATTTCCTATTTTCTTTTTCATTTCCTGTTTTTTATCTGTTTTTTATTTGTTTGTATTACGATATACTCTTCCTGTCAGACACAGCTATTCGCTTTGCAGACAATCGGATAAATATCCTTTGGGCTTTCTGCAAGAGCATCTGCCCCTGCAGCCTCAAGCTCCTTTCTGCTCCCATATCCAAACAGCGCTCCGATCGAAGCAATCCCTGCTTTCTTTGCTCCTGTCACATCGTATTCGCGGTCGCCAATCATGACGGCAGAAGACAAATCCTGAATCTTGCCGGCTTTTAACGCGTAAGCAATAACTTCCTCTTTTTTCGATCTTGTCCCATCCATATTTGAGCCTGCAATATACGTAAAATACTGATTTAGTGAAAAATATTTCAAAATTTGTATCGCAAAGGCTTCCGGCTTGGATGTTGCGACAAATAACTTCTTTCCTGCATCACAAAGCGACTGTAGCAGATGTTCCATACCGTCATATAATTTATTTTCGAAAATTCCTTTTTCTTTATAATATTCCCGATAGTACTGTACTGCCATCTTAGCCTCTTCTTGGGAAAATCCATAAAATTCCGCAAACGAATCCTGCAGCGGCGGCCCGATAAACTTATATAACTGCGTCCGGTCATCTGTCTTGATTCCGTATTTCTCCAAAGCATACGCAACAGAGTTCGTAATTCCAATACCTGGATCTGTCAGCGTCCCATCCAGATCAAACAATAGATTCTGATACATCTTTTTTTCCTTTCCAATTTTCGAATTTACGGCAGATATTACTCCCACTGCTGCCGTAAAAATTCGGCAATATCTACCGCCTTAGGCGGACACCCGCCCAGATTTTTCTCAAAACAGCCCGTACACTGTCCGATGCCAATCTTTCCTGTTTTTCCCCGATACCCTTGTCCAATGGAAATCGAAGCTGCACTATGCCCGGCCAGCAGTCCTTCGTCGTTTAACCGGTCAAGCGCATAGATCAGAGAACCATAACAGGCTGAACAGGCATCTTTTGCATCCGCGTAAGCTGCCAGCTTTGATACACGTTTTGTACTGCGCATTTTCTTTTTTTCCGGTATGCCCTCTCCAAGGACGATCGGATTAGCATGTTCCACATCCGTACTGCCGACGCCCAGCTGCTCCGCCAGGCGAATATATGCAATATCAGACGGACGGTACCCCATGCTCTCAGCTGCAAAGCTGTCACACAGCACCGGATCCCAGAACCCCAGAACACGGTTCATAACGACTGGATTGCCGCCTTCTTCAAAGTCCAAATCTCCGCATATATTATCCAGCAAAATAAAATCCTGATGAATCACCGTATTTAAATGCGCAATCGGCTTATGCAGACCAAGCGTATGGAATCTGCGTTTTTCAGAATTTGGGATCAGCCCTTTGCTGTTTTTCAGTGCACATGTCACTGTCGTCTGGCAATGCCCTTTCAGTACCGGAAGGTTTATCAAATAGTCCAGCCGAAACACTTCCTCGCAGACTGAGATCGGCATACCTGCCGCATCCACCGTACGAAACGCATCCTTTTGCAGATCGATAAACGGAACCTGATGTTTTTTGCATATATCGTAAATACCGCACACCCGTACTGCCTGAGACGTTAAATCGCCGACCCAAGAGCCTTCGAGTACGACTAAGTTTAAAAATCCTTCTTCTTTTAAATAAGTCAGCACGCCATCTACAAGCTCTGGATGTGTCACGGCCCCGTCGGATGCTTTTTTGGCTGCCAGTATGTTTGGTTTAATTCCGATCCTCTTACTCCTGTCTGCAATATCTGCCGCCAACCCTGCTGCCTTTAACACCTGAACCGCCATCTGTTTGTAGTCATCGCCCTGTATCATATAATATTCATTTTTTGACATTATTTTTCCTCTTAATTTTTTTATTTTTTCGACTTTATTCTTTCAATTTTACTCTTTGATTCTTATACTTTGATTCTTATACTTTGATTCTTATACTTTGATTCCTATTGCATCTGCCATCATCCATAATTACTCAATGCCATACTTTTTCATTTTACGCCAGAGTGTTGCTGTACTGATGCCAAGCAGTTCTGCCGTTTTCTGCCTGTTGTCCCGGCACTGTGCAAGCGCCTGCTCGATCTCTTCCTTTTCCGGCGGTTCATAAACGACTACACTTTGAATACCGCTGTGCGTTTCTATTTTCGGATACAGCTCAAGCAGCAGTTCCCGAATACAAACCTCATCCATATTTCTCTTATGTGCCGTCAGTACTAGACGTTCGCAAAACCGCTCCAGCTGCAGCGCATTCCCATCCCAGCGCGCACCGCATAATGCATCCATACCGCCTTTGGTCAGGCTGACACGTTTGGAATATTTTTTATTATATTGCCTGAAATAATTCTGTACCATCCCCGGAATATCTTCCCTGCGCTCCCTAAGAGGCGGTAGATGAATAGCAAAAGCGTTCAGCAGATAATATAAGTCCTCCCGAAACCGGCCGTCTCGCACCTTCTGTGCCAGCTCTTCCCTCGCGGTAGCAATAATGCGTACCTCGATCGATGGAATCTCTTCAATATCGGTCTTCATAAATACTTTGTAACGCATGACGCGCATCAGACGGTACTGGCAGCGCAGACATAATTCATCAATGTCCCGTATCAAAAGCGTCCCAAAAGCAGCCTGTTCCAGTGCCGCTTTTTTCTGCTTATTCTGCGCCCCTTCTCCAAACAGCACCGCTATCTGCTGCTCTTCTGACATACCGCTGCAGTTTACCGTTAAATAATGGCTGTTTTTCTGATAACCATTGTTATGAATCCCCTGTGCAAACACTTCTTTTTCCGTTCCGGTCTCCCCATAAATAATAACAGGTGCAGAAGAAAGCGCATACGTCCGCGCCAGCTCCATACATTTTTTCATCCGTTCAGACTTCGTCTCGATCTTGCAAAAATCCCCCATGCTCAAGTAACCGAACAAAAGGTTGTCTTCAAACAAATCCTGGTTTTTCCTGCTTCCGGTTGGAATTTTATGAATCGAAAGAATCGCGCCTGTTATTCCGCCATCATAGGCAATCGGCGCAATGGATATCATATAGGATTCTCTGCTGATCAGCATCGTTGTTGTAAGAATTTCCCGTTCACCGCTTAATACCCGCTCCAGATAGCTTTCTTCCAGTTGCGGCATCACTTCATACAGCTTTCTGCCGATAAACGCGGCTTCGGTACGATTTAAAATCCATGCCGCAGCATGATTGGCCGCCGTTACATTTTTTTCCGTATCTACTTTCAGCACTCCATTATATACCGTCTCAAGTACCGTTAAAAACTGCGCATGGTTCTCCTTTTCTACCTGAGACGTATATACCATCCTGCGGGCTACGTGCAGCGCCTTGCGCAGAGAATCTTCCCTTGTGCGCAAAAACAATGACTGAATATGCGGATACTGCTGCATACATTTTAAAACCCGCTCTCCGCCAATAATTACATCCGTTCCTTCTGTTACCGCCTTTTGCACAATCGTTTCAATCCGGCTGCGGTCCTCATACGTATAAAAAAACAGCCGCGCATGGAAAATCTCGTTCATATAGCTGGAATCTGGAAACATCGTATAATGCCCGACAAACGCAATCACCGGATGTTCTTTCCCCGTCAACTGCTTGGCTTCTTCCACCAGCAGCCCTACTTCCTGTCCGGTCATAGAAATATTTACAAGTGGCACCTTCGTATATTCCCGAATAGCAAGTTCCTGATTTGGAACAAGTACATGTATTTTAGCCATTTTTGTGTCCCCGCTTTATCAAGATCTGAAAACATATTCTGAGTATATCTCTTTTTCTTCATTTTAGCAACTAATAAGTTCTCTCATCAATAAATTACAGCCACACAAAGAATCCATGGCAGAAAATTCTTTGTGTGGCTGCTTTTCAAATAAACGAAGTCCTTAAGTAATCGGCGCTGGATTAAAAATACACATATCATTATGATATCACTGGCCGGCGTCGCCGCAAAAAACAATCCATGCTTAGACGGTTTTTGTGCCGGAGACAATACTTCTACAATCGGGCTCGTTCCGCTCTTGGCAATGCTTCCCATCGCCTTTTCTACGATATTGGCAAGGCCGCCCTTCTTATTGCCCGGTGTCGGATTCGCATCACGATCCACACCGCCTTCTTCCAGATAGTTGTCATACCAGCGCATTTCTTCTGCCAGACGGTCACGGGTATGTGCATCCACGCATTGCGTTGCTAACATCGGTACGCCGTCCCGTACCTCTGTCACTTCACTAAACATTACCGTCGCACCGCCGCGCACAAGCATATCTGCCGCATATCCGGCGCTTGGATTTGCTGATATACCGGAAAAAGCATCGCTGCCGCTGCACTGCATCCCGATTAACAGCTCGCTTAACGGAAGCTCTTCCCGTCTGCGCTGATTCAGCTTTTGCAGTTTTTTCTCCGCCATATCTAAAATGGCCTGCATCATGGCATCGTGGCCCGGATAATCCTGAAGCGTCAATACGTTTTCTGGTGTAATATCTTCTTCCTGCAAAACCCGGTCATAAGTAAGTTTTTCGCATCCAAGCCCTACAACCATAATTTCACCGCCAAAATTTGGATGATGGATGAGATTTGCCACTGCCCGAATAGGAATATGTGCCATTGGCGCATTGATCGCCACCCCGCATCCATAAGGATGTGTCACTGCTACTACTCCGTCCACATGTTCATATTTTGGCAGCAGCTCTTTTTTGATTCTCTCCACTGCTACCTTTAGCACACCCGCTGCACACTGTACCGTTGTAACAATTCCAAGCAGATTTTTCGTACCCGCAGGTCCCTGTGCATTCCGATATCCCATCCACGTCGTCCGCGGCGGCAAGGGCAATTCCTCTATCGGGACAATATTCGTCCCGTACTCCATATTTTCTACCGAAGGACTTTCCGGCAAAAGCAACATATGCTCATTGATCCAGTCTCCCTTTCGGATATCGTCTTTTGCATATCCTAATACAACTCCATAACGAATGACTTCCCCATTTTTCAAAATATCGCACAGGGCGATTTTATGCGCCTGCGGAATATCCTGATTAGCCGTCAGTCCATCCTCGATCAAAGTTCCGGCGGCGATATCCTGTATGGCAATCGCTACATTATCCCGCTCATGAATTTTTATATATCTGCATACATCCATAAAACATTTTCACCTTCTTTCTTTATTCACCGGACAGCAGCAATACCGCAACATCATTCACATTCGTCCCGGTCGCTCCTGTCACAATGAGTCCATCACATTTTTGCAGCGCGTGATACGCATCATTATTCCGCAGCGTTTCGTAAATGTCTACTCCCTGTTCCTCCAGTTTTTCTTTCGTACGCCAGTCACAAAATCCGCCTGCTGCCTGCGTCGGCCCATCCGTACCGTCGCTGCCTGTACTAAACACCGCTGTCCCGGTAAGCCCTGTAATACCGGACGCCGCTGCAAGCGCAAGCTCCTGGTTGCGTCCGCCTTTTCCCGTTCCGGTTAAATGTACGACTGTTTCCCCGCCGGCAATAAATGCCATACGTTTATGGTCTTTCGCATGACTTTTGGCAATCGAAGCCAAAAACGAACCTGCCTCTTTTGCCTCACACTCTAGTTGATCTGTCAAAATTACCGTCTCGTAGCCCAAAGCTTCACATGCATGAGCTGCTGCAAGACAGAGGTTTTTCACGCTTCCAGTAATTTGAGTTTCAACGTGAAACAGCTCTTTTGGTGTTTCCGTTTCCAGACACTTTTGCGCCTGCACGCTCAGCTTTAACTTATATTTTTCCACAACAGCAAGTGCCATTTCACATGTAGAGGTATCTGGATAAGCCGGGCCGGACGCTATCATATCCAAAGGATCGCCTAAAATATCACTGAGTACAATGCTGTATACATGTGCCGGTTCACAAATTTTTGCAAATTTCCCGCCTTTTACACCGGAAAGTCTTTTCCGTACCGTATTCATTTCCACAATATCTGCTCCGCACGCTAACAGCTGCTTTGTAATATCCGCCAATTCTTCTTTCGGAATCAATGGCTGTTCAAACAACGCCGAGCCTCCGCCGGAAAGCAGAAACAGCACCGTATCTTCTGCCCGAAGATCTCTGACAAGCTCCAATGCTGCCGCTGTTCCAAGAAAGGAATTTTCATCCGGCACCGGATGCCCTGCCTCGTAGCAGTCCATGCCTTCAATATCTCCTTTTACGTGATCGTATTTTGTAATCACGACACCTTGTTTGATCTTGCTGCCTAAGATTCCCGCAGCAGCCTTCGCCATCTGCCAGGCTGCTTTCCCCGCAGCTACTACATAAATATCTCCAGTGCCAAATTCCTTTTGTTCCAGCGCTTGTTCTACCGCCTGATCCGGCAGGACTTTTTGTATTGCCTGTTTTATTATATGATCTGCCTCTTCCCTTAACGACCTCATTTACCATCTCTCCCTTATCCCTGTCTAAGCTCCTGTCCGACCTTTATCGTCTAAGCTTTCTCATCTATCTCAGATTACTCAGATTAATCCGGCACGTGTCATTTCTGTACGTATCTTATCCAGTACCGGTCCTTCCGGTGTAGCAAGGCTTGGCGCATATGGCAGCCCGATTTGTCTACCCCTTAAATTTGCCATATCTTTTGAAGCTACCGGAAAACTGGCCCCATCCATAGAAAGCCGCACTGGATTTAGTTTAAACTGTGCTTCCAGTGATCCTTCCAAATCGCCTTGAACATATTTATTATAGACATCCGCAATCAGCTCTGGCATAAAATTACCTGAAGTGCACACTCCGCCGACTGCGCCATGACACATCGATGCATACAACAGCGTATCTTTTCCGCCAAACACTTTAAATCCAACATCCCTAGTCCTGCGGATAAACTCTGCCGTCTGTGTAATATCCCCGCTTGTATCCTTCATGCCAACGATATTTTCCACTTCATGCGCAAGTCTCTCCACTAGATTCGCGGACATTGTATATCCGACTCTGCCCGGATTATTATATAACAGTACTGGCACGTCCGCAACGGCATCCGCAATCGCCTGAAAATGTCTGAACAGTTCTTCTTCTGTAGGTTTTAAAAACATAGGCTGGAGTATGGAAATACCAGCTGCGCCGTTTGCTGCTGCCATCTTTGCCAGACGGATGCATTTTTTCGTACGGATCGCACCAATTCCAAAATAAACTGGAACCCTGCCCGCAGCCTGATCTACCATAATTTTCAGACCGCGCTCCATCTCGTCTTCTTCAACCATGTAAAACTCTCCGTTGCTCCCAAAGATCAATATGCCATGCATGCCACCGTCGATCACATAGTCTACATGCTCCCTTGTTTTTTTCTCATCGATCTGTTCTTGTGCATCGATCGGAGTAATAATCGGAACGATGACACCTTTGATAAATTCTGTATTCATCTGAATGCCCCCTTATTTTGCTGTATTTTAATGAATGAACATTGACAAAACAAGCAGTTCGATAATACCGACGCCTGCCATTATCAGAGAGATTGCTGTCTTACACCGAACCTGGTCTTTTAACTCGGTCACGCCAAACATACCGTTCCATACCCAGAAGCCGCTGTCATTAAAATACGAAAATGAAATCGCACCAACGCAGCAGGAAACTGCCATCAAAAGCGGGCTGACGGAAATCGCGCCTATCAGCGAAGCAGATAACGATGCTGCGGTCGTAATCGCTACCGTCGCAGATCCTAGCGCAATACGCATCAAAGCTGCAATGATAAACGGAAGTAAAATTGCAGGAAGCGGCATTTTCATAACAACCTCGCCAAGCGCATCCCCAACGCCGCTGACTTTTATGACGTTGCCAAGCGAACCGCCGGCACCTGTAATCAGCATAATAATACCAGTGCTCTTAATGGCATCATCCATCACATGCAGCACTTCTTTTGTTGGATCTTTCGCCATCAGTCCATAAATAGCGATCAGCGTACCAATGGAAAGCGCAACGATCGGCGAACCGAGAAATGCCAGTATAGAAATGCTTTGACCCATCATTCCTACGATCGTATTTGCCAAAATCAAAATCAGCGGTACAATAATCGGCGCAATGGAAACGCCCAGCCCAGGAAGTTTTTTCTGTCCGATCATCCGATCCAGTTCTTCCATAGACTTTATGTATTCCTGTTTAAACTCTTTTCTTTCAAAACCGCCGTCATCCGTTGGAATCTGATAAATCTTCTTTCCAATACTCTGGCAGTAAAACACAGCAACAATGAGCATTGGAATCGATACAAGCGAACCGCAGATAATCATCTGTCCTACATCAGCGCCGAGCATGCTGGCTGCCGTCGTAGGCCCCGGTGTCGGTGGCACCAGACAGTGTGTCAGCTGAAGGCCAGCTGCCATCGCGAGCGCCAGTCCTATCAAAGATTTGCCTGTAACTTTAGAAATAGCTTTACAAAGCGGTGCAAAAATAACGATTGCCGAATCTGCAAATACCGGAATTGCAATAAACCACCCTGTGATTGCCAGCGCCCATTCTTCTTTTTTCTTTCCAACGGCTTTGATAAACGAATACGCCATTTTCTCTGCGGCTCCCGATTTTTCCAAAATTCCGCCCATCATAACGCCCAGTCCAATAATAATACCCGTACTTTTTAACGTATTTCCAAACCCGTCTTGAATTGCTGTTACCAGACCTGTAATTGTTGTTCCATCTTCCTGTGTCACATTAACAAACGGCATACCCCCGATAATGCCTGTAATGCCTGATGCAATCATCAGTGCAATAAAAGTATGTACCTTTGTCTTAGAGACAAGTACAACCATAACGGCGATACCTACGATCAGTCCTATCAGCATACGTGTAGATTCACTCATTTTTCTCACCTCATTATATTACACGAAAGTCCCTTCTTTCAACTACAAATGGGCAGAACCGCTGCGGACCAGTGAATAGCAGCAACTGCCCATTATTTTCAGTTATCGTAATACTAATTATGATATTACTGTTTTTTTACAATGCTTGTACCAGAAATTTTCTCATAATATTTTACAATACTGTCATGATCTTCTTTTTCGCATCCTTCTGCTTTTAAGAACTGCATGACTTCCATCATCTGTGCAGTTAACGGCACCGGAGAATTGATCGCATGCGCTGCATTCAATGCGTTCGTCAAATCTTTAATATGCAGTTCGATACGGAAACCAGGATTATAATTTCCTGCCAGCATCATCGGTGCTTTTGCATCCATAACGGTAGAACCTGCCAATCCTCCCCGAATTGCCTGATACACCAGCTCCGGATCTGTTCCTGCTTTTTTAGCAAAGGTAAGCGCCTCGGATACGGCTGCAATATTTACAGCTACCACAATCTGATTTGCCAGCTTTGCCACATTTCCAGAACCAAGCTCACCAACATATACAACAGAACCAGCCATAACCATTAATAAGTCATAATATTTGTCAAACAGCTCTTTCTTTCCGCCTACCATCACAGAAAGCGTACCATCGATTGCTTTTGGTTCTCCGCCAGATACAGGGGCATCCAGCATATCAATCCCTTTCTCTGCCAGTTCCGCGCCAATCTTTTTGCTTTCCACCGGATCAATCGAACTCATGTCAATCAGTACCGTGCCAGGCTTTGCTGTCTCAGCAATTCCGCCCTCACCAAATACCGCTGCACGTACATGCGGTGAGTTTGGTACCATTGTGATAATAACTTCACATTCGCTGGCCACCTGTGCACCATTTGCCGCACCCTTTGCACCCAGAGCAGTCAGCTCATCTACCGATGCCTGGTTAAAATCGCATACTACAAGATCATGCCCTGCTTTAACCAGAACTCAAAATTTATTTCAAATTTCTCTTGACATATCACCAGAATGCTCTTTTAAAATCCACAAACAGATTTTAATAAAAAAATAGTCCGTTAACAGATTTTGTCAAGAGATTTCTTTGATAAAATTGACATTTTGCATTCTATACACTATAATGTGTATTACAGGCGTAAGAATTAAGGAGGATTCAAAGATGAAAGCATTGCCACAGATTTCAGAAGCAGAATTTGAAGTGATGAAAGTCATATGGAAACACGCACCGATCAGCACCAATGAGATAACGGACAGATTAACACAGACGACCAAATGGAGTCCTAAGACAATACAGACTTTGATTAAACGCCTTGTGACGAAGGGCGCTCTTTCCTATGAAAAACAAAGCAGGGTGTTTGTTTACACGCCTCTGATAAAGGAAAAAGAATACATTAGACAAGGGACAAATAAGTTAAAAAATGCAACAGCAGCAAAACGCCGTCCATGATCGGGCTTATACTGTTTGGAATATGGTTGATCGGCGTCCTTGCGATGCTGTTATTAGTGGCAAAATCAAGATCACGTTTTTACTCTATCCTGAATCCGTGAAACTCAGTTGTTTTTTACAGGAATTGCTTAGAATAGATG
>CAJTZX010000003.1 GCA_910584345.1 uncultured Eubacterium sp. | reverse complement strand
GTTTTGCATTTTCAATCGCCTATCATAACGCTTGCCCCTTAAGTTCATGACATTGCCCGTGAATAGTAACGCTAAGTATACAATATCTACAAATTTTATAGGAAAAGGTATTTTCATTTGTGCTAAAATCTGATAAAATAAAAAAAGGGAGATATGATAAGGGAACAGGAGTAAATAACAGGTATTTGTAGTCTATATCAGACATGCAAAAATTGCAGAAGGAGAAAGTTGTGAAATGAAGGACATGAGTGAGCTGCTCAATACTGCGGATATGCTGGTTTATACGAATGAGAACTGTACAGGATGCAATAAATGTGTACGGGTCTGTCCGACGCTTGTTTCGAATATTGCGCAGGAAGGGAAGATATGGGTAAATCGTGAGAGCTGTGTGGCATGTGGGGCGTGTCTGGATGCATGTGGGCATGATGCCAGGTCTTTTAATGACGATACGCAGCAGTTTTTCGCTGATTTAAAAAGCGGAAGGAAGATATCGGTCATTGTTGCGCCGGCGTTTCTGGCAAATTATCCGAAGGAATATAAAAAGGTGCTTGGGTATCTGAAATCGTTGGGCGTCAATCATATTTACAGTGTATCATTCGGTGCAGATATTACGACATGGGGCTATTTAAAATACATAACAGAAAACAATTTTATAGGCGGTATCAGCCAGCCATGTCCAGTTGTGGTAGACTATGTAGAAAAATATCTTCCGCAGCTGCTTCCACGGATGATGCCGGTGCAAAGCCCGATGATGTGTATGGCGATTTATATTAAAAAGTATTTAAAGCTGACGGACGATCTGGCATTTATTAGTCCATGTGTTGCGAAAAAACAAGAGATTACCGATAAAAATAATCAGGGATATGTAAAATATAACGTTACTTTTTTGAAGCTGATGCAGCAGATTGGAAGAAATTATGCGAACAGCGCAGAGTATACGGATGAGTTGGAATATGGTCTTGGCTCGCTGTATCCAATGCCGGGAGGGCTTCGGGAAAATGTAGAGCATTTTCTCGGGAAAGGCCAGGTTGTCCGTCAGGTCGAAGGAGAGCAGGAGGCATACCATTATCTGGAAGAATATTTAAAACGGGTAAAGAATAAAGCGGAACTGCCGTTTATGGTAGATATTTTAAACTGCAGCAAAGGTTGTATTTACGGTACAGCGACAGACCCGGCTAAAAATACGGATGATGTACTGTTTACTTTAAGCAAAATGCGTGCAATGGACAAACAGGATATGCAAGGCAAAGGACCGTTTCGAAAAACAAATAAAAGTCCATGGGCACAGCAGAGTACACCGAAAGAACGTCTGGCAAACTTGATGGAAGCGTTTAAAGATTTAAATTTATCAGATTTTATTCGAAAATATGATACGACAAAACAAATTAAAGTCGATGAACCGTCTGCTGATGAACTAAATGAAATATATCGAAGTATGCTGAAAGATACACCTTTGAAACAGAGCATCAATTGCAGCGCTTGTGGATATGATACATGTAAAGATATGGCATGTGCTATTTATAATAAGGTAAATGCAAAAGAAAACTGTATTCACTACATTAAAGAACTGGCAGAAAACGAAAGTATTGCGTTGGAAAAGGCGAACGAGCAACAGCGCCAGGAGCACGATCGCAGAATGAATATGATCGATGCGATCAAAGGACAGTTTACGACATTGTCCAATGCAGTCTTTGAATTAAACGAAGCAAATGAAGCATCCGCAAACGAGGCGACAGATTTGGCCGGCAAGCTGCATGATATATCAGATTTTTGCTATAAGTTGGAGGATTCTCTGGCGAGCATATTGAATTTTATTGATATTTATAAAAACACGAGTGAAAATATTGTAAGTATTGCGAATAAAACAAATTTGCTGTCATTAAATGCGTCAATCGAAGCAGCACGTGCAGGAGAGCAGGGGCGCGGATTCGCGGTTGTCGCTGAAGAAATCCGTAAATTGTCGTCATCTATCAAGACCTTGATTGTAAAAGATAATCAGCAGGCAGAAGAAACAATTCCTATGGTAGATGAAAGTGTAAATTCCATTAAGCAGCTCATTGAAAATATTAACCATATGAGTGACCGGATTGCTACGATTGCAGCAAATTCAGAAGAAATTGCTGCACAGACTACGAATGTACAGGTGATGGCTGACGATTTGAAGGATGAAGTGCAGAAAATATAATTGAATGATACAAAAAACAGACTGGAAATAGTTTCCAGCCTGTTTTTTTGTTGCACTTAATGATTTTTGTTTATTTCAATATTAACAGTTTATTTTCATTTACTTTTAACTGTATTTCTCTTGACATTTTCTTTTCATAGGTATATGATATACATATGAACAAATGCTCATATGAAAATGCATTTAAAACAAAGAAATACTTGCATATGATAGTAGAGCTTCGTAAATATCGAGAAAGGAGGAGTATTATTTGCAGGAAAAAGAATCAGAATGTTGTGAACTGACAGAAATACATGAGGAATTGCTTGAAATTGTAAACAAGCAAATGCCGCCCGAAGAGGAGTTGTATGATTTGGCGGAGTTGTTTAAAGTATTTGGCGATTCTACCAGAATACGGATTCTTTTTGTATTATTTGAGGCGGAGGTGTGTGTCTGTGATCTTGCGGAAGCGCTGCATATGACACAGTCGGCTATTTCTCATCAGCTGAAAATACTGAAAAATTCAAAGCTTGTAAAAAGCAGGCGGGAAGGAAAGTCTGTATTTTATTCACTGGCAGACAGTCATGTACGCACAATTATCGATCAGGGGAGGGAGCATATCGAAGAATAAAAATAGTATATGGAAAGAAATTTCGGGAATAAAATCATTTAGAAATTATAAATTAAAAAAGTAAATTCTAAAAATAAGAGATCGAAACCCGGAACATTCAAAATAAACATTTAGAAACCGAAAAAAGATGATATGGAAACTATAACGAATTAAACATGTAAGTAAGAAAGGAAAAATGAATATGAAAAAGAAATTTAAATTACAAGATTTGGATTGTGCAAACTGTGCTGCAAAGATGGAAGATGCAATTAAAAAACTGCCGGGCGTTCATGACGCGTCCGTTAGCTTTATGACACAGAAAATGACAATCGATGCAGAAGATGCACAGTTTGACAGTATTATGAAACAGGTTGTGGATGTATGTGCAAAAGTAGAGCCGGACTGTAAGATTTTGATGTAGATACAGAAATAAAATCTGACAGAAATTCACAGGCAGGGAGTTTTTTTATGACAAATAAACAAAAAAAGATGCTTTACCGCATTATTCTCGCATTTTTAGCATTTGCAGTACTGTTTGTGTGTGAACATATGGGAAAGCTGGAACAGATGTCTGTTCCACTACAGTTTACAGTATATGCAGCTGTGTATCTTGTAATTGGTTATGATATTGTTTGGAAGGCATTTCGCAATATCAGTCACGGGCAGGTATTTGATGAGAATTTTTTAATGATGATTGCTACTTTTGGCGCCTTTGGTGTACAGGAATATTCAGAAGCGGTTGCTGTTATGCTGTTTTATCAGGTAGGCGAACTATTTCAAAGCTATGCGGTCGGCAAATCTCGGCAGTCAATTGCAGATATGATGGATATCTGTCCAGAGTATGCAAATGTTGAACGAGATGGTCAGCTGGAAAGGGTTGATCCAGATGATGTGGAGATTGGCAGCATTATTGTAATTAAGCCGGGAGAACGGATTCCATTAGATGGGATTGTTATCGAAGGGGAATCTTTGATTGATACAGCAGCTTTGACAGGCGAATCTGTGCCTCGCAGGGCATCGGTGGGAGATGAGATGATTAGCGGATGTGTCAATGGCAGCGGTACGTTAAAGGTGCAGGTGACAAAAGAATTTGATGACTGCACAGTGGCTAAGATTTTAGAGCTTGTGGAAAACGCTTCTAGTAAAAAAGCAAAAGTGGAAAATTTTATTACCCGTTTTGCAAAATATTATACGCCTGTAGTGACAATAGCTGCAGCAGCGCTGGCAGTTGTTCCGCCGCTTATTTTTGGGGGCGAATGGACAGAATGGGTACAAAGAGCCTGTATTTTCCTTGTAATTTCCTGTCCATGTGCATTGGTGATTTCTGTGCCGCTTGGATTTTTCGGAGGGATTGGCGCAGCATCACGCATCGGTGTGCTTGTAAAAGGCAGTAATTATCTGGAAGCAGTTGCAGAAATGAGTACGATCGTTTTTGATAAAACCGGAACTTTGACAAAAGGAGAATTTAAAGTTACGAAACTACTGCCTCAGCAAGTACAATCAGAGTCAGAGGTGGATTTAGATGACCGTACAATAACGTTTGACCTGGAAACAGAGAAAGAAAGACTGCTGGAAATTGCTGCTCTTGGAGAAGGATATTCGAATCATCCGATTGCATCTTCCCTAAAGGAAGCTTATGGAAAAACAATGGATATGGACCGGGTGTCAGAAGCTGAAGAAATTGCCGGACACGGCATTCGGATTCAGGTCGATGGCAGGGAGGTTCTTCTTGGCAATGAAAAGCTGATGCAGGCAGAGCATATATCTTATGTTCCGTGTGACTGCGCAGGAACGATTGTGTATGTGGCAGAGGAAGGACGTTTTCTCGGTGCAGTTGTCATTTCTGATTCTCTGAAAGATGGTGCAAAAGAAGCGCTTGCTGACATGAAGCGGATTGGAGTCAAAAAGAGTGTCATGCTAACCGGAGACCGTTTAAAAGCGGCCCAGTATACAGCGCAAGAGCTTGATATTGATGAAATACATGCAGAGCTTTTACCGGCAGATAAAGTCAGTTGTGTAGAAAGTTTATTAAAAAATCAGCCGGAAAAAGAACGGTTAGCATTTGTCGGTGATGGAATCAATGATGCTCCGGTGCTGACAAGAGCCGACCTTGGGATTGCAATGGGCAGTATGGGATCAGATGCAGCGATCGAAGCTGCGGACATTGTAATTATGGATGATGATATTAGAAAAATTGCTTCGATTGTACGCATTTCCAGAAAAACGATGCGTATTGTAAAGCAGAATATTGTTTTTGCACTTGGGATTAAGGCGCTTGTATTGATTCTTGGTGCGTTTGGAGCTGCCAATATGTGGGAAGCAGTATTTGCGGATGTAGGAGTGTCGGTGATAGCGATTATTAATTCTATGCGGACGCTGCAGGCAAAGTAAATAAAATAAGTAAAATAAGATAATAAAATAAGAGAAGAGTGCTTGTTTACAGATACCCAGGTGGCGCCTGATTTTGCTGGCATTTCGTAACCGTTCCATGAGTTAACTGAACGGTTATGGCATTTCGTCAGAAGAATCAGGCGCCGCCTGGTATGTGTGTATAGTCTCGCTGACATTCAATATAAGTATGCAGGATATGAATGTATTTAATTATCTGCTGCATCACTTTCGGACATAGAATATACCTGACGTTTTCTTGCCATTTCATCACTTTCCAGATATTCATCGTATGTCGTAACTTTATCTACAATTGTTCCGTCCGGTAAAAATTCAATAATTCGGTTTGCTGTTGTCTGTACGACCTGATGGTCACGGCAGGCAAATAAAATGGTGCCGGGAAACTTCATCATTCCGTTATTCAGTGCTGTAATCGCTTCCATATCCAGATGATCCGTAGGCTCATCAAAAATCAGCACATTGGATCCTTCGATCATCATACGGGAGAGCAGTACACGTACTTTCTCACCGCCGGATAACACCTTCATTTTCTTTACACCGTCTTCACCTGCGAACAGCATCCGCCCCAGAAAACCGCGTACATAAGTAGCGTCTTTAATTTCGGAAAATTGTGTCAGCCATTCGGTAATGGACAAATCGGTGTCAAAGATTTCTGTATTATCTTTTGGAAAATAAGACTGGCTTGTCGTTACGCCCCATTTATAGCTGCCTTCATCCGGTTCCATTTCTCCGGCTAGAATTTTAAACAGTGTGGATTTTGCAAGTTCATTGCTGCCGACAAACGCGATTTTGTCGTCGTGCCCCATGACAAATGAGACATGGTCCAGTATTTTTTCACCGTCGATCGTCTTGCTGATATCTTCTACCGTTAATACTTCATTTCCAATTTCCCTGTTTGGACGAAAATCAATATATGGATATTTCCGGCTGGAAGGTTTAATTTCGTCCAGCTGTATTTTTTCCAGTGCGCGTTTTCGGGAGGTTGCCTGCTTGGATTTAGAAGCGTTTGCGGAGAAGCGGGATATAAATTCCTGAAGTTCTTTGATTTTTTCTTCTTTTTTCTTATTTGCTTCTTTCATCTGCTTGATTAAAAGCTGGCTGGATTCATACCAGAAATCATAGTTGCCGGCATACAGCTGGATTTTGCCATAGTCAATATCTGCTGTATGTGTACAGACTTTGTTCAGGAAATAGCGGTCATGAGATACGACAATGACTGTATTTTCAAAGTTTATCAAAAATTCCTCCAGCCATGCAATCGCGTCTAAATCTAAGTGGTTGGTCGGCTCATCCAGCAGTAAAATATCTGGATTGCCAAACAAAGCCTGCGCCAGCAGTACTTTCACTTTTAAAGAACCGGGAAGCGTTTGCATCATACCGGAATGCTCTTCTGTGGCAATGCCAAGTCCGTTTAACAGTGTAGCGGCATCGGATTCGGCATTCCATCCGTCCATTTCCGCAAATTCGGCTTCCAGTTCGCTGGCACGGATACCATCTTCGTCTGTAAAATCTTCTTTTGCATAAATAGCATCTTTTTCTTTCATAATGTCGTAAAGCCGTTGATTTCCCATGATAACAGTATCCAGTACGGTAAATTCGTCGTACCGGAAATGATCCTGCTTTAAAAAAGACAGACGTTGTCCGGCCGTAATGGCAATACTGCCGTTTGTTGGTTCCAGTTCTCCAGATAAAATCTTTAAAAAGGTAGATTTTCCGGCGCCGTTGGCCCCGATCAGGCCATAGCAGTTTCCTTCGGTAAATTTGATATTGACATCTTCAAATAAGGCTTTTTTCCCTACTCTTAATGTAACATTATTTGCACTAATCATATTAAAACCCTCATTTTTTCAGTATTTTTATTCTTGGTTTGCTATCTGTTTCATCTTCGATAGATTCAAATTTTCAGCCGCTTTTATTATTATACATAAAATGGATGTAATTTCAAGGAAAAATAGAAATAGAAATAGAAATATCAGAAAACATCTATTTTGTTTTTTGCAACTGCTCCGATAACCCATGGAACTGTTATAGTTTTTTGGCATACCAGTGATATCCCTGGCATAAGATAGATTTTAGGAAGGCTGTCCATGAAAATCGTTTTACTCATGCTTACGCTGTTCAAAATCAGCAGTTTTCATAGCCTGTTTTTAGCAAAAAGACGGATTTTGTGCAGACTGACGGCGGTTTTTCCAAAAAAAAGTAAATTGCACTCCGATTTATACAACTAACAATCTTTACAATCGACAAATTAAATGATAAAATTGTAACATAAGTCGTTATGCGACAAATAAAGAAGGAGGATCATAATAATGCCTAGAGCAAAAAAATCTATGGACGGTAATACAGCTGCAGCTCATGTAGCATATGCGTATACTGAAGTCGCAGCTATTTACCCGATCACCCCATCCAGCCCAATGGCAGACACCGTTGACCAGTGGTCTGCAGCAGGACAGGACAACATTTTCGGAAATCAGGTTAAAGTAGTAGAAATGGAATCAGAAGCAGGTGCAGCAGGCGCCGTACATGGCTCCCTTGCAGCAGGTGCGTTAACAACGACATTTACCGCTTCTCAGGGTCTTCTGCTTATGATCCCGAATATGTATAAAATTGCTGGCGAGCAGCTTCCATGCGTATTTGATGTATCTGCACGTACGGTTTCTACACAGTCTTTGAATATTTTCGGCGATCATAGTGATGTATATGCTTGCCGTCAGACAGGTTTCGCTATGTTATGTGAGACAAACCCGCAGGAAGTTATGGATTTAAGCCCGGTTGCGCATTTGGCAACAATTGAAGGCAAAGTTCCATTCTTAAACTTCTTCGACGGATTCCGTACTTCCCATGAGATTCAAAAGATCGAAACCTGGGATTACGCAGACTTAAAAGAAATGTGCAATATGGATGCAGTGAAAGCATTCCGCGAACATGCGCTGAATCCGGAACATCCGGCTATGCGTGGTTCCCACGAAAATGGAGACGTATTCTTCCAGCATCGTGAGGCATGCAACAAGGCATACGACGAGCTGCCTGCAGTTGTATCCAAATATATGTCCAAGATTAATGAAAAGCTTGGCACAAATTACGACCTGTTTAACTATTATGGTGCAGAAGACGCAGAACGCGTAATCGTAGCAATGGGCTCTATCAATGACGTAGCAGAAGAAGTTATTGATTATTTGATGGCTAAGGGTGAAAAAGTCGGCTTAGTAAAAGTACGTTTATATCGTCCATGGGTTCCGGAAGCATTTACAAAAGTACTTCCGAAGACAGTGAAGAAAGTAGCTGTTTTAGACAGAACAAAAGAACCTGGTTCCTTAGGCGATCCGTTATACTTAGACGTAGCAGCTACACTGCGTGAAGCAGGACTGGATACGATCGTATTGACAGGCGGACGTTACGGCTTAGGTTCCAAAGACACGCCGCCTTCCTCTGTATTCGCTGTATACAAAGAATTAGAGAAAGACGCACCAAAGCCTCGTTTTACAATAGGTATTGTAGACGATGTAACCAATTTAAGCTTACCGGAAGTAAAACCAGCTCCGATCACAGCAGCAGAAGGCACTGTGGAATGTAAATTCTGGGGTCTTGGCGGTGACGGTACGGTAGGCGCTAACAAGAACTCAACAAAGATCATCGGTGACCATACAGATAAGTTTATCCAGGCATACTTCCAGTATGACTCTAAAAAAACAGGTGGTGTAACAATATCCCATCTGCGTTTCGGCGACAAGCCAATTCGCAGCCCATATTACATCAATCAGGCAGATTTTGTAGCATGTCATAATCCTGCATATGTAAACAAGGGCTTTAAGATGGTTCAGGATGTAAAGCCGGGCGGCGTATTTATGATTAACTGCCAGTGGTCCGATGAAGAATTAGAGCATCATTTAAATGCAGAAGCAAAGAAATACATTGCTGACAACAATATTCAGTTATATACCATTAACGCAATTGACAAAGCGATCGAAATCGGTATGGGAAAACGTACCAACACGATCTTACAGTCTGCATTCTTCAAGCTTGCAAACGTAATGCCGATTGATGATGCGGTTGATTTTATGAAACAGGCTGCTAAGAAGTCTTACGGAAAGAAAGGCGATGCGATTGTAGAGATGAACTACAAAGCAATCGACGCTGGTGTAGACGCAGTACATAAAGTAGAAATTCCTGCTTCCTGGTCAAATCCACAACCAGATCCGGCTCCGGCTGAATTAAAAGGACGTCCAGAAACAGTGAAGATGGTAAAAGAGTTGATGGAGCCGATTTCTATTATGGATGGCGACAGCCTTCCGGTATCCGCATTTATGGGTAATCCGGACGGACAGTTTGAACATGGCGCATCTGCTTATGAAAAACGTGGAACGGCAGTAACAGTTCCTACATGGAGCGCTGAAAAATGTATCCAGTGTAACCAGTGTGCATTTGTATGTTCTCATGCAACCATTCGTCCGTTTATGTTAAGTGACGAAGAAGTAAAAGCAGCTCCAGATAACATCAAACTTGCTGATATGAAGCCAAAGGCTGGTGAGTATAAGTATACGATGAGCGTATCCCCATTAGACTGTATGGGATGCGGCGAGTGTATTACTGTTTGTCCGGTTGGTGCAATCGAAATGGTACCACAGGAATCTCAGGCAGCAGAGCAGCCAGTATTTGATTATCTTGTAGCTAATGTAGGCAAAAAGCCAGGTATGCCAGCGGATAATACGGTGAAAGGTTCTCAGTTCAATCAGCCATTACTTGAGTTCTCTGGCTCTTGTGCAGGCTGTGCAGAGACTTCATACGCAAGATTGATTACACAGCTGTTTGGTGAGCATATGTATATTTCTAACGCAACAGGATGTTCTTCTATTTGGGGCGGTCCTGCAGCTACATCACCATATACAGTACACAAAGATTCCAAGAAGGGACCGGCATGGGCAAACTCCTTATTTGAGGATAATGCAGAGCATGGCCTTGGTATGCAGATTGGCCAGCAGGTACTTCGTGACCAGGCAATTGCAAGCGCTAAGAAATGTGCGGAATCTGACAAAGCAGACGCAGCATTAAAAGATGCATTTGCGAAATTCATAGAAACAAAAGACGATACAAAAGCAAATACACCTGCAACAGAAGCGCTCGTAGCAGAACTTGAAAAAGCAGCAGCAGCCGGATGTCCGGATGCGGCAGCAGCGATCGATAAGAAAGACTACCTTGCTAAGAAGTCTATCTGGATCTTTGGCGGTGACGGATGGGCATATGATATCGGCTTTGGCGGATTAGATCATGTGCTCGCTTCCGGTGAAAATGTAAACGTTATGGTATTCGATACAGAAATGTACTCTAATACAGGCGGTCAGGCTTCCAAAGCTTCCAACATCGGTGAAGTATGCCAGTTTGCAGCAGCAGGTAAAGACGTAGGCAAGAAGAGTCTTGCTGAAATCGCTATGAGCTATGGTTATGTATACGTAGCACAGATCGCACTTGGTGCAAATATGTCACACGCCGTAAAAGTTATTGCAGAAGCAGAAGCTTACAATGGCCCATCATTAATTATTGGCTATGCTCCATGTGAGCTGCATGGTGTAAAAGGCGGTATGAACCATTGTCAGGATGAAATGAAGAAAGCAGTTGCTGCCGGATACTGGAATCTGTTCTCCTTCAATCCTGCATTAAAGGCAGAAGGAAAGAATCCATTTACATTGGCGTCTAAGCCAGGCGACGGCACATATCAAGAATTCCTGAACAACGAGACACGTTACAGCCGTCTTGCAAGATCTTTCCCGGATCGTGCAGAAAAATTGTTCAAAGAATCCGAAGAAGCAGCAAAAGCTCGTTATACACACTTAGAGAGATTAGTTGAACTTTATAAATAAGAACAAAATAATTAGCGTTAGTTTACAAATCGTTGATCGTATGATTGTACTTTCAATGAAAACAAGGAAGCAGGTCTGTTTCACAGACCTGCTTCCTTGTTTTGTATAAAATAATCTTGCCATAAACGGATATGCGGTTTTCATAAAATATGGCAAACTTAACATTTTTGCAGTTTTGTTGAGAACATTCGTATTTTGTGAAAAAAATTCTTACTTCATGCAAATGGTCTTAGTTATAAGAGGAAAATGGACGAAATAAAAACAAACAAGTAGTTCAGTACTTACAAATACCTGTTTGCAAATATGAAACAAAGGTATTCACTGAAATGAAGAAATGAAAAGAAATAATAATTTCTTTGATAATGATGGAAGAATACAAAACATACAATGTTTGAGTAAGGAGGCTTTATTTATGTCGAAGATTACGGATTATCGTTATTTATTTCAGCAGATGTTTGGAAATGCAAGGACAAATTTAACAGGCAGTTTTCAATTGTCCCAGCTGAATAGCAAGTCTGTGCAGGCACAGTTAAGAGCGGCTGGTATTGATACAAACAGCAAACAATACAAAGCTGCATTAAAAGAAATGATGCGGAATGGAAATGGTGCAATGTACGCCAACATTCAGGGCATTAAAAATTCAATGAAATGTTATGATAAAGACGGCGATTATATCAATCCAACGAATGGATTGGCAGGTCTTTTGGTAACAGAAGAAAATGAAAGCCAAAGAAAGCGTATCATTTCTATTCCTGAGAGCAGTAAAGATGAAATGTTTGAGCAGACAAAAAAAGAGTTTTTGCGTGAGAATGGTGCGCTAAATGGAGATACGACAAGGCGGTTAGATGTGTACACCAATATGTACCGTAAAATGCAGAAAAATGACAGGCTGGCGGCAGGTTATACGATGCAGCAGTATGAGAGAGCATATCGGCAGGCGCTTTTAGCTGCGGCAAGAAAGGCGGATCCGGGTTGGAGTATAGGAAAGCCGATAAAGCCTGGCGCTTTGGATAATATTACACGGGAAGATATAGAATCTAATTTGCGAAAGTCAGGAAGTACACTGATACAGGCATCATTTGATGAAAGTATATAGTTGAATTGTTTGATATGGTATATACATTCATGCAGTTTCAAGGAGGGCACAAAATGAGAAAAGTAACGAAAAGAGTTTTAACAGCTTTTATGGCATGTATGATGATTTGTCTGATGACAGTATCACCTGTGCTTGCTGCTACAGGTAATTTCAGCAAAACGACAGTGAAACTAAATGCCATCAACGGAGGAAATTCCAGAGAAAGCAGAGTTACATCTGGAAGTGTTTTAGGGGACGATCCTTCTATTACAAAGGTAGAGTTATTTTGTAATGTATCCAGTGGAACAGATCCGTATACAATTTATGTGCAGAGTCCAAGCGGAACAGTAAGGTCTATATCCGGGCCGTCCAGAACCGGAACTGTTAAGATATCAGGATTTGAAGGTGAAAATCCAGAGGGGCCGTGGACGATTTGGATTAAAAATTCAGGTATATCCTATAATGGAAATATGTATCCTGTTTCAACGGTGACAATTACTTTAAAGGTAACATACAGTTATTAACAATGATCTGTGGATATTAAAAGCAGATGAAAGTGAATTCATAAAAATCAAAAGATTATTTAAAAAAACATAGATGATGAAAAATAGTATGAAATGTTTAAATATGATATGATAAATTCGTTTACAAAAAATTGTATTTTATGAAATATTGCAATGTATGAAGTATCTACCAATGATATTATCCTCTTGAGCTGAAAAATCATTCAGTGCAAGAGGATTTTTTTCGTTATTTTTAATTGTTGTAAAAATCGTTTAGAGTGGTATTTATTAAGAAAGTGTGATAATATCTATGAAAAAGAAGGAACAAGCGATGTATTCTCCGTTCTTTTTACACTGCACAAGGAAGGTTTAGAAAGGGATTATATATGAATTTAGAGGAACAATATGGCCAGCTGAAAGAAAGGTTAAATGAGCTTTATTTAACACAATTATTAGATGGCGTGGATGCCGGAGACTTTAGCAATATAGAATCGATACCGGAAACATATACATACAGGCATTTAAATGCATTGCTTTATTTTATAGCAGGCGGGATGAAACATGGGGAACAGTATTATGAGAAGATATACAATCTGGTTCTTGCACATGGAAAAGCAAAAATAAAAGAAAAAACAAAAAATCAGGAAAAGATAAAAATAGCATTTCTGGTTGCATCGGCGGCACAGTGGCCTGCAGAAAAAGTATATTGGCTCATGCAGGAAAATGAGAAGATAGATTGTTATATTGTTGTATGTTCTTATAGAGACAGAGATCCGAAAGACGCTCAGTATGTGTTTGAAAAAACATATGATTTCTTTGTTAAAAAAGGATATAACGTAAAAAAAGCATATGATTTTGAAAACGATCAGACGGTTACTTGGGAACAAAATGGTGGGACGCCTGATGTTATTGTACATATTTCGCCCTGGTATGGTTCGTTTGTGGAAGAATATCAGATAGAGAACCTGCCGTTAAAGTGTTTAAACTGTTATATTCCTTATGGTATGTATGTATCTGACAACCTGACTGGAGATTTTGCTTCAAAATATATCTATAACAAGCCATTTGTCAATATGCTATGGCGGGTATATGCAGATTCCATCATTAATTTGCATGGATATCAGTTATACGGTTTATTAAAAGGTAAAAATGCAAAATATTCTGGATATTGTAAAATGGATTATTTTTTTGAAAAAAAAGAGTTTCATGAAAAAGAGCTGCGAAAATTGTGGAAAATACCGGAACACAAGAGACCGCAGGAGATGAAACGTGTGCTGATTGCGCCGCATCATTCGGTATTAGATGATATGGTCGTTTCTTATTCAACATTTCATCAAAATTTGTATTTTCTATTGTATTTGGCAGAAAAATACAAGGAAGAGATATCATTTATTTATAAACCGCATCCGAACTTAAGACATAAGTCTGTGCAGGCGGGGATATTCCGG
This sequence comes from uncultured Eubacterium sp., assembly GCA_910584345.1. GTDB lineage: Bacteria > Bacillota > Clostridia > Lachnospirales > Lachnospiraceae > Eubacterium_J. The sequence continues at coordinate 115,447 of CAJTZX010000003.1, read as the reverse complement.
GATATCGATGGATATGATGCCTATGTATCAAAATGGGATTGTCTGCCAAATGCAAAATCGGTAGATGAGGATGACTATTTGCAGCTGTTTGCCTCTTCAGATGGAATGATTATGGATTCTGCTTCTTTTATCGCAGAATATATGTATACCAATAAACCGTTATTGTTTTTAACAAAGGATACGCAGGCTTTTAACCAGTTGGGCAAAATAGCGGTGGAGAATCATTATCAGGCAGAGGGGAATGATTATTACAGGATAGAAAAGTTTCTTTGTGATGTCATTCTACAGGGAAATGACAGCAAAAAAGTTTTGCGTCAGCAAATATTTGAGGAACATTTAGACTATATGCATCATAATCATTGTCTTGCAAGCGAGTATATTTACAACGATATGATAACGGAATTAGAAATATAAGAAAGAATAGTATTATGGGACGCAGATTGATTTTTTTTACAGGGGTATATGATACGCTGGATTTATTTACGGAACAGCTTGTAAAAGCTTTTAAACGAATGGGATATGAAACACTGCAGATAGATACAACAGATATGGGGAAAGGATTAGTAGCATTAGCCGGATTTGTCAGCTCTCCGGTAACAGCGGCAATAACATTTAATAATCTGGCTTTTCATTTGGAAGTAGTGCCAGGGAAGAATATATGGGAAGAACTGCAGATACCATGTATCAATATTTTAGTAGATCACCCAAGCCTATATCAAAAAGCGCTTGAATCAGTGCCGTCTAATGCAATAGTGTTGTGTATCGACAGGAAGCATATGGGGTATTTGCAGAGATTTTATCCGAATATTTCGACGATTGGTTTTTTGCCGCATGGCGGTAAATTATCTGGACAGAAATTGATTCCTATAGGTGAACGGGAAATAGATGTTTTGTATGCCGGGGGTTTATCCAGAAAATATGTTGCTGGGATTATGCCAGATTTTAGTCAGTTTGCATTTCATGCAAAAGCAGTGGCAGATCAGGCATATGAGCGGATGATTACGGATACGGATTTGACGATAGAAGAAGCAGTGGAACAAGCTTTATTGCAGCAGGGAGTTTCGATTACAGATGAACAATTATTCGATTTTATTTCGAAAATTCATTATATCGAGATGTTAGCAGTTTCTTATTACCGGGAAAAATTGATCCGTACGCTGCTTTGCCATGGAGTGCGTGTCCATTTGTATGGACAGGGATGGGATATCTGTGATTTTGTGAATCATCCAAATCTGATATGGGCAGGGATGGTATCACCGCAGGAAGTCATTGTAAAGATGCAGCATAGCAAATTTGTATTAAATACGACAACTTGGTTTAAAGACGGAGCGCATGAAAGGGTTTTTAATGGCATGCTTGCTGGTGCGGTTGCGGTTACAGATGAAACGATTTATTTGAGAGAAGAATTTCAGAGGTATGATGCAGCTGGTGCGGACAAGGCAGAGTTAATCATGTTTTCCCTAAAAGAAATGGATCGTTTGGCAGAAACACTTGGCGATTTATTAAAACACCCTGACAAGATGCAGCAAATTGCAGATAACGGCAGAGAAAAGGCGAAACTTCGGCACACGTGGGAGTGTAGAGCGAAAGAACTGCATGAGGGATTGCTTGTGAATCTTTAAGGGGGGAGCTTGGATTTCAATGCCAATTTGAAAATCCGGTTTACAAAGTGGTCCCCAAATGATAAAATATATTGAAACATTTCCATAAAATACAGTATGTACTGTGCGGAGGAAGAACCATATGAATCAGAGGGGTAATGATACTGCTCTTGGAATGAACAGGATAAAGCAGGAGAGAGAGCGGAGACAGCGTGCGATGAAGAAGGAAGATTACTTACTAAAGCAGATAGACGAGTTCCGCGAAAAAGCAAAGCAGCTGCAGACTCTTTTGGATTCCAGAGAAGTAAAAGTACAGGAGCTGCAATTACTTGTAGATGAAAAGCAGGATCAGGCGAATGAGCTGGAGGAAGTGATTTTAACTCGCCAGACAGCTGCAGATCAGCTTATAACAGGTGTCGGACAGCAGATGGATCAGCTGATTTCACAGCTGCAAATGACTGTAGACAGACTGACAGAAGATACTTCTGCGCAGATTTATAATTTGAACAGGCAGACATCAAATAAGATTTTACAGATGTCAGATACGATCACGGAACAGATTGGGACGATGACCGGAGAGACAAAAGAAAGCATTGCCAATATGACTGCAGATGTGACAGGGCAGATTGGCAGAATGACGACCGAAACAAAGGATAATATCGCGCAGATGGCGACAAATGTAACGGATCAGATGCAGGCGATGCGTCAGGAGACACGCGGCGGTATGGATCGTTTGACAGTGGATATTACAAGCCAGTTTGAGCGTATGAAGCAGGAAAACCGCGGCGGTATGGAGCAGATGACGACAGACATAGCTGGTCAGTTTGAGACTTTGCGCCAGGAAAATCGTAGCGGTATGGAGCAGATGACGACCGATATGACCGGTCAGTTTGAGACTTTGCGTCAGGAAAATCGTAGTGGTATGGAGCAGATGGCTTCCGATATGACAGATCGGATACAGGCGATGCGTCAGGAGACACGCGGCAGTATGGAGCAGATGGCTTCTGATCTGTCAGGTCAGATGGAAGCTATGAATGCGCAGACAAGAGAAAGCATTGGGCGTATCAGTACAGATATGGCTGGTCAGATCGATACGATCGCACGGGAAAACCGCAGCGGTATCGAATATATGACCGAAGGCATAGGCAGTCAGATTGGCGCAATGGCGCAGGATGTGACGAATCAAATCGGCGCGATGGCGCAGGGAGCATGGGATGGATTTTCGCAGGTAAATAACCGTTTAGATCAAATCAGCCAGTTAAACGCCGATACAAAAAACAGTTTTTTGGAAATGACCGGAGAATTTACTGACAGAATGAGCCAGATGACGGGATATGTAACAGAACAGTTCGATCAGATGACGATGCATATGAACCGTATGTCAGAGGAAAATCGTAATGAACTCGCAGCGCTTACTGACAGCAGCCGTAAAGCGATGGAGCAGATGACAGCAGAAGCGGGACGTCAGATACACAAGGAAGTAGAGCAGATGTCTCAGCAGTCAGAGGAAGTCAGACAGACGATGGACGAGATTAACGGGCAGGTATCCGGGCTGAAAGAAGAGCTTTCGCAGAAAATACATACAGAAGATGTGAAGGTTTTTCGCAATATGAAAGATTTGATTGACGAGCAGAAGCCTTTGTTTGAGAAGGTCGGTGTAAATGAAAAAAGTATGAAGCCGGTGAAAAAATATATTTATTGGCTGATTTTATTTGGTATTTTAGATCTGGCAGGGGTAGTTGTATTGGTATTAATGGAGTTAGGGGTGTTTTAAATGGATTTTGAACAGGAAAATTCAGTCTGGGTGATCGGACACAGAAATCCGGATACGGATTCGATTTGTGCGGCTATCGCATATGCAGATCTGCAAAATCATTTGTCTGAAACGAAATATGAACCGAAACGGGCAGGAAATCTAAATGAGGAGACAAAATATGTACTGCGTAAATTTAAAGTGAAAATGCCGGCATATGTGGATGACGTACGTACCCAGCTTAAGGATATTGCATTTCGCAGGACGATTGGCGTCAGCAGCAGTATTTCTCTGAAACGGGCATGGGAACTGATGACGACAAGCAAGGTTGTTACTTTGCCAATCACAGATGAAAATAATGAATTGCTTGGATTAATTGTCAATGGAGATATTGCGGAGTCGTATATGGATGTACTGGATACAAGAATTTTAGCGCAAGCCCGTACACCGTATAAAAATATGGTCGAAACGTTAAACGGAACGATACTTGTAGGAAATGAGCATGGCCGATACATACGCGGAAAAGTAATTGTAGCCGCAGACAGTTTGCCGATGGCAGAAGAAAGTATGGAAAAAGATGATTTGGTCATTCTTGGCGACAGGGAAAGTATGCAGAAGTGCGCGTTAAAGCATAATGCAAGCTGTCTGATTATTTGTGGCGGAACGCAGGTATCTAAGCAGATTATATCGGAAGCACAGGATAAGGAGTGCGTGATTATCAGTACACCATATGATCCGTTTACGGTTTCCCGTCTGATTATGCAGAGTATGCCGATTAAACAGTTTATGCGCACAAAAAATCTGAAAAAGTTTGATATTGAAGATTATGTAGATGACGTCAGGGAAGTTATGTCCAAAGCAAGACATAGGGATTTCCCGATTTTAGACCATGATGGGTGTTATATTGGTATGATTTCCAGAAGAAACCTGTTAAACATGCAGAAAAAGCGGATTGTTTTGGTAGATCATAACGAAAGGCAGCAGGCGGTACACGGAATTGACAATGCGGATATTCTTGGAATTATCGATCATCATAAAATCGGAAGCCTGGAAACTCCGGTACCGGTTATGTTCCGCAACCAGCCGGTTGGATGCACATCCACGATTATTTACCAGATGTATCAAGAGAATGGTGTGAAGATTACAAAGCCAATCGCAGGGCTACTTTGCTCTGCTATTATTTCAGATACATTGCTGTTTCGCTCTCCGACCTGTACAGAGTTAGATAAGCAGGCAGCCGAAAAATTAGCGGAAATAGCCGGTATTGACATGGAACGTCATGCGAACGAAATGTTTCGTGCAGGCAGCAACTTCCAATCAAAGACAGCAGAAGAAATCTGTTATCAGGATTTTAAGACATTTACGGCAGGAGAGATTCTTTTTGGAGTCAGTCAGATCAGCGCAATGAGCAGAGATGAATTAGACGAAGTAAAAGAGCGCGTGCTTCCTTATCAGGCGACAATTATGGAAGAGCGTAAGCTGAATATGGTATTTATTATGCTGACAGATATTTTAAATGAGTCAACGGAGCTTATTTGTATGGGAAAAGGCGCTGATGAAGCTGTAGAAAAAGCATTTTATAAACAGAAAATCAACGATGGCTTTCGGCTGCGGGGGGTTGTATCGAGAAAGAAACAGCTGATCCCGGAACTGCTGGACGCCATTGCAAATGAGTAGTAAACATTTAAGCAGGAGGAAGCGCTGATGGCAAAGCAGTATTGGAAACCGGGCAATATGCTCTATCCGGTTCCGGCAGTGATGGTAACGTGCCAAAGAAAAGGAGAACAGCCCAATATTATTACGATTGCATGGACGGGAACGGTTTGTTCCGATCCGCCTATGGTATCTGTTTCCATACAAAAAAAGCGCTATTCTTATGCTATTATTAAGGATACTCGTGAATTTGTCATAAATCTCACAACGAAAAAATTAGCTGCAGCCACAGACTATTGCGGTGTTCGTTCCGGCCGGGATACGGATAAATTTGCAGATACCGGTTTGACTCCATGCAAATCTAGAGAAGTAAGCTGTCCGGGTATTGCAGAAAGTCCAGTAAACATTGAATGTAGGGTAACGGAAATCAAACATCTTGGAAGCCATGACTTATTTCTGGCAAAAGTTGTAAGTGTAACGGTAGAAGATGCTTTGATGGATAAAACTGGCACATTTCATTTAAACCACAGCGGTTTGCTTGCATATTCTCATGGCAGTTATTTTGAACTTGGCAGTCAGGTTGGCGCTTTTGGGTATTCTGTTAGAAAAAAATCAACGAATCGTAAGAAGAAAAAGAGTAATAAAGCATAAAGTAGCTTGATCAGGAGCGTGTCTTAATATTTTTTTCTGACACGCTCTAGCATTTTATCATCTCAGCAATTGATCTATCAGCAGCATGTAAATCTCATCGGTCTGTTTTTTCCAATTCGCACAAATCGCTTCCGCCTGTTCCTTATTTCTTACATTGATGGTCAAATCCAGCTGCGGGATTCCCTTTTCCCGTAGCTGGCAATGTACTGCGTATTTTTTCTCTGGTGTAATATAATAGTCTGCCACAGCAGAAGTAGAATCTGCGATAAGCAGCTGATGTTCTGCAATGAATTGCTTAATATCTGCCTGAATTTCCGAATTTATCTTATTTTCAAAAAAGTGCAGTGATTCCTGTCCGGCAGGTGTTATGGAATACTGAATATTGTTGTGCATTGCTTCCTGACGGATAAATTGTGCTTCATTTAGTTCGTGCAGCGCTTCTTGTAGCGTAAAATATGTCGTATATTCTTTTCCGAGAAAAAAATCGGATAATAGTGTATTGGTCAAGGGAGCCCGAGAGTGATCTAACATGGACAGTATCATAAGTTTATACAAAGTAATTGGTTCAGCCATAGTTACAACCTCCTGATTTTTGAGTGGTGCTATTGGAGAAAAAGACAATTAACAGGCACAATGATTCTTTACAGCATTGCTGACGGCCTGGGCCATTCTTGGATCAAAAGCCTGCGGCATAATATATTCATCACACAGATCTTCTTCTGATACGAGTCCTGCAATTGCTTCTGCCGCTGCAAGTTTCATCTCTTCGGTGATTTGTTTTGCGCGGCATTCCAATGCACCTTTAAAAATACCCGGAAATGCTGCGACATTATTTACCTGATTTGGAAAATCACTTCTTCCGGTTCCTACGATTCTGACGCCGGCTGCTTTTGCGACATCCGGCATAATTTCCGGTACCGGGTTTGCCATTGCAAATAAAATGGCGTCTCGATTCATAGAAGCAGCCATTTCTGAAGTTACGATATTCGGTGCAGAAACACCGACGAAAATATCGGCGCCTTTCATAGCATCTGCAAGTGTGCCAGAAGCGTTGGAAAGATTGGTAACTTTGGTCATCTCTTTTTGCATCCAGTTTAAGTCAGGATAGTCTTTTCCGATGATGCCATAACGGTCGCACATAGTGATTTTTTCAAACCCATAAGACAGCAGTAATTTTGTTATAGCGATTCCGGCCGAGCCTGCGCCATTGACAACAACAAGACATTCTTCCTTTCTTTTTCCCGTAACTTTCAGACTGTTAATGATGCCTGCAAGCACGACGATAGCAGTACCGTGTTGATCGTCGTGAAAGACGGGGATATCCAGCATTTTTTTCAGGCGTGATTCTATTTCAAAACAGCGCGGGGCAGAAATATCTTCCAGATTAATGCCGCCAAAACCAGGTGCAAGGTTTTTGACGGTATGAATAATTTCTTCTGTATCTTGTGTGTCCAGACAGATAGGTACGGCGTTAACGTCTGCAAATTCTTTAAACAGCACACATTTGCCTTCCATCACAGGCATTGCGGCATATGGCCCAATATTACCAAGTCCAAGCACAGCGCTTCCGTCAGATATGACGGCAACAGTGTTGGATTTGATGGTGTATGTATAAGCGAGGGAAGGATCCTCAGCAATCAGCTTGCAAGGTTCTGCCACACCAGGCGTATAGGCAATGGCGAGATCTTCGCTTGTTTTGACAGGTGTTTTTGAGACTGTTTCTAATTTTCCGTTCCATTCCTTGTGCATTTGAATGGCTTTTTCTTTTTGATCCATGAAGAATCTCCTTTCTGATAGCCAGGTCTGCGTATTTTAAGATAGGTGCAGATGGCGAAACTGTTATTATGATAGCATTAATCGTTGGATAAATCAAGTTTCGGGCATTTTGATGTGGCAGAGAAAAACGTTGAGATATTCTATTATATGAGTTAAAATTTAAGCAGTAGTTAAGACATTGAGAATAAATACTTTTTGTATCTCGTTATTTTTAAGTTGAAAAACAAAGGAGAATAAAAAATGTTAGTGAAGATTCCAGAAACAGGAGTAATTAAAAAGCAGGCGTTTACTATAAAAAAGGATGTTTCTATTATATATGGATATAACAACTGTGGTAAAACGACAATCCTTAGGGCACTGGATCAGGCGTTTCAATATGAAATTATGCAGCAGTTTATTTATGGAGTGGTTCGTGATTTAGCGATATATATTCCAACAAATCGAATCGTAGTCAGTGAGAATAATACCGATGAATTACGATTAAACGATTATGAAGACTTTATACATTATCAGAAAGATAGTTATAAAGATTATAGTCTGCATTTAAAACGGCTGCGCGACCAGCTGCTAAATAATAAGATGGTGCATAATTTTATCTGTCGTGCTATTTATGAAATATTTAACATTGATATAAAAGAAATCTGCAGCAGGTATAGTGACGGTATTGAAAATATTATAAATATTTATTTAAATGTGATCTGGGCGATGACATGGAATTTGGACATAGCAGGTTTTACAGAAGAAAGGTTACGTGGGTTTTTGGCTGAGCAGCAGATTTATATTCTGATTGATGAAATCGAAATGTTTTTACATGTGAACATTCAGTCCAAATTGATTAGCAATATGAAAAAGGATTTTGCCAGATGCCGCTTTATCTTAACAACACATTCACCGCTTCTTTTAACCAGATATAAGAGTTGTATGATATACAATATAAAAGAAGGCAGATTACAGGAAATAGAAGGGGATATGTACTATGAAGATTTGGATATTATCTATGAGCAATTATTTAAAGTAAATGAATTGCCGATACAAGTAAGGGATGATATTAATTATCTGGGGGAAGTTATTTTGAAAAGCAAGGAAATTGATTCAAAAAGAATTGCGGGTATTGTAGAAACATTGAGAAAAGAATATCCTAATTTATGCAGAAGATATAATGTGATGATTACGAAAGCGCAAAATATAGGAGATATGAATGATTAATATAAAAAGAACATATACACCAAAAGAATTGTCAAAAACGAACAGAGAATTTAAGGCAGCCATAAAAGATATGAGTACAAAGCAAGCGTATGATTTTTATAAAGCAAACGAGAATAAATTTTGTTATAATACCGTTGAAACGAAACGGCTTTTTCGAAAAATGAATCATGAAAGATGTTCGTTTTGTACAAGGTTGATTCAAGAATTTAATAAAGAAATGACGGTTGAACATATTAAGATAAAAAGAGATTATCCACAAAAAATATTCCAATGGAGTAATCTTTTGTGCGCATGTAAAACTTGTAATACACAAAGAGGCACTCGTAAATATGATGCACGAAAATATATGGATCCTACGAAGATAAAAGATATTGAAAAATATTTTTGGTATAAGGCGGACGGAGAAATTGCGGTCTGCGCTAACTTAGATGAAGATGAGAAAAAGAAGGCAGACTATATGATAAATTTATATAGTCTGAATCGTGAGGAGCTTGTCTGCAAAAGGCGGGAGTTTATACGGGATTTAATGTCAGATGATGATTTCTACGAGATACTGAAAAAAAAGGATGAGTCCAGTCAGAATATAATATTTTTATCTGTATTTGCATATTATAAGAAGCAAGAGGTAGCTTCTTATAATTAGATTTACGAAATTAAAGGATTTTGTTATGATATTGGAACAGACGAAATTTTGGTAAATGATATTATAGGAGGTGTAAAAGATTATGGAGAGTAAGGTGTTTACATTGGATCAGACAACAATCAAAAAGTTGTTAACAATTTTTAAGCTTGTAATACCGGATTTTCAAAGAAATTTTGTATGGAAGAGAGCAAAAAAAGAACAGCTGTTGTCCTCTTTATTTCGTGGTTTTCCAATTGGAGCGATTACACTGTATGAAGATAAAATTAAAAATGCTTACTATATTATAGATGGTTTGCAGAGAATTAATACTCTGAATCAATATCTTTCACGACCTGGTACCATTATATCTTTTGACAATTTCTATAAGAAGGTTGCATTAGATATCCGTTCATTTTTGGAAAAAAGACAACTGATTGATATGGAAACAACCATAAAAAAATATATTAAAAAATGGTATGGAACACTGAGCAGTCTGTATGAATTTGAAAAAGTGAGCGTGCTCTATACCATACTCAAGAATGCAGATTCGCAAATTGCAGAAAAATTCGAAAATTTGGTACTCGTTGAAGAGCTTTTGGATATCTTAAAGGCTAAGATTGAGATTGCGTATGATGACATTGCTTTGATTATTTATAGAGGAAAAAAAGATGATTTGCCGGAATTATTTAAAAATATTAATACGGGGAGTGTTGCTTTGTCACAGTATGAAATATTACAGTCCGTATGGAATGACTACCATTTAGAAAAGCATTTGCTGAGTGATACATTTGAGGCATTTGGCAGAGAATTAGAACTAATAAAAAATGACTATGAAATAGATGCAATTAAGGAAACCGGCTCGTTTGATATTTTTAAAAATATCGTTGGGTTAAATCATATGATCTGTTGTAAAGAGGAAGGGAATGTAATTTTTCAATTTACCGGATTTAAAAAGATTTTTGAACCAAAAAAGTTTGAGAATGAAATTGTAAAATATTATGAGAATGACAGTATTGCCTTTGAGATTTTTTCTACCATTTTATGCAATACGCCAAATCAAATTGTGAAAGCGGTTGATTTTTTGTACAAGCATGATGACAGCAGTAAAATAAGTCAATTTGTCCGTCAAATTAACAATCTGATTATTCATGCAGTCGATGTGGCGATTGAAACATTAAAAAAACGCAAGATAAGTTTATTGGAAAGTAAATACCATTCTCTTTATATTCTTGCAGGTCTTATTTTTTCTGAGTACGAAATTGATGTCAATCAACTAATGGTAAAGCATATGGATTTCAGTGAGGAAATCTATCAAACATGTATGGATATTGAGAATCATAAAAAGAAAAAATGGTTTGTGGATGAAAATAGACAGGTAGGATTTTTCAATATTAAGATTGAAGAACTGCTTGGAATGAGGAAGGATACAGCAAGCAGAATTGGACAAAAAAATGATGTGCTATCAGACTGTCGGACAGAAACATTAAAAATAAGAATCGAAGATCAGGTCATCAGCGCAAATACAGTCAAAGAATTCTATAGAAGAATTTTTGAATATTTAGATAAGCATTCAGCTTTGTGCGGCAATATTCCATATGCGACGGGAAGAAAGAGGTATCTTATCAGCACATCAAATCATCATATCAATGGAGACTTATTCGTTTCACCAATTAAGGTTGGAGAATATTATATTGAAACACACAAAAGTAAAAGCGGAGCATTGAGAGATGTATATAAATATATACAGAAAATCGGTGTGGATGTCAGTTATGTTGACTAAACACGGATTGTAATCAAAAGTAACAGTTCAATGGTTTATTTGAACTGTTACAATCAGAAAAATCATGCATTTATAAAATTTAAAAATTTCTATACCTGTTCCAACTCTTGATATTATAATATAAGGATGTTATAATGACTCTGTTTGGAAGATTTTTAGAAATAGAACAGGAATTTTCTTTTTTTCATTTTTTTAGCAGGAATCTTTTTTTTAACCCAAAAATTTCGAGCAGAATTACGTATCGTGCTTATAACTGCCATATTTTTTGGCGTAGTCATTATTTTTGCAACTGAACAATTACGGTCAAAGATAATGGATATGACATGTGTATGTGGCAAAGCCGATCGATCTACAGCAGCTAAACACGACACTTTCAGATTTTTGGGAAATATAGCACAGGCTCACACGGAAAGGAGCAAAGAATGATTCAGCACGGAGGAAATGTTTTTTTTCAAAATACCTGTATTGATTTTTCAGCGAATATAAATTTTCTTGGTATTCCGGATCTGGTCATGCAGGCAGCAAGAAGTGGTCTGATGGCCGCGGTGCAAAGCCCGCAGGAGTCAGGCGGTACTTTAGAAGAGCATATTGCACAGTGGGAGGGTGTGGAGCCTGCACATGTATTTTGCAGTAATGGCGCCTCAGAGGTCGTTAAAGGACTGGTGCAGGCGCTGCAGCCAAAAAAAGCATTGCTTCCGGCACCGGGGTTTGAGGAGTATTTGCGTCCGCTTTCCATGGTTCAGTGCGAGATTACCTATTATTATACAAAGGAAGAGGATGACTTCTTCATTCCGTTGGATGATTTTCTTGCAAATATTACACAAGACATCGATCTTGTGTTTTGCTGCAATCCGAATAATCCGACAGCGACATTATACGATCATGAGTTTTTGCAGCAGGTTTTAAAGCGTTGCGAGCAGACAGATACGATGTTGGTGCTGGATGAATGTTGTCTGGACTTTGTAGAAAATGCGCAGGCGCTTTCTATGCATGAGAAGAATGCAGACAAGAGACTTTTTATTATCAAAGATTTTACGAAAATGTTTGCAATGCCGGGAATCCGACTGGGGTATGGTTTGTGTACAGACCTGGCATTAATAGAAAAGCTTCGTAGTAATTTGCAGTCCTGGTGTGTATCTTCAGTGGCGAAAAAAGCCGGGATTGCATGTACAAAAGAGCAGGAGTTTATACAAAAGACGGTGTTTGAGACGGCAAAAGAGCGTGTATGGCTGTTAGAACAGCTAAACCAGATTGGAATCGGGAAAGCAAAAGGTGAGGCAAATATGATCTTTTTTAAGAGCCGTCCGGGTTTGCATGCGTTTGGGATGATGCATGGTATTATGCTGCGTGACTGCAGTAATCTGGAGGGAATGCCGCAAGGCTATTACCGAATTGCTGTCCGCAGTCGGGAAGAAAATGAAAAACTGATTGAGGTGTTAAAGCAATGGCAAAGCCAATCATGATTCAAGGGACGATGTCAGGTGTTGGGAAAAGTCTGATTGCAGCCGGTCTATGTCGGATTTTTAAACAAGACGGCTATCTGCCGGCACCGTTCCAGTCACAAAATATGGTAAAGCATTCTTATATCACATCTGAAGGGCTTGAAATGGGGAGAAATCAGGCAATGCAGGCATATGCGGCAGGTGTAGAGCCTGTGGCCGCTATGAATCCGGTATTATTAAAGCCGACAAGCGAGACAGGTGCACAGGTAATTGTGAATGGGCTTACCTACGGCAATATGCCGGCAAAGCAATACTTTTCTTATAAAGAAAATCTCGTCCCTGAAATCCAAAAAGCATATCAAAAGCTGGACGCAGCCTATGACATTTTGGTCATTGAGGGTGCTGGTTCCCCGGCTGAAATTAATCTGAAACAAAAAGATATCGTAAATATGGGTCTGGCAGAAATGGTAAATGCTCCAGTGCTATTAGTCGCAGATGTGGACAGAGGAGGAGTTTTTGCACAGCTGTTAGGTACATTAATGCTGTTAGAGCAGCCGGAACGGGCGCGGGTGAAAGGAATGATTATCAATCGGTTTCGCGGAGATAAATGTATTTTAGAGCCCGGAATACAAATATTACAGCAGCGCAGCGGCAGGCAGGTAGTTGGTGTAACACCTTATCTGCAATTTGACATGGAAGAAAAAGACCGTGTAGAGGAGTGTTCTGTTTTCCGGCAGTGTCAAGACAAGCAGGCAGTCGTAACAATTGCGGTGATTCGTCTGCCTAAAATTTCTAATATTACAGATTTTCGTATTTTGGAAAAACTGCATACGATTCATTTAAAATATGTATCGTATGCCGAAGATCTTGGTATGCCGGATATGGTAGTGCTTCCGGGAAGTAAAAATACGATGGGTGATTTAAAATGGCTGCGGGAATCAGGATTAGAGGAAGCAATCCTAAAATGTCATGCACATGGTGTTGTAATTATGGGGATTTGCGGCGGCTATCAAATGCTTGGACAGTCATTGTCAGATCCGATGTTTACAGAAGAAGGCGGAAGAGCGAGAGGAATTGGCCTTCTTCCGATGGAGACGGTTTTTGACAACACGAAGACGTGTACAAGGGTGCGCGGGACATTTGCAAAACTGCATGGCCCTCTTTCTCCGTTATCCGGTATGATATTGGAAGGGTTTGAGACACATATGGGGCATACAACGCCGGTTTCCGGGCTGACATGGTGCAGGCACGATTTAGCAGCAGAGAATCGTTTTGCGCAGATCAATCTGGAGCAGACATTTCGGCAGAAAATGGATGGATGGCAGATGGATCAGGTCTATGGTACATATGTGCATGGTGTTTTTGATGGACCAGGGATTGCAGAGACGCTGGCCTGTGCTTTGGCAGCAAAGAAAGGAATACAGATAGAACCTGCCTCGGTAAAAAAACGAAGAGAATATCGGCAGAAGCAGTTCGATAGGCTGGCGGATACTTTGCGTGAACATTTGAATATGAGGGCGATTTATCAGATGCTTGAACTGAAATAATCAAAGACCGGGGTCCGAGAGAAGAGATAGATGAAACATGAAGATCGAATAAAGGTGAGAAAAGATGAATATTCAGATGATAGGTATAGATCATAGTACGGCGGAGCTGAAAATACGAGAGCAATTTTCTTTTACAACATTGCAGGCGGAACGTGCGATGCAAAAAATTACTATGCAGCCTGGTATAACGGGATGCGTATTGGTGTCAACGTGTAACCGAATGGAATTGTATGTCAGTACGCAAGCATGTGAAATTAGAATGCCTGCGTTGTTAGAGCAGATCAGGCCATTTCCAGGTCCTGCGGAAGTATTTGAACCTTATTTTACGATTCGCAGATCACAGGAAGCTGTCCGCCATTTATTTTATCTGACTGCCGGATTAAAATCCAGAATTATTGGGGAAGATCAGATTTTGACACAAGTCAAGGAGGCTGTCAGGAAAGCGAGGGAATTAAATTGCACGGATACATTGCTGGAAGTATTGTTTCGTCATGCGGTGACCGCAGGGAAGGAAGTAAAGACAAAGGCAATGTCCGCACATGGAAATGTATCAGCTGTACATAGCGCTCTTGCGATGGTGAAGCGGCAGGGGTTCCAGTTTGCAGGAAAAAAATGTCTGGTAATCGGTAATGGGCAGATGGGGAAGCTGGCTGCAGAGACAATGCGGGCTGAAGGCGCATACGTAACGGTTACTGTGCGTCAGTATCGAAGCGGAATGGTGGAGATCCCGAAAGGATGCAGCAGGATAAATTATGGAGAACGCTATGAGCAAATCCCATCTTGTGATCTGATACTTTCAGCGACAGTCAGTCCCAATCTTACGATTCGAAAAGAACAGCTGGTGCAAGCAAGAGGTGAACAGTGCAGAGAACAAATATTTATTGACCTGGCAGTTCCGCGGGATATGGAAGAGGAGATAGCACAATTAAAAGGGATTACATTATATGACATAGACTCTATTGAAAATCAAGCCGCGGCAGAAGAATTTCTCATACAAAAAGAAGCCGCAGAAAAAATATTAGAACGAAAACTGGAGGAATTTAAAGCATGGTATGAGTGCAGGGATTTGATTCCAAGAATGCAACAGGTCGGCAGGCAGGCAGCAGAGGAAATTTGCTGGCGTATGGGACGCGGGTTAGGATGTCTCCGGCAAGAGGAGCAGGAGATGATAACAAGTATGCTAAAGGAAAGTGCACATAAGGTTGTGGATAAAATGTTATTTGCATTTCGGGATGAATTAAAAGGAGAAGAGTTATTGAAATGTCTGGAGATTTTGGAAAATATGAGATATTAAGCTGACGATTTTTGGAGGTGACGCAGGATGCAGACTTATTTTCCATTATTTGTGAATTTAGATCAAAAAAAGATTCTTGTATATGGTGCAGGAAAGATTGCAACACGCCGTATTACGGGGATCTTGCGCTTTGGAGCATCCGTTGTTGTCAAAGCGCCGCACATTCAAAAAGAAATATGGGAACTGCAAAAACACTATACAACACGGCTTTTTATCGAACAGCGTCCGTATCAGTGTGACGAGATACAAAAGAAAGGCGCAGATCTGGTGCTTGCGGCGACAAATGATAAGCAAATCAATGAGATGATCTGTATAGAATGCCGCCGGAAAGGAATTCCTGTCAATAATGCATCAGATAGCAGCCAGTGTGATTTTTATTTCCCGGCATTCGTGGAACGGGACGGAATGTTAATCGCAGTTATAAGTACAGATGGAAATCATAAGAAAGTAGCAAAGTTTAGTGCAAAATTGCGTGTTGATTGATGATATGGGGCAATGAGTGTAGAAATGAAAAAAACGATTCGTATTGGAACAAGAGAGAGTTTACTGGCGGTTGCACAGGCAGAGCTGTTAAAACAATATATGCAGTTCAACCATCCGGAATATGATGTCATACTTGTGAAAATGAAAACTACCGGAGATAAAATTTTAGACAGAAATCTGGACGAAATTGGAGGAAAAGGACTTTTTGTAAAAGAACTGGATATCGCACTGTATGAAGGACGTACGGATTTGTCTGTACATTCCTTAAAAGACATGCCAGCGGAAATTTCTGCAGATTTTCCGATTCTTGGGTATTCACGCAGAGAGGAGCCGCGAGATGTGCTCGTATTGCCGCAGGGATGCAGGCAGTTAGATGTAAATAAGCCAATCGGAACCTCCAGCCCGAGACGTCGGGTGCAGCTTATGCAGATCTATGAAGGCTGTCAGATTCGATCTGTTCGTGGAAACGTCCTGACGCGTCTTCATAAGCTGGATAGCGGTGCATATGGTGCACTTGTGCTGGCAGCGGCCGGTTTGCGCAGGATTGGTCTGAATGATCGCATTAGCAAGTGGTTTACGGTCGATCAGGTTGTTCCTGCTGCGGGACAGGGAATATTAGCTGTACAAGGCAGAAGAGATTTTGACTGTGGTATTTTGGAAGGTTTTTTTGATGAAGATGCCAAGTGGCAGGCGTTGGCAGAGAGAAGTTTTGTAAATGCGTTCGGCGGTGGATGCTCTTCGCCGGTAGCGGCATATGCTTTTGTCAAAGGAAATGAGATGATACTTACAGGTATGACGGCCGATTTGGATGATACGGTGCATAAAGATAAAATAGTGGTGCCAAAACAGTATGCGCAGCAGGCAGGAATACAGCTGGCGCAGAAATTGGCAGGTTTGTCGTAATGACGGACAGGACATAAGAAATATATTACATATAAATGTGTAGGAATAATCAGAGAATGGATAGTACGGGCGATATCTGGGCATCATACCATTGTGGTTGTTAATTTTTTTAGAAAAGATGTAAATAAAATCTTTCAATTTTCTGACTTCACAAAAAGTTCACAAAAATTATTAGCACTCACTATTGACGAGTGCTAATAAACGTGATATAACATTATTGTAAACAAAACAAAGCACGAACCGGTATCCATTAATATACCGGCTAAAATAAGAAATGGAGGAATGACCTATGTTAATGCCTAGTATTTTTGGAGAAAATTTATTTGATGAATTTTTTAATGATTTTACCCGTCCGTCAAAATCACTGATGCGGTACAATACTCCGACAAGCAGTGTGATGCGAACCGATATCAAAGAGACAGCAAATGGCTTTGAACTAGATATTGATCTGCCGGGATTTAAGAAATCAGATGTTCAGGCAGAATTAAAAGAAGGCTATCTGACAATCAGCGCATCTTCCAGCAAAGATGACGGTGAAAAGGATAAAGATGGAAAATATATCCGCCGAGAAAGATATTACGGTTCCTGCAGCAGGAGCTTTTATGTGGGAGATGCAGTAACACAAGAAGATATTAAAGCCAGGTTTGAAGATGGAATTTTAAAAGTATCTGTACCGAAGAAAGAAGCGAAACCAGAAGTAGAAGAGAGTAAATATATTGCGATTGAAGGATAATTCAGATTTCGAAATCAGACTGTAAAACTGTAAGATTTTATGGATAGGAAAAGTCTCACAAACAACAGGACAAACAAAATTACTGCTGTTTGTGGGATTTTTGTCGTTATCAGCCATTGCTTTTTGTTATCACGTGATTTATACTGAAAAAGAATTTCAATGAAACAGTATGTCAGAATTAGAAAATTAGATTACAGGAAATCAGATTACAGGAAATCAGATAAAGATGCACAAAATAGAAAGAATGGAAAGTACCAAAATAGTTAATGATAAGAAAATAAAAGAAAGCAGGCAAGATAAGACGTCTTTAGTTAATATGAAACAGGTAGTTGGTAAGATGGATATTTTATTTATTTGTCTGGATGCGCTGCGTTATGATATAGCAGTGCAAGAAGAAGCTGCCGGGAGAAGTCCTGTGTTAAATGGCTATGGCAGCTGGGTGAAATGCCAGGCGCCGGGAAATTTTACATATCCTTCGCATCATGCCATGTTTGCCGGATTTTTACCATGCGCATATGATACCAAAAAGCAGGCTGACAGGGATTTGCTTTTTTATCCCACAGCGATTGGATTACGCAGAAAAGTACCTGAGAATGCTTATGCCTTTTCGGGCAGTACGATTATGGAAGGGCTTGCAAAGGACGGGTATCATACCTGGTGTGTAGGAGGAGTATCTTTTTTTGACAAGCGTTCGGATATTGGGAAGGTTTTTCCGGGGTATTTTCAAAAAAGCTGGTGGAACCCTTCTTTTGGCTGCATCGTAAAAGAAAGTACACAAAATCAGGTGGATTTTATTTTAAAAAAGCTGGAAGATGTTCCAAAAGAACAAAAAATTTTTTTATACGTAAATGTGGATGCGATCCATTATCCAAATTATTTTTATTTGGATAAAGAGACGCATGATAGTCGAAACAGCCATGCAGCAGCTCTTCGGTATGCAGATGGCCAGTTAGGGCGGTTGTTTGACGGATGGAAAGCAAAGCGGGGCAATGCATTTGTTATCTGTTGTTCAGATCATGGGACTTGTTATGGAGAAGATGGCTGCCAGTTTCATGGGATGAATCATCCGATGGTAGATACAGTACCGTATAAACATTTTTTTATTGATAAACAGCATCGAAATAAATTTGAAGCAGGATAAGAAGAAACGGTCTGAAATCTTTTGGTTATCAGACCGTTTCCATTATCTATTTGAATTTACCAGGGATTGGTACATCAGTCCCCAATCAAATAAAGATGCTATGATTGGGCGCATGGTATCACCTAATTCACTCAAAGCATACTCCACCCGTACAGGAACTTCGGGATAAACAGTACGGATAATGATACCGTCATTTTCCATAGAACGAAGATTGTCTGTTAACACCCGCTGGCTGATGCCGGGAATATCTTTTTGCAGCTCATTTGAAAGAACGCAGATCTATCCGTAAATATCAGGATAAGCAGATTGGAAGGGAAGATTTAGAAAAAATCATTGAAGCAGGATTATGCGCACCAAATGCCGGAGGCGGGCAGAGGGCAAGAATTGTTGCCGTTCATAACAAAGAATTAGCTGAGATAATCGGCAGACTTAACCTTACACGCTTTGACCGCAGCCGACTTGCGGGAGGTCATGTTTCATCTGAACAGCCCAGCACCATAAGGCTTTCTGCAAAGGTTGAAAATGTATCTGAACATGAACAAAGAAAATGGATTGACATTATTTTTGAAGAACAGCCTTATTTATCGAATGTTTATCCGGGCAGCACAAGAGAAATCGGCATTGTTTTTTGCATCCGAAATGCAGAAATTGAATATTTTAATCTCGGTGTAAGCCCGATTTTTCGTGAAAGATATGCGATAGGAAACGCTGGCATAACCGAAAAAGGGTATGTTATTTCACAAAAATGCATCGGCTGCGGCAAATGTATGAAAAACTGTCCACAGAACTGTATCGTGCCTGGCAAGCCATATGAAATCATGCAGGAGCATTGTCTGCATTACGGAAACTGTTATGAAAAATGTCCTGCGGGAGCAGTAAAAAGAAGGGGAGTGCCAAATGGAACAGAATGAAAGAAGAAAATTTCTTATATCAGAATTGTTAAATGAACAGCCGCAATATCAATCAATGAAAATACCAAAGAACATACAGGAACAGAAATTGCTGTTGCGTGCATTGTTTAATATGCGTATGCCAGGAAAGATTTCTGCTGAATTTCTGAAAGTACAGGATGAATATCTGAGGGAAGAAATATCTGAAAAAGGAATTGTAAATCTTTCAGATTTACAGCCGATACAAAACGGCATTTATTTATGGCAAGGGGATATCACAAGGCTTAAGGCGGACGCTATCGTGAATGCAGCTGCGGATCGAATGTGCGCAGATGATGGAAAAGCAAGGTTTTCCTGAACCTGTCGGACAGGCAAAAATAACATCAGGTTACAACCTGCCATGTAAATATGTGCTTCACACAGTCGGACCAATGGTAAGCCGAACAGCGTTCGGATGGGATGATCTGACGTCTGAACATTGCAGACAGCTTGCGTCCTGCTATCAGTCCTGTATGGAGCTTGCAGAGGAAAATGGCTGTGACAGTATTGCATTCTGCTGTATCTCAACAGGAGTATTTCATTTTCCAAACGAGAGAGCAGCTGAGATTGCAGTGAGCACTGTGAAAGAATACAGAGAAAAAACGGGAAGTTCTATGGAGGTGGTATTTAATGTCTTTCAGGATGATGACTATGAAATCTACAAAAAACTGTTCGGAGAAAATGAAACAGTTAAGAGAAATAATAGATAATACGGATGCAGTCGTTATTGGTGCAGGCGCAGGACTTTCCACTTCTGCCGGATTTACTTACAATGGTGATCGATTTCATAAGTATTTTGGTGACTTTATTGAAAAATACCATTTCCAAAACATGTATGAAGGTGGCTTTTATCCTTTTGACAGTCTGGAAGAATATTGGGCATATTGGAGCCGGTATATTTACATTAACCGCTATATGAATGCACCAAAACCTGTTTATGACAATCTTTTTGAGCTGGTAAAGGATAAAGATTATTTTGTATTAACAACAAATGTAGACCATTGTTTTCAAAAAGCTGGACAGCTGTTTATGCAGACTGCAAGAAACAGCGATAAAATATCATTGAAAAAATAACTACTATTTGCTATACTTTTTTTGTTTAATTATCATGTTATAGGAAATTGTAAAGAAAGTGGGGGAGTATAGATGAATATCGCTGTTTTGGGAACAGGTTTTGGGGCATACCATGTGGTGTTATGCGCAAGTAATCAATCATGTGCTGGAATGCTTAACAACGAAGGAACATTCTTGTCTGGATATCAAAGAAGCAATTCGAACTGAAAGAAATAAAAGAGGTTTTTGAAAAAGTCAGTAAGGAATTTTATTTTGACAGTATTTGGAATGATGTAAAGAATGCGCAAGAAGATATTATAACAAATCCTACTTATATGATTTTAAATTTGTGCAGGGTATTGGCGTATAAGCAAAGTGGGCTTATTCTGTCAAAAAAAGAAGGCGGACATTGGGGAATTAATAACGTTTCTGTAAAATACTATAATTTGATCATGCAGGCGTTGGATGAATATTTATTTGATCGTTCGACAAACTGGGATGGGAATTGTACACGTGAATATGCAGCATATATGATAGATCAGATAAAAAAATAGAAAAGTGATCGTTCAGACAGGTATACAGTGCAAAAGCAGGATTGTATTTGCTGACGCCAGATAAGGATGTTTTTATGTAGGATACAGTGTAACTCTGTAAAAGGGTTACACCGTATCCTTTTGTTATGCTACAAATTTTCCGAAAAAGAGGTTGTGCAAAATCATAGCCCATTTAGCCGGTCATTCAGTTGTAACCGGCATTTGGGCAACAAAAAAGCCGGCACATCAATGTGTACCGACTAATACAAAAGGATAGGCTTATCCCTTGCGGTTTTTGATTTCACAATGATGTCACCGGTTTTGAAATTCAAAGTCGAAACTCAAAGTCGAAACTGTCCTTTACACTTTCTGATTGCCGACAGTTTGGAGCAATTCGGAAGCGGCGGAATTCCCTTTTCGCATACTGCAGGCGTGTACGGCGTAAAGCTATCCTCCAAAATTCTGTGAAGATATGTAATTGGTTTGGTTCTCTTGTAAGAGTATCTTGTTATACTCTGCGAAACAAGTGTTTGTCAACGCTTTCTAAAAGCCTGCAAGAACATTTGCGGTAGGCTATAAGGATTGGGACAGCCTGCCGATTGCAAGCAAGTATTTTATTGATTATTTAATGGAGCATAAGGATGACAGTTCAAGCAGGTTTGCCCTGTTGGGCCTTTCCTGTGCAAACTGTATAAAAGCATAGAGCGGGGAAGCAAACATCCCATTGCGAAAAGCGCCTGCCTGTCAGTCTATTTCAGTTACGCTGTATTTTTCATATTGTTCAACAGCCATTCGCAGTGATTCGTCAGATACATCCTCATCTTTTTTAACAAATACTTCAGCCCAGCCTTTATCCAGCCGTACAGATACATGATCTACTCCAGAAAGATTGCTTAAAGATTTTTTGATTTGTGTGGCGCAATGTTCACAAACCATTCCATGAATTTTTACAACTTTATAATCCAGCCTTTGAATTTTGAAAATCACTGGGCGGGTGCCATCATTGCAGCAGGCGATCATCATCCGGTCATCATTTGTCCAACCGCGCATAATACTGCCGCCTTGAAGCGCAGTATAGATATAACGGCTAATACAATCCCAGGCTTCACCACACTGTGTACCATCTCCGGTTAGCCAAAAAGTGTCTTCTTCGCCATAGCGTTCAAATATAAATTCGTCTCCAACTTCATAAAACGGACATGCGCCTGCATGGGGGTCAGCAAGATATTCTTTTTGATAGTCCGCAAAACATTTTTTGTCTATAACAGTTACTTTACACTTGTATTGCATAAATCGTTCCTCCAGTTTCTATTTTCTGTGATTATTCTACCATAAGTGCATAAAATTTGCTATGAGAAGGAAAGATGAATTGCAATAAAAAAGTTTCAGCTTTTTGAGAAGAACGGTCTAAATTTGTCAGAGGCAGTTCTTTCATTGATTCTGGGCAAAGAACTTTATATGGTTGCGCAGTTAGATGACAAATATATAGGAGCTGCGCTTGATAGCAAAATAACAATTGACGGAATTACGATAGGCGCTGCGAGGATTGTTGCAAGGGTATTATAGACGGACATACATGACGGATAGATAAGCAGAGTTTAAAAATCAGAAAAAAATTGACTTATGAATTTAAACTTGATATTATAAAAATGTAAAATATTTTAGGAAAAACTTAAGAACTCTAAGTTGTCCGGTTCGTTGCCTGCAGTTCTTTAAGCGATCAATGAACTGAAAAAGATGGGAGCAGGTTATGAGGTGCAGACTAAGAGAATATTTGCAGCATTTTATCTGGATACTTTCCGGTTATGATTTATTTGTGATGATGATTTATATTCTGGCAGTTTTAGGATCTGTTGTTTGTGAAATGTTTATACCGGTTGTAATCGGTAATGTCGTGAAAGAACTTGTTGCAGATCATCCTAAAACAACATTTTGGCATTTTTCTTACAGCATTATTTTTTGTGCTCTATGCAGCATATTGTTTTCTGTAATAATTCATATGCTCAGAGTGAAAATGAAAGAGGATCCGGTTTTTGAGATACAAAAAAAATCTCTTCATAAATTATTCTGTTTAGGAATTCCTTTTACAGAAAAAAGAAATAAGGAACAATCATTTCTGATATTTTCAGCAATGATTCCGATGGTGAGTGAGATTATTACAAAACATATTCCAGAGCTGATCCGAAGTCTGATTACGATTGTTGTCACGATGATATTTTTTATAAAATATAGTGGCAATCATTATTTTTTAATTTTGTTTTCTATGATACCCAGTTTGTGGATACACACACATTTTAATAAAGTGATTGCTGACAGGATGACAATACAAATTGACCGACATAAGAAGTTTCAAAGTATAGTCATGGCGTCGGTTTCAGCCGTCAAAGAGATGAGGATGCATCGATGCGGAGAATGGATGCAGAGTAAAGTTATGAATCATCATAAAGATTACGTGGATGAAAGGCTGAAAACTTTGAAAATGCGTTATCTGAGAGGAATGTTTTTCAGATTGAATACTGCACTTGGTATCACGCTCTATTTTTTATTAGCTATGTATGATTATGCAACGAATCGTTTGGCAATAGATGCATTTGTTTCTTCCTTATTCTTTTGTACAATGTTGATATTTACATTTAACGGTCTCTTCTTTCATATAACAGAAACAATACCAGCATTGGAATATGTTCGGTCGCTTAGAAATTTTCTGGGGCTGTCTCAGGAAAATGCAAAATGTTTAAAATTAAAGGAAGCGGAACCATTGCGGCAGGAAATCAGTGTACATATCAATTGTTTTTCTTATGGGAAAGAGAGGATATTGAACCATATAGATGTTTTGATCCATAAAGGAGAGAAAGCAGCGATTGTTGGAGCATCCGGCTCAGGAAAGACCACTTTGCTAAAGCTGATAGCGGATATGTATCAGACACAAGATGGCGAACTATTATGGGATCATGTGAATTACAGGGAAATGAATCCGGTTTCGTTACGAAAAAGGATCGGTTTTTTGTTTCAGGAAACATATATGTTTGGAGAAAGTATTTATGAAAATATAAAAATCGGAAATCCGGAAGCGACAGATGACCAAATATATGATGCAGCCAGACAAAGCTGTGTAGATAGTTTTGTAAAAGAGCTTCCAATGGGATATGAAACTTGTGTTGGCGAAAGGGGAACCTTGCTTTCCGGGGGACAAATACAAAGAATTGCAATAGCCAGGTTAATTCTTAAGAATCCGGACGTTATTATGATGGATGAAATAACGGCAAATTTAGATTCTGAGACAGAAGGGCTTATTATGAATCGTTTGTTTGAAGTTTTTCATGATAAAACAATTATTTCTGTATCTCATAAAGCTGCAATATTGCCTTATTTCCATCGATTTTTTTATGTAAATGATTCAGGAATTAAAGAGATTGACAAAGATCTGGCATATGAATATGTATAGGCGCAGATGGCGATCATTAATCGCCGTCTATATATAAATAGAAATCAGGAGAAGATGTATTTCATAAAATGCATGGTATGTGAAATGATGAAAACAATAAAATGGCTGCTTGGTTATACAATGGAAAAGCGCAGAAGTATCGTTGTTGGCATGCTGCTTATAGCGTTTACAGCAGTGATAGAGATTTTAAAGACAGGCTCACAAAAAGGCATTGTCGACAGTTTTTTAAAAAATGATGATTTTTCGATCGTTTTGTTACGTGTTATTTTTTTATCGATGATGTACATGATGAGCGGTATCATGTTTTATATCGGGGGAACGTATTTTCAAAAAATATCTTTTCATATTTGCCGGAAAATCACTTCTGATTTGCATAAAAAAATACAGCTGAGTAAAATAAGTGATTACGACAAGGAAAGGCTGGCAAGGTGGGAAGCTGTTTTTGGTGATATAGACAATTTAGCGAATGAGCTGTTTTTGGTATCTTTCAAGTTCATTGATATTATAAAATTTTGTATGATAGCTATCGTGCTCTGTTTCATAGACGTCAAGGTTTTATTTTTGCTTGTCATTATGAATGGCGCTTATGTTTTAGTTATGAAAAAAATGCTGCCAGTCATGAAGCAAATAGAAAATGATATGATAAACAGACGTCATAACCTTTTTATAAAGTTTGAAGAAGGCAGCTCTGGATTAAGAGAAATTGTCAATTATAGTTATCAGGAAAATTTTGTACAGCTGATCGAACGATTGTATAACAAATACATTTGTGCTGTTCGAAAATCTATCACATGCAGTAATCTGACTGAAATCATTACTTCGTGTTCCAAATGGGCCGGTTTGATCGTTGGTATATTTTTTTTATACAAAGATGTTGCAGATGGATTTCTGTCGATAGGAGCTTTTTTTGTCGGGTATCAATATATGAGCCAGTTTTCAGAATTATTTCGGCTGGTGAACAACTATCTTTCAGAATTAGTTTCACTTTTGGCAAGAATTGAAAAAATACGGGATACGATAGAGAAGATTCAGGAAATAGATTTAGATCGTGGGATTTTAATGTCCGAAGACGTAACAGGAGTGAAGTTAAACGAGATCTCTTTTTCTTATGATGGAAAGAAGAATATTTTGAATTATCTAAGTGGTGAGATTCAGATGGGCAGTATAAATTTGATTGCAGGTGAAAGCGGCAAAGGAAAGAGTACGTTGCTGAAACTGTTTATCCGTGAGTATTGTCCTGTCAATGGAGACTTTGTAATCAATAGCCGGTTTGCGCTAAGTGAAATCAGTATCAACAGCTGGCTTTCAAAGTTAGCAGTTGTTCGACAAAATCCATATATTTTGTGTGATTCGATTCGAAATAATATTATGTTAGGAAGAAAAGAGAACTCGGATGAAGTCATATTTGAAGTATTAGAAATTGTTAATTTGAAGGAATATATATTATCTCTGCCAGAAGGTCTGGATACGGTCATTGGAGAATATGGGCTTGATATTTCCGGGGGACAAAGGCAACGGATTGCCATTGCCAGGGCGCTTATAAACCATGTGCAAATATTGGTATTAGACGAAGCGTTATCAGCAATAGATGAATGGAATCAGCAAAAGATTCTTACCGGAATTCAAAAATATCGTCCGGATGGTACGATTATCATGGTAAATCATAATATCTCAGTAATTCCTTTTGAATATCATGAGATTCGGATTTATTAATACATAGCAGTTTGAGGATTTAAATATGAGTTATGCAAAATACCGGAGTGTGTAGTTTTCTGAAAATACATAGTTTATTAACTCTTTTGAAACATAAAAATGGATTATTCTATTGAAATTTACAGAGAAATCGTATATAATGACAAGAAGAAATAAAAAAAGGGGTTTGTGGAGAAAATAATCAGAAAAAACGCATATTAATTTTAAAAATTATTAATGTATAAGGAGGAACTTCATGAAAGAAAAGCTGGTTAGAGACAATATTCCGGATATTATAAAGAAAGATGGACGTATACCACATACACGCATATTATCTGATGATGAATATGAAAAACAATTGGAGTTAAAGCTGGTGGAGGAAGTAAATGAATATTTAGAAAGTAAAGATATAGAAGAATTAGCTGATATTATGGAAGTCATTTATGCGATTTCAGAATTTAAAGGAGCAGCATTGTCTGAGCTGGAATCTATACGTAAAAATAAAGTTTCAAAAAACGGAAGTTTTGAAAAAAGATTGTTGCTTTTTGATATAACTTCTTCTTGAATATTGTGGTTTTATAACTTTAGGGATCAACGTGAGATTATTGGATTTGGATTATGAATGAAAAATAAAACTTTCCTGAACTGAATTTGCAGAAGACATTTCGCATGTGTTAATTCCAAGAAGTTATGGCAAAGGAGGAAAGTGAGCTGCATGGACTATAAATATGTATATAACTTATTTCAAAAGGCAGTCGACAATGCATTAACTTGTATTGTTGAAAATACTTATCATTCAGAGTGGTCTGAATTAGGTTGCGGATGGCAGGAACAATGGAGTATTTCTAAAGAAATTACGAATATAGCAGGTATTTATGCATCCTGTGAAGGGTTAATAGCTTTGCATGAAAAACAGGAATTAATGCACGATTTTTATAAACGGGTATATAAGTATCATTTATGCCAAATTTTTAATGAAAATATACCTGCTCAAAGTCCTCAGAATCAGCGGGTTCGAAATCGTGGATTGTATACTACATATAAGCTGGCTCATTTTTTACTTGCAAGTTCTTATCTGAAAAATCCTGATATAGAACTTATGAAACATGTACTGCAAAGGCTTGTAGCCAACTATATGCCAGATAAGAAAATGTTTGCACCCTCTAATAAAAAAGAATTTGGGTGTATATTGGCTACTTCTGATGCGCTAACGGCGTTGATTTCTGCCTGTAATATTATACAGACCGATCAAGAAGTTATAAAGTCTTGTATAGGAAGATTTACGGAGTTATTTCACTCATATAATTTTAAAAAACAAAATGAGAAAATTGGCGAAAAAGCGATTATTTTATGGACGATATCTAATATGCCAGAATATTTTGAATCGAAAGTTGTTAAAAAGGCTGCAATAAATCTGATTCATTTGATAGAAATGATTGATGGATTTAAAGATAAAAAGGTAACTGTAAAATTTAATATATCTTACTTGGATAATCCAAACGACAATGATTACTATAATACCAATGTGCATATTCTTTTACTGGAAACGGTTGTAAATTATATCCAACACAAGTATATTGTACCAGATTATTTTTCTGCCATTTTGGAAAACCTTTTATTTATTTCAAATGCAATGATAGAAAAAGGATATTATTCAACATCAGATTCAGGTCCGGTGATTGAATTTTGGGAAAATTTTCAGGCCGTTCAATTATTAAAACATAGTTGCAATTTGATTGAACAAAATTATTATGAGACGGGAGGAAATATTATGATCGTATCGCCTAAAATATTTAACAAAACGAAATTCACACAGGATGCTAAGCTTGTAACGGTCATTATGCCTTTTAACGAAGAATGGTCTGAGGATTTTTATCAAGCGTGCATTGAAGCTCTGGAACCAAAAGGCTATCAGGTTTGGCAGGCAGATTTAATTAAAGTTGATGAAATTATTATGCAGAAAATATGGGAGAATATTAATCAGTCGAAATTTATCATTGCTGAATGTACAGGAAAGAATCCGAATGTATTCTATGAATTGGGTATAGCACATACGATTGGGAAACCAGTGTTTATGTGTGCACAAAATGCATCTGATTTTCCATTTGATGTCAGCTTTATTAAGCACTTTGTTTATAATCCTGCGAAGTACAAAAGTATGACAAAGCTTAAGGAAGACATGAATGAATTTGCAAACAGAACATCATAGTTGCAGTTTGTTTTGCCAATGTAAAATGGTGTGTAACCTGGTTAAGACGGCTGCCAATTTTTCAGGAGATGAATAAGATGTGTATTTTCTGTGCTGAAATAGATCAACCGGATATTGTAAAAACTGTTTTTGGCAGTTATTTTCGTCATAAACATAGAATTATTTATGCAGATGACAATATATTGGCAATTCCAGGATATGGTCCGCAGGTATACCCCTATATTTTGGCATTAACCAAAAGGCATATCCCTTCTTTTTTGGGAGCATCAAAAAATGAAAAAGAAAGTTATTTTCATTTTTTTGATGTATTGCTGAAATCCAGTGTATATCACAGTGATTCTTTATGCATTTTTGAGCATGGTGGAGAGGAAAACGGCGGCTGCTCCAGTATCACGCACTGTCATATACATGTGATAGAAGGTGATTTGGGATTTTATAATTATATTGACTGGGAAGATCGACAGCAAAAAATTTCGATAACGCCGCAGGATGAATACAAAGCGCCGCAGAATTATTTGTTAATAGCAGAATACAGAGAAGGAAAAATGACTGCAAAGATCAACACATCTCCGGTAAATGTACATCAATATTTTCGCAAATGCCTATCAGAGATTGTCGATTGTGAAGAATGGGATTGGCGTACCGGAATCAATAATGAATTATGGATTCCAAAACTGATTGACGAGTGCAAGAAGAAATTAGTATTTTAATTATAAATTTGCAATTAGTAGTTTCTAATTAGTATTTTTAATTTGTATTAGAAGTTGTACAAATCTATATGAACTCCGGCTCATTGAAAGCTTGCTTTCTGCAAAGAGCCGGAGTTTTGTCTGTTTATTCAATAAAATGCACTTGCTTTTAGTTGATTTCAAAAGGAAAGAAGGTTATAATGTACGCGTAGGCCATGCAAATATGTTTTCTGAATCCAGGCCAATTATTACAGCAGGGGGATTTTATACTGTGTTTGGAAAAAAACAGGAATTGACGAGAGAATTAGAGGAAAAACTAAATATGACCCAGTATCAGCTGGAAGATGTGCAAATGCAGGTGAGCAATGTGCAGAATTATACACAACAGATGCTACCGCATTTTGAATCGCAGATTACAGCTCAGGGAGAGATGGATAAGGAGTTGACTAAAATTGTAAGTCAGTCGTATGATACGTTGGAAGAAGCTGGGGAGAGTATGAAAGTACTGGAACAGCTTGCTATGGAGCTGACGAGTATGCGCGGACAGATGGAAGATGAAGAGCAGGACAAGAGGAAACTACAGGAAGTTGCAGGCAGGCAGATCGAGCAGATGGCAGTGATTGTGGAAGAAAATAAGAACAGTATCGAGCCGGTTACTGTGCTGCAGGAGACAAAAACAGCTTTGAAGAGTGATGCAGAAGCGATACATGCAGAAGTAGATCATATGATGGAATATGCAAAGCAGATGACAGTTTCTTCGCTAAATTGTGCGATTGAGGCAGGGCGTATGGGTGACAGCGGCAAGAGTTTTGTGGAAGCTGCGGAAGATGTGCGTATGCTGTCTAGTGCTTATGAGCGTGCTGCGGCAACTGTGAACAGGCAATTAAATGATCTGGAAAAGCGGATTCATCAGATCGATGAGCAGGTAGCGGCGTTGATGAAAGCCAGTAAGGATACAAATCTGTCTATTTCAAGGCTTTCAAAGAACATTACGCAGCAAGATGAGATTTGTACAAGAGCAGCAGAACGTCATTATTTGGAAAAGGCCGCAGCTATATCGGATTATATTAAAAAAATATCACAAAGCAGTCAGCATATCGATGCATTGCAGCACCAAACGTTATCTGATATTGAAAGGATCGGAGACAGCTTTATGAGTGAGCAGGAGGCGCGTAAGGAGCTGGAGCATATTGTAGATCAATTGATTGAAAGTATGAGAGGCTGAAGAGCTGCTGATTTTTGCAGGAAAGGAAAGGTGCAAAGCCTGATGGATAATGAAAAAACTATGAGTGAAGAGGAGACAAAAGGGCATGTCATGCAGGAAACATTTCAATTTTTGTCAAAAGATGGAAAGACGAAAATACATGCTGTAAAATGGCTGCCCGCCAATCGCAAAGTTCGTGCGGTTATGCAGATATCGCATGGAATGGTGGAATATATCGAACGATATCATGAGTTTGCTGTTTATATGGCTAAGCGGGGGTTTTTAGTTGTTGGTCACGATCATTTGGGACATGGGGCATCTGTCAGTGAAGAATCGGAATGGGGATATTTTACGGAAAAAAAGCCATCTGAGACTGTTGTTGCGGATATTTTTCAGGTGACTCGTATTATACGCAGCCAGTATCCGGATTGTCCATATTTTATTCTCGGACACAGCATGGGTTCCTTTCTGTTACGCAGATATTTGACGCTGCATAGCGAAGAGGTAACAGGCGCTATTATTTGCGGCACCGGAAGCCAGCCGGATGTAGCGACTTGTTTTGGAATGTTTGCCTGTGGCTTGATTCGTACGTTTCGCGGCGGTCATTATCGCAGTAGTTTTCTGACAAATGCAGCTTTTGGTAAATCGTATGCACAATTTGATAAAACCGGAGCAGAACCAGCAAGAAGTTGGCTTTCAAAAAACGAAGAAAGCGTAAGGGCATATTATAATGATCCACGCTGTACGTTTGTTTTTACAGTAAATGGCTATTATGGACTGTTTTCTACCGTACGGTATGCGAATCAGATGAAATATATACGCAGGATCCGAAAAAATCTCCCGGTATTTTTTATAGCGGGGAAAGAAGACCCGGTAGGAAATTTTGGAGAAGGCGTTAAAAAGGCATATGCCCAGTATCGCCAGGCGGGAATCCGTGATGTAAAAATGAAGCTGTACGAAAACGATCGTCATGAGATTTTGCAGGAAACAGATAGAGAGCAAGTGTTTGAAGATATTTATCAGTGGTGTAAAAAGCGGATGCAGAAATAGGAAATGGAAAGGAATGGCTGGAATGTCTGGAAAAAATAAAAAATGGAAAAAATGTTTGGCTTTGCTGCTTGCCGGTATGGTCAGTTTGGCGGCAGGCAGCGATATCCGGGCAGCTGTGACGCATGATGCGGATGGTTGTGTACTGTTTGGCAGCGCCGATATACAGATCAATACGTCCGTAAATGAGACAGATTTTACGGAAACCGGACAGAATGTACAAATGCAGGATACAGACGCAAATACACAGTCAAATGACGCAAATGGAGACGTGCAGCCGGACGATGCGAGTCAAAAGGTACAGCCGGATGGTGCAGATCAGGGATCTAAGGTGACAGGTACAGAGCAAGGCATACAGCCGGATGAAAGCGGACAAAATGCAGCGGGAGCAGAAGACACAAATAAGGAACGCCCGCAGGTTAATGCCAATATCAGTGAGAATGATACGAAAGTAAGCGCCGATATTACGATCGAGGATGAGCAGGATGACCATGTTGTCATTACAAAAAAAGATAAGCCGTATCTTGCGCTTGGTGCAAATTTGAATCAGGAGCAGAAAAATACGGTTCTAAATTTGATGGGTATCGATCCGGGCAATTTGGATCAGTATCAGGTTGTGACTGTGACAAATGAAGAAGAACACCAGTATTTGGATGCTTATCTGGATGCTTCTATTATTGGAACAAGGGCGTTATCTTCGGTCGTGATTGTAAAGCGTGAGAAAGGAGACGGTATCCATATATCTACGAAAAATATTTCTTACTGTACGATCGGGATGTACAAAAATGCGTTGGCAACAGCTGGGCTGGAAGACGCAGATGTTATTATAGCAGGGCCTTTTCCGCTATCCGGAACGGCTGCTTTGATCGGTGCAATGAAAGCATATGCCGATATGGAAGAGGAAGCAATCGATACGGAAAGTCTGGATGCGGCCATGAATGAAATTGTAGTAACCGGTGAATTAAACGAAAGCCTTGGAGAGGATGTACAGACAGAAGAATTTATTGCATATGTAAAGCAGAAAGTGGTAGAAGGCGGTCTGCAAAGTAAAGAAAAAATCCAGGAGGTAATATCAGAAGCCTGTGATAAATTTGAAATTTCATTGAGTGACAGCGAAAAAGAACGTATCACAGCGCTGATGGAAAAGATCGGTTCTTTGGATATCAATATTGACAGCCTGTTGGAACAGGCAGGATCTATTTATGACTCTATAAAGGAAATGGAGAGCAGCAGCGGTTTTTTGAGTAAAATTGCAGCATTTTTCAAACAATTGCTGGATGCTATCATTCAATTTTTTAAAAATCTTTTTTAGTTTCACTTAAAAATCTAAGAAACTTACCCCATTTGCAGCATTTCATCTGACGCTGTAAATGGGGTAAGTTTTTGGTATTTATTGGCGCTTCTTTTCATGAAAACTGATAGGTATCTGATGTTTGGATGCCTGCAATGCATGTATCATACGGTCAATATCAGATTCCTTCATATTTTTACATTGAATGTGGACGTGTCGTTTTGCTGTAATAAGCAGTGTATGAGATATAAACGAAGGATGCCAAAAAAACTTGTGCAGTGTAGAACGTTTATAAGCCTCAATGATTTCCCGGACAGGCATGATTACAATCTGGTTTTCGGAAAGTAAGAGAAAAAAGTCAGTTGTAAGAAACATTTTTTCCTCTGATGACACTTGTTTTTGAGTGAAACAGGAGACAAGTTCTTTTTCAGCCTGCAGGAGCAGTTTTTTAGGGCTGCCATATAATCGAAGTCTTTGACAGGCCGGTGCAAAGATCGGAAACAGGATGCATATGGCGGACATAAAAATATTGGCCAATGCATATGCTCCGCTTGCAAAATAAAATCCTAGCAGCAATAAAGAAAGAAATTTATGAAAACCCGGTTCACTCAGCAGATAATCCGGCGCACGGCTGCGGATTCCTGAGGCTGTCCAATTTAGATCTTCGGCAAGCATATGTGTCAAGGTGTCATATTCTTCAAAATGGCGGATGACATGTACACGGACTTGCAGACGTTCAATGTCCGGGGAGCCTTTTTTACAGGTGGCAGGCGCTAACAGAACGAAAATACACTGGCCGTCTTGAAATGTATAGTAATAGTAGCCGTTTGTATAACCCAGAACTTTTTGTATGTATCCAGTAAAATGCAGATTTGTAAGCGTAGTCTGGATATAACGGGAACGATTGTTGCGAAGTTCGCGAAAGGGGACCTCAGATGACAGCTGGTGAGGCAAAACTAATTGTGATATTGGAGCTGCAAACCATACAACTGTCAGAAACAGCAGATAAAAGGCAGGCAGAAACAGCCGCTTTTGATAAAAGCGCCGGATAGAATTTGTAATGACAGATGTTTGGATCGTTTTCAATAGTGGCCTCCTTCTGCTTTGCATGATAATGTCCTTTAAGATATAGTATAAAAGCGTCTGAGAAAATAATCAAGACTGGAATTTTATTTTGGTTTGCATAGCGATGGTTACTTTCTCCACCCCGTGAAAAGTAACTGGATTCATTTGCACGTGAGCTGTAAAAAACTTGAATTCATTGAAAAAAATGATATAATTTGAATTGAAAATGACTGTAAAAATTCATGTTCCATCGTTTTTGCAAACAGGACTACATTTTGGAAAGGATTTGAAATTTGCATGATGAATGATTCAAATAGAAAGCCGGACCAGGCTAAAAAACCTGGAAAAGTGTATTTTGTCGGTGCAGGCCCAGCGGATCCGGGGCTTTTGACGATCAAAGGCTTGTGTGTGCTGCAGCGGGCTCAGACGGTTATCTATGATGCGCTGATCGGGCCGGGGATCTATTCTATGATTCCGCAGACAGCGGAAAAAATACCAGTAGGGAAGCGTGCCGGCAGGCATTCGGCAAAGCAAGAGGAGATCAATCAGCTCATTTTAGAGCAGGCACAAATGGGAAGGCTGGTGGTACGATTAAAAGGTGGAGATCCGTTTTTATTCGGCAGAGGCGGGGAAGAGCTGGAACTGCTTATAAGACATCAGATTCCTTATGAGATTGTGCCGGGTGTTACATCGGCGCTGGCTGTTCCTGCGTATGCAGGAATTCCGGTTACATACCGGGGGATGTCCTCCGGGGTGCATATTTTAACAGGGCATAAAAAGCAGGATGAGCCGTTGGATATTGATTTTCAGGCGTTGCTGCGTGCAGGGGGGACGTATGTATTTTTAATGGGGATGTCTGCGCTGCATGAGATTGTTTCAGGCTTTTTACAGGCAGGAATGTCCCCTGATACACCGGCTGCGGTCATTGAGCAGGGTACCGGTGCAAGGCACAGAAGCGTTATTTCGGATTTAGCGCAGCTGGAGGGGGAAGTATGCCAAAGGAATTTGAAAGCTCCCGCAGTTATTGTGATTGGCAAAACAGCAGCTTGCGGGAGAAGATATGCCTGGCGGGAAAAACTGCCTCTGTCCGGGAGCCGAATCGTTGTCACAAGGCCCAGAACGCGCAGTAAAGCATTCACACAGACGTTACAGCAGCTTGGCGCCGAAGTCATGGAAATGCCTTCGATTGATACGCAGATCAAGAATTGCGAGGAGCAGCTTGGAGAAATACTGTCTGAGATTATGAAGTATGAATATATGGTTTTTACTTCTCCTGCGGGCGTAGATTATTTTTTTGAACTGTTAGACCGAATGGAGATGGATGTGCGCTGCATTGGCTCGATAAAACTGGCTGTGATCGGCAATGCCACGAAAGAAGCGTTAAAAAAGCGCGGCTTGCGCCCGAAGCTGATGCCAAAACGGTATAACAGCGCCGCACTTGGGAAACTGATTCATGAGTCAGCTGCCGAAGGCAGCCGGGTGCTGCTGCTTCGTTCGGCTATGGGAAATCCAGAATTGGTGAACCTCATACAAGGCGATAAGCAGATCCAAGTGACAGATCTTGCGATTTATGACACGATTTACACAAAACCGTGCAAAGGGCAAACACAGCCGGATATGGAGTATGAGGATAGCGCCTGTATGAAGCAAATGATAGATCAGGGCATGATAGATATGGTGATGTTTACAAGCGCCTCTGCCGTACGTGGGTTCGTACAGCTGACAGAAGGAGCGGATTATACAAAGATGTGTGCAGTCTGTATTGGGCAGATGACAGCGGATCAGGCTTTGACTTATGGTATGCGTGTGCAGATAGCGGAAATAGAAACGGTAGAAAGTATGGCAGAGAAAGCCGTACAGCTGAGTGAAAAAAGGAGGCAAACAGGATGGAATTGATGAAAAGACCGAGACGTCTGCGAATGCATCCGTTACTTCGTAAGATGGTGCGCGAGACACGTATGGATGCGTCTTCTTTGGTTTATCCGATTTTTATCATTGAGGGTATAGATAAAAAAGAAGAAATTCCATCTATGCCGGGCCAGTATCGTTGGAGTATCGACCGTATGGGTGAAAAGCTGTCGCAGCTATTGGATGCAGGCGTATGTTCTGTTATGTTTTTTGGCACTCCAAGGCAAAAAGATGATATCGGAAGCGGCGCATATGCTGAAGATGGAATTATCCAGCGTGCTCTGCAAAAGGCAAAGCAGGATTTTCCGCAGCTGTATTGTATTACAGATTTGTGCATGTGTGAATACACATCGCATGGGCATTGCGGCATTTTGTGTGGGGAAGAAGTAGATAATGATAGGACGCTGGAATATCTGGCACGCATTGCGGTATCACAGGCGCAGGCCGGAGCTGATTTGATTGCTCCTTCAGATATGATGGATGGCAGGGTGGCAGCGATCCGAAGGGCTTTGGACAAAAACAGATTTGAACATTTGCCAATTATGGCATATTCTGTAAAGTATGCGTCTTCTTTTTATGGGCCGTTTCGTGATGCGGCAGATTCGGCGCCTGCATTTGGCGACCGCAGAGCCTATCAGATGGATTACCATAACCGCAGAGAAGCGCTGAAAGAAGCAGCTTTGGATGTGGAAGAAGGCGCGGATATTGTAATGGTTAAGCCGGCGATGGCTTATGCAGATCTGATTCGTGAAATACGTGATGCGGTAGACGTTCCGGTGGCTGCATACAGTGTTAGCGGTGAATATGCAATGATAAAGGCTGCAGCAGCCGCGGGCTTTATGCAGGAAGAAGCGATTGTTATGGAGACAGCGGTTTGCGCTTATCGGGCAGGCGCGGATATTTATATCAGCTATTTTGCAAAAGAACTTGCGGAATACAAAAAAGAAGGGAGATTTGGTTAAGGATGACAGAACGTTCTAGACAATTATATGAAAAAGCAAAACAATATCTTCCGGGCGGTGTGAATTCTCCGGTGCGTGCGTTTGCTTCAATAGGGGATACGCCGCGATTTATTGCAAAAGCAGACGGGCCATATTTATGGGACGAGGATGGATGTCGTTATATCGATTATGTAGGCTCTTGGGGGCCGATGCTGCTAGGGCACAATCAGCCGGATATTTACAAAAGCGTGGTAGAAGCATGTGGGCGAGGGCTTAGCTATGGCGCGGCGACAAAAATAGAAACAGATATGGCGGAACTGATTTGTGAAATGGTACCTTCTGTTGAAATGGTGCGTATGGTCAATTCAGGAACCGAGGCTGTGATGAGCGCGATACGTGCTGCAAGAGGATATACGCACAGAGATAAAATTATAAAATTTGAAGGCTGTTATCATGGACACTCGGACGCAATGCTGGTAAAGGCTGGCTCTGGAGTACTGACACAGGGGGTTCCGGACAGTGACGGTGTGCCAAAAGGATGTACGCAAGATACACTTTTGGCCAGATACAATCATTTAGATAGTGTAAAAGCACATTTTATGCGTGAAGGGGAGCAGATTGCAGCAGTTATTGTAGAACCAGTTGCGGCAAATATGGGCGTTGTACTTCCACAGCCCGGATTTTTAGAAGGGCTGCGCAGGCTTTGCAATGAATATGGCGCACTTTTGATTTTTGACGAAGTAATTACCGGATTTCGTTTAAGTGCAGGCGGTGCGCAACAGGTATTTGGTGTAACGCCGGATCTGACGATTTTTGGAAAGATTATCGGTGCAGGAATGCCGGTTGGCGCTTATGGGGGAAAACGATGCGTGATGGAAGTGGTAGCGCCTTTAGGAAACGTCTATCAGGCTGGAACGTTAAGCGGCAACCCAATTGCAATGGCGGCAGGCTATACCATGCTGCAGCTTCTGCATGGCAGACCGCAGATATACGACCAGCTACAGGAAGCTGCGGACAGCTTTTTTGAACAGCTTAGCCATATTATACAAAAGGCAGGACTGCCGTATCAGGTCAGCCATATTGGTTCTTTAGGATGCCTGTTTTTTACTGACCAGGCAGTGACAGATTACGAAAGTGCGAAAACATCAGATACAAATGCGTATGCAGCATATTGCCGCTATCTGCTTGCACATGGAATTTATCTGGCTCCAGCCCAGTTTGAAGCGATGTTTTTATCCGCTGCACATACAAAAGAGCTGTTAACAGAAACGCTGCAGATCATAGAAACATATTTTGTTACCATATAAGGTTAAAAATAATTTTGCATTGCATAATTCGACAAAGTTGTTTATAGTAAATAATATAGAAAGCAAACTCACGCAAAAGAAATGGACAGCCCGGATGAATAAAAATACAAGTACAAATGCGAAGAAAAAGAAAAACAAAAACCATCAGCAGTCCGCATTAAAAATGACAGTGATTTTTTCTGGATTGCTTGCTGTTGTTTTGCTTGCAGTCATTTTGAACCGACTGTACCAAAACAGATACAGTGCCGGAAAAAATCAAAAGAACGGACAGGTCTTACAAGGTCAGGAAGGCAGGATTCCAAGACCGGAACTGGATGTGGAGCTTTTGACGGTCAATGAGTATTCCAGACCGGCGACTGCCTTGAAAGAAGTGAAGGGGGTAGTGATTCATTATACTGCAAATCCCGGTACGGATGCGCTTGCAAATCGTAATTATTTTGAAGGATTGAAAGATTCGCATGTGACAAAGGCGAGCAGCCATTTTGTGATCGGCCTGGATGGAGCGATTGTACAGTGTATACCAAGCACTGAGATTGCATATGCTTCCAATGAGCGCAATAAGGATACCATTTCTATTGAATGCTGTATTGAAGACGATACAGGGAAGTTTAATCAGGCGACATACGATGCCGCAGTTCATCTGACTGCATGGTTGGTGGAACATTTTCAATTGGAAACAAAAGATGTGATTCGCCATTTCGATGTGACCGGTAAGGCGTGTCCAAAGTATTTTGTAGATTTTCCATCGGCGTGGGAACAGTTTCTTGCAGATGTGCAGGAATATTTAGAGATCTATGGAGTATTTTAGCAAAATATTTTAGCAAAATAATAGGAGAGACATATGCAAAAAGTATACGAAGCCTTAAAGCAGGGCAGCGATGTCCGAAATAATCTGATACAGCTAAAACAGATGTTAAAGGAAGAAGGGGCGCTGGAAGAATATCTGTCTATGACCGAGGATGATGAGCTGATTGCATCATTTTTGCAGGATGAGGATGCAAAAATACGCAAAAATGCAGCGTTGATACTTGGTCTGCTGCAAAGCCAGGAAAGCATCGAAAAATTATGGGAGGCATATGTGTCAGAAACGCAGCTTTTTGTCAAAGGCGCTTATTTATCTGCGATTCAAAAGCTGGACTGCAGAGCTTATGAGACGCAGATTAAGAGACACTACCAAAAGCTGCTGGCCTATGAACCTGCGGAAGAAGAAAAAAAGCATATTCAGGATGAATTAAAAGAGCTGCGCAGACTGGTCATCCAATTTGACGGAGGGATCAGCGGACATCCGTTTATCGGGTATGATAAGCCAAGAGATTTTATTTTGACGACCATCAAAAATTATCAGGATACGACCGGCGTACAGGTAGAAAGCGGCGCAACGCGAATGATTCCTATGGGTGTACAGGTTGTAGGCGGAAATATTCGTGAGGCGTTAAATATCCGTACGTTCCGTGAGATTTTATTTACGCTGCGCTGTGAAAAAAATCTGCCTCCACAGCCGAATGTTATCGCAAAAGAATTAGCAAAGTCGAATCTGAAAAGAATTTTGTCAGAGCTTCATGAAGGGGAAGCGCCATTTTATTTCCGGCTAGAGATCCGAGGATCGATGCCGCTTGATAAAAAAAGCGCGTTTGCGAAAAAACTGGCAGCAGAGATTGAACAGCGCACCCATCATTTTTTAGTAAACTCCACAGAGCATTATGAAGTGGAACTGCGGCTTGTTCAAAACAGAAATGGTGGATTTTATCCATGCATGAAATTGTTTACGATCCCCATGAAACGGTTTGCTTATCGTAAGTATACGACGGCTGCTTCTATGCATCCATCTTTGGCAGCGCTGCTTACAGAGCTTGCATCTAACTGGCTGGTAGAACACGCCAGAGTTTTGGACGCTTTTTGCGGTACCGGGACCTTGCTGATGGAGCGTATCTATGCGCTTGGCGTGCGTTCTGCTTATGCGCTGGATATTTTCGGCGACGCCATTCAGGGTGCGAGAGAGAATGCAGGTATTGCCCATATGAATATTAACTTTGTACAGAAAAGTTTCTTTGATTTTACGCATGAGCAGAAATTTCATGAAATCTGGGCAGATTTTCCTGTGCGCGGGAAAAAGACAAAAGAAGAGCAGGATGAGTTTTATCAGGCATTTTTTGAAAAAGTGCAGGAATTGTTGGAAGAACGTGGCAGGATTTTTATGTTCTGCAATGAGAACGGAATGACAAAAAAATATTTGCGGCTGCATGAAAATCTGCATTTAAAACAGGAATTTTGTATTCGTGAAAAAGACGGAGCGTATTTTTACATTATAGAAATGCGTGAACCACAGGCAGCAGAACCGGATATGTCAAAGACGCCGGATATTCCAACGACATAATTATCTCTAAGGAGTCTTTATGGAAAATGTAATTGTAGTAGAAGGATATTCCTTTACAAATGAAAACATGGCAAAACAGGCCAGGACTGAAGCGGAAGGCGTACGGTATGTCAAAGCAAGGACAGATATGTCCAAACCAGATCAGGTATTTAACGTATATCATAAGCTGCTGCAGCAGAGAATGTTCCAGACGCCGGTCGGTTATGCATATTTGAAGGAACTGCAGGAATATTTAAAGACGATACCGGGCATCCGCAATGAGGATATCAGACCGATTCCGGTTGCGGATCATCTGGTGGTCAGTGATACACGCGGAATATCAGAACGCTGGAGCAGGCGGCTGGAAAAGGAACAAAATAAGCTGCGGATGTCTATGGTTGCAAATTTTGCATTTGTCGTATCTATTTTGCTTATGTTTTTAATTACAGCTACAAGCGGACAGACGACGATTTTAAACTATGAAAAGAAAATTCAGGATCGTTATGCACAATGGGAACAGCAGCTCACGCAACGGGAGAAAGCAATCCGGGAAGAGGAGCAGGAGCTGGAGCTGGATTTCGATACGGTATTGGATGATGAGGAGAAAAAAGAACTGCAGGAATTTGAGTGACGCACACAGTTTTTTCATAAACCTGTGCTAATATAGTGTAAAAATAAGGTTAGAATAAGGTAACAGATCGCAATTAGATCGCAATTGTTAAAACAGCGTCAGATATATTTTTACACGGAAAAGTGAGGGAATAAAAGTGGAAAAATTAAAAATTCTTGTAGTGGATGATGAGAGCAGAATGCGAAAGCTTGTACGGGATTTTCTTGTAAAGCAGGATTTTGAAGTATTGGAAGCAGGAGATGGAGAAGCTGCTTTGGATGTGTTTTATCAGGAAAAGAATATAGCGTTGATTATTTTGGATGTTATGATGCCAAAAATGAATGGGTGGGAAGTTTGTAAGGAAATTCGTGAAAATTCCAAAGTGCCGATTATCATGCTGACAGCAAAAGGGGATGAGAGCGATGAACTGCTTGGTTTTGAGCTTGGCGTGGATGAGTATATATCCAAGCCGTTTAGCCCAAAGATATTGGTGGCGCGTGTGGAAGCTATTTTAAGGCGTTCCAATAAGCTGATGGAGGGACAGGCGGTGGAAACCGGCGGGATCGTGATTGATAAGGCGGCACATCTTGTAACCGTAGACGGGCAGCGCATAGAACTAAGCTATAAGGAATTTGAGCTGTTGTCGTATTTTGTGGAAAATCAGGGCATTGCGCTGTCACGTGAAAAAATACTGAACCATGTATGGAATTACGATTATTTTGGCGATGCCAGAACGATTGACACCCATGTGAAAAAACTTCGGTCTAAGATGGGAGCCAAAGGCGATTATATTAAAACGATTTGGGGAATGGGTTATAAGTTTGAAGTAAATGAAAGCAGGGCGTAGGATGCCTATGAAAGAGTTTATTCACAAAGAGTTTGCTGATAAAAAACAGACGGATCCGTTCGGAAAATATTCCTTAACAAGGCAGGTAGCATTTGCAATGATTGCTTTGGCAGCAGGTACGGTGCTGCTTTGCCTGATTTTAAATACGCTGTTCTTAGGCCAGTATTACGTGTGGAACAAATCAAAAATTTTATCCAACAGTTATCATAAAATCAATGCGGCGGCTCAAAACGGTACGCTGGACAGTGAGGAATTTGATATTGAATTTGAGCGTCTTTG
This sequence comes from uncultured Eubacterium sp., assembly GCA_910584345.1. Classification (GTDB taxonomy): domain Bacteria; phylum Bacillota; class Clostridia; order Lachnospirales; family Lachnospiraceae; genus Eubacterium_J. The sequence continues at coordinate 73,460 of CAJTZX010000003.1, read as the reverse complement.
CGTGTATAACAATTTGACAATTATGATTATTAATCCTGACCAGACTATTGTGCGCTCTTCCGTCAGTGATACGCAGACCATGTTAAAATATTTTATGGAGCTTTTAATCAGTTTTAGTGAAACGTCGCCTAAGAGCTATGTGATTCAAAAGCGGCAGGATATGCGTATGGAATCGGATTATCTTGTGATGTGGGGAGTATTGTCCGACGGAAAACTGATTATTGCGCGTTCGGCATTGGAAAGTATTCATGAAAGCAGCAATCTGACCAATCGGTTTTTATTTATGATAGGAGGGATTGCCGTAGTCTGTGGGGCTGTGATAGCCGGTATTCTTACACGCAGAATAACTAATCCAATTTTAGAATTGACAGAATTATCCACACGAATGACTGAGCTGGATTTTGAAGCAAAATATATGCCTAGAAAACATCAGAATGAGATAGACCTTCTTGGCGCGCATATGAATGAGATGTCTGCGAAGCTGGAGCGTACGATTTCCGAGTTAAAAAGCGCAAATAACGAATTGCTGATGGATAACGAGCGTAAGACGCAGGTGGATGAAATGCGGAAAGAGTTTTTATCGAACGTATCGCATGAGCTTAAAACACCACTGGCATTGATCCAAGGATATGCGGAAGGGCTGCAGGAATATATTAATGACGATGCTGAGAGCAGGGAATTTTATTGTGAAGTCATTATGGATGAGGCGGACAAAATGAATCAAATGGTCAAAAAGCTGCTGACGCTAAACCATCTGGAGTTTGGGGACGATGCTGTATCTATGGAGCGGTTTGACCTGACAGAGCTGATTTGCGGTGTAGTGAATGCAGCATCCATATTGATGCAGCAAAACGATATTACAGTAACCTTTGACCAGAGCCGGCCGATGTATGTATGGGCTGATGAATTTAAAGTCGAAGAGGTAGTTACAAACTTTTTAAGCAACGCCATCCATTATGCATTATATGACAAACAGATTCACATTTATTATACGGTCAAGGAAGATTGTGTGCGAGTGAGTGTATTTAATACCGGAGATCCGATACCGGAAGAAGATCTGGATAAAGTCTGGATTAAATTTTATAAGGTAGACAAGGCCAGAACGAGGGAATATGGCGGCAGCGGTATCGGGTTATCGATTGTAAAAGCGATTATGGATTCGTTAAACAGACAGTGCGGAGTTTGTAATCGGGACGGCGGTGTGGAGTTTTGGATGGAATTGGATACAAAGAATGAAGAATTTCCAAAAGAAAGCATTGCTTAATTGCCTTAAAAATGTTAACATAAAAGAATAAGCATATCAAATATGAAAAGATGCGTATATTCAGACAGCAGTTTGGATTGGTAACAGGTCAGATTACCTGACCTGTAGCTTGGATTGTATGAACGGCTGTATATTTAGTGCACGGGAGTAAGCAGATGAAGAAGAACAGGTTAGCAGCGAGCGCGCTTGCGCTTGCGGTTTCTATCACAGCCTGCGGCTGCGGTGATCGGATTTATGAATTAACAGAGGAAGAAGAAGCGGTAATTGTACATTATTCTGCACATGCTGTTTCCAAATTTAACAAAAGGCAGTCAGAAGGGATTCAGGATGTAGCGGTACTAAAAGCGCTCAAGGAACTAAGGGAAAAAGAGGCTTTGGAACGGCGCAAGCAAAGAGAAGAGGAAGAGAAGGAAAGGCAGAGAAAACTCGGACAGCAGACAGAGGATGACAAGAATAATAAGGATAATAAGGATTCGAATCAGAACGGTCAGCTTCAAAAGCCAAATTCCTCACAAAATGCAGGCCAGACAAATCCTTCGGGAGAGCAGCAGCCAAATACAAGCTATGTGTCATTAAAGAAGGCGCTGCAGCTTAGTGGGATCAATGCTGTTTACCGCAGCTATGAGCTTGTTCCTTCTTATCAGGCATCACAAAGCTATATGGTCAGGGCAAGCAGCGGGAATGAACTATTAGTCCTGCATGTGAATCTTAAAAACAGCGGAAGTAAAACAGCAGAGTGTGATATTCTTTCCAAAATGCCTTCCTTCCAGCTGACAGTAAATGGCGATGTAAGCGTATCTGCTGATACGACAATCTTATTGAATGATCTGGGGACATACCAGGGTAAGATTCGGGCAGGTGAAAAGGCGCGGACAGTCTTGATTTTCCAGGTGAAAAAAGGTGAGATCAAGTCGATGGACAACATGGATCTGGAAGTTACGGTCAATGGAGAAGCTTCGCTGGTACATCTGGCAGGCTGATAACATGTATGATTCTTTTTGTAAAAAGTAACGTGAACAGCATTATTTTTTAAAAAAGTAAAAAAATACATGTCCATTTGGCAAATAGTGTGATATACTAAATATAATTTGAGAATGGCTTCGGGAGGAAATTAGCTATGGATACAAACATTCTGTTAGAGAACGGGACGAATGAGCTGGAAGTATTGGAATTTACATTAAATGGCAATCATTATGGGATTAATGTCGCAAAAATACGTGAGATTCTTACATATCAGCCAATTACCCCAATTCCAAATGCACATACAAGTGTAGAAGGAATATTTATGCCGCGTGATACTATGATTACAGTTATCAGCTTAAAGAAATGTCTTGGGCTGCCAGTCACGGATAACGAAGGTTTATTTATCATTACAAACTTCAATAAACTAAATATTGCATTCCATGTTGACCAAGTGATTGGGATACACAGAGTATCTTGGGCGGACATTATTAAACCGGATTCTACGATTAATACGGAAAGAGGCGAAGAATCAAACGGAGGAGTTTCTACCGGTGTGATTAAACTGGAAGATAAACTCGTTGTAATTTTGGATTTTGAGAAAATTGTTACGGATATCAGCCCGGAAACCGGATTAAAAGTTTCTGATATCGAAGCACTCGGAGAACGCAACAGAAATGATTCTCCTATTTTGGTTGCAGAAGATTCTCCATTGCTTGGCAAGCTGATTACAGACAGTTTGAAAAAAGCCGGCTATACGAATATTATTATGTGTATGAATGGTAAGGAAGCCTGGGATAAGCTGGTAGGTTATAAAAACAGCGGTAATGTGTTTGATAAAGTACACTGCATTATTACAGATATTGAAATGCCGATTATGGATGGCCATCGTCTGACAAAACTGGCAAAAACAGACGATATATTAAAACAAATTCCATTAATTATCTTCTCGTCACTGGTGAATGATGAAATGAGGAGAAAAGGGGAGGCGCTTGGCGCAGATGCACAGCTTACCAAGCCGGAGATTGGTTCTTTAGTAGAAGCGATCGATGGTCTGATCGATAAGAAAATCAGATCGTAGAGCTTACGATTTCGTGAAAGAGTGAGAGCGGCCGTGGGTGAGATCATTACGGCACTCTCACTTTCGTGCGTAGTTAAAGGAACTGTAAGTAAGAAAGACAAAAGGAGAGGTTTGCATGAGCAGAAGTGAAGATTATCTGGACAATCTGCTGACTTCGGTTACGGACACGTTAAATGAGTTTGATAATGATTTTGAGCAGAACAGGGAATCTTTAAAAGAATCTTATCAGACACAAAACGATCTTCCATCGAAAACGCAGAGTGCACTGGACGAGATTCGGGAAGAAAATTTTCTGCGGGAATTTGAAGATGAGATTAACAGAGGAAAGTCAGACGATGATTTCCTTTCGGAATTTGAAAGAGAGCTGAATGGAGAAGAAGACGCGGATTTGTATACGGCTGCTGACGGAAACGAAATGACAGCGCCGCAGGATGTGAATATGGATACGGCAGATCAGCTCGATGCGGATTTAGAAGATCTTTTCAGGGAAGATTCGGAAACGATAGCTATGCCGGACGAACCAGCTACAGCGGCATTTGACCAGGAACCACAGACAGTGTCTTTGGAAACGCCGGAACCGGATATGGGAGAGGATGTGTTTTCACAGATGGCAAATGAACAGGATAAATCAATGGAAGCACCAAAAGGTATGGAAGGACTGGAAGATATTTTTGGCGAATTTGGAGACGCTGACAGTATTTTGCAGGAATTAGAAAACGGAATTACGCAGCCGGCCGATGACAGCAGCGCTGCACAACAGGAAACACAGTCGTCTATGGGTGAGAGTCTGACGGAAATTTTGAACGAGTCGGATGAGGAAGCTTTGTCTGAGATTGATAAGCTTCTGAATACGGAAGAACAAGACGGCAATACACAGGCGATGGACGCAGAGGCCGATCCGCTGCCGATGGGACCGGATTTTTCTTTTGACGAATCTTCTCTTGGCGAGGAAGATGGCGGAGAAAAAAAGAAAAAAGAAAGAAATAAAAACGGATTTTTTGGCAAGATTTCCCGTATGCTGTTTGGGACACCGGCAGAATTGGATCCGGAAGCAGCAGCGGAGTATGAAGCGGCGAAAGCAGCATTAGGCAAAAATGAAGAGACAGATCCGAAAGTACTGAAAGAAAAGAAAAAGCAGGAAAAAGAATTAAAGAAACAACAGAAAAAAGAAGCGGCAGAACAAAAGAAACAGGAAAAAGATGCTGCCAAAGCAGAAAAAGCAGCGAAAAAGGCGGCAAAGCCAAAGAAAGAGAAAAAACCAAAACAGAAGAATAAAATGCCAAAAGAGCCGCCATTGCCAAAGGTGCCGGTTATGATGATGTGGATATTGGCGTTGTCTTTGTTGGTACTTGTATTTCTTGGAACATCGCTTGTTGGGTATTCGTTACCAGTAAAAGAATCCAGAGAAGCATTTGAAAGCGGAGATTATGTAACGGCATATCGTAAGCTGCAGGGGATGAAAGTACGCAAGAACGATAAAGAGCTGCTAAAGGCTTCGTCTACACTTGCCGGCATTCAGACAGAGCTGGATGCATATACAGCATTGATGGAGCAAAAGCAGTACGAGATGGCTCTGGACTGTCTGGTGCGGGGCTATAACAGATGTAATCTGCATTCCGCAGATGCAGAAGAATGGAATGTCGCGGATAAATTGACAGATTTGCAGGACAAGTTTGATTTGTTGTTAAAAGAACAATTTGATGTTTCTAAACGTAAGGCAAAAAAACTGTATCAGATTAAAAAGCGCAGTGATTATACGATGGAGCTGCATAAAATTCTGGATCAGCTTGGGCTGGAATATTAATTTGGAGAAAAAGAATGGTTGCAATCATTGATTATGATGCGGGTAATTTAAAAAGTGTACAAAAAGCATTCCAAAAGCTGGGAGAAGAAGCTGTAATCACAAGGGAATTTCAGACGATTCTTCATGCAGACCGGATTGTGCTTCCCGGTGTAGGTTCTTTTGGCGTGGCGATGGATCAGCTGAAAAAATATGAGCTGGATCAGGTCATTTTGGAAGCCGTAGAGCAGAAGAAGCCTTTTCTCGGCATTTGCCTTGGACTGCAGCTTTTATTTGAGGGCAGTGAGGAAAGCGAAGGTGTGGAAGGACTCGGGATTTTGCGGGGGCGTATTGTAAAGATTCCAGATGAAGCAGGTCTAAAGATCCCGCATATCGGATGGAATTCCCTGACGTTGTGCCATGATGGAAGACTGTTTCAGGGGATAAAAGATCAGTCGTATGTGTACTTTGTACATTCTTATTATTTACAGGCAGAGGATGAGCAGATTGTAAAAGCGACTGCTGAATATGGGATCACGATTCATGCATCTGTAGAATGGCAAAATGTCTTCGCCTGCCAGTTTCATCCTGAGAAGAGCAGTACGGTAGGGCTTGGGATTTTAAACAACTTTGTGACATTATCTTAATAGGTTTTTGGTCAGTCAATAAAGAGAGGAATGTTTATGTTTACAAAAAGAATTATCCCATGTCTGGATGTAAAGGACGGCCGTGTCGTAAAAGGCGTTAATTTTGTAGATTTAAAGGATGCAGGAGATCCGGTAGAGATTGCAGCGGCTTACGATACAGCCGGTGCAGATGAAGTGGTTTTTTTGGATATTACGGCTTCTTCGGATGATCGTGCTACCGTAGTGGATATGGTGCGCAGAGTGGCAGAACGTGTTTTTATACCGTTTACAGTAGGCGGCGGAATTCGTACGGTAGATGATTTTAAAGCGCTTTTGCGTGAAGGCGCAGATAAAATATCAGTGAATTCTGCTGCGATTCAGCATCCGCAGCTGATTGCAGATGCGGCTGATAAATTTGGCAGTCAATGTGTTGTTGTGGCGATTGATGCAAAACGAAGAGCAGATGGCACTGGCTGGAACATATACAAAAATGGCGGACGTGTGGATATGGGCATTGATGCGGTGGAGTGGGCGGTTCAGGCAAATCGTCTCGGTGCGGGAGAGATTTTGCTGACAAGCATGGATTGCGACGGGATGAAAACGGGCTACGATCTGGAACTGACAAGGGCAGTTGCCCAAGCAGTCTCTATTCCGGTCATTGCATCCGGAGGAGCTGGTACGAAAGAGCATTTTTACGAGGCGCTTACCGAAGGAAAAGCAGACGCTGCGCTGGCGGCATCTCTCTTTCATTATAAAGAGCTGGAAATTATGGATTTAAAAAATGATCTGGCAAAGAGAGGTGTTTCTGTCCGCAGATAGTCAAAAGCAATAACGAAAGAGGATATTGAAAATGGGAATGATTGCAAATGATTGGCAGCCGGCGATTCAGGCGGAGTTTGGCAAGCCATATTATAAGGAATTGTACAAGTTTGTAAAAGAAGAGTACAGTACGCATGTCATATATCCGCCATCTGAAGATATTTTTAATGCGATGCATTTAACACCTTTGTCAAAAGTAAAAGTACTGATTTTGGGACAGGATCCATATCATAATGCGCATCAGGCACATGGCTTGAGCTTTTCGGTACTTCCAGATCAGAAAGAGATACCGCCGTCACTGCAGAATATCTACAAGGAATTGGCAGAAGATTTGGGTTGTTATATTCCGAATCATGGATTTTTGGAAAAATGGGCAAGACAAGGTGTGCTGCTGTTAAATACAGTGCTGACTGTCCGCGCGCATCAGGCAAATTCGCATCAGGGAAGAGGATGGGAGCAGTTTACAGATGCAATTATCCGAGCTGTCAATGAGCAGGAGCGCCCGGTAGTTTATATGCTTTGGGGAAAACCGGCACAAAGCAAGATTCCAATGTTAAAAAATCCAAACCATTTGATTTTAAAAGCACCTCATCCAAGTCCGCTGTCAGCATATCGTGGATTTTTTGGATGCAGGCATTTCAGTCAGGCAAATACATTTTTGCAGGAACACGGGGCAGAACCAATTGACTGGCAGATAGAAAATATTTAAGCAGGTTATCAGTCAAAACCTTCCAGTATGGAAAGACGTCTTTCGTATAAAATAATAAAAACAGGAGGGTGTCTGATGACAAAAGAGATTTTTCATTTGATAGAAAGTATGGATATCCATACGGCAGAGATGCAGGTGGCTCTAAGATGCGCGCCTTTTATCGCAGGACTAAAAACATCAAATTTACTGATTGTGAGGCAAGCACAGGCAAAGGATGTATGGAAGATTTTTCATGAATCCAAATTTAGCTGTTTTCCTTTATACGAGGGACTATCTAAGCATGTGCTGCTGTTATATGCAGACTCCTTATCGGATGAGTTTTTAACAAGGCCGGAAGTCAGAAAGATTTTTATCCAACAAGGATACTCAGATTTTGCATTTCAACAATTGCTTACGAAGTTTGCCAAACGCTACGAGTCCTATCTGACAGGTACGTGCGGTTTTCCTCATGAAATGGGATTGTTTTTGGGATATCCTCCGGAAGATGTAGCAGGATTTATGGATCATAAGGGAAGAGATTGTTTATATACCGGGGATTGGAAAGTATATGAACATCCATTGGAAAAAATAGAGCTGTTTCACAGGTTTGACAAGGCCAGAGAAGGATTGCTTCGACTGATTGCGAGGGGATTTGATCTGGCCGAACTACTGAAATATGCATAATAACAGGAAGTTTCCATTTTTTGTAAAAAGGTATTGACGTCTGTTAGAGTCGTATAGTACAATAAAATGCAAGTATCTTTAAGCACTGTGCAAAAATAAGCTGTTTTTTAGCATTTTACTCCATATAGACCAACCCCTATAGGAAAAATTATTTTTGCATAGTGCTTATTTACATAAAAATAGTACGGTAAAAAATACCTCCTGCGTGTGCAGGAGGTATTTTTCATTAGCATTTTAGCGAATATGTTCTGCCAGGGCAGTATGTATTGTAAGTTGATTCATCATTATTTCAATGTAAACTGGCCAACCAGCTGCTCAAGAGCTTCCGATTGTGCAGATAATTCTTCGCTTGTAGCTGAAGACTGCTGTGCAGCAGCCGAGTTGTTTTGGATTACTTCCGAAATCTGCTCAATACCGGACTCCAGCTGCTTCATGGCATCCGCTTGTGTTTCGGATAATTCACTAATCTCATTTGTAGATGCAGCCAATGAAGTAATTCCTTTAATGACAGATTCAATCGCAACAGTTGCTTTGGATACAATTTCATTTCCCTTTTCAATTTCAAGCAGTGAATTTTCGATCAGATTTTTGGTATCTACTGCAGAAGCAGCACTGTCAGAGGCAAGTTTGCCAATCTGGTCTGCAACGACAGCAAATCCTTTTCCTGCCTCACCAGCTCTTGCAGCTTCAATAGAAGCGTTTAGTGACAAAAGATTTGTCTGAGAGGCGATATCTTCGATCGCAGCAATAATATTGGCAATCTCTCTGGAAGTATCGTTAATGCGCTCCATCGCCTGATTTAACAGCTGAATATTTTCGTTGCTTTCTTCTGCGTCTTGTCGGAATGCCTCCGCGTCTTTGTGAGACTGAACGGCTTTTTCGGAGCTGTGTATAACTGCTTCTGTAACGTCCTGAATGGTTGCAGTAAGTTCCTGTACGGATGCAGCCTGATCGGTTGCTCCTTCCGCAAGTGCCTGCGCGCTTTCTGCCATCTGACTTGCGCCAAGAGATACCTGATTCGATGATTCATGGATATTTCCAAGCGCCGCGCTCAAAGAGGTTGTAATTGTTTCGATCGCATCATTCAGCTGCATAAATTCTCCTCGAAAATCCACATCGGCAGATACGTTGAAGTTTCCGGCGGCCATTTCGCCTAATACTCTGCTTAATTCCTGAACATATTGTTTCAGAAGACTAATGGCATTGTTAAAGGAATCAGTCATTTCGCCGATTTCATCCGGGTATAGTTTTTCTACATAAACATCCAGATTGCCGTGTTCCAGTTCTGCAGTTGCTTTTTGAATGTTTACGATCGGATCGGCAAACATTTTGGCAATCATTTTAGAAATGCGCATAGCAATAATAATGGAAACGATAATGATAATGACCATAAGGGCAGTCATTAAATAAGTCTGAATGGTCAGTCTTTTTGATACGGAATTGCCGTTCTCGACGTTAAGATCGATCAAAGACTCTACTGTATCTGTAAGCTCTTTATACGTTGGTTTTGCTTCTTCAATGAGCAGGTTAAAGGCTTCTTCGTTTTTATTGGACATTGCAAGATCTTTTACTTCATCGAACAAAGCACGATATGCCGGAAGAAGTGTGTCAATCTGGTTTATGTATTCCAGCTCTTCTTTTGTCTGACAGTGAGGCTTACATGCTTCATACGCTTCATCTGTTAATGCTTTTGTTGCCGTCAGTTCATCATCAGATTCTTTCATAGAAGCTTCATCCTGCATAAGAATCAGCTCTCTTACGATAATTGGCTCTTTACTCAAATAGGTACTAAAAATACCGATTTCACCTTGAGAAAAGCCACTGTTTATTAATGCATGATTGTATGTAATATTCGTATACAATAAAATGATAAGTCCGATAACAGCTGCAATACTTGCTATGATAACCGTGAAGGCAAAGCATGTTTTCAGCTTTTTCTCTACTTTCATATCTTTTATCTTGTTTAGCATACTTCTTTTCCCTTTTCATGATTATTTATTAGTTTATTGCGTTCAGATACTTTTAATACAATACGATATTCGCTTGTCAATGTGCTTTAAATTCTATTGCATCAGCCAAATAGATGCAACAAAGTCTAATATAGATCTATTATATCACTTTCATCAAAAGTTTCAATCATTATTTTAAATGCATAAAAATAAAAACCACCTTTTTTATAACGAAGAGCAGTTCTTGTCTAAAAGAAAAGTGGTTTTTTAGATGCATAAAAACTTGTTCATGAATATTACAGTTTAAAGCGGTTTGTTTGTTGTTTTAAGTGATCGCTAAGATCTGTCAGTACAACAGTTTCTTGCCGGCAGTCTTCAATCGTGTTGGATAACTCCTGCATACTGGTGCTTGTTTCTTGTGTGGTAGCCGCATTTTCTTCGGAGATAGATGCAAGCTGTTGTATAACATTATGTATGGTATTTTTCTGATCTTCAAGCCGCTCTGTCTGTTCAAAAATATTTTTAGAAGCAGCATAGACAGACTGTATTTCGTTCATAAGGTCTTCAAAATCATTTTTTGTGTGTTGCAGCTTTTCTTTTTGGACGATGGCATCTTTGCTGACTTCGTTCATTTTTTGTACACTAATATTTGAATTTGTTAAAAGTTCTTGTACGGTTGCTTCTATTTCATTTGCGCTTTTCGAAGAGTCTTCTGCCAGTTTGCGGATTTCTTCTGCAACGACAGCAAAACCTTTCCCTGCTTCCCCTGCGCGTGCAGCTTCAATGGAAGCATTTAAAGATAAAAGATTTGTCTGTTCTGCAATCGCTTGAATCATCTGCACGGCATTTTGGATATTTTCTGCGGAAGTATTCGTTGCGTCGGTCTGTTTGGATACGGTGGATATGTTGGCGGTTGTTGACTCATTCATTGTAATCAGGTCTGTCAGCGTATGATTTGCCTGTCTGGACAGATTCGACATATGCTCCACTGCATGTTCAAGATCTGCTGCATTTCTGGAATTTTGTTCAATAACGTCTGCCATCTGGGCAATCTGCTGGCTCGCGGAAGAGGTTTCTTGTGCCTGAGAATCGCTGCCGATAGCAATACCTTCCACAGCATCATTAATATTTGTGACACTTTTGGCAAGAACGCTGAATTTGTCTGTAAATTCGCTATTGCTGACATTCAGCTGCCCGCTTTGTGTACTGATACTTGTGACAATATCTTTTAATTGAATCTGAAGATCAGAGACGGCATGGGTAATAATGTCGACTTCATCTTTGCTGTCTGCTTTGGCAGCTGGAAATTCACGGCTTAAATCACCACCGGCAAGTATTTCCAGACAGTCGGCAGCCCGTTTGATGCGTTTAGAAATGGAATTTGATATAATTCCCGAGATAACGGCACAAATGACATATGCAACAGCTCCGATTCCAATCAGCAGCAAAAGAGATGCTTTGATAAACTCTGACACGGCGTTTTTCGGCTTGCCTGCAAACAACATACCAGTTTCCGTTGGAATATAGTAACCGTAGTAAGCAGTTCCATTAATATTAATGTCGGTGTCAAAGTAAATATCTCGTTTATTTAAAACTTGCTCAATGACTTGTGCGCTTGCTTTGGTGCCAACAGCGCCTTCAATAGAGCTGTCGGTTCTGGTGTCTCCTTCAAATACGGTAATATCAATGTTTTCCCCTTGTTCTCTTAGATAAGAAGTGTTGCCATGAAATCCAAATACGGCGGTTCGCAATGTTTCTTCTACCCGGACATTTATCTCTCCGACAGACAGCATCAAACTGCCTGAAATTAAAATTACGCTTAGAGCCAGAAGAGAAAGCAGCTCTAATAAAATCAGCTTTAGTTTAATATTCATACGTAATCTCCTCATTCTTATATTGTCAGGTTTCTACTATTTATTTTATTGGATATTGTGGATTTGGTCAAGCTGAAATAAAAAATCTATAAACTTTTGACAATAATATAGTTATAATATATAATACGATTGAATGAAAAAGAGTGAAATTTATGAAAAATATACATGTTTGGCTCCGAATGGAGTGGTTACAATTATTTGCGGAGGGAGGTTGTTTGAATGGCACAATATGTAATGGCATTAGATGCCGGAACTACGAGTAATCGATGTATTTTGTTTAATGAAAAAGGTGAAATGTGCAGTGTGGCGCAAAAGGAATTTACCCAGTACTTTCCAAAGCCGGGATGGGTAGAGCATGATGCAAATGAAATCTGGTCTACACAGCTTGGAGTGGCAGTCGAAGCGATGCAAAAGATAGGCGCGGTGGCAGCAGATATCGCGGCTATTGGTATTACCAATCAGCGGGAAACGGCTATCGTATGGGATAAAGAGACCGGGGAGCCGATCTATCATGCGATTGTCTGGCAGTGCAGGCGTACGTCTGAATATTGTGATTCTTTAAAAGAAAAAGGATTGACAGAGCTGTTTCGTAAGAAAACAGGGCTTGTCATTGACGCGTATTTTTCAGCGACGAAGGTAAAATGGATTTTGGATCATGTCGCGGGCGCCAGGGAGAAGGCTGAGGCGGGAAAACTCTTGTTTGGTACGGTGGAGACGTGGCTGATCTGGAAAATGACGAAAGGAGCTGTGCATGTCACAGATTATTCCAATGCTTCCAGAACGATGTTGTTTAATATCAATGAACTAAAATGGGATGCGGATATTTTAAGCGAACTGGATATTCCGGAAAGTATGCTTCCTAAGCCGCAGCCTTCAAGCTGTATTTATGCACAGGCAGATCCGTCTTTTTTTGGAGGGCCGATTCCAATCAGTGGTGCGGCGGGAGACCAGCAGGCTGCTTTATTTGGGCAGACGTGTTTTACGGCAGGGGAGGCAAAGAACACTTATGGCACCGGATGCTTTTTGTTGCTGAATACAGGGGAAAAACCGGTATTTTCCAAAAACGGCCTTGTTACTACCATTGCATGGGGATTGGACGGAAGGGTAAACTATGCATTGGAAGGTTCTATTTTTGTAGCAGGCGCCGCAGTACAATGGCTGCGTGATGAAATGCGGCTGGTAGACACTTCTGAGGATACAGAGTATATGGCGTCTAAGGTAAAAGATACAAACGGCTGTTATGTAGTGCCTGCCTTTACAGGACTTGGCGCCCCGTATTGGGATCAATATGCAAGAGGAACGATTGTTGGTATTACGCGTGGCGTGAATAAATACCATGTTATTCGTGCCACGCTTGAGTCAATTGCTTATCAGGTGAACGATGTCATCGCGGCGATGCAGGCAGATTCAGGGATTACGCTTCGCACTTTAAAAGTAGACGGCGGGGCGAGCGCCAATAATTTTTTGATGCAGTTTCAGGCGGATGTTATTCATGCTCCGGTCAATCGCCCAGTCTGTGTGGAAACGACAGCGATGGGAGCGGCATATTTGGCAGGGCTTGCAGTCGGTTATTGGAGCAGCAAGGAAGAAGTGATAAAAAACTGGCAGATAGACCAGGTGTTTCAGCCTCAAATGAAAGAAGCAGACAGGGTATCATGTCTGGAAGGATGGGGCAGAGCTGTAAAGTATTCTTACGGTTGGGACAAAAAGGAATAGGAGAAAAGAATAAGAGAAAAGAATAAGATTAGGATCATAAAGGAGTTCTTATATCATGTATGACGTATGTATCATAGGCGCAGGAGTTTCAGGATGCTCGATTGCGCGGGAGCTGTCGAGGTACGAGGGAAAATTCTGCGTCATAGAAAAGTGTGAAGATGTATGCTGCGGTACTTCCAAAGCAAACAGTGCGATTGTCCATGCCGGATTTGATGCAGCAGAAGGGTCCTTGATGGCAAAGTTAAATGTACAAGGGAATCAGATGATGGAGCAGCTGACAAAGGAGCTGGATGTTCCATTTTTAAGAAACGGTTCTCTTGTCATCTGCCCGAAAGAAAAAGATTTGCCGAAACTGCAGGAGCTTTATGAAAAAGGGGTTAAAAACGGGGTGCCGGGATTACAGATTTTGTCAAAAGAAGAGACACGAAAGATGGAGCCTAATTTGACCGAACAGATTGCGGGCGCTTTGTATGCGCCGACCGGAGGCATCGTATGCCCGTTTATATTAACGATTGCATTGGCTGAGAATGCGGCCGTTAATGGGGTTGAATTTTTCTTTGACCATGAAGTGAAAGATATTTTCAAACAAGAACATTATTTTAAGATAGAAACTAGTCGCAAGACCATACAAAGCCGCTATGTAGTGAATGCAGCAGGCGTATATGCCGATCAGATTCATAATATGGTCAGCAGACAGATCATGAAGATTACGGCTAGAAAAGGGGAGTACTGCCTACTGGACAAAAGTGCCGGCAGTCATGTATCCCATACAATTTTTACACTGCCGACGCCGATGGGAAAAGGGGTGCTTGTAACACCAACGGTTCACGGCAATCTGCTCTTAGGGCCTACTGCGTCAGATATTGAGGATAAAGAGGGGACAAATACAACAAGAAAAGGCATGGACGAGCTGATGGCAAAAGCAGCCATGACGGTAAAAGACCTCCCGTTTCGTCAGGTTATTACTTCTTTTGCAGGCTTGCGTGCACATGTAAAGGAAAATGAATTTGTCATTGGGGAAGCAGAAGATGTACGGCAGTTTATTGATGTCGCAGGCATTGAATCTCCGGGTCTTTCCAGTGCGCCTGCCATCGGCGTTATGGTGACAAAGCTGCTGCAAAGCAGAATGGGACTGGCACGAAAAGAGCATTTTCAGGCAGAACGCAAAGGTATTTTAAATCCGGCAGATTTAAGCCTGCAGGAACGCAATGAGCTGATTCAAAAGCAGCCGGCTTATGGAAATATGATTTGCCGTTGTGAATCTGTAACAGAAGGTGAAATCATAGATGCCATTCGACGTCCGGTAGGCGCAAGATCATTGGACGGTGTGAAACGGCGTACAAGAGCCGGTATGGGAAGATGCCAGTCTGGTTTTTGCAGTCCGAAAGTGATGGAAATATTAAATCGGGAGCTTCGGATTGGAATGGAAGAGATTACAAAGTCCGGAGAATGCTCTTCGATTGTTGTAGGACGGACAAAAGAAAATGCGGACGATCATGCATAAAACGGACAAAAAACAGAAAAAACGAAGGAAATATTGGATGCGGATCGAAGGAGGTTCCATGAAGAAAGCAATGGAGGAAACAGATGTAAAATCATATGATATTGTAATTATAGGCGGCGGCCCTGCAGGACTGGCCGCGGCGATATCCGCCAGAAATGCAGGGATAGAAAGCATTCTCATTCTGGAACGAGATCAGGAACTTGGAGGTATTTTAAATCAGTGTATTCATAATGGATTTGGACTTCATACATTCCAGGAAGAGCTGACCGGGCCGGAATATGCGGATCGTTTTATAGCTATGGTAAAAGAGCAAGCCATTGCATATAAACTGAATACGATGGTGCTGGACATCAGCCCTAAGAAAGTAATCACAGCGATGAACCGAACGGATGGCATCTTGCAGATTCAGGCCGGCGCCGTCATATTAGCGATGGGTTGCAGAGAACGTGCCAGAGGTGCGCTGAATATCCCAGGTTTTCGTCCGGCTGGAATTTTTTCAGCAGGTACCGCTCAGCGGCTTGTAAATATAGAAGGCTATCTGCCCGGAAGGGAAGTCGTAATCTTAGGTTCTGGAGATATTGGACTGATTATGGCAAGACGCATGACATTGGAAGGGGCAAAGGTAAAAGTAGTTGCGGAGCTGATGCCGTATTCCGGCGGATTAAAGCGGAATATTGTACAATGTCTGGACGACTATGGGATACCACTCAAACTAAGCCATACCATCGTTGATATCAAAGGAAAAAAACGTTTGGAAGGCATTACACTGGCACAGGTGGATGAAACAGGAAAGCCGATTTTGGGTACGGAGGAGGAATACTCATGCGATACGCTGCTGTTATCTGTGGGACTGATTCCTGAAAATGAGCTTTCCAAAGAGATGGGTGTGAAATTGGACAACATTACTTGTGGCCCGCTTGTGAACGAAAGTCTTGAAACGAATATTCCGGGTGTGTTTGCTTGTGGAAATGTACTGCATGTACACGATCTGGTAGACTATGTATCCGAAGAAGCACAGCGTGCAGGCAGCAATGCCGCCAAATATGTAAAAGGGAAACTGACGGATTGCGGATCCGTCATTACATTGGCTGCGTCAGATGGGGTACGTTATACCGTTCCGCATCAAATAAACAGAGACCGAATGGAAGAACAGCTGACGGTGCGGTTTCGGGTTGGCTCCGTGCTTCAAAATTCGTATATCAGCGTCTATTTTGATCGGGAAAGAGTGATGCACCGTAAAAAACAGGTCATGGCCCCAGGGGAAATGGAACAGGTCATACTGCAGAAGCAAAAGCTTGCAGCATATCCTAAGCTAGAGCATATTACGATCAAAATAGAAAAGGAGTGAGGGCCTTGAAGGACGAAAAGGAAAGAAAAATAGAACTTATCTGCATAGGATGTCCGATGGGATGTCCTTTGACCGTAACCATAAATGGAGATAAAGCGCTGAACGTCACTGGCAATACCTGTCCAAAAGGAGAGGCATATGCACGAAAGGAAGTAACCAATCCGACACGTATTGTAACATCTACGGTAAAAGTAGCAGGCAGCGACCGTAATTTCATTTCTGTCAAAACCAAAACAGATATTCCAAAACAAAAGATTTTTGCCTGTATGCAGGAAATCAACCACATTTTGGCCAAAGCACCGATTGCAATCGGAGATATTTTACTGGAAAATGTGGCAGACACAGGAGTACCGATTGTGGCCACAAAAGCAGCGAGGAGAAAAGATGATAAATTATAAATGGATTTCTATGGATACGTACGCGAGAAAAGATCATTTTGCTTATTTTAAAGAAATGGGCTATCCCTATGTAGGAATTACCGTAGACGTAGATATTACGGATTGGCTGTCGGTAGTGAAAGAAAGGCATTTTCCTTTTTTTCACAGCTTTTTATATGCGGTAGCAGCCGCAGCAAACGAAGTACCGCAGCTTCGGCAAAGAATCAAAGAAGACGGTATCATAGAATACGAAAAATGCCTTAGTTCTTATACGGTCGCATTGGAAAATGGAACATACTGTTATTGTACGTTAGATACCAGACAGCCGTTGGAACAATTTCTTGTATATGCCGCCATAGAACAGGAAAAGGCTGTGATGCAGGCTGGAATGGACGACGGAGAAGACGCGGACGCTTTATTTTTTATCTCGTCTTTACCATGGATTACGTATCGTTCTGTCATCCAGCCGGTTCCGGTTCCGGCAGACAGCAATCCGAGAATTACATGGGGGAAATATTTTACATCAGAACAAAAAGTACGGATTCCTGTGTCACTGTTATGCCACCATGCATTGGTAGATGGTGTGCATATGAGTTATTTTTATGAACAACTGGATCGAAAGCTTTATGAGATGTACAAATTCTAAGCATTCTGTATATACATTAGGATAAACGGACAGAGAACAGGAACGAAAGTGTAAAGCATATTTCAAACACGCTCTGGCGATGGAACAGGCTTTACACTTTTATTTGTGAGTTGTGTGATGTGATTGCAGGTCTGCTATTCTTTTATCTTATCAATGTCTGTCATATTTACGCCAAGACTATTGAGCAAGGTTTTTAAAGAAATATAATCATCTTTTAAGCTTGCATATGTCTTTGTTGCATTTTCTTCTTTTGCTATAAGCATATGTCTTTGAATATTTTTAAAATCTTCAATACCTTTTTGTATAATTTCACCATTGTTCATTTCTTCCATTACCTCCATATTCTCCACCGCCTTTGTGATTCATACAATTTCGATTGATGCAGTTGTCATTTGCTACAATCATTATAGCGTATATGGGTGAAAGTGTAAAGGGTTATTGAATCGGTATTCAGAACGCTTCCAAAATACACGCAGCCAACGCATCATTCATTTCCGGCTTCATAAAGCAAAACCGAATAAATTTGTCATCTAAAAACGGAAACGTCGAACAGTCGCGTATCATCATTTTTTTGCGGATGGTGCGGTCAAATAAATCCTGAGAGGTCAGCTGTGGCCTTAAGATTTTCACAAGCATAAAATTGCCGGAAGGCTCATAAACTTTAAAATCATCCTGTGCCGAAAACAGCTCATACATTCTCCTTCGTTCGGAAGAAATCAGCGTCTTTGTTTTTTGAATATAAGCTTCATCCCGGAACATAATCTCTCCTGCGATGGCTGCCAGGGAATTGATCGTCCATGGATTTTTACGTGTATTTATCATTTTTATCAGATCCCGGTTGCCAGTAACCGCATAGCCAAGCCGGAGTCCCGGTGCGGCAAAGAATTTGGAGGTTCCGCGTAAAATGACAAGGTTGTTGTAATAATTCGTAAGCGGGACAGAAGTAATCTGTTCCATATTATCTGCAAATTCTACATAGGTTTCATCAACCATAACATAAATGCCGTGTTGCATACAGGCGTCCAGTATGAGCCGCATCGATTTTTTTGTAATGCTTGTAGAAGTAGGGTTATTTGGATTGCATAGTATTAACAGGTCAATATTATCTTTTAATTTGGAAATAAAGTCAGACGTATCCAATAAGAATCCGTCTTCTTCCCGTAACGGATAATAAAGCGTAGTGCCGCCGCCCAGTGCGATTTCACGTTCGTATTCGGAATAAGACGGGCCGATAACAACAGCTTTTTTTGGATGTTCGATCTGGATAAATAAGGAAATCAGTTCGGTGGAGCCGTTTCCTACGATGATATGTTCAAAATCAGTTCCTACATAATCTGCGATACATTTGCGCAGCGAGACATAATCCCGGTCAGGATATGTTGTAATAGCGTCTATTTTTTCTGACAAAGTCTGACGAAGAGCAGGAGAAATGCCAAGTGGATTTACATTGGCGGAAAAGCTTGTAATTTCTTCTTTTTTTATGCCGTATACCTGTTCAATTTTTTCTAAGTCACTCCCATGGAAATGATCTTTATGCCGTATCATAATAAAACCTCCTAACGAACTTTCATCAACATATTGCGTGTCACTCATAAATAGTTTATAATTCATAAGATAGGTCAAAATACAAAAAGTATCGCCTTTTGTCTATTATAGCGATATTGGCAAAAAAAGCAAGAGTAAAGCAGGTGACATTGTGCGAAAGAGGATCGAAGAGCTGGCAGAAGGAAAAATTCCTTATGAACAGCCGCAGGTAGTGTTCTCAAAGGAAAAGCTGGAGCTGGAAGTGGTAGAGGGACAGATGGTAACGGACCGCTTTCAGATAAAAAGTGAAAATGGAATATGGATGCGGGGAATGATCTATTCTTCTAATATCCGCATGGAGTGCTTAACATTTCAGTTCGAAGGAGAAGAAGCAGAGATTCAGGTGCAGTTTCGCGCAGATGGTATGTCGGAAGGGGAGATTGCAGTCGGAGAGCTGTGCGTGGTATGTAATGGGGGCGAATATCTGATGTCCTTTGCGGTTACAGTAACAAGGCTGTATGCAGAAGCATCTACTGGTAAGATAAAAAACCTTAGGGATTTTGTGAAGCTTGCCAAAAGTGAATGGAAAGAAGCATATCATATTTTTCATTCGCCTGCCTTTAAAAATATACTGACACCAAAGGAGCTAAAAGCATCCTTATTATATGAAGGTCTTTCCAAACCTGCGATTACGGAACAGACGATGGATGAATTTCTAATAGGGACCGGGAAGAAAGAGAGAGTACGTTTTTCGCTGGAAAAGCACAGCATTGAGGTGTTTGAAGCGGCAGCTCCGGTCGAAGAACAGCTGATGATTCAAAAGGAAGGATGGGGATTTTTAGAAATTCGCATCAGCACAAATGAAGAGTTTATCGTTCCGCAAAAGAGATATGTTACAGACGCGGATTTTATAGGAAGCACATATCCGCTCAGCTTTTACATAGATACGGAACAAATGCATGCCGGCAACAATTTTGGCAGTATTTTTTTGGAAAATGACGTACAAAAAGAAGAGTTTCAAGTATGGGCCAGCGCAGACAGCATTGAAGTACGCAAAGAGCGGACGGTGCAGGGGCTGCAGAGGGCGACATACCTGCTTACAAAGAGCTATATAAATTTTCGGTTAAAAAAGATTGTGACCGGAGAATGGACGAAACAGACATTGGCGCTGATCCAGCGAATGGAAGAGTTTAAACCGAACGATCCATGGTATTTATTGTTTAAAGCGTATGCATTGCAGCGCAATAAGCAGCGGCAGGACGCCCAATGGCTGATGGATGAATTTCGCCAGAAAAACAAAGGAAAAAAAGACCCTCAGTGGGCATTTTATGATTATTTGTGCCTGCAGAAAGAAAAAGAACCGGTAGTCGTTGATAAGCTGTTAGATGAAATTGAAGAGATTGCAAAGCGCTACGGTACGCATCCGATGATCTTTTTTTTGACACTGCGTTTAAACGGCACATTGCGCACACAGCCGCAGGTAAAGCTTCGTGTGATGGAAGCGAGGATTATGCAGGGGCAGTATTCTCCGTTATGGTATGTGGAAGCATTTTGCGTATATCAGGAACAACCGTATTTATTGACAAAGCTGGACAGGTATGAGATTCTGTTAATGAACTGGGCTTCCAGGCAGGGGGTGCTGACAAAGGATCTCGCTGACCAGGTCATGCGTCTTGCCAATAATATGCGCCAGTTTCAGCCGTTAGTCTGCCGTATTTTATTTCGCAGCTATGAGAAAAATCCAGATGAGGATATGCTGGCCGGGGTTTGTGCATATTTAATCAAAGGACACTGTTACCAGGCCAAATATCATGTATGGTATGAAAAAGGGATTACAGAAAATCTAAAAATAACGGGATTATATGAAGCGTTTTTGCTGACGATGGATTTACATCATATACAGCCGCTGCCAAAAGTGATCCAGATGTATTTTCAGTATAATAATCAGCTGGCGTACCAGTATAAGGCAGCGCTGTATGCCAATATTATTGCGCATAAGGAAGAGCAGCCGGTTATTTACGGAAAATATTCCGAGACCATGAAGCAGTTTGCGATCGATGAGATTTTAAAAGGGCACATGGATGATAATCTTGCGGTTGTTTATGAGGAAGTGCTGGATAAAGGGATTTTGACGCAGGAGTTAGCGGGACCGTTAGCAGATATTTTATATACGCATAAATTTTATTGTATGAATAAAATGGCGGCCTATGTCGTGATTATACAAAAACATATGAAAGAAGAGCAGCGGGTTCCAATCAGCGCGGAATTTGCATATTTTCAGTTGTTTTCGAATGATTACGCGATTGTTTTGGAAAATAACAGAGGACAGAGATTTGTATCGCCAGAGTCCTGTCAGTTGGAAAAGCTGATGAAGCCTTCGCATTATATCCGCAGATGCTTAAATTTTGCACCGGAAAAGCTGCAGTTTTTAATGCATCATATGGATGGAAAGACCGATTTGAGCGTTCCGGTAAAAACGGATGTGGAGTATTTGCGTATTTTAATGGAAGCGCCGCAGATCAGTGCAAAGTATAAAAGCCAAATCGGGCCGGGGCTAGTGCGTTATTGCCTGATTCATCAGATGGAAGAGGGTCTGGATGCGTATTTGACACAAGTGGATTTTGCAGCGATGCGAAAAGATAACCGGAACCTGATGATTGAGCTGATGATAGACCGGGGCTGGAATGAAAAAGCATTTGAATTAATATGCTGCTATGGATATGACGGAGTGAATCTGCATAAGCTGGCGCATTTGGCGACTTATATGCTGCGTGCAAGAGATATCGGGGAAGATGCCTTTTTGTTAGAGCTTTGCATGGCCGTACTTGGAAAGGACACGCAAAATGAAGTGATTGTCTCTTATTTGGCAAAATATTATGAAGGGCCGTCCAAACAGATGATGCGTGTTTACCAGGCGGCGCAAATATGCGATATCAAAGAGACTGCGGAGTTGGAGGAGCGTTTGCTGATACAGACGTTATATAGTACGGAATATGTAGATCAGATTCAGGAAGTTTATCTTGGATATCGTGCGCATAACGGACGGGAGTTTATTATACAGGCATATCGGTCTTATTGTATGCATGAGTATGTCGTACATGATATGATTTTGCCTGGGAGTTTGTTTTTGGAGGCTTGCCAGCTGTACAAAGAAGGGCGGCTGCGTGGGATTGCCTGCCGGCTTGGTCTGCTCAAATACTTTTCAGAATCAGAAAAGCTGGATCGATACCAGATGAAAATGGCGGACGAGCTTTTAAATGAGTTTATTTCCAGAAATATGAATTTTGCGTTTTTTAAACGGCTGCCGGACAGTTTATGCAGCAGATATCAGCTGTATAATCGTATACTTGTAGAATATCATGCAAGGCCGGACAGCAGAATAGCGATTCATTACCGGATGCCAAAACAGCAGCAGGAATTTGTGTCGGCAATGATGCCAAATATTTATGATGGGATTTTTACATGGGAATTTATGCTGTTCCTTGACGATGAAGTAGAATATTATATTACGGAGGAGACGGAAAACGGGACGCAGCAGCTTGGAGAAAGCAGCCGTGTGGCAGGCATTGAATACCGTGATATCAGTCATGGCGGCCGTTATGCATATATTAATCATATGCTGTATCTGCGGGCGCAGGGGAATGACAAAGATTTGCTGCGTCTGATGCAGGAGTATGAAAAGCTGCATATTCTAAGCGGGAAAATGTTTAAGATTATATAAAGACAGAACGAGAGGAAGACTATGGCTGAGGAACAAAAATTGTATATAGGTATTGATTTAAATGACAGCTATGCCATGGTCAGTTTTGCGACAACTGCGCATACCGAACCAGAGACGGTCAGTTCTGTGGCAGGAAGCGAGATTTTTCAGATTCCGTTAGCAGTCTGCATGGCATCTGCATCTGGCCAGTGGGTATATGGAGATGAAGCAGTTCGTTTTGAAAAAGCAGATATGGGAAAATGTGAAAGTCATCTGCTGACGAGAGCACTGCAGCAGGATTATACGATCATTCAGGAGCAGACATATGAGATCCGGGCACTGTTGGCGATATTTATGAAAAAGATCCTGCTGCTTGCAGGAAAGCTTGGACCTAAAATGGAAATCGGCAAAGTTGTATTTACATTTACGAAACTAAGTGTAAAATTAATGGAACTAATGGAGTTTGTATTTGAACAGCTGCCAGTTCCAAGAAAAAAGATTACTGTTATGGACTATATGAAAAGCTTTTATTACTATGCATTGAACCAGAAAGACGGTCTGTCGACACATGATATTGCGCTGTTTCAATATTATGGAAAGAGCATGGTATGCTGGTATCTTTCACGGGCAAAGCAGTCCAAGCCACAGTTAGTACAAATATTGGAGACAGACTGCGGATATCTGACAGAAGATAAGGATTCCTCATTTTCAGAAATTATACCCAAAGTTTTTGAGAAGAAGATTATTTCGTCGGTTTATCTGGTAGGAGAAGGATTTGAAGGGGAGTGGATGAAACATTCACTCCGTGTCTTATGCCAGGGCAGGAGGGCGTTTCTTGGGAAAAATCTGTTTTCCAAAGGCGCTTGCTATGCGGCTGAGATACAAGAAGGAATCCTTCCATGGAACTATACTTATATGGGCGAAAACGAAATGAAATTTAATATTAGCCTGAAAGTGCGTAAAAATAACGAAATGGCGTTTCATACGCTTATTTCAGCCGGAGAGAACTGGTACGAAGCAAAAGGAGTGTGTGAGGTTATTTTGGACGGCCCAGGAGAAATTGATTTTTGGATTCAGATGCCGAATAGCAGAGAAGCCCGAATTGAATCTTTGGAGCTTACCAACCTTCCGTCCCGTCCGGTTAAGGCGACGAGGCTTCGGATACAGGCAAAGCCGACGTCGGATCGGTCGGTGAAGCTGACGATTAAAGATCTGGGACTTGGTGAGTTTTTTAAAGCAAGCGATAAAGTATGGGAATATGTTATGAAAGTGGATTAAAAGTATCGTATTTATGAGACAGCAATGGGTAGTAATGATTTTGATTATGATTTGGAGGCGTACATGAGCGGATTGATTTTCTGTAGTTTTAAAAGAGCAGCAAAGCCCTATTATTTGGAAAGCGCAAAACAGAATATTTATTCGATTGAAGAACTGTGCTATTTTTTGCAGGATAATATTTATTTGCTGGATGAAAACATTATGACACCTCAGTTTTGCGATTGGCTGGAAGTGGAAGTAGAAGCAGTGGAATTAGCCCAAAAGCTGAGACAGCTGATGGAAGATCAAAAAAGCTTTCGTGTATTTTGTATGCAGATCATTATGGATTCCGGCTATTTTTCTAAAAATGAAATGCAGTTTTTAGGAATGAAGCTGCAGAAGATGGATCATCAGAGTAATTATGAAAATCGTAAGATTAAGGCAGACCAGCTTATGGAGAAAAAAAGATATCTGGCAGCGATTGAAGAATATCGTAATCTGCTGCTGCATGCTACAGATAGTCCTTCTGATGTCAGAGTCAGCGGAGATATCTGGCATAATATGGGGACTGCTTATGCTTATATGTTTTGCTTTGAGCGCGCAGTCAGCTGTTATGAACGTGCATATGAGTTAAGCCATAGAGTGGATTCTTTAAAGGCAGCATCTCAGGCAGTTTGTTTTCTGGAAGACAGCGAGCGTGTGGAGTGGTTTTTACAGCAGCATCATATTTCGAAAGAGCAGTTTGCAGCTATGAAAAAAAATCTTGGTGAGCTGCAGCGCATGACAGAGGCATCTCAAGACTATGGGAAAGTGGTACAGCTTATCCGGCTGGCTCAGGTATCTCCTGTACAGGCAAAGAGTGAGATCCATTTACAGATAGATGCATGGAAAGATGAATATATAGCATATAAGGGGTGACGATATGGGATTTTTTAAACGCAGAAAAGATCGAGCGGCATTGGAAAAGGTTATGGAAGATGTCCAGGTATCCGGGCTGGAGCAGTTGTCTGGAAATTCTTCCACGAATATCATTATGGACCGTTGTGAGCAGATTATGCAAAATGCCAGAGAGATTGACGATGGAAAAAAGGAGTACTATATTGTTACCTCCTATTTGAACGATATTGAGTTGATAGAGAATCTGGCGCCCGATCAGGCAGAAGAGATTCAAAAAGCCGCAGACTATGTGGCGAAACTAAACCAGGCCAGAGACCAGTTTTTAAATACGTCCAAGCGGATTTCCGATGCGCAGTTTAAGATGATACAAAGCCAGGAGGAACAGATACCGGATGCAATCAAAAATCTGCGTATGAATGAAGAGTATCAGGCGACAGTAAAACGGGATATGCAGTATTTGGAAGGGGAAAAGCAGGAGTGGGAAATTCTGAAAAAGGAAAAACGCAGGCTTCGCAAAAGGCTCAGGAAAGCATCTTTTATGCTGTTTTTTGCTGCTGCAACAGCCGCTGCTTTGGTGCTTGTATTATCTATGGGGTTTGATTATGATCTGCAGTATGCATGGATTGGTGTGATTGCAGCTGCATTGTTTGGCTCTGCTTATATTATATTTCGATTAGAGAGCAGCAGGCGGGATATTCAGCAGGCGGAAATAAATATTAATTACGCAATCTTACTATTAAATAAAGTTAAGATTAAATATGTCAATATTACAAATGCCGTAGACTATGGACGAGACAGATTTCATGTGCGTGATTCGAGAGAATTTGAATACCAGTGGGAAATGTACCAAAATGCTATGAGAGAACAAGAAAAATACAGAAAAACAAATGAAGATTTAAATTATTATTATGATAAGCTTGTAAAGCTTTTGAAAAAATGTGGATTATACGATTCGCGTGTTTGGATCGAACAGCCGCAGGCGCTTGTCGATCAGAAAGAGATGGTAGAGATTAAGCATGACCTGCTTGTGAGACGTCAAAAACTACGTTCAAAGATCGCTTATAATCTGGACATTGTAAAAAAAGAGCGAAGTGAAATTATTAATATGTTGAAAAAGAATAAGGAAGCAAGAACGGTTCAAGTGTTGGAGATGATTCGCAGCATTGATAAGCTGTCAGGAATGGACGAAAGTGCATAATGCTGGCAGGAGTATAAAAAGTAGAAAGGATTCCAGGATAAATGTCAGAATCGGAGAATGATAAACATACACATACACACGATCCAAAAGAAATGAAAGCGATTATCAACCGTCTTGCAAAAGCGATTGGACATTTAGAGGCGGTGAAAGGAATGGTGGAAAACGGAAGAGACTGCAGTGAGGTGCTGGTACAGCTTGCCGCAGTAAAATCTGCAATAAATAATACGGGAAAGCTCATATTAAAAGAGCATATCAGCCATTGCATTGTACATGCAGTCGAACATGGGGATCGTCAGGCAGTAGAGGACTTAAATCGTGCCATCGATCAGTTTATGAAATAGATGTTTGAGCCAAATAGATATTAAGCATTCAAAAAACAGCATTTGACGTGCAGTTTCGCCCGCAAATGCTGTTTTGTTTCTACGCTGAGGATTTTTGACATGTGCTATCGGAAATTTAGGCCAGTTAAACGTACGCTTATTTAGCGTGTGCGCTAGATAAGTCAGGACTGTTCCAGCGTAATCTGACGTATTTTCTCCAGATCAGCAATTAGTTCTCTGGAATAAAGCTCTGCCTGATTGTAGACAGATTCTGCTTCTGAGTAATTTCCTTGTTTGATATAATGAATCGCCTCTTTGCCGAATTTATGGAAACGTTCATGTTTTTTGCCTAAACCGTCCCAGATCACTTGTATCTGTGGTGTATTTGGTGTCATTGCATGATAGAAATGTCCAAACCCGCATTTGGATGAATCCAGCTGCAAAGGCACAATGCTGCGTTGTTTTATCATATTTTTCAGATTGCGGAGCCATGTTTGGTGTGCGGATATAGCATTGCTGATATGTTTGGCAAATTCTGCGTGTTCCAAATGGAAAAAGGCATCCTCAGACATGATACCCATTTGTTTGACAGAATCATCCAAAGTTTTTTCAATATCAACGACCGGTTCCGTAGCCTTTTTTAAATCATGGCTGACATTTTGCATAAAATTGGTACTGTCCTGAAGCTGGTTTTCCATCTCTGTCATAGAACTGCTGATTTCTTCACTGACAGCGGCAATGGAGCTGATGGAGTCATTCACTTTGGTCACATGCTGATGATTTTGATTATTCAATACCCACACATTTTCGATTTTATCTGTCATAGATTCCAATGCTTGTATTGTACCGGATGCACTTTTCACACTTTTGCGTGAAGCAGCTTCGATCTCTTCTACGAAGTTCCCCATATTACCGGTTAATTTCTGTGTTTCTCCGGCAAGCGCCCGAATCTCATCGGCTACAACAGCAAAGCCTCTGCCGGCTTCTCCAGCTCTGGTAGCTTCGATCGAGGCATTTAATGCCAAAAGGTTTGTTTGCAAAGAGATCGATTCAATACCGGTAATAACTTCATTAATGCGGCTGATAATTCCAGACAGATTATCCATATCTTTCTGCATTTTACGAGATATTTCGATCGTCTGGGCAGATAAGTCACGGATATCTGTAAGATCGCTCTGACAGGACTCTATTTTTTCATTTACCTCCGAAGTTTCAGAAGCAATTTGTGTAATCGTATGTGCCAGTTCTTCATGCTGGTTGTTTTGTGTTCCCGTAAACATAGAGTTGCCACTGGCCGTTCCAAAGATTGTTTCTGCAGCTTTGGATACATTGCGGGAAATGTCCATAATTTTTTCCGTTTGGTGCTGCATCGTCAGATCCAGCGAGCTGATTTGCATGACTGCTTTAATATTTTTTTCAAATATTTCTGCAAATTCTTTGCGGGCTTTGGTCAAGCGTTCATAAATATGATTTAGTTCTGGTTCCTTTGAATAATCCTCTGCTCTTAGTTCTGAAACTGCTTTGATAAGTTTTGTTGTTTTTCCTCTCATTACCTACCTCTTTATGATTGATTTGTTTTTATGTTCTATATGGAACTGCAATACAATTTCATAAGATTTTTTCTTTTTCTCTATGATTTATGATACGGAATTTTGTATATTTTTGCAACCTTTTTATGTGATTTTTTTGCAATGTTTTATTTTGCATTTATCACATTTGGGATTTATCATGTTTTGGATTTATCATATTTTGGATTTATCATATTTTGGATTTATCATATTTTGCATAGTTCGGATGGAAGTGTGCAGCATAGGGGAGCACAATTTTTGTGAGTGCTTTGTGCGGGTAAAACAGTCATGCAGCAGGTGACAGACACATATATTTACAAAAAAGTAAAGAGGCGCTTATGCCGCAAACAAATAACCCTAAGCGGGAAAATTTACTGAATCTGGCTCTGGATGCGACCGGACGTGAACGGGAGCAGTCGCCAAATTTGCAGGAAGGATATGATCAGACGCAAAAAACATGGGAGCTAATCATTCGCTATTCGACGGGGTTGGAACAGCTGCGTCAGGAGTATCCGCAGATTTCTATCGTGGAGCTTTTGAACGGATATGCCATTGCTACTGTGCCGGAACAACTGATGGATGTATTTACTGATCGGATAGAAATTGAATATATTGAAAAGCCAAAAAGACTCTTCTTTGCTGCAGATCAGGGTATTCGAGCTTCTTGTATCAATACGGTGCAGTCTGCGTATTTGAATTTGAGTGGGAAAGGTGTCTTGTGTGGTATTGCGGACAGCGGGATAGACTGGAGGCATCCCGATTTCTGCAATCCGGACGGGACGACCAGAATCGTTGCAATCTGGGACCAGACATTGATTCCAGATGCATCACGCGGGTTATTTCCGCCTGCAGGCTATGAAAGAGGAGTGGAATTTACGAGAGAGCAAATCAATGCTGCACTGCAAGAGCCTGTACCATCTGTTGTTGTTGAAGAAAATTCAAATGAAGAAAATCCGGGAGCCAATCAAAATATTCAGCAGTATGTAAGATTGACAGGTGACAATAGTGGTCATGGAACACATGTAGCAGGCATTATGGCAGGCAATGGCAGGGCGTCCGCAGGACGTTACCGTGGAGTTGCATATGAGAGCGAACTCATTGTGGTCAAGCTTGGTGTGCCTCGGGAGGAAGGATTTCCAAGCACTGTGGAGCTTTTGATGGCAGTAGATTACATGATGCGCAAATCGAGAGAGCTGAATCTTCCGTTAGCGTTAAATCTTAGTTTTGGAAATAATTATGGTTCACACAGTGGGACTTCCTTGATTGAGACATATTTAAACAGCTTGAGCGGTTATTGGAAAAACGTCATTACAGTTGGAACCGGAAACGAAGGAACAGCGAGTGTGCATACATCAGGACAAGTACAGACAGAGGAAAATCATCCTGCAAATATGGTACAGTTTGTTGTTAGTACGTATGAGTCCTTTCTCAGTATTCAAATTTGGAAGTCTTATTCAGATGAGATCGATATTCAGATCGTACATCCATCGGGACTTACAGCAGGGCCGATTCAGCGTATTTTAGGTACGCAGCGTTTCCGAATGCAGCAGACAGAAATTTTGCTATATTACGGAGAACCAAGCCCATACAGCATTTATCAGGAAATTTTTATAGAATTGCTGCCAGTAGAAAATTTTATTGACAGCGGCGTTTGGGAGATACGTCTGATTCCACGCGCAATTGTGAATGGGAATTTTGATATGTGGCTGCCAGGAGGAGGGATTTTAAATCGCGGAACCGGTTTTTTGTATCCGGTGGAGACGACGACACTTACGATTCCTTCTACAGCAGAAAAAATAATTTCGGTCGCTGCTTATAATTCCAGAACAAATCAAGCAGCAGATTTTTCAGGACGAGGATATACAAGGGTGACAGAGCAGGTGAAGCCCGATCTGGCAGCACCCGGCGTAGGAATTATGTCAACGGTGCCTGGAGGCAGTTATGGGGTGAAAAGCGGGACTTCTATGGCAACGCCGTTTGTAACGGGGAGTGCTGCGTTGTTGATGCAATGGGGGATTGTGGAAGGGAATGATCCGTATTTGTATGGGGAGAAAGTGAAGGCATATTTAATAAAAGGAGCTAGACAGCTGGCAGCGTTTACTAAGTATCCTAACACGCAAATAGGCTGGGGAGTGCTCTGCCTGAGAGATAGTATACCAGTTTAAAAATAATTAATGTGAAAAAATAAAATATAGCATTTTCAGCTGTATGGAATGATGGTATACTGAAATCAGGTTATTGAAGGGACGGTATGGATTGTTTACAGAGTGTAAACTTTTTCATGTATCATTTAGTATTGTAAAATGGTATTCAGATATTAATTAACAAAAGTTACAGATGCAATAGTCCGGAAAGTAAATGCAGACCGGTACGATGACAGGGAAATTATTACAGTGAATTTAGTTGAAAGCTATGGGAAGCTGATGGAATTTGCTAGAAAACATCTTCCAGATAAATTTTTTTTGGAAGCCGATCAAAGAAGGAGCCTGAGAAATATTATAGCGCGGGAGATGCTGGTTAATACATTGATTCATCGGGAAATGACAAGTTCTTTTCGAGCGAAATTTGTGATTGAAAGGGATAAAATGTATGTGGAAAATGCGAACAGAACAGTTAGAGAAGGAGTTATTACGCCAGAAAATCTGGAGCCAAATCCCAAAAATCCAATTATTGCATCTTTTTTTCGAAATATTGGCTATTCGGACCAGCTTGGATCGGGTGTCAGGAATTTGTTTAAATATACAAAGCTTTATTCAGGAAAAGATTCGAAATTTCAAGAAGGAGATGTGTTTCGGATTATAGTACCACTCGATGAGCAGTATTCATTTGACTTTGGACGAAATGAGAGAAAAGAGACTGAATGCACGATGAGTGCGACTAAATGTGCGACTAATGCGACTGAATTAAATATAGCAAAAAAGAAAATTTGTTTAAATGATTAGGAAATTAAAATTTTGCAGTTAATAAAAGAAAACCCATCTATTACTCAGAGGGAAATACAGGAAAAAACTGATATTTCTATGGGTACGATTAAGCGTATTCTGCCGAGACTTCAGAAAAGAGGTGTATTGGAAAGAATTGAAAATAAGCGTTCTGGTAAATGGGTGATAAAATCTTGAATTATTGTGACTAAAAGGGATACGCGGGCGGGAATGGACTGGAATTTTAAAGGGAACGGCATATGAGGACTATAAGGATTTGATGATTTATCCGCTTTCAGCTTTAAAGTCAGTCAAATAATTTGATTACAAAATTACAGATATATGGTACAATGAAAGAAAGAGGAACGATATAGGAAGGAGGTATTTATGGCAGAGAGGCTGACAAGAAAGCAGATGGCTGATAAATATCCAAACCAGTGGCTGGGTATTCGCAATATAACATATAAAGGCAGGGAAATAGAATCAGCAGAGGTTGTATATACAAAAAAAACTGCATCTGAACTGGGGCTGTTTTCATTAAGAGGCGAAGATGTGCAGCCGTTATTTACAACGCCGGATATGGTTTTTCAGCTTGGAGCAGCGGGAGGGATCAATAGTGGAACAGAGATTTGAACTGGATGTGTCTGCCAGCAGGCCAATCTTAAGGCTCGATCATTTATTTCCGGGATGCACAGCTTTGATCGATACAGGCGCACTGTTTCCTGTCTGGACAAAAAACAGGGAATTATTAGAAGCGCTGGGAGCAAAAATATGTAAAAGAAATGTTTTATTTAGTGGTTTTGGCGGGAATGTTTCCGGAGATATTTATACATTTACGTTACAGCTTGGAAAGCTCATTTATCCAGAAATGCACATCATGGCCTGCGAGAATAATGATATACCAGGGTATTTCATCTTTAGTGCAACGATGTTTAAAAATACTGTTTATACAATAAATGATATAGAAAAGAAGTTTATCATTGTTACACAGGATCATCAGATATGCCGTAATATTATCATTAAAGATGAAGATGGGATTATGCATGTATTGTGTGAGGCAACTGCATGTGAATAGGGTCTTGGTTCTTATTGGGTTTTGAATAACGAGATGCATGTAACATGGTGAATACAGAAAGCCTGGAAATAAAGAAAGAGTGAATCTTAGAAGCAGTAAGATCTGGAAATAAGAGAGGAAGAAAATGGCATTTGCTGGCTGTGGCAGATGCCATTTTGATCTGGGAATCACCCATTTTGATCTGGCGAATAATTATGGGCTGGTTTATGGTTCGGCGGAGGAAAATTTTGGCAGGATTATGGAGTCGGATATGCGCCCATACAGGGATGAAATGCTGATTGCCACCAAGGCGGGACATGATATGTGGAAAGGCCCTTACGGGGACGGCGGCAGCAGGAAGTATCTGATGACAAGTCTTGACCAGAGTCTTAAAAATTTCCAAGTACAGCGTGGAACAAACACGGAAAGCGGCGGAGATTCTTGCCCGGAACCATACACCGCTGTTGATTCACCAGTTCCGTTATAATATGATGGACAGGAGATATGAAACCGAAGGGCTAAAAAGTACGCTGAAAGAACTGGGTGTTGGCAGTATTTCCTTCTCGCCCCTTGCGCAGGGAATTTTGACAGACCGTTACCTTCACGGAATCCCGGAGGAAAGCAGGGCTGCAAGGAATCATTTCCTTAAGGAAAAAGATATTCAGGCTGCGGTAGTGGAAAAAGTAGAGAGGCTGAACCGTATGGCTGGGGAAAGAGGACAGACACTTGCAGAGATGGCGCTTTGCTGGAATCTGCGTGGGGATAACTTGAATACTGTATTAATTGGTGCAAGTAGGCCGGAACAGATTGAAAACAATGTGAAGATTCTTACCGGAACGGATTTTTCGGAGGAAGAGCTGAAAAAGATAGATGAAATTCTGGCAGAATAGGTAATGTCAATGGCTGTTAATACTTAACGATAATTGAATGATATAAAATTGTAACCGTTCAGATAACTTATTGAATTGCTATGTATCCGGCCATTAGAAATCGCTTCGCGATGGGCCGGATACCTGGCAAACTCTACATTTTTATACGGTCCACGCAGTAAATACGCAGATCTGCCTGAACCAATGTCATTAACTTAAGCTTTTCACAGACAGACTTTGCGCCTGGTGGAATGGTTTTGCTGGCTGGAACATCCTCTGAAAGGACGTCAAAGGGGCGCTTTTAACCAAAGTCGTTCGGGAATCCGTTAAGTAAATGACATTGGACGTGAATAGTAACTCTATTTAATCGTCAGTGCTGGGATACTTATGAGAGGGCTTTTCATACGATCTTATCTATGCTATAATTAATTCTGATGCAAATATATCAGGCAGATGTCATAGCATAAGATGATAGATATCAATAAAAAGAGAGGTGTCTCAAATGCTGGTTTTGAATGCGAATCAGGAACAAAAACAAATGTTTTATGATTTGATACAGGAAATAGATGCACAAGTGGTATGGAACGGTCGATTTATTCTAATGGGTGATCGTTTGATTTTGGAAGGGGTAGTACGCTCGTTATTTTTTCATTTTGACATACAGCAGGCAGAAGTAAAATGGATGGATCTGTCCTTTGAAGATGAAGAGGAACTGCAAATAGAGGATTATCCCGGGCTGGAAGATCTGATTGCTATGGCGGTATTTGTCTTTCAAAAATGGGGAGTACTGACAGGCATTACGGTGGAGCAGAATGTACCCCAGCTGGAACAGCTGTTTGGAAAAATATTAGCTCCCTATCAGCTGGATACGGTGTTTACCGATGAAAATATTGAGTTTTATCAATCTGGAATGCGCATTACGTATGAAGATGTTGCGGAAACGGTGATTGCATACGAAGAAACAACGAAAGATCAGCCGCAGTCGGCAGAAAGAAAGCGGATGATTGATTTATCAGCAATCAAACGGGTAAGTTCACAAAATGTCGCAAACAAAAGGAAAGAATCAGAAAAAAAGGCAGATGGATTGGCTGATTCCAGAGATAGTGAGACAGCGGCAAAAAGAATAGAAAAATATCATGCCAGAATCAGTGTCCTTGACCGTTTGTCGGATTTACAGAAAAAAGCTCTTATACGGGATATTCGGTTAGATAAGTTGTTAAGTGATAAGGAAAAAGAAGAATTGTATTTCCCTGTTCAAGATTACGAATGCCAGATGAGAATACAGCAGATTGATGACGAGTTGAAAGATAAGGCAAACGGAACGTATGCGCATATACAAAAGATGATAAAAAAAGCAGAGAAGGAAGAACTGTTTGAGAAGACGAAGCAGGCAGTTTTGGAACGGCTGCATGACCTTAGCGTACAATATGGTGTGCAGGAAGTCCGAGAGATTATGAAGCAGACGCCGCAGCATGTCGAACGGGCAGAGTACCAGGAGCTAATGGAGAAGCTGGCTCCATACGAGGAGATTCACCTGGCGGAATATCAGGAATCTCTTCGAAAGATGCGAGAAACGTTGGAAATAAAAGAAATCAGCAATATGCTTATGCAGTCGCCGAAAAAGAGCCGTAAAGATTATGTAGAACTGCTGCGGCGTATCGAAGAGCAGAATTTTGCCAGAGAGAATGCGGCTCCTTATGTTGAGCAGATTTTGGACCGGATGGAAGAATATGATAAGGAAAGATTAAACAAATTGTTGTCCAAAGCAGGAGTCATGGATTTTGAAACGGCAGCGTCAATTTATGAGATGATTTCGCAGGAGAGCTTTTTACCAAAGTTAAGAACGGGCGCGCTTGCTGTAATTTCCAAACGTTTGGAGGAGATCAGCCTGAGCGAGTGCAGAATATATGTCAATATACTGAGAAAAAGTATGGATGGAGTGATACAAGAGAATCCGAAACATCATTTTTATCCGGCTGAGAAACTATTGCAAAAAACAATAATTCCGGAAGAAAAAAGACTGTTTGACAATGCAGTTGCAGCTTATGCGGAAAAAAAGGGTCTGTTTGAGTATCCGATTTTTTTGGCTGATACTTCAAAAGAAGGCAGCGGCAGAGATGGTATGCTGTTAACCTCGGAGCATTTGTTTTATAGTACCCGTTTAAGCGGTTATCGCATTTCATTACCTTTGATTCGGTCAGTACGTGTATCTTTGGGATTATTAAATCGAAAATCATTAGTTGTAGAAGAAGCAGATGGGACGAGACATAAAATTCCTTATGTTGTGGAAAATGAAATATTACAGGAGTGGGCGGACATACTTGGGCAATTGATCCGCCAGCTGCAGGAGCGTCCGGTATGTGAAAAATTGACGTATGATGCGTTAGAAGCACAAAATAAGAATAGCTGCAGCCGTTGCGGGTGTGTATACGAGGATGGTAATGTGTGTCCCGAATGCGGTTTGAAAGCAGATTAAAACAGTGTTTTGGGCAGAGAAAAGTTAGGAACTGTCAGGAAGAAGATGAGGATATTTAATATGGATAAAAAAAGGATGATAAAGGTAAATGATGAAATTATTCGCTTAAAAGATGTACATTCGATGGGAGTCATTGGAGATCCCGGATGTGAAGGACTTGGCACTTACAATATGAAAGTATATGCAGGCGCTTTAGAGGAAACAAGCAAGGATGATTTAACACTGATTGTCGGAGATCTGGTTCCGGCAGGAACGAAACATTATTATGAGGTTATCAGGGAGATGACCGAGGTGTTAGCTGAAAATGATGTCTATGCACTTAGAGGCAATCATGATACAGGAGATTATATACAATATTTCGGGCGAAAGAACTACGCATTGTTGGCAGAGCATTTTGCGGTAGTTGTACTGGACAATGCGCTCAGAGCTTTTGAGGAAGAGGGGTTGGAGCTTTTATCGAGAGTGCTTTCGATGGAGGAAGTACACCAGGTCATTATAGCGTTTCATATTCCTGTTCCGAATCATTATATTTTAAATTGTGTATCTGAGGAAGAATTTGGACGTTTGCAGAAAGCATATGCACCATGGAAAGAAAAAGTCAAATATCTGCTCTGCGGTCATGTACATTCACGGTTTATCGATCAAATTGACGGAATTCCTCTTATTTGTACCGGAGGCGGAGGCGCTATGATTGAAGATGTGTCGAAAGATATCCGTTCCAGCGACATCGATCATCATATTATTCATTTTTATGAACAAGATGGAAAGCTAAGCTGCCAAATTGCAAATCTCTCTGAGGACTGCTACGGACGTGAACGTAAAGATGAGATTTTGAAGCAGAAATTAGAGGAAACCGTACAGGGAGAGCTGATGGCGCATCTTCGTTATTTGATGTTTGCAGACAGGGCAAAACGCAGAGGGATGGAACGGATTGCAAATTTGTTTCAGGCTCTTGCTGCTTCGGAATATTATCATGCCCGTAATTTTTATTCGGTGTTGGAGCGGCCTGCTGCGTTTATGGAGTCTATAAAGGCTTATGTACCATTTGAAGAGTTTGAATACGAGCGGATGTATCAGATGCTTGCAGAATATGCAAAAGATCATCATTATCCGTTGGCGGAGCAGGCTTTTTTGAGCGCTGCTGTGGCAGAAAGAGAGCATGCTTTGCTTTTAAAACAGGCGTCAGATATGGAGAAGTTTACAGAAGGTGTGATTTATGTATGTCCTATCTGCGGAAATCTTATGACCGGAGATTCTGTACCGGAACGTTGTCCGGTCTGTGGAGGGCCAAAACGGCAGTATGATACATTTGAAAGCAAGGACATATCTTAAACGGTTATAAAAATGAGGCTTTGCCTCATTTTTTTTTGCGATTTTTAAAAGAAAATGATAAAACTATATACATAGGGAAATGTTATGAGCCATAATAAAAGCGTAAAATAATGTAAAATTTGTGAAAATAACAGAGTTAATGACAAAGTTCGACAATTTTCATCGAATCGATTTCTTTATGATAGGGAGACAGAAGAAATCTGTTTTTCCAAAATTCTGTATTTTTCACAAGGTAATTGACGATATTAGGAGGTTAAACCAATGGCTCAATTAAATGTAGCAATCGCAGATGATAACGAAAAAATGGTACAGCTTTTAGGAGAAATTGTTAAAAGTGATAAGGAGCTGAACGTTGTTGGAATAGCAAAAGACGGCGTGGAGGCTTGTGAAATGATTCGAACAAAGGAACCGGATATAGTGCTGTTAGATATTGTAATGCCAAAGCTGGACGGGCTTGGGGTGTTGACAAAGATCAATAATGACCGTTCACTTAGGAAACATCCATCATTTATTGTTATCAGTGCGATCGGACAGGAGAAGATTACAGAAGATGCATTTAGTCTTGGTGCGGATTACTATATTATGAAACCATTTGATAATGAAATGGTGATTAATCAGATCAAGCTGGTTCATGACCGCAGCATCAAACGGGTGAATGAACCACGCAAGGTCAATGCTTATGAAAAATATCAGGAACCGGTGGAAAGGGACCTGGAAGCAGACGTTACCAATATTATTCATGAGATAGGTGTGCCTGCGCACATAAAGGGATATCAATATCTTCGGGAAGCGATTATGATGTCTGTCAATGATATTGAAATGCTCAATTCTATTACAAAGATTCTGTATCCGACGATAGCAAAACAGTATCAGACGACACCGAGCAGAGTAGAGCGGGCGATCCGTCATGCGATCGAAGTTGCGTGGTCCAGGGGAAAGATGGATACGATCGATGAATTATTTGGCTATACAATCAATAATGGGAAAGGAAAACCGACAAATTCCGAATTTATTGCACTGATTGCAGATAAAATTAGGTTGGAATACCGCTCGAAATAGAGTATAATGTCAGTAAAGGAAATGATGATATTATACCTTTCGGAGGAATTTTCATGAAAAAAGTATTATTTGTAACATCAGAGGCAGTACCTTTTATCAAAACAGGAGGACTTGCAGACGTAGCAGGTTCGCTGCCGCAGTATTTTGACAAAACAAAGTATGACGTACGCATTATTCTGCCGAAATATGTCTGCATGGATGAAGAGCTCAAAAAACAGATGCGTTTTCATTCCCGTTTCTATGTCAGACTCGGCTGGAGGAGTCAGTATGTAGGTGTACTAGAGACAAAAGTGGAGGGGATCACTTACTATTTTATTGATAATGAGTATTATTTTGCAGGAGCAAAGCCTTATAATAACATCTATGAGGATGTTGAAAAATTTGCATATTTTTCGAAAGCCGTTTTAGAAGCTCTTCCGGTTATTCGTTTTTGTCCGGATATCCTGCACTGCCATGACTGGCAAACCGGGCTGATTCCGGTATATTTAAAAAACGAATATCAAAAAGATGAATTTTATCAAAACATTCGTACAATTTTTACGATACATAATCTGCAGTTTCAAGGGCGCTGGATTATGCAGGCAGTAAAAGATATCACGGGGCTGCCGGAGCATTTGTTTACGGCAGATAAATTGGAAGCATATGGAGAAGCCAATTATCTAAAAGGCGGAGTCGTTTATTCTGATGTGATTACAACAGTAAGTAAAACATATGCTTATGAAATTACCACTCCGGGCGGTGGAGAAGGTCTGGATGGTCTGATGAGAGCTAGGCACAGAGATTTATACGGGATTATCAATGGTCTGGATTATGACGTATTCAATCCAGGCGCAGATACATATATCTGGCAGCAATTTGGAATTCATGATAGGATCGAAGGTAAACTTGCCAATAAACGCAAGCTTCAACAGCAGCTAGGATTTGAAGAAGATGATGGGACGATGATGCTTGGGATCGTAACTCGTATGACAAATCAAAAAGGTATGGATCTGATCGGATCTGTATTGGATGAGCTGTTAGCGGATGCACGGATCCAGATCGTTGTGCTTGGAACCGGTCAGACGGATTTGGAAAATATGTTCCGGCATTATGCATGGAAATATGAGGACAAGCTTTCTGCCAATATTTGCTATTCAGAAGAGTTGGCGCATAAAATTTATGCTTCCTGTGATGCATTTTTAATGCCTTCGTTGTTTGAACCATGCGGCCTTAGCCAATTGATTAGTATGCGTTATGGAACAGTTCCGATCGTGCGGGAGACAGGAGGGCTTAAAGATACGGTAGAGGCATATAACCGATACGATCAGACGGGAACCGGATTTAGTTTTTGTAACTTTCAGGCAAAAGAAATGCTATCTGCGTTATATTATGCTATGGATGTGTATTATAATCATAAAGAAGACTGGGATGCTATTGCATTACGGGGAATGCAGCAGGATTTTTCCTGGGATTATTCTGCCAGAGAATATGAAAAAATTTATGAGATACTGTAGCAGATAACACGACAGGTTTATGTACAAACGCTTAGTGCATGTTCTGTTTTGGAATAATAATAAATCTGATCGCTTAATATTTCGTCTGCGGCCAGCTCGGTGCGGTTGATTTCTGCCACCATGCTGGCCAGTTCTTTATAGTAACTATGGCTGACAGCAGGCAGAAGGATGATCTCATGGATGCTGCTTGGCAGGATAAACAGATTAGCATGGAGTTGTTCTGATATTGCTTCCAGCAGGTTCGGATATAAGACACAGCTTGCTCCATAGAGTTTTTGGGAATTGGTCAGCACATACATAGGACAAAATGTGGCTGCCAAGGTGTTATTGTTCGAACTGTTTTGACTGTGGAACAGTTCAGACATTATGGATGTCATATTCCGAAAGTCGTACGGCAGCAGCAGCGGGGTTGTCTGACATGCTTGTGTATATAATTGCTCTGTCGTAATGTTCCATAATTTTAAGTGGTTTGTGTGAATCAGAATGGTGGCATTGCCGTTTTTGGAAATATTCAGCAGACAATAAAAGACAATTGCAAGATCCAGATAACGCACGTAAGGGACTGTTTCTAACAGTTCCTTATTTTTTTCATAATTGATAATTCGATAGGCGATATATTTACGGATATGTGAATAATTTGTAAAAAAATCCGCATTCATTCGCTCCGTAGAGCGATTTTGCCTGTATGTCATTGCAATATCTTTGCAGATCGCGTCTAGATCCGGGAATAATTCTTTCTTTTCATAATAATAATTTAAAAAAATAGTAGGAGAAAGGTTGCTCGATGGATTGGAAATAATGAGTCCATCTAACTTTAAGCCGTTGTTTTTACAAATTGTCTGCAGTTTTAAAGAAGTATCTGGTTCGAGCAGCTGTTCCATTCGTTTTATAATAGCTGCTTTAAATTGTTCGTAATCCATAGATATGATTCCTCCATAAATAAAATTAGATCATAGATGCAGTAAGGTAGATTATTTTTAAGATGATTTACCTTGCCTGAACGGTTATAACGGTTTCGTAAAATAATATGATTGGGAAGAATCTGCTGATTTGCAGATATTGTATATTATTTTGATTTGGAGAAGGAGCAGATCATACGATTTGAAGTTTACGTTTATAAGGCAAATACGCGCAGGAATCATGAAAGAATATTTGCGTGCATCTACTTTAACATGTTTTATTCAAAAATGCAAGTAGTTTTTGAGATGAATGATCGAAAGATTTGCTTCATCTTTTTTGAATTTGTTATTGACAAAAAGTTATCATATATGATAACTTTTTAGAGTGCATTGCTGAAAAAACAGAAAAAATGTAACCATTTCGTTTGCTTGAATGGATACAGAAAGAATCAAAAGGATCAAACAGGATGGGAGAGGAGAAGCTGGAACCGCGCCTGGAAGTAATCAGCCAGATCAGACAGGTTCGTAAAGAGCAGCATATTACGCAAGAGACGCTTGCAGAACGTGCAGGTACAAAGAAGTCGAATATATCCAGATTAGAAAGTGGGAAGTACAATCCGAGTCTTGATTTTCTCATACGTGTGGCGGCATGTTTGGGAAAGCGGATTCATATCTGGATGGAATAACGTTATTTTGCTGCGAGACGGGACTAAAGCCTTGCGGTATGGCGGCAGGGCTTTAGAATCTATGCAAGAAACGAAATTCATTATTTACAGGAGATATGGTTTGTGGTACGGTTATAGTAGGGGGTTTTTTGAATGCAGGATTTATTTTTGTGCGCATTGCCTGTGAGCGGAAAGCATACGGCATAATTATTAGTTCTGTAAAGAAAATACTTACAGATAGAAATCATGATGAATGGTTGTGTTATGGGAACATTTACGTGATGATAGGAGAAGGAAAATGGAATTTTCAGTATTAGATAAACAAACCTTGCAATGTGTTATGACAGAAGCAGAAATAGCGGATTATGGAATGGATAAACATGCGATTTATCAAAATGATGCGCGTGCGGCAGACTTTTTTAAGCAGATTATGCAAAAGGCGCAGCAGGAAACCGGATTTATCAGGCAGGGGGAGAGCATCGCTGTGCATGCGGCCTTTTTATCAGATGAGTCTTTGGAGATAACATTTTCTTTAAGCCAGGATGAGGCGGAGTGGATGCGGCAGACAAAACAAGATCAGATAAAATGGCGGCAGCGTGAA
Source organism: uncultured Eubacterium sp. (assembly GCA_910584345.1). GTDB lineage: Bacteria > Bacillota > Clostridia > Lachnospirales > Lachnospiraceae > Eubacterium_J. The sequence continues at coordinate 32,311 of CAJTZX010000003.1, read as the reverse complement.
AAAGAAAAAGAAGAACGAGTTCATGAACTGGAAAGAAAAAACAGACAGGCGGAACAGACCGCTGCGCAGATGGAGACGGCAATACTGAAATGTAATAGTCTGATTCATGTGATTGAGTTCTGTAAGAAAGCTCCTGCAAAGCTGAAAGCCTATTTGTACGAATATCATGGCGTTTATTTTCTGCTTGCAGACGTCAGAGATTATGGTGTCAGGGATACAGCGATGCTTTTTAATCTTGCAGATGAGTATATGGATGCAATCTGTTATACCAAGAGTATTGCAGCATTTCTTCAAGAACATGGAAAATGTATCGTAGAAGAACATGCGGTTGAAGTTTTGCGGGCGCTATAGTTGGTACAATTTTGAGAATGTAAACAGTTCAAAGAGAATATTAAGTTTAATGCAAATAATAATCATGTAAATTTGAAACAGAAAGTTTTGAATGAAAAGAGCAGATGAAAAAAATAATTTAAAAAATGCTTTATAAAAATAAAAAAGGAATTTACAGATGTTTCCTTGAATGGTATAATAGTTACAGCTATTTAGGAACGCCCATTATGAGCCTAAGTACATGAAAGATGTACTTAGGCTTTTTGCTTTTTTGCAGAACATTTGTTCGAGTTACGGGGGATTTATGATTCAGTTATCAGGAGTTCGAAAAGATAATATTACACACTTACCTATTTTAGAGGATTTTCAAAAGCATTTTTTTATTACGGCAAGAAGGATCAGGTATCCGGTCATTGCAGGGATAAATATTAAAAATTTTAAATATTTTAATCAGATCTACGGATTTGAGAACGGGAATTTGTTGTTAAAGCGTATGGCCGATTATTTTTGTTTTTTAAATCCAGACTGCAGACTGGCCGCACGTATTTATGGAGATCATTTTATTGTTTTGATAGAGGCATATACGTCGGATGAGGTTGGGATACAGGAAGAGCTTGTGATTATTTGTCGGGAATTTTCCAAAGAAGCAAATCAGGAATTCCCCCAGGTACGCATCCATATCAATTGCGGCGCTTATTTTGTGTGCAAGCAGGATAAACAGATAGATTCCATTATGGATCGTGTGCGCTATGCACAGAAAGAAAATAAAGATGACTATAAGAGTAGTGTAACTTTTTATACCGAAGAACTGGAACATAAGATATTATGCGAGTCCAGGGTGATTCCGATGTTTGAGCAGGCATTGGAAGATGGACGTATCTTGCTGTATTTGCAGCCGAAGTTTTCTATCGATGAACAAAAATTGATCGGTGCGGAAGCGTTGGCAAGGATACTGGATAAAGACGGAGATATCTTAACACCAGGATATTTTGTGCCTTTATTAGAAAAGTCCGGGATGATTATAGAATTGGACCGCAGAATGATTCATTTGCTTGTAAATCAGATGAAAGAGTGGTTGAGACAGGAAATAGAGTTGTTCGTAGTTTCAGTAAATTTGTCGCGTTTGGATTTTTTAGAAGAGGGATTTTTAGATGAAATCATTCGTGATATAGATCAGGCAGGTATACCGAAACAATTTATTGAATTTGAGCTGACGGAAACTGTATTTTGTGAAAATTTGGATGAAGTGATCCGACAGATTGAGCGGTTGCGTGCGCTGGGATTTCGAATCAGTATGGATGATTTTGGATCGGGTTATAACTCACTTGATGTAATTGGTATGGTTCCGGCTGATGTGATTAAGTTTGACCGGAGTTTTGTATTGCACAGTTTAAAATCCAAGACTGGGCAGGAAGTGATGCGAAGCTTGATGGAAATGTTTCAGCGCATTGATTTTGAAGTGTTGTGTGAGGGGATAGAAACGAAGGATGAGGAAGCTCTTGTGTATGCCTGTGGATGTAACCAGATTCAGGGTTATCTGCATGATAAGCCGCTGGATGTGCATGTGTTTGAAGAAAAATATTTAGGAAGGTATGTAAATAACGCATAGTTATTTTGTGTATGATGCACTGGTTTTTTAGAACCGTTCAGGCAGTTTGTTGCATTTAGTTGCCTGAACGGTATGCGCTTATAAGTCTGTGGGAGCAAAGATTAGCGGATCGCAATAATATCTCTGTACCCTTCCAATTCTTCTTCGATCCGTAGAAGTCTGTTATATTTTGCTACTCGTTCGCTGCGGCATGGCGCGCCGGTTTTGATATAGCCGGTATGCATACCGACTGCCAGGTCTGCAATGAAAGTATCTTCCGTTTCGCCGGAACGATGAGACATTATTGTGCGGTATCCATGTTCTTTGGCTGTGCGGATTGCAAGCATTGTTTCGCTCAGGCTTCCGATCTGGTTTGGTTTGATTAAAATAGCGTTGGCGCAATCGTTATGGATGCCTCGCTGCAAACGTGTGACGTTTGTTACAAACAGGTCGTCGCCAACGAGCATGATCCGTTTGCCCAGCTGTTGTGTAATCTTTTTCCAACCATCCCAATCTTCTTCATCGAGTGGATCTTCAATAGAAACAATGGGGTATTTATCGACCAGTTTTTCATAATAATGAATCATTTCATCGGTGGATCGCATAATCATCTGACCATCTGTATCCGGTGTCAGACAGCTGCAGTCTGTTTCACAAATGCAGCCGTCTTTTACCTGCTCAGTAACGACGGTGGTGCCTTCGCAGTTACATTCGGTTTCCTGCGTTTGATTCTGTTCAATGATTTTTGCATTCTTTTGTTTGAGAGATTTTGTCTCTCCCGGAAAATAGTACATGGCGGCATCTTCCTGGAACAGTTCGCTTGCGGCAGCGTCCATTGCAAAGGCGATATCCTTTCCAGGCTCAAAGCCTGCATTTTGAACTGCTTTCATTAAATAATCCAGTGCTTCGAAAGTATCTTTTAAATCAGGTGCAAATCCGCCTTCATCACCGACACCTGTACTGTGACCGTCTGTGTCCAGCAGTTTTTTTAATTCCTGATAGACTTCGGCACACCATTGTAAGCCCTGGCGGATACCTGTAGCTCCAACAGGCATAATCATAAATTCCTGAAAATCAATGCAGTTGCGGCTGTGAGCTCCGCCATTTAAAATATTCATCATTGGTACAGGAATCGTTCCTTTTCCGCAGCCGCCTAAATAACGGTATAACGGCAGCTTTAGCGCATCGGCGCAAGCTCTTGCACAAGCCATAGATACGCCTAGTATTGCATTGGCTCCAAGAGAAGATTTGTTTTTTGTGCCGTCTAATTCGATCATCATTTCATCGATTCGGTTTTGCATCATAGCATTTTTTCCGATCAGCTGTCTTGCGATTTTTCCGTTTACATTTGCGACAGCCCTTCGGACGCCTTTTCCATGATAGGCTTTATCATTGTCTCTGAGTTCTACAGCTTCAAACTGTCCGGTGCTTGCGCCGGATGGTACATCTGCCCTGGCGCAAATTGTTTCTCCATTTTCGGCGTTTTCAATCGTTACTTCCGCCTCAACGGTAGGATTTCCACGGGAATCCATAATTTCTCTGGCATATACGTCTATAATTTCTAATCCTGCTGACATAAGGGCCTCCTTTATCTGAAAACTTTGTCTGACTGTTACAGAATGCGAAAGCAAGACTGTAACTTCATGTTTACTGTTTCCAAAAAGAAGGCACATCATACATAGCAAAATTATGTTTTTATTTTTGAAAAGAAAAAGACATTATACATAGCAAAATTATGTTTTTATTTTTGAAAAGGAAAAGAAGTCAGATTTTTTGGGAAAGGATATGAAGAAGTTAAATTATACAATGAAAGTGAAGTTAATACAAATAAAATTGTATGAAATAACTAATTGTTTTCGCTTGTTTCTTGACTTTTAGTCGGAAACGTGTATAATAAAAGTATTCATATTATTAATAAAATTTGGAAGGCGGGGTTTTATGAAAGAGAAAGGAACTGCAAAAGTGCAGGGAACAAAAGGATTTCGAAGTTTGACAGCAATGCTGATTTCTATCATATTTATTATGGTATCTATTCCTACAATTGGTCTGGCTTGTCTTGGCATTCATTATTTAAAAGAATCTATGAACGAATCCGATGAACTTTACGAAGAATCTATGACAGATGGCTATCATATGGAGATCAAATCACAGGTACAGGGTGCCTTGGCAGTTGTACAAAGCTATTATGATAAGAGCCAAAGCGGAGAGATGAGTGAACAGGAGGCACAGAAACTAGCTGCGGATGCAATTCGTGCGATGCGCTATCGGGATGATGCCTCAGGATATATTTGGATAGACGGAGAGGATTATACACTTGTAATGCACCCGATACTGACAGATCAGGAGGGTACAAACCGGAAAGATCTTACGGATCAAAACGGGGTAAAGGTAACGCAAAGTGTTGTATCTGCAGCGCAGGCAGGCGGAGAGTATCTGGAATTTTATTTTACTAAGTCCGATGGCAAAACTGTGGCGCCGAAAATCGCTTATGCGCAGATGTTTGAGCCGTGGGGATGGGTAGTTGCCACAGGTAATTATGTGGATGATATGAATGCAAAGATTGAAGGCATGAAAGCAAATATTCAAAAGCAGTTTTCAAATATGCTGATGATTTATGGGGTTTCTGCAGTTGTGATGCTGATTGCTGCGCTTATTATTTCTTCTATGGGCGGTTTGCGCATTACCAAAGGTATTAAGATGGTAGAAGCAAATCTGCATCAGGCAGCGATGGGAGACTTAAGCTTTACGGTAAATCCGAAGCTCATGCAGCGTGCCGATGAGATTGGGCAGATGGCGCGTTCCCTGGAAGATGTTCGACAGTCTTTGGCAAATATGCTCGGAAGTGTGATACATACCGGAGAAGCGTTAAATGAGAGCAGTGAAAAGTTCAGTGAAAAGTTTGGACATATTTCAGAAAGTATTATGAATACAAATCAGGCAATCGATGATCTGGCACAGGGAGCGACGAGTCAGGCGAATGAGACGGAAACGGTAAATGATAAGATCAAAGAGCTGGGACGTGTCATTGAAGTAGAAAAGAATGGGGTAAACAGACTGGAAGAGACCGTATCAGCGATGGCTGGACATACATCTATTGCATCCAAAAGCATTGGGGAATTGGATCATATTACAAAAGTAACAATTGATACGATTGAGATTGTATCGGAACAGACAAATAAGAATAACGATTCTGCTGCAAACATTAATAAGGCAGTAGAGATTATTAAAGGATTGGCAGCACAGACAAATCTGCTTTCGCTCAACGCCAGTATTGAAGCGGCCAGAGCCGGAGAAGCCGGCAGAGGATTTGCAGTTGTTGCAGAGGAGATTCGCAACCTTTCAGAAGAATCCTCAGGCAATGCACAGGAAATTGAGGAAATTGTAAAGGAGCTCGTTGAAAATGTAGAAGTCTCTGTCAGCAAGATGCAGGAAGTAACGAATAATGTTCAAAAACAGCAGAAATGTTTGGATGAGACAAGGGAAGCGTTTGGACATTTAAATATGGAAGTTACACAGGTAGAAGAAGTGACAAAGGAGATTGGATCGCAGACTGAGATTTTGAACTCCTTAAAACAGATCGTAACAGATTCTATTACGAACCTGGCCAGTGTTGTGGAGGAAAACGCGGCGTCGACTGAAGAAACAAGTGCCAGTATGACACTTTTATCTCAGACGATTAATGAATGCAGCGAGGATACGCAGGGGCTTGTCGCATTAAGCCACAGGCAGAATGAACAGGCAGGAAAGTTCCGCCTGTAACAAAATGCATTTGTGAATCAGATCCCTCAGAGCTGAGTAAATAGCCGGCTCTGAGGGATTTCCGTGATTTATAGGAGGAAAAAATGAATCCATATGTACAATATATGTATAGCTATCCGCATAAAACTGCTTATCGGCCGTTAGAAGGGGTTTGGTTGGAACAGTATATTGATCTGCTGAAAGGAAATGGGCATGGACTGTATGTGCATGTTCCGTTTTGCCAGACAAAATGCGGTTACTGTAATCTGTTTTCGGTGACAGGACAAGAGGAAGAGCATGTTCTTAGGTACTTGCACGCGGTCGGACGGCAGAGTATCCAGTATCAGAACTTGCTGCATACTGCTAAGACACAGTTCCACGAGCTTGTGATCGGCGGCGGAACGCCGTTGTATTTGACGAGACAGCAGCTAGAGCAGATGTTTACTACGATTTTTAATTGTTTTTCTTTTGAACCAAAGCGGCAAATTGTGATAGAAACAGCGCCAAATCAGACAGATACAGAGAAGTTGAAGCTTTTAAAACAGGTGGGTGTTACAAGAGTGAGTATGGGGATTCAAAGCTTCCATGACGCAGAGCTGTCAGTGCTTAGGCGGGGGCATCATGCAGCAAAAACAAGAGAAGCTCTGCATTATGTAAAATCTGCTGGATTTTCCTGTGTAAATACAGATTTTATATATGGGATTCCCGGACAGACGATAGATAGTTTGCTGAAATCTTTAAAAGAAGTATTGACGTTTGAACCAGATGAAATTTTTTTATATCCGCTTTATGTTAAACATGGCGCAGGATTAGAATATCAGGGGATTGTGCCGGATGCAGAACAGGCGTATTTGCAGTATAAAAATGCGAGCGGTTTTTTAAAGAGCGAGGGCTGGCGTCAGGATTCTATGCGCAGGTTTGTGCGACAGAGCAAACAGAGGGAATATAGTGACTGCGGATTTGGTACGTCACTGGCATTAGGCTGTGGTGGGAGAAGCTACCTTGGCAATCTTCATTTTTGCAGCCCGTATGCGATTACAAAAGGGCAATGTCTGGAAAGGCTCGCAGAATTCGAGCAGACGCAGGACTTTACAAAGATTACGCATGGGATACTGCTTTCAGATCAGGAATTAAAGCGGCGGTATGTCATCAGACATTTGCTGATAATGCCAGGACTCTCGCTGGACGAATATGAGAAGGCATTTAAAAATCCGGCAATGGAAGATTTTCCGATATTGCAAACATGGATGGACAGCGGATATGTAACGATACAAAAATCTTATCTGATGTTAACAGAAACAGGACTAGGACTTTCGGATTATCTGGGGCCACAGCTGATTTCTCCGCAAATTTGGGCGGCAATGAAAGAATGGGAGGGGGCGCAGGCACATGATATTATACCGTGGATGTCTCAAAAGCTGTAACTATAACTGTTCGTATTGCCCTTTTTCTAAGCATGGGATGTCGGTAAAAGAATTGGAAAAAGATAAAAAACAGTGGTTTGCTTTTATAGAAAGCTTACAAAAACAGGCAGAAAAGACGGATATACGTGCAATGATGGTAACGCCTTATGGAGAAGCATTGATTCATCCATGGTACTGGGAGGGATTGGCAAAAATCAGCGGACTTTCCTGGATAGAAGCTGTTGGGGCACAGACCAATCTTGGATTTCCAATTTCAAAGTCTTTCGACATTTTTGAAAAGTGTGGAGGGAAGCATAAAAAATTGTGTCTTTGGGCAACGTTTCATCCAGAGATGACTACTGCCAGAGAATTTGCATATAAATGCAGGAAAATTGCGGCAAAAGGCGTTAAAATTAGCGCGGGAGCCGTAGGGGAGCCAAAGAATCTAAAACTGCTGCGCCAGCTTCGATGGGAACTGCCGAAAGAAATATATTTTTGGATTAATAAAATGGAAGGTATGAAGAGGAGTTATACAGATGATGAAATACAGGCATTTTTAGATATGGATCCTTATTTTTATCGGGAACTGCAGCCGCATCCGTCAGATGCAGAAGAATGCACAGGAAGGTTGTTTATAGAGGGGGATGGGAGACTACGGCTGTGTAATATCAGCCCGGCATTTCAAACAGAAACAAAAAGTAACGGCAGATTGTGTAGCAGGAAACGATGTTCCTGTTATTTAGCTTATGGAGGGAGAAAGAATCTGGTGAATCAGATGTTGTTTGGGCCATGGCCGTTATTTCGGATTCCAAGGCGGCCAAAGGCTGTGTTTTTGGATATTGTTGGTACACTGTATCCAAATAGGAAAGAACACGCTGGCTGTTATACAAGGGAGATTTCACAAGAGATACAGGATGCATTAAGTGTATTGGCCGTAAAGGAGAAGACGCTTCTTTTTTTTGCCACGACATTGCCATATGAAGATGCCAGAAAACGGTGCCGTCCGATCTGGCATTTATTTTCGGGAGGTATTTTTGCAGGCGGAGCGCATATTTTAGTTTATGGGATATCTATGAATTCTATGATAAATATGATAGACATGATAGATATGCATTCTGTGCAGAAGGAATATATTTATGATATGGATGAAGTAGTTGTAAAGAAATTGGAACCTTTGCAGCGGATGTTTCATTTTCGTATGCTCGTTTATCGGAAAAGGAGACGGTGCTATAAAATCACACTGTTTCGGGCGCATGGAAAATCATGGAACGGTGAAGAGGCAGAGGCAATTATGGCATATTTGCCGCAGTCGTTAAGAAATCAGGTTCGTTATTTCATTGAAGAGAGTTGTATGCAGGTTCTTTCCGTGGAGGCTGATAAAGCAAACGGAATGCAGATGATTTGTGAATGGCTGCACATTCCGGTTTCAGATATTTTTGCGGCAGGAGATTCTCGGGAAGATCTTAAAATGATGCAATTCATAAAAGAGTCGTAATTATAAATAAGTGAAAAGGATTTCATAAAAATATACAAAAAAATGAAAAAAATTAGTAGGAAATGCCAATTTACAAAAAGGCACGCTAAGTGTATGATGTTCTCGAAAAGTGAAATCGATAACAAATATTTGGAGGAGGGGTTTTCATGCAGCAGGTGAATGTCAAATTTGATAATGTAAAGCAAGTTGAACAGTTTGTAAACATTATTGAAAAATTTGAAGCACATTTTGATCTCGGATCCGGGCAGAGAGTGGTGAATGCAAAATCCATACTTGGGGTATTTGCATTAGACCTTTCTGAACCGTTGTCCTTAAGTTATTCATCAAATGATGATGTTTTAATTCAACAAATAGAACCGTTTCTTTACAGAGAAAATGACTGTGAACTTGAGCTTCATGTTACAAAGCAGTAGTTTGCATATAGATGCAGCCATAAATGTGTTTGGCAATACAGACAATCATAATGCAAAATGAGCGGTGAAAGGATAGATGATGGATGAATCGAAAGAATCGCAAGATCATTTTTTTGGATATCGATGGTACATTGACAGAGCCAGGATGCAACGAGGTGCCGGAGTCTGCGGCATGGGCGGTGAGACAGGCAAGAAGCCAGGGGCATTATGTATATTTATGCACAGGCAGAAATTATGGAATGCTTGCTCCTTTGTTAAAGTACCGGTTTGATGGAATCATTGGCAGCGCGGGCAGTTATATCAAATGTGGGGAAAAAGTGATATACGACTGTCCTATGACGGAAGTGCAAAAACAGTCTGTCTTGGACGTTCTGGAAAAAAATGGGATTTACAGAACAGTGGAATGCAAAGACAGTGCATATGTAGACGATGAACTGAAAGTATTTTTACGTAAAGATGCTGCAAAAACAGGCAGCAGTGAGCTGCTCCGCTGGCAGGAGCAGCTGGAAAAAAACTTATGTATTTTTCCGATGAGGGAGTATCAGGGACAGCCGGTTTATAAGGTTGTCATTATGAGTACATCGATGGAGTCGTTGATTCAGGCTCACGAAGTTTTACAGGAGGATTTTGATTTTTGTATTCAGGAAAAGGATCCAAGTGGGCTGATTCATGGGGAAGTCATTCATAAAGCGTTTGATAAAGGAAAAGCAGTAGAGAGGGTTTGCCAACATTTAAACATCCCTCTTAGCAATACAATTGCAATAGGTGACAGCATGAATGATCTGGAAATGATACAAATAGCCGGATTAGGTATTTGTATGCAAAACGGAAGTGAGAAATTAAAAAAACTGGCAGATGACGTTTGCCCTTCTGTGAGTGAAAATGGAATCCGAGCTGCTTTTTTAAAACATCATCTGATATATGAAGAAAGACTGAAAGCTTGCTGTGGATAACGGTGTATTAGTGTTAACCTTTTTTGTAATATTCTTAACTTTTATACTGGAAAAAAATGCAGAATGGTGGTATAATTATAGAAATGGTTTCATAGATACAAGGAGCGATGCAAATGAATATAGCAGAAATTGCGAAGCTGGCAGGGGTATCCAGTGCAGCTGTTTCACGTTATTTTAATAATGGTCATATTTCGGATGAAAAAAAAGAAGCAATCCGAAAAGTCGTGGAGGAAACCGGATACCGTCCTTCAGTACAGGCCCAGACATTGCGGACAAAAAGGACCAAAATGATCGGTGTAATTGTACCAAAAGTAGCTTCTGCATCTATTGGAAGGATTGTGGAAGGCATTTTATCTATACTGAATGAAAGCGAATATCAGACATTACTGGCAGTTACGCAAAATAATCCTCAGAAAGAATCGGAATATTTGAGCGCATTTAACAATAAGCAGGTAGATGGGGTTATTTTATCAGCAACCGTATTTACAGCAGAGCATAAACGTATATTAAAAAATATGCTTGTTCCGGTTGTAATTGTTGGACAACATTTGACCGGATATCATTGCGTTTTTCATGATGATTATCATGCGGCTTATGATTTGACTAAGCTGCTGCTGCAAAAAGGAAGACAGCGTTTGGGTTATATCGGAGCGTTGCAACAGGATAAAGCGGTTGGTGCAGAGCGTTATCGTGGGTTTTGCGATGCGGTCAGTGACATGGGATATGGTTGTCTGGCGCAAAACGCTGTGACAGCAGATTTCAGCATAGCGTCCGGATATGAGAAGACCAAAGAACTGTTAGAGCGATGCAGCAATTTGGACGGGCTTGTTTGTGCAACAGATACTATGGCGGCCGGAGCGATGCAGTATTTGGGTGAGCAGGGAATTGAAGTTCCAAAGCAGATTGTTGTAGCCGGGCAAGGGGATTCTGATATGGCAAGGGTTACGGCGCCGCCGTTAATTACGGTTCATTATTCCTATGAGCGGTGTGGTGAAATTGCGGTACAGATGTTAATGGAGATGCTGGAAAAAGGAGAAGCTTCCATTAAGGAAGTAAAGCTTGGATATTATATTGTGGAAGCGTCTTAGAGTACTCCCTCATCTTTTGCTGTCAGGCAAAAGGTGAGGGGTTTTTATAAGAGATCGCTTAATCTACATAATATATGTAATCATCTTTGCGAGGCGCAGCAGCGTTCGGTTCACCTTCTGCATATCCAAGTACAAGATGTCCGATTCCCTCATAATTGCCTTCGATACCAAGGGAGGCTAAGATTTCTTTCCCCTGGGCAGATTCAAATTCTTCTTTTGCACGATGTACCCAGCAGCTTGCGATTCCAAGCTCTTCTGCGGCCAGCATCATATTTCCCATGACCAGACTGCCATCATAAAGGTAAGTTGGCATATCCTTATCAGCCAATACTACGAGGACGACAGGCGCTCCATAGAATGGATCATCGTCTTTGCCAAGTATTTTTGCATTCATAGCAGAGAGCTTGTCCCGCATCTCTTTGTTTGTAACTGCCAAAATAATTGGTGACTGATGGTTCATGCCGGTAGCAGCATAAGTGCCTGCTGTTAAAATCCGGTCAATAATTTCTTTTGGAAGCATGTCCGGCTTATAGCTTCTGACGCTTCTTCTTGCATAAATGGCCTGCTGTACAGCTCCAATCGACAACAGTTCTTTGCCGTTTTCTTCAGGCTGGCAGGCGATATCGGTAATACCGGTGACTTCCGGTGATTCCGGCGCTGACAATTTGATCCATATCTCAACCAGTCCGTTGTCGTTCATCTGGTTTTTGCGGTGGATGTGCAGATGGTTGCCTTCGGCTGTCGCTTCCACATCGCCAGGTACTTCTACGATGGTGATATTCTGAGAAAAATAAATACCGAATGACTGTCCATAAGACTGATGTCCGAAATGTTCCAGTTTGCATACAAACTTGTAGCTGCCGCTGTCGTCAACTCCATCAGAGCGGACGGATACGTTTAAGCATTCTTCTTCGTTATTAAAATTAAAATCTGACATAGATTCCTCCTGTTTTTCCGGAGTCTTTTCAAAAAGATTGGCTTTTCCTGAACTCCGGTGATGGCTGGTTTATAATGACATTTCTTATTTTATCATATTTTTGGTGAATTTCCTACTTTATTATGAAAAAAATCAAATTTCACTATTTTTATTTGCAATCGTTCATATTATGTGTTGTATATTATGGGATTTCCGGACGCTGAGAGAGGGCGTTTGCCTGGTCTGCCTGTGTCCGTTTCAGAATGCTTAGTGCTTGTTGCATTCTGGAAAAGGAACAAGAAGCCAGCGCAGTTCCCTATCATCCGACGTTCGAGAGGCCAATATGCAACATATGATCTAAACGCTTACCTTTAGTTGGAATATAGAGAAAATATTTAGAAAGTGCAGATGAAAAAAGTTATAGATGAAAAAAATGATCTATGTTATACTGCTATTACAGTATGGATGTATCTGCGGTGCAGATAGTTACGGTTTAAATTGGTATGATCTGAGAAATAAATAGAAAGAATGATAATGTTTTTGTGGAATGATTTCGTGAAGTAATTTTATTTGGGAGGAAGAAAGAAATGCATCAGAAAATGAAACTCGAAAAAAAACAAAAAATGAAAAAAGCACATAGATTTTTGTACAGGCGCCGGCTTTTGTCTGCCATAGCAATAAGCGTTGTATTTGCGTCAGGGTGCGGAAAGGGAAAAGAGGACGAACAAACGATTCAGCAGGAAAGGGAGGCAGCAAATACGAGGGAAGCTGTCAGTCTGACGGTCTGGGGCGCTGAGGAGGATACCGAGCTGATGGAGCAGGCGCTTGACCGGTTTCAGCAAAAATATAAGGATCAGGCAGATTTTCAGATTACTTATCAGGCACAGGGAGAATCAAGCTGCAAGGATGCTTTGCTGGGAGGGCTTGAGGAAGGTGCGGATGTGTTTACATTTGCGGATGACCAGCTGCAGGCACTTGCAGCGGCAGGTGCGATCGAACCGCTGCAAAACGCAGATGTGATACGGACGGAGCATTTGCCTAAGGCTGTAGAGGCGGCATCTGTCAAAAATAAGATGTATGCGTATCCGCTGACAGCAGATAATGGATATTTTTTGTATTATCATAAAGAGTTTTTTTCGGAAGAGGATATTTTATCACTGGATAACATGCTGCAAATTGCTGCGGATAATGGAAAATATATGGCAATGGACTGGTCTTCGGCCTGGTACGTTTATGCTTTTTTTGGCAATACCGGAATGGAAGCCGGTTTGAATGAGGATGGAATTACGAATTATTGTACATGGAATGATAAAGAAGGAGAAATTAAAGGCGTTGATGTGGCAAAATCTATGCTTGAGATTGCACAAAATCCTGGATTTTCGAATCGGACGGATACAGAATTTTTGCAGGGTGTGATGGATGGGACAGTCATTGCGGGAGTTAGTGGTGTCTGGAATGCGATGGCGATAGAAGAAGCATGGGGAAAAGATTTTGGCGCTGCAAAGCTGCCTGCGTTTGCGTGTGCAGGCCGTCAGATACAAATGGCGTCCTTTTCGGGATGTAAGCTGGTTGGCGTAAATGCATATTCTGAATATCCGGAATGGGCCCAAAAGTTGGCAGAATGGATGGTAAACGAACAAAATCAAAAGCTTCGGTTTGAGCTGCGCGGTCAGGGACCATCGAATAAACAGGCTGCATCATCTGAGCAGGTACAGGAATCTTTGGCAATTGCCGCGCTTTTGGAACAGTCTGAATATTCACATCTGCAAAGAATTGGTGGCAAATTTTGGGAACCGGTGGAAGCTTTTGCGGCAAATATGGCGCTTGGAAATGAAACGGGAGAAGATTTGCAAAAACAGCTGGATCAGATGGTGGAAAAGGTTACGGCCAGATAAAAATAGAAACGGCTGTGATTTTAAAAGGTTTACGAGGAGGAGAAAAATGAACAGCAGACTCAGCATTCAGAAACGCCTGATCTTACCGATTCTATTACTTGGAATTGTGGCGTTTCTTTCGAATATTTTATCGGTATATCATATTCAGCATGTAAATGCAAATGCAGCGCAGATTGTAGACGATCAGATGGCAGGAGCGGAAAAGCTGGCAGAAATTCGCTGCTCTTTGCTGAATATACATAAAATGGCGCTGTCACATATCGTTGCTTCGGACTATCAGACGATGATTAGCGTTGTCGATCAGATAAAAGAAGAAGAAAAAGCGCTGGATGATGATTTAAAATCGTACGAAAATTATATAGCAGGAGAAGAAGCGGCTGTTTATAAGGAATTGAAAAGTAATTACAGTGAATTTAAACATGCCTTAGTCCGGCTTGTATGCGCCAGTGCGAATAGTAAGACAGAAGAAGCTTATGCATGTGCGAATGATGAAGTGGCTGTTTATGGGGCCGAGGCAGAAAAAAATATTACGAAGCTGGTTAACGGGATTGATGGGAGAACAGCTGCAGCCAGACAGAAACTTACAGATGTATATGTTACGTCGATTGTAATTAGCGTGGTTACGGTTGCAGCGGGGCTTGTGCTTGTAATTGCGGCAATTAGCATTATTTTAAAATATGTCGTAAAGCCGATTAAAAATATGATGCAGACGTTACAGGGCAGTTCGGAGCGAATTGATTCGGTAGTCGGTGAGGTGCTAGGCAAAACGAGAACTTCGAGTAAGAGTACGAAAGATTTATATTCTTTAATGAAAGCGCTTTCTGCAGCGATTCAAAAAGTAGCGCAAAATGCATCTGGAATCAGTGACAATACGTCAGACGTAAATGAAGATGTGAACGATATGGTAAAAGAATGCGGCACAATTACCGAATATGCTTCTGCAATGAAAGTACGTGCGAGTAAGATGGAACAAACGGCACAGACCAATACTGAAGTGATCGGAGAAAAAGCGGCGCATATTCTGGTCGAGTTAAATGAAGCGATTGAAAACAGCAAGAGTGTAGACCAGGTGAATGTCCTGACAAAAGAGATTCTTTCCATCTCGGTCTCTACAAACCTGATTGCCTTAAATGCTTCAGTAGAGGCTTCCAGAGCAGGGGAGACAGGCAGAGGATTTGCAGTTGTGGCAGGAGAAATTCGTGAGCTTGCAGATTCTTGTGCGAAGACAGCAACCAGGATTCAGGAAGTAAATCAGGTCGTAACAAAGGCAGTCTATAACCTTTCTAAAAATGCACAGGATTTGATTGATTATATGAACGATACGATACTGGCTGAATTTCAATTGTTTGTAAGTGCGGGCCAGCAGTATAAGGAGGATGCGTCGTATATCGAACAGGAGATGGAACAGTTTCATAATAAAACTCAGCATTTGCGGAATGCCATGGCAGAAATTGTAACTTCCATTAAGCATATTACAAGCGCGATAGATGAAGGAGCCGGAGATATTAGCGGGGTTGCAGGAAGTACAAGAAGTCTTGTTGGAAACATGGCAGATATTACGAGCAGAATGGATATCAATAAAGAAATTGTAGAAGAGCTGCGAGAGCAGACAGAGATATTTGCAAATCTGTAAGAATTAACAGGAAGCCATTGAAATCGTTTGGCGCTCTCGCAAAATAAATGTCGGCTATTTTTTCAGTGGCTCAGATATCGGTGATTTGACTTGCAATCCAAACAAATATGCCGGCTATAACAGAAAGAAGCAGAGCCATGGTTAAATATTTTATAGCGTCATCGCCTTGTATGAATTTAATCAATGCTATGCCAAGTATTTGTAGCAGGTGACCAGGTACAGATTATTTTTGGCGCGGGTCTTGTCAACGATGTGTATGAAGTATTTGCAGAGCACAACAATATGAAAAATATGAGTCTGAGTGATTTGAAAACAGTGGCAAATAAAAAAATGAATCCGCTGCAGAGAATTATCAAAGCGCTGTCGGATGTGTTTGTAGATATTATGCCGGGAATTCTTGCAGCCGCATTGATTGCGCAGGGCGGCGCTGTGTTAGCGTATTTAGTAAGACATAGAAAAAATGTAAAAGTGAGAGAGCTTTGTATACCAAGTTTTATTTCTGTATTATTTGGTATTACAGAACCGGCTTTGTTTGGGATTAACTTAAGATATCGTTTTCCGATTATCGGCGGATGTATCGGCGGAGCTTTTGGTGGCGTCGTTGTATATTTGACAAATCTGGCAGCGCTTGGATTTGGTACGACGGTTGTACCCGGAATTGCATTGGCGGACCCTGCAGGAAATGGATATATGAATTATGTAATAGCACATGGAGTTGCGATTGCGGGCGGTTTTTTGATGACGCTTATATTAGGAAAATTTATGGATCAGGTTACAGACGAGGCATCCTCAGACAAAGCTGTATCCACAGCACAGACGACCGAATCAGAGACAACTGTATCAAAGACAACTGAATCAGAGACAGAATCGACAGAAATATCCGCATCGCAGACAACACTGGTTCCGCAGGAAGAACCGTTTTTCAGCCATGCAAAAGGTCAGCTGATCCCAATGGAACAGGTAAAAGATGAAACATTTGCTAATAAAATATTAGGAGACGGGGTGGCTGTGATACCGGAGACAGGAAATGTGTATGCACCGACGGACGGTACGATTTTAAGCGTTTTTGATACAAAACATGCCGTTTGCTTTGCAAGCAGCTGCGGTACGGAAATTTTGATACATATCGGCGTAGATACGGTAAATCTGCAGGGGAAATTTTTTGAAACCCATGTAAAAGATGGCGACAGGGTTAAGCAAGGGCAGCTTTTGATCTCGTTTGATAAAGCACAGATTGAAAAAGCCGGGTACGATACGACGATTCCGATGATCTTTACCGATCTTGCAGATGACCGCAGACTAGAACCATCTGTACCGGGAAGCGTTCATTCTGATACAGTAGCAGCGGTTGTTTATAAAATATAAGAGGAACAAATATGAATCGAAAATTGATTTTTTTAGATATTGATGGAACCTTAGTTACTCAGATGAAAGCACCGTCTGACCATGTGAAAAAAGCGGTACGCAGTGCGCGTTCCAATGGGCATAAGGTGTTTTTATGCACAGGCAGAAATATGCCGATTATCGGGCAGGATATTTTAGAAGTGGGTTTTGACGGCGTGATTGCAAGTGCCGGAAGCCACGTAGAAGTTGCGGGAAAAGTACTGTTTGATCGTATTCTTCCAGAAGAGACAATACAAGAATGTCTGGACATATTTCATAGACACGGCATGTATTGCAGAATCGAAACACCAGAGGGCATTTATACGGATCCGCAAATGGAAGCATTGCTTCAAACGGTGCAGGCAGATGCATCCAACTCAGAGCTGATTCGTATGCAAAAGGAGATCGAAGCAGGTATTACAATCCAGCCATATGACAGATATCCGAAGAAAGGCGCATACAAAATATGCTTTACGAGCAGGGACTTGGAATCTGTAGAGCAGACGAAAAGATATTTGGGAGGCAGATTTGTATATGCAGTGCATCCTTATGCAGACAGCAGTTCTTGCTTTAACGGAGAGATTATTCCCAAGGGAATCGACAAGGGCAAGGGGATCGAGCTGGTATGCAGCTATTTCGGAGCGGATTTAAAGGATACGATTGCTTTTGGCGATAGTATGAACGATTATGAAATGATGCAGACGGCGGGAATCAGTGTTGCGATGGGCAATGCCTGCGAGGAGCTGAAAAAGACAGCGGATTATATTTGTAAGAATGTGTGGGAAGATGGTATTTATTACGAGTTTCGAAGGATGAAACTGGCGTAAGACGGATGATTTCTGAGTGATAAAAACAGAACAGATGATTACAATAAAAACAGAAGGCATATCTGTAAAACGGATAAGCCTTCTGTTTTTGCGTATGTAAAGTGGGTTATCAGATAATTTATCGATCATTCTTTTTCGTTGATTCGCTGGTGTTTTTGATCTGCTATCTATGGTTTTTTAGACCAACAAATTTTAATTTTGCCGATTTTCCCGGACGATAGATTACTTCCAGTCGGAGAACAGCGTCAAGAGGATAAGGGGTTACCCTGTTTTTAAATAGTAATGCAGGATGGCATTCCATATAAATCTTATCTGCTGTCAATTTATAAGATGCCTGTGACGACAGGAATACGTCTTTTATTTGTTTATCATCTTCTCCAATCTGAGATTTGTCATAAGGGATGCGCAGTAATTTTTTTCCGGTTTTTCGATCGGTTATTTTTACACAATTCTTTTTTTTATCCAGACTGCAGTTCAGCAGTTTTCGACATTGTTTTTCTATACTTCCATCTGACCATGCCTGATATGGAAACAAATCCGTCCAAAATAGATTTTTATTGTTATCTCTATCGATGACAAGCAGTCCGTTGCTGGCTCCATCTCCGCCTCCATACGGATAGAAAAAAGCTGTCTCCTGTTGACCGTCGCCATCATAATCCGCTTGTTTGATATCTGTTTCTCCATAATCGGTATGCCATTGCAGACCTAAATCATAACGCTGGCCATCTGCTGTCAAAACCATGTTCTGATAAGTTGTTTCAGGGCTGGTACCATACACCGTAATTTTTTGGTCTTTGCTGGAAACTATGAAATCCAGCTGCTCAGCAGATGCTAATATAAGATGTGGCTCTGTGTCCTGATATTTGATTTCCATTTTCAAACGGTATGGAACTGGCCATTCCTCATTTTTATTATCGATTAGAGCAAAAGGAACAGATAAGTAAATTTTACCCTGTTCGATCTCTATCTTTGTATTGGTGAGAAAATGCAAACGAACTGGCACTCGTTTTGGCTCCTCTAGCCATTCTTCATATGGAAATTGCAAAAATTTTTTGCCGGTGTCTTTCCAAAGAAGAGATATTTTTTTGTGCTTTCTATCGATTGTGGTATTTAAATATGCTGAAAAACCAGTTTTCAGGTCCGCTGCAGGATCATAAACCTGCCAGGTAATTTCACCGCCTGATTTCTTTTTGGAAATATATAGGCGGTTTTGTATCGTTTCTGTACCGTTTTCATGGAACGGATAGAGAAGTATCATTAATTTTTCTTTTTTGCCGTCTCCATCAAAATCAAGTCTGGCTTCCTGGAAATATCCATTTTTTATAGCTTCAGCGTCTGCAGAATCGATGGTGTTCAGGAAAATGTCGCTTGAATCGTTCGAAATGGGCGCGCGCTTAGATGGATTTTGCGATTGAGCAGAAGAATGATGTTTGAGTATGCATGCAGATAATATTAAGATTGTGCCAAATAGGATAGCTTTTCTTTTTATTTTCATAGTGGATTCCTTTCCTGCAAATTAAATTTTGATAGGAGTGAAAAAATTATTTAAAAATTCGATTCGTAAGAGTTCTCAGTTTACAATTTCTAAGAAAATTACTTATTAATAATTGTAATCAGCAAATAAATGTCAAATGGAAGGAGTACATATATGAATACAAATACAAAAAACGGCTATATTGCATACGGAACTTCTGTATCAAACTTAAGTGAATTAATTGAAAAATGCAGCCCTATCGACTCTTTGGCGCGAATGATAATGGGTGAAGCAAGAGGTGAAAGTAAAAATGGAAAGATTGCCTGTGCTTATGTTGTTAAGAACCGGCAAACAATTCACCGCATTTCTGAGTTTGGAGGGCCTGATTATAAATCAATTGTAACGAAAGGCAATGGAAGCCAGTTTAATGGAATTCTTAGCAAAGCTGCATTAAAGCCAAAAGAAGTCGATGCAAATGCATGGGAAAAATGCTTAGATGCTGCTTCTCATTTTTCAGATGAAAGAAATCCTATTGGTAAATGTTTGTGGTTTAATACAAATGAACTTTATAACAGTATTGTCAATAGAAATGGTGGAAAATATGTTTTTGGTGGCGGATCACCGGTAACGGTAGTGGAAAAAGTTGTGATCGGTAATCATACGTTTTTCCGTGTGGAAGGATATAATTACTAAAATATAATAGTTGCTGATTACAGGGGCGCTAAGCAGCGCCCTTTCATGACATTGCATGTTCTTTTTTCTAATGATACTGTTAATATGTATAGCTGCAGTTTGAAAGCTTGTTTACAAATACTAATCAATTATATTATAGTTTAAAAGATTATTATTGTAAAGTGTCAAAAACATGCCAAATGATGTACATGACATCTGACAGAATATATAACATTTTGTATAGAATTGTTACGATATATAAATTCTAATAGTGCATTAAAAAGATAAAAATAGTGCTCAATAGAATTCTATTCGCTTTTTTGAAAATTTGCAACTATTATTAAAAAGTTTGTATATAATGCACAAATATTATCTTATTTCAACCTGAAAACATCTGAATTAGATAAAAAAATCAGGATTTTTAGAAAAAATAACAAAGTAGCTGGGCTTTACAGGAATTTTCCGGTTAAGATTTTTCCGGAAATTGCAAAAAGCGTTTCCATCCATTGATTTCAGCGGCATTACAGGCAAAAACTACAAATACAATGCATAACAATTCTATACAAAATGTTATGCATTGTATTTGTAGTTTTTAAACGTTTATATAGTTATCTATTTACTGCGAATCAAACAGGAGGTTCGGGTATGCAGGAATTGGATTATGTGAAAGTAGGAGAAAGAATTCGCCAGGTCCGCAAAGTGAAAGGCTGGTCACAGGAAAAACTGGCAAAGAAGTGTGGCATCAGTTTAAATTTCATGGGAAAGATTGAGCGCGGCAAGCGAAAAATGAGTATGGATACATTTGCCAATCTGTGCCAGCAATTGGAAGTGGATGCGGATGCATTGCTCTGGGGAGCGGTGCAGCCTTCGGATACGGTCATTAAAAATATGTGGCGCCATCCGGCGAAAGGGGATTTGGACAGCTATTCCATGTATATCCGAATCATGAAATCTGTGGCGGATATTATGAATGAAGCATGAAAGAAAGACATGTATGAAGGAAAGACATGTATGAAAGAAAGACACGTATGAACAACAGGACTGAGAAAAAAATGAAAGTGCTGATGATAGCTTCCGTAGCGTCTATGATAGATCAGTTTAATATGCCGAATATCCGCCTGCTGCAAAGGATGGGGTGTGATGTACATGTGGCCTGTAATTTTGATGAAGGGAATACATGTGACAAAAAGCAGATCCATTCCATGCAAAAAACGCTGCAAAAGCTGCATGTGATTTATCACCAATGGGATTGCCCAAGAAGTCCCGGTTCTCTTACAAAATGTCTGAAAGCATACGAACAATTACTGGAACTGACAGACCGGTATTCCTATGATTGGATGCATTGCCATTCGCCGATCGGAGGAGCTTTGGCTCGGTTGGCTGCGCATCAGAGAAAAATAAAGGTAATCTATACGGCGCATGGATTTCATTTTTATCAGGGTGCCCCGATAAAAAACTGGTTTTTATTTTACCCGGTTGAAAAGCTGCTGGCGTATTGGACGGATGTGCTGATTACAGTAAATCAGGAAGATTATTTTTTTGCAAGGCGGAATCTGAAAGCAGGGAAAATTTATTATATACCAGGCGTTGGGGTTGACACAGGAAAATTTTCTGCGGACATCGTTTCTGTGGACACGGATGTATTTCGAAAGAGGCATCATATTCCACAGGATGCGTATATTTTGCTTTCTGTTGGGGAGCTTAGCAGACGAAAAAATCATCGGGATGTGATAACGGCGTTGTCAAAGCTTTCCAGGCGGGATGTTTATTATGTGATCTGCGGGCAGGGTGTGTGCAGGAAACAGCTTATGCGCATGGCAGTGCGGCTGGGAGTAGCAGAGCGTGTAAGAATGTCTGGTTTTCAGAAAAATATAACACCGTATTATCAAAATGCGGATATTTTTGTGTTTCCGTCATTACAGGAAGGAATGCCGGTGGCGTTGATGGAGGCTATGGCTTGTGGACTTCCATGTGTAGTATCGGATATTCGAGGAAACCGGGAGTTGATGAACCGTATGGGAACGGTGTCAGGAGGGTTTAAGTATTCGCTCAGACAGCCTTCTCAGCTTCGGGATGCATTGGAGACGTTATTGAACAATGAGCAGTTAAGATATGCGTGCGGCAGTTATAATCAAAATATAATAAAACGCTATGATAAACATGCGGTACAGGCATATATGAAAAAAATTTATGCAAAAGCTTTCGTATTGGAGGAACGATCATGCCAAAAATATCAGTGATTATGGCAGTATATAACATGCAGGATTCGCGGATTCTGGGAAAGGCAGTTCGCTCCATTCAGAATCAGACATATAAAGACTGGGAACTTATTATTTGCGATGACGGTTCTACAGATCACACATGGGAAACATTAAAAGAAATTGTCAGGGATGATCCACGTATTTTTTGTATACATCACAATAAAAACCATAAAGCGGGTTATGCCAGAAATGCATGTATCCATGCTGCCAGAGGGCAATACATAGCGATTATGGATGCAGACGATCTTTCAGATCCGAATAGGCTGCAGAAGCAGTATACGTATTTAAAAAAGCATCCGAACGTAGCATTTGTAGGATGCAGAGGAGAGTTTTTTATTCAAAATGTTGGGGATGATGGAGAGCTTTATTGGTTTTGCAGACATCCAAAACCGAAAGATTTTCTTTTTTCGCTTCCGTTTGTGCATGCGTCATTGATGTTTCGACAGGAAGTGCTGCGCCAGACAGGCGGATATGACTGTTCCAAACGAACGGTACGGGTAGAAGACTATGAGCTTTTGCTGCGCTTGTATCAGGAAGGGTATGATGGAAAAAATCTGTCCGAGGTTTTGTATTATATACGCAGAGATGAAAATCAGTATCGAAGAAGAAAATACCGTTATCGTTTTCATGAAGCGTATATCAAGTATCAGTATTTTAAGAAACTGGGCCTGATGCCAAAGGGAATGCTGTATGCGGCAAAGCCGCTGCTTGTAGGGCTTGTGCCGGTTCGGCTAAGAACTGCGCTGCAGAAAAAATATTATATGAGGAATGTGCGGAAAATATGATAGGAAGAATAAAGAGGCTGTATGATTTTCGACATTTACTGAAACAGCTCGTGATAAAAGATATTAAATTGAAATACAGGAGAAGCTTTCTTGGCTATCTATGGAGTGTGCTGAATCCGCTGCTCGTTATGGTTGTAATGCTGCTTGTGTTTTCACATATGTTTCGCTCTGATATTGAAAATTTTCCTGCTTATCTGATTATCGGACAGACGTTGTTTAACTTTATGTCAGAGGCAACCAATCAGGCGATTTATTCGATCACGGGAAATGCATCGCTGCTGCAAAAGGTGTATGTGCCGAAATATATTTTTACACTGTCAAAGGTAACGAGTTCTCTTGTGAATCTGCTGTTTGCGATGGGAGCAATGGTCATTGTGTTTATTGTGAGCAGAGTAAAATTTTCCTGCTATATGTTTTTCTTGTCGGTCGTGCTGGTCGAATTGTATTTGTTTTCGCTGGGCCTTGGGTTGTTTCTTGCGCAGGCAGCAGTTTTTTTCAGGGATATTCAGTACATTTATACGGTGCTGCTTACGGCGTGGACGTATATGACACCATTATTTTATCCGATGAGTTTGCTGCCGGAGTCGATGCAAAGAGGGATTAAGCTTTTTAATCCAATGTACCATTATGTTACACAGTTTCGGGAGCTGGTGATGTATCAGTGCCTTCCGGGCTGGCGTTCTGTGACCTATGGCTTTCTGCTTGCGATATTATGCCTGGGGATTGGTACCTGGTCGTTTTTGCGTTCTCAGGACAAATTTATACTTTATATTTAGGGGAAAACGATGGATAACAGTCAAATAGTGATAGATGTAGCACATGCGGCAGTGCGATTTAACATGGCACGCCAGCAGGTAGATAATTTAAAAGAATATGTGATCCGGATGATTAAAAAAGAGCTGATGTTTCAGGAGTTTTTTGCATTAAATGATGTGAGCCTTAAGGTAAAGGCAGGGGAAGCCTGGGGCATTGTCGGGACAAATGGTTCGGGAAAATCTACGCTGCTGAAATTAATCTGCGGTATTTTAAGGCCGTACAAAGGCAGCGTAACCGTTTCAGGCAGGATTGCGCCGTTAATTGAACTGGGTGCAGGATTTGACGGAGAGCTTACGGCCAAGGAGAATATTTATTTAAATGGAGCGCTGCTGGGGCATTCGGAACAGTTTATGAAGGAGCATTTTGAAGAGATTGTAGACTTTGCCGAGCTATGGGATTTTATGGATATGCCGATTAAAAATTATTCCTCCGGTATGGCTGCAAGACTTGGATTTGCAGTGGCTACGATGGTGCAGCCGGATATTTTAATCTGTGATGAAGTACTGGCAGTCGGCGACTACAAATTTCAGGAAAAGTGCGAAGCGCGGATGGAGCATATGCTGTCTACAGGGACGACGCTGTTGTATGTGTCCCATGCTGCAAAATCTGTAAAAAAATTGTGTAAATATGCGTTATGGCTGGAAAAAGGAAAAGTAGTTATGCGTGGCAGTGCGCAGGAAGTGTGCAGTGCATATATGGGGCAGTGAGCGTCCGCTTTACAGGAAGCAGGCATGGGAACAGCAATGATATTGCAACGGTTTCAAAACAGAAATTGTGTAATAGAAAATATGGCAAAAGGAGCCGGATATATGGAATTTGATTTTGCAAAACAGCCGGGAAAAACATGGAAAAGGAAAAATATCGGAAAAGGCTGGCATCCGCTTATGACGATTGTTACACCGTTTTATAATGCCGGAACATATTTTGAACAGACTTTTCATTCCGTTATGAATCAGACATTTCCATGGTTCGAATGGATCATTGTAGACGATGGGAGTGACAGGGCAGAGGATTTGGATGTGCTTAAGAAGTTCGCATCATCAGATCGAAGAATTTGTATCGTGCGCCAGAAAAACCGGGGATTGGCCTGTGCCAGAAATACAGGGATTCAGAGAGCACATACAGATATCATAGTTCCTTTGGATGCCGATGATCTGCTTTCCCCACAGTATTTGGAGTATACGTATTTTGGATTGTATTATCATCCAGATGCTGCATGGTGTTACACGGATTCTGTTGGATTTGGCCGACAGCAGTATTTATGGAAGCATGCCTGGAATGCAAAAAAAATGAAAAGGGAGAATCAGCTTGTTGCTACTGCTGCCATCCGAAAACAGGCTATCCGCAGGGTAGGAGGGTATAAACCGGAAAAATGGGCGTATCATGAGGACTGGCGTTTCTGGCTGGAGCTTATGGCACAGCATCAGTATCCGGTACACGTAAGCGGTTATCTGTTCTGGTACAGACGGCTGGATGATGGAATGCTGTCGGGGATTCAAAAAGACCGCAGAAAAAAGCAGTTTTGTGAGAGGATAATACGTAGGGCATCCAAAAGAGCGGATCAAACCATACGTGCGGTGGAATATCCAATTGTGAAGACCAGGGAACCGTATCATCGTTCCCAGTTTGCCGACTTTTGGAACGATGATACGATACCGTCAGAAACAGGAAAAATAAGAATATTGATGCTAGTTCCATGGCTGGTGATGGGAGGAGCAGACCGGATGAATCTGGAACTGGTGTCCGGGTTAGACAAAAGCAGATTTGAAATCAGCATTCTGACAACCGTGTATTCGAACAATGAATGGCACAGCCGTTTTGCGCAATATACGGATGAGATTTTCCATCTGCCGGATTTTTTGGATCCTGCACACTACATGGAGTATGTCGGTTATTATATTCGGACGAGGAACATAGATCTTGTTTGGATTTCAAATTCCTACCGCGGATATTATATGATTCCATGGCTGCGCAGACAGTTTCCAGATTTGTGTATCGTGGACTATGTTCATATGGAAGAATGGTACTGGAAAGACGGTGGTTTTGCAAGACTGTCCGGGGTGTTTGGAGCTGTTTTAGATAAGACGTATGTCTGCAACGCGAACACCAGGCAGGTATTGGTGGATGAATTTCACAGGGATCCAGACAGTATAGAAGTGATGTATATTGGCGTGGACAAAGAAAAATTTAACCCTCATAAAATAAAAAAAGGAAAAATATATCACAAATTTAATATATCATCAGAAAGGCCGATCGTACTGTTTCCGTGCAGAATAGACGCGCAGAAACGGCCGTTTTTGATGCTTGAAATAGCAAGAAGGGTCAGCAGGCAGATGCCGCAGGTGTTGTTTGTTGTGGTCGGAGACGGCCCGCAGAGACGGGCGTTGGAAAAGGCAGTCAAGAAATGCGGCTTAGAAAAAAATGTGATTTGCACAGGACGTTCTGAACATATGGAGCAATACTATCAGGATGCCAGACTAACGCTGATCTGTTCGCTGAAAGAGGGGATTTCTTTGACCGCATATGAATCCTGTGCGATGGGCACCCCTGTGATCAGCAGTGATGTGGGAGGGCAAAAAGAGCTGATTGATCCTGCGGTTGGGATGCTTATTCCGATCAGGCAAAAGGAGGGCAAGGATTTTGACGAGAGAAAATTTTCAGACGAAGAGATTCAGGAGTATGTGCAGGCAATTGTAAAACTGCTGACAGATACACAATTATATGACAGATGCAGCAAAAACTGCAGGCGCAGGATGGAACATACGTTTACAGTAAATAACATGCTGCGCAGGATGGAACAGGAGTGCACGATTTTATTAAATCAGGAGATAAACATACAAAAACGAAAGAAGCTGTCCGCAGCCATCAAAGAGTCTGGATTTCTGGCGGAAGAGCTGTATATGGTTGAAATGGCTGAGGAAGAGCGCAGCATGGCATCAGCAGCGGTAATGTCATGTCTGGAAGAATATGTTGAAAAGTTATTGCCGCAGGGGAGCGCAAGGAGAGATCAGGCAGTGCGGATTTACAGAAAGTGGAGAAAATGAAATGGTGAACAAAAGAAAATGGCCGTTGGTCAGTGTCGTCGTTCCGGTATATGGAACGGAAAAATATGTGGAGAAGTGTCTGGACAGCATTTTAAATCAGACGTATCAAAATATTGAGGTATTGGTTGTAAACGATGCTTCACCAGATCATGCAATGGAGATTGTTCGCAATTATGAAAAAATAGATGGCAGAGTCAGGCTTATTGAAAATAAGGAAAATATGGGATTGTTTCGTACAAGGCTGGCAGGTGCAAAGCAGGCTTCAGGAAAATATATTACATTTGTAGACAGCGATGATTATCTGGGCATTGATTATATCAGGCTGCTGACAGTAAAAGCAGAAGAAGAGCAGGCGGATATTGTGAAAGGGCAGTTCGTGATGGATGATCTTGTGAATCAGGAAAAATATACTTACACGTATATTAATAACCGGCCACAGCAGACGCTGTATGGAGATGAGATTGCGAAGCAGTATTTTGAACAGGAAGGGCTCGACTTTTCCTGGCATGTCGTATGGGCAAAATTGTACAATATGCAGTTATGGAGGCAGTGTGAACATTATTATGAAGAGATACGAACGCATTTGATTATGACAGAAGACATTGCATTTTCGGCGCCTCTTTTTATATTTGCACAAAAGTATACGGAAACGGATGCGGATACTTATTTTTATGTACAGAGAAAAGATTCATCCACAAGCATAGAAAAACAACTGAAAAAATTTGAAAAAAATATTTCTGATTTGAAGACTTCTTTTGATTTTCGGGATGCTTTTTTGAAAAAAACCGGAAATTTTGAAAAATATGAAAAGAAAAACCTTGCATGGAAAAGGGGTTATGGCCGCAGCTGGAAAAATGCCATTCAATGGGCAGGATTTTCCTTAAGTCAGAGAAAATATCTGGAAAAATTAGTGAAAGAAGCTCTATGTATAGATACATTGGAAACCATTACGAGAGAAGACAATTATTTTTATTCTATGAAGAATCCGTGGTCGCCGCGGGAAGAAGAGGTAAAAGGTACAATCGCTGATCCTAAGATTATATGCGTAAGCTTTGATATTTTTGATACTCTTATCATGCGTCCTTTTTTTCAGCCGTCGGATTTATTTCGTATTCTAGACTACAAATACAAAGAATTGGATCGTTACGCAATGCTTGATTTTTCAAAAGCAAGGGTGGAAGCAGAGCACAATGCGAGAAAGCAAATTGAAACATCCGGTGCGGAGGAAGTTACGCTGGAAGACATCTACAGCCATTTACGCTCTGATTTTGGAATAGATATAGGTATTCTAAACAAACTGAAAACGTATGAAACAGAGTTAGAACTGCAATTTTGCTATCGGCGTGAGTTTGGATACTCTTTGTATGAGCTGGCATTATTTCTTGGTAAAAAAGTGATTCTGGCCTCAGATATGTACTTAGATAAAGAAATAGTCATACGGATATTGAACAAAAACGGATATGGCGATTATGAAAAACTGTTCTTATCTTCGGATATTCAAAAAGCGAAGTCGACAGGCAGCATGTACCGTCATATTTTAAAATACTATCCGGGTAAAGGCAAGATGCTGCATATTGGGGATAATTATGAATCTGATTATCAAATGTCAGCGAAATTTGGCATACGCAGTATTCTTTTGCCAAAGGCGGTCAGCGTATTTCGTGGGGAATATGCTGACAGGGGATATGCGTCTGGAAATTCTTATTATCATATGCTGCGCCCGTTTGGCAGCTTTTTTGACCATAAGATATCCATAGAATTTTGGGGCATACGCTGTATGCTTGCAGTAGCGGCAAATAAATTTTTTGATAATCCGTATAAGAACTTTCATGAAGGAACGGATTTTAACGCGGATATCTATTATATCTCCTATTATGCGCTTGGCATGCATTTGCTTGGCATTGTATTGGATTTGTGTAAAAAATATAAAAATGATATCACCAGGACAATTCATTTCATAGCCAGAGATGGGTATGGATGCAAACTGGTATATGACGTATTAAAAAAATATGATCCAAAACTGCCAAAGGGCGATTATTTGTATTTATCAAGAAAAGCATTATTGCCGCTGGCGTTTTGCAGACCTTCGGATGTTTATTGTATTAAGGATTATATTTCTTATGATTCCGTAGTGCAAAAGACGCCAGGAATTATTTTGGCGCAGTTTTTAGGAATCAAAGCTAATGGGGGGTTAGAGGAGTATTTAAAACAGAACGGATACGAGATGGATCATTATTTTAAAAATTTCAAATCCTTTTGTATCTTTCTGAAAATATTAGCGGCAAAAGAAGACCTGCTGGAAGAAAAAGAATCCGATCGGGATTGCATGAAGAAGCAGTTCGACCAAAGGATTGGGAAAAATGATGTATTATTCGACATTGGTTATAATGGAACAGCGCAGAGAATACTGAGCAATCTACTAGGGCGACCGGTGGAAGGGTATTATGTTTATATTAATAAAGACCGTCCATTGGTAAATGAAACGGAAGCCGGATGCAAAGTAGAAACATTTTATGACAGAACGCCATGCATATCAGGGGCAATCAGGGAAGCAGTGTTTTCAAAAGGAGAACCTTCCTGCTGCGGATATTGTATACAGGATGGCGCTTTGCAGCCTGTGTTTGAGGAGGACCGCAGAAACTACATAGAAGTGCTGTTAAACAGAATCATTTCTCAGGGAATTTTCGATTTTGCAAATGATTTTTGCGATAAATTTGGAGATTATTTGTCCATGGTTACGTTTCGCAGCTACGATATTTCGATTCCATTTGAATTTTTTATGGAGCGTGCTTCAGATATGGACAAAAATATTTTTGGTTGCAGTTATTTTGAAGATGACATTTTCTTTGGGGATGGAAAAATTGAACTTGCGTCCTGGTGGAAAGCATATAGCATGCGGCAGGAATGCAGGGCAGTTGCCGGGCAGGCGCAGATTTTTGAGGAAGAGATTGCTGTTCCGAAAGAATATTGCCTGCATAGCTGCAGACGTTGGCAGCGTGCGCTGGTATTGCTGTGCATTAATCCAAGAGCGCTTGTGAGCAAGGCTAAGAATTATTTGAAACAGGCGGGGAAGGGACAGGAGAGTTCATGAAATGGATAAAGAAATGAATGCAAAAGCGATGGCACGATGGCTGATGGCTGCGAATTTGTTATGTTTGACAGTTATGTTTGGGATGTATGTATTTTATCCGCATTATGCAACGGATGATTATAATAATTATTATTGTTCCATGGAATTGGGAGGAGTGCATGCTTATGTTTCCATGCGTCCAATCGTAGGAATTGTTTGGTGGATATTGGCTAAGCTTGGGATAAATTTTGTACGGGATCAGGTGTTTTTCGGTATTCTGCTGCTTTTTTCTATGGCGTTTTTGACGACGAAGCTTACGTTGCTCGTTGCTGAGAAAATGAATAAGGCTCAGGATCTGAAAAATATTGTCATGTTAAACATGGGAAGCCTTTTTTTGACAGGAAATGCGTTTACAAGCGAATATTTCTGGTATGCTTCGTCCTATATAGCGTGGATGATTGCTTTTACAGGTGTGACATTATCACTTTTATATCTGGCAAAAGAAGATCATTTGGTAAAGAACAGTGTAATTTCTTTGATATGGTTATTTATTGCGGTTGGGAGTTATCAGGTAATAGCGATACAATATGCTGCAATTGTTCTCTTTATTGTATACATGAAACAGAATAGAAAGATAGATAAGGCTGCGCTTTTAAAACTGCTGCGCGCCGCACTGATTTTAATGATTGCGATGGCTTGTAACATGTTGATTGCCAAACCGATCGGGATCATGCTTGGGCATCCTGATGCCGGAACAACGCGAGTAGGATTTGATTTCCATTTGGTTTTCGATATTTTACATAATTATATCATGAAGGCACAGCCTGCCATATGGATCGATTGTATGGGAACATTACCGCGAGCCAGTATGCTGATGGTATGTTTGCTTTTATTGGTGGCATGTACGGTATGCAGCAAGCATGCAGTATTAAATTTTATATGGGCTATGGCAGTGTGTTTTACAGTCGACGGAATGATAGGAGCCATTCAGATATTACAGGGATGGTTTTATCCTACGCTTCGAACTTATGCTCCCATATTTTCGATAGTTACCATATTCATTTGGATGAACGTTTATAACGAACATTGTATGAAAAAAAATAAAATAGTTCTTGCAACAGGTATCCTTTTTTTAGCGGTTAATTTTATAGAAATTCAGGTAAATGCTATAGATGTGATAAAAACAAATACTATGGATAAGGAATGCATCAGGCAGATAGATGCAAGCATGCAGTCTTATGAAAACAGCACTGGGATACAAATTAATAAAATTGGATTTATACCGGATGCATCCAGATCATTTAAATATGATGTTATCTTATCCAATCATATCATAGGGGATTTGGGTGAACGAGCGTTTGTTACAAGCTGGTCAGACTGTAATTCGATACGATTTTATACAGGGCGGGAGCTGCAGCGGGTAGATGTACCGGAACCGTATGCCTCACAGCTTTCATCTGCAGATTGGACAGCGATGCAATTGGACGAACAGATGATTTTTGATCATGATGCAGTGTATATCGCAGTGTATTGATGAAATTGTTATCGGGCAGTATCAAAACTAAAAATGAAAAGATAGAGGGGTGCAAATGATTAACTTTAATGAACCTATTTTGATGGAAAGCGCACTGGATTATGTACGAGAAGCCATTGGCAATAAAAAACTCAGTGGCGACGGGGAATTTACAAAACGCTGTAGCTATTGGCTGGAACGTTGGTGCGGAGTGAACCATGTGCTTCTTACAACTTCATGTACACATGCAACAGAAATGGCCGCAATCCTTGCTGAGATTCGTCCTGGTGATGAGGTTATTATGCCGGCATATACTTTTGTATCAACAGCAGATGCATTTGTGCTGCGCGGAGCAAAAGTAAGGTTCATAGATATTCGGCCAGATACCATGAATATAGATGAAGAATTGATAGAAGCAGCCATTACAGATAAAACAAAGGCGATTGTGCCGGTACATTATGCTGGTGTAGGCTGTGAAATGGATGCGATTATGGAAATTGCCAGAAAACATGAGCTGGTAGTTATTGAGGATGCGGCACAAGGGGTAATGAGTACCTATAAAGGGCGTGCACTTGGAGCAATTGGTGATTATGGCTGTTACAGCTTTCATGAAACGAAAAATTACAGTATGGGAGAAGGCGGGGCCATTGTGGTACGGGACGAGAGCAAAGTAGAATTAGCAGAGATCATACGGGAAAAAGGTACGGACAGGAGCCGGTTCTTCCGTGGACAGGTTGACAAATATACATGGGTAGAAGCCGGATCGTCTTATCTTCCGAGTGAATTGAACGCTGCATATTTGTGGGCGCAGCTGGAGGAGGCTGACAGAATCTTTCATGACCGAATGCGTACATGGAAGATGTACAAAGATGGCTTGCAGGGATTAGCGCAGGCCGGCAGAATTCAAATGCCATATATTCCAAATGAATGTGGCCATAATGCACATATGTTTTATATGAAACCTTAATCCGTAAAACTTATTAACCCAATTTCTGACGTATACCCGATAAATAC
>CAJTZX010000002.1 GCA_910584345.1 uncultured Eubacterium sp. | reverse complement strand
AGTTCTTTGGAACACCAGTATTTTCAAGGGCTGTGAATTTCCGAGAGTACTCTAAGTGTATTACGGAGGGTAAATATGCTATTGTCAATTTGTGAGATCGATTCTCTGGTACGACTCTGCAAGGTATTTGCGCCGGGATATTTACAGTGGGGATAAATGCAAATTTATTTTCAGATAAAATAAAATACACGGCAGACAATGATAAAGTATGAGTATCACAGCCTGCCGTAATATATGATTTTTTTACAGAGTTATTTAACGAAAGCTCTTAATCCATGCAATTAAGGAATCATGATATACATTTGCTTCCACATCCCTGCGCATCTGATCGGTAACAGGGCCGTTCTTCTCCATAATAGCAAGAATTGCTTCCTGAAGTCCTGCAATCCTTCCGCTTTCAAAATCCTGCGAGTCAGCGGGAGCTGCTTGTTTGTCATTTGCCTGTGCACAATTGTCTGCTGATGGAACCGGTTCTGCTTTGGCAGAGTCGTCTGCAGGTTTTGCAGTATTGGTTTCCGTATGGATTTCTTTCACAGCATTTGTGCTTTCAGGCGCAGACGGAGCCGGCCGTACAGCAGTTTGCGGTTGTGTAATGACTGGCGCAACAGGTGATACAGCTGCTTTAGTATCCGGTGTAACAGGCAGCCAGATGTCACCGCCATTTGCCTTTACATTTACAACGATATTTCCGCCGTTTACTGATACTTTTTCCCCGGAAAGTGCGCCGATATATTCTGCGGCGTTGCCGGCGCGGAGTGTCATAACATAGTCGCTGTCATCGTTGTTTACAGAGACAATGACAGATTGCCCATGAAGATTTCTGGAAAATGCATACTGGCGGTTGGTCAGCAGCAACTCCTGATAATCCCCGTAAGAAAGCGCAGGAGTATTCTGGCGGATGTTTCCTAATGCTGCGATCAGGCATGTATGAGGATTGTTTGTAACGGCGTCTGCATAGTCGGACAGAGAAAGTGCAGGACGCAGGGAATCATCAGAAAAACGCTCTTTCTTTCCCTCGATGCCAAATTCAGACCCATAGTAAATCGATGGGACGCCTGGAAGTGTATAGAGCAGGATATGGACAGGGTTAAAATGAGCTTTGTTGTTCAGTTTTGTATAGATACGTTCTACGTCGTGGTTGTCCACAAAATTATAAAGCTTTAATCCATCTGGACGGCTGCCGCCCATTTCATATAAACGTTTGACTGTATGTGCGATTTCAAAATAATTGTGATCGTTATGTCCGGAATACAACGCTTTGTGAAGGTTGTAGTTGGTAACGGAGTGCAAAGTGCCTTCATTGACCCAACGCGTATAATCACCGTGAATAACTTCACCCATCAGCCAGAAGTCAGGTTTTACTTCATTTGCTGTATTACGCAGAGCTTTCATATATTCAAAATCTAAAACATCTGCAGCGTCCAGACGGATTCCGTCAATATCAAATTCGCTGACCCAGAAGCGGATGACATCACAGATATAGTCTCTGACTGCAGGATTATGCTGATTAAGTTTTACAAGCAGATTGTAGCCGCCCCAGTTTTCATAAGAAAAACCGTCGTTATATTCATTATTTCCCCAGAAGTTAACGTTGCAGTACCAATCTTTGTAAGGAGAATTTTCCCGATTTTTTTTAATATCCTGAAAAGCAAAAAAATCACGTCCGGTATGGTTGAAAACACCATCTAAAATAACACGGATACCCTGTTCGTGGCATTTTGCGACATAATTTGTCAGATCTTCATTTGTGCCAAGTCTGCTGTCCAGCTTTTTGTAATCCGTTGTTTCATACCCATGCCCTACGGATTCAAACAGCGGTCCGATATAAATGGCGTTGCAGCCGGTTTCTTTAACGTGAGAAATCCATGGGATGAGTGAGTTCAGACGGTGCTCTGGCGTGCCGTAAGAATTTTCTTTTGGCGCTCCTGTAAGTCCTAATGGATAAATGTGATAAAATACAGCTTCGTCATACCATGCCATATGTAAACCTCCTAAATGTATTATATTTTTTCTTATTTTTGTCACTGCGTTTTATTTTAGCATGAAAAAGCCGGATGTTCAATCCTTTCTCAAATTTTTTAAATTGTGGAAAAAAAGCAGTTTTTTTAATGACAAATGGCCAAAAAAAGAGTAACATAAAGAGTAGCAAAAATAATATTTTGGAGGTGCTTCATGAGCAATATTAAAGAAACAATAGGAAACGGAAAAGCTGTGCTCGGCATAGAGTTTGGCTCCACTCGTATTAAGGCGGTGCTGATTGGAGAAGACAATACACCGATCGCGTCAGGTGCGCATGACTGGGAAAACCGCCTGGAGGACGGAATCTGGACGTATACGCTGGATGATATTTGGACAGGCTTACAGGACAGTTATACAAAGATGACCGAAGACGTAAAAGCGCAGTATGGCGTAGAAGTGACAAATCTTGCTGCGATTGGGTTTTCAGCTATGATGCATGGCTACATGGTATTTGATCAGTCAGGAGAATTGCTGGTACCGTTCCGTACGTGGAGAAATACGATTACCGAACAGGCAAGCGAACAGCTGACAGAGCTGTTTCAGTACCATATCCCGCAAAGATGGAGTATTGCACATTTAGATCAGGCAATTTTAAATGGAGAAGAGCATGTTGCGAAGATTGATTATCTCGTTACACTGGCCGGATACATACATTGGCAGCTGACAGGAGAAAAAGTACTTGGTGTCGGTGAGGCGTCCGGTATGTTCCCGATAGATATTGCAGCCTGTGATTACAATGAGCGGATGATTGGTCAGTTTAATGAAAGAATCTCAGGCAAAGGGTATGCATGGAAATTAAGAGATATCCTGCCAAAGGTACTTTCAGCAGGTGAAGCTGCAGGAAGTCTGACAGAAGAAGGTGCGAAAAAGCTGGATGTATCCGGAAAGCTGCAGGCGGGCATTCGAATCTGTCCGCCGGAAGGTGACGCAGGAACAGGCATGGTAGCAACGAACAGCGTTGCAGTCCGTACGGGCAATGTATCTGCTGGTACTTCTGTATTTGGAATGGTCGTTATGGAAAAAGAGTTATCAAAGGTATATGAAGAGATTGACCTTGTAACAACGCCAACCGGAAATCTTGTTGGTATGGTACATTGTAATAACTGTACCTCAGACCTCAATGCATGGGTAAATCTGTTTAAGGAATTTGCAGAGAGCTTTGGCATGACGGTTGACATGAACCAGCTGTTTGGCACCTTGTATCACAAAGCATTAGAAGGGGATAAGAATTGCGGAGGTCTTCTTGCATACAATTATTTCTCCGGGGAGCATGTAACTAATTTTGAAGCTGGCCGTCCGTTATTTGTGCGCAAGCCGGACAGTAATTTTAATCTGGCAAACTTTATGCGTGTACATTTAATGGCATCTTTAAGCGTATTAAAAACG
The DNA here is from genome assembly GCA_910584345.1 of uncultured Eubacterium sp. Taxonomy (GTDB): domain Bacteria; phylum Bacillota; class Clostridia; order Lachnospirales; family Lachnospiraceae; genus Eubacterium_J. The sequence continues at coordinate 134,098 of CAJTZX010000002.1, read as the reverse complement.
GGTCTGAACCTGATGCTCAAAGAAGAAGGCGTAAAAGTAGACAAGATGTTAGGACATGGCGGTTTGTTCAAGACCAAAGGCGTTGGACAGAGTATTCTTGCAGCAGCAATTGACGCGCCGGTATTTGTAATGGAAACTGCCGGAGAAGGCGGTGCATGGGGAATTGCGCTGCTGGCATCTTATATGGTAAATAAATCTGACGGTGAAAGTCTGGATGATTATTTGAATCATAAAGTATTTGCAGGACAGGAAGGGACAAGAATGGATCCGGATCCGGCTGATGTAAAAGGATTTGATGAATTTTTGGAAGTATATTCTGCAGGACTTCCAATTGAGAGAGCAGCTGTAGATCATATGGCGTAGGAATCTGTCAGGATCATTAGGTTGATACTTTCATATCTGTGACATTTACAGCAACAGAATCCTTCACATTTGAAGTTCGCCTGCGGCGAAGTGGCGGATTCTGCTGCTGTACTTATGATTGCTTTTTGCTGAAATAACAATACCGGATACAGGAGGAAATCATGAAACGGATCGCGCTGCTCATGGACGGATGGAAGCGGTTTTTTACTTATGCATGGCCGGCAGGCATTTTGCAGAGACTTCGGGAGACCGGAGAAGAAGCGAATCTGTACATCTTTCACAGTTCTGGTGAATGGAGTTGTGACAGAGACTATAATAAAGGTGAATATAACATATACAGGCTTCCGGACTTGAGCGAGTTTGATGGAATCGTACTGGATATTAATAATATTCAATGTCCGGGTGTACGTGATGACGTGATAAAAGCGGCAAAACAGACGGGCAGGCCGGTGATAGCGATTGCCAGTGAAATTGAAGATTTTTATTATGTTGGTATACATAATGATAAAGCGATCCGCGAAATGATCGCGCATATGCATGAAAAGCATGGATGTCAGAAATTTTGGTTTATTATGGGGCCGGAGGATCATTATGAAAACCGTGTGCGCGTCCAGGCATTGAAAGATTATATGACAGAGCATCAGATTTCTTTTGAGGAAGATCATTTTTATTTTGAAAGCTTTGAATACCAGTGCGGTTGTCATGGATTTGAGCAGATGTGCATTCGTTGGAAGCATCAAATTCCGGATTGTGTAATTTGTGCAAATGATAATATTGCGGTTGGTGTGTGCGAAGCAGCTGCAAGACATGGGTGGAAAGTGCCGGATGATTTTTGTGTGTCGGGTTTTGATAACTTTGACAAAGCCAGTTTTTATTCACCAAATATTACGACTGTCGGACATATCCGTGAGGAAGTGGGCTATCAGTGTGCTGATATTCTGATTCGTTTATGGAACGGGCAGCAGGTGCCCAGATTCAATTATACCGGCACAACATGTATTTTTTGGGAAAGCTGCGGATGCCATGCAGATATTTCAATTGACCATACCAGACATGCGAAAGATCAGATTATGTATAATATCGAAACAACGGAATTTGAAGAGCAGGTGCTTTCGCTTGAATATGAGCTGCTGCAGTGCAGTTCGGTAAAGGAAATGATGATGCGCATTCCAGCGTGCATTCCATCTATGAGATGTGATGCGATGTATATGATTACAGATAGTCATTTAAATGATTATAAAGAACGGACAGATTATTTTGGCGCGAATCTGTCGGACAATGAAGAATTGCATACTGTCGGATATCCGGAAACGATGAATATTGAGTTTGCATATGTAGATGGTAAGGTACAAAACACAGATAATCAGAAGATACAATCGTTATTTCCGATGTTTGATTTTGATAAAGGCGGCACGGATTTTTTGTTTTTGCCGCTGCATTTCCGTGATCGGGCGGTTGGCTATTTTGTGATCCGCAATGCTGTCTATTTGATGGAAAAACAATATTTATTTCAGATTATTAATACGCTTACTTCTGCAATGGAAAACCTGCATAAAAAAGAAAAGCTTGCTTATTTAAATCAAATGCTTACGAAACTGTACATGCGGGATGCTATGACCGAGATGTATAATTATACAGGTTATCAGATGCTGGCAGGGAAATTATTTGAACAGAAAAAAAGAGAGAATCAAAATTTGCTTATCGTATTTGTAGATTTAGACAGGCTCAAATATATTAACGATCATTTTGGGCATGAACATGGAGATAAGGCAATTCGAATCATTGCCAGAGCGATTCTGCAGATCTGTCTGAAAGATTCCATACCTGTACGTACCGGAGGAGATGAGTTTTTGATTATTCAAGATGCAGCAGGCGATCATTGTGAAAAAGAGTTTGTAACATCGATTCAGGAGAAAATTGCGCAGGAAGCGTACAAAGCAAAGCTGCCATATCCGATTTCTGCAAGTATTGGATGTGTCCGTACAGATATGCGAACAACAAAAACATTGGATGACTATGTAAGAGAAGCGGATGCGATGATGTACGCAGAAAAAGTAGCAAAGAAAGTAAATCGAAAAGTGTAGATATTGCAGCAAGAGATCAAATTCATACGTATTGCTATACAGGTATTATAATATAAAGGAAATATGGTTTATGAAAAAGAAAATCGTGTGCGCGATGATGATGATATCACTGTTGGCTGATATTACTGCATGCGGGAAAAAGAATACGCAGTATACCAGAACAGGAGAGGGGCAGCAGGATATCGTTGAGAAGCAAGATGCACAGAAAGAACAGGGAGGAGAAGGAGACGCCAATATTTTTATAGAACCGATTGAAGGTATATCTGAAGAGTTTATCAGGGGGATAGATGTATCAAATGTGATTATGCCGGATGAAAGCTATCATGAACAGGGAGAACAGGAGGAGTTCTTTCGTGTTCTGGCAGATGCAGGGGTCAATTACATTCGCGTCCAGGTATGGAATGATTGTTATGATAAAAATGGAAAAAGCAGCGGCAGCAATGTAGAAAAAGTTGCTAAAATCGGGGCAAAAGCTGCGCAAAATGGAATAAAGCTGCTGGTGGATTTTCATTATTCTGATCTGCGGGCTGAATTAGATAAACAGTCCGTGCCTAAAAAGTGGAAAACGATGGATTTGGATGAAAAGCAGCAGTCGGTATATGATTTCACAAAAGAAAGCATACAGACAATTTTGGACGCCGGCGCAGATGTTGGCATCGTTCAGATTGGGAATGAAATTAACAACGGGCTGGCGGGTGAAAAGGAATGGGAATGCATTACACCACTGTTAGCACAGTGCAGCAGTGCAGTACGTGAAACTGCGCAGAAAAATGGAAGGCAGATACAAGTAGCTGTTCATATTGCTGAGGCAGAGGATCACGATCAAACTGTTTTTTGTGCGCAGACATTGGCAGATGTACGGCTGGATTATGATATTTTAGGTGTTTCTTATTATCCTTACTGGCATGGCTCGATGGAAAACATGACGACTGTATTGAAGGATATTCACAATTCATTTGAAAAAGAGACGCTTGTGCTGGAAACCGCTTATTGTTATACATTGGAAAAAGAAGACCGATTTAAAAATCGTATTAAAAAAGAAGAGTTGGTAGATGGATATACAGCGAGCGTACAGAGCCAGGCGTTATGTATGCGGGATGTGATGGAGGCAGCAGTAAAGGCTTCAGCGCTTGGTGTGTTTTATTGGCAGGGGAAATGGGATAATCAGGCATTATTTGATGCACAAGGGCATCCGCTTGATTCTTTAAACGTATTTAAATATTTGGAGCATGGCGCATCCTGTAAACCGGAGGTTGATTATGTCAAGGAAGCGAACGTAGAAGTAAATCTGGGGGATACGCTGCAAATGCCGGAAACGGTAGAGGCGGTATATAATGACCGTTCGTTGAACTGTCTGGTTCCGGTTATCTGGGATAAAAGGCAGACCGATGACATTCGGACAGACAAGGCAGGGACATATACGGTAAAAGGAAGATTAGAAGACGGCATTCCGGCAATCTGTCATGTGACTGCAGCAAAAAAGAACTGGCTGTTGAATGCTGGATTTGAAAAAAATGATATTTCCATGTGGAAGATATCTTATCAAGGAGAAAACAATCCGACAAGCATAAGGGAAAAGGAAGCTGATGCGAAGTCTGGCAAGCATAGTTTTCAATTTTGGAGCGAAGAAAAACAGAATTTTAAAATCGAACAAACCGTATCCGGTTTAAAGAAGGGAACTTATAAGATATCTGCCTGCATTCGGGGAGCGGATGTTGGGCCGGCGGCAAAAATATATCTCTATGCAGTAACAGATGAAAAGATCATACGGTCAAAACCTGTAAAACTAAGCGACCACGCTACATGGAAAAAGCCCGTCATCAAACGTTTGAAACTGGATGGAAACACAGATCTTACGATTGGAATGAAGGTAAAATGTGCTGGCGGAGGCTGGGGCATGATGGATGATTTTGTGCTTGTAAATGCGGACAAAGAGTAATAGTCAGCATAAGGAGGATTATAAAATGTTAAGAAAAACGGACAAACCAAAAAGGGTTCAGTATCTTGTGCGCAAATGCGTATTAGCTGCACTTTTGACAGGAATGCTGATGCCTATGACCGGATCGGGAAACAGACAGAAGATACAGGCAGCAGATTTGCTGGATCAGATTCTTGTGAAGGCTCCGGATGAAAAAGTATCGGATTTTGTGATTAGCGCTTCTACGATAGACTCTGTCACATTGACGTGGAAGAAAGCATCTGATGCAGGTACCTATTACATTAGTTATTGGGAGTCAGGAAAACCAAGTACTTCAGTGGACAGGGAAGACCTTGGAAATGTGTCAGAATGTAAGATTACAAATTTGAAACAGACAAAATATATTTTCCAAATACAGCCAGCAAATAAGCTGCATACCGGAATCCCGCTGAAAGGAGCAATTGCTTCGGTAGAAGGAGCTCCGGCGGCAGCGATACCGTCAGAGGTTAAACTGAATCATATAAAGCCGGGATATTGTTCGCTTGCTGTTGGGGGACTTGGTGATATATACAAGTCGGAAGCTGAGATATATGAAGCATCCGGTAATTTACTGGAAAGCAGTGAAGGCGACAACGCTGGTATTGCAATCGAAGACGCTGGTATAAAAAATAATGGATTTTATGCAGTCCGTGTCCGGGGATATTACGATCAGGCAGGTGGTTACCGCAGCTATGGGGACTGGACAGATTATGTATATGTTTCGACTGCTTTAAAATCGGTAAAATTAAGTCAGAAAAACGGCAAAGCTGTTGTAAAGTGGCCGGCCGTACAAGGCGCTGACAAATATATCGTATATATATCCAAGAATGCATCCAGCGGATTTAAAAAGGCTGCGGAAACGGCAAATACTTCCATGTCTGTTGGAAAATATGGAGGAGCAAAGCTGAAAGCAGGTAAAACATATTATATAAAAGTAATTGCACAGATGACGAGAGAAAACGAAACTTATACTGTCAGCAGTGCAGCTTCAAAAATAAAGATGAAGTCCCGTTAACCAGTTTAATATCAAATTAGGTAAAAAGCGATGCAGAATATCAGAAAAATATTTTTCAGAGATGTAGCGGCACTTTTAAAAAATCCATTTGCACTTATCATTGCCGGAGGGTTATGTATCCTTCCGGCATTATATGCATGGTTTAATATTTATTCGAATTGGGATCCGTATGGAAATACCGGTAATATTAAGATTGCAGCTGCATCGAAAGACAGAGGTTATACAGATGCGCAAGGCAGCAGTGTCAATGTTGCAGATACGGTAATGAAAACATTAAAAGAAAACAAAAGTATTGCTTGGACATTTGTAGATACGGAGGAGGAAGCGATCCAGGGAGTCCACGACGGCAGTTATTATGCGGCGGTTGTGTTTGAGGAAGATTTTACGGAATGTATGTATCAAGGGTTTTTAGACGGCTTAAATCGTCCAACTGTGACGTATTATGAAAATGAAAAGAAGAACGCAGTTGCAACGAAGATTACGGATACTGCAGTATCTACGCTTGAGACCAATATGAATGAACAGTATATATCACTTGTTGTCAGTCTTTTGTTTGATAAACAAAAAGATGTGGTTCAAAATATGGAAGCGAAAGAAATAACGGCGGGAATCGTATCAAAAATGGAACGGACGAAAGATACTGCAAATCGGTTTTCATCAGTAGTGAAATCTTTGATACAGGCAAACGACAAGCTGACGGCTTCCATTGATGCGGCAAATAGTGATCTTAATACGATTGACAGCAATTTGGAGCATGCGCAGGCAGATATTTCCAGAGTGCCGGATACGGAGGCATTGGCAGATTTGTTGAATGCAGCGAATGCACAGGCTGTCCAGTCAGTCAGTGACGCGCTTGCACAGTTGAGGCTTGCGCAGAGGACACAGATACAGGAGCAGAAGAACGCTTATTACGAACGTTTTGGTACAAGTATTTCCAGCGCCAAAAGTTCTTTAGATCAGCTGATTAATTCTTTGCAGTCATTGAATGCAGCTACGGTCAACGTATCAAATGGGGTAATATTGACACAGCTTGAAAATCAGTCGCAAGCGTTAAGCGCTATGCAGCAAAGGATTGCCAGTCGTTCTCAGTCGAAGGATACCGGGGTATTGGATCAGCTGAATCTGATGGAACAGCAGCTTGAGCAGCAAATATTAAATGTACAACAGACATTACAGACGACAATTAGTCAGTCACTAGTAATGATTGGTAATGATCTGCAAAAAACCTCTTTAGAAATATCACAGGTGATTGGCAATATGAAAGAAGATATTGATTTGCTTAGCATGATTTTAAAAAGCGGAACAGTGGCGGTAGATTTGGCAAATCAGAGTTTTACCGGGATGGCAAAAGATTTGGATCATATCAGTAGTAAGCTGGAACAAATTACAGATATGATAAATGAAATCAGTGGAGCACAGCTGGCACAGAGTTTTATTGATTTTGTACAGGGAAATTCAAAGGAGTATGGGGCGTTTTTTGCGCAGCCGGTTTCTATTGAGACGCAAGCGGTATATCCGGTAGATAATTATGGCTCGGGGGTAGCGCCTTTTTACACAACGCTGGCATTATGGGTAGGCGGTGTGGTACTTGTATCACTTATAAAGGTAAAGGCACATACAGATGACATTGAAAATCCGAAAACGTATGAACTGTTTTTCGGCAGATATTTGCTCTTTTTTGTATTAGCATTGATACAGGCAGCGATTACAGTATGGGGCAATTTTTATTTGTTGCATATACAATGCCTGTATCCAAGAAAATTTTTGCTGGCAGCATTCCTTACGAGTTTTACGTTTTCACTGTTGATTTATGCGCTGACAATTTCTTTCGGTGATTTAGGGAAAGCACTGATTGTAGTCTTGATGGTTATTCAGATAGCAGGTTCCAGTGGCACTTATCCGATTGAAATTTTGCCGCAGTTTTATCAAAAACTCTATATTTTCTTTCCGTTTCCGTATGCGATACATGCGATGCGGGAAGCGATTGCAGGTATGTATGAGCATGACTATTCCTTGTATTTATTACAATTGCTGATATTTGCAGCAGCGGCTTTGGTATTGGGATTGGTGATAAGGCTTCCGTTCCGTAAGTTCTATCATTTTGTAGAACGGCGGATGGAAGATACGGAGATGATGTAGGAGGTGCGTATATTTGGATAAGGAACAGTATCAAGATCTGTTTCTGCAGCTTGTAAAAGAAGAAGAACAGCTTCACGTAGAAAACCAAAAGCGAATTAAAGCAGGCATTCAGTGTCTTATTTGGATACCAATGATTTTTTTGCTGCTGCTGTTTTTGACGGAAAGTGAGAAAGTGATCTTTCTCGTATTATGGGTCGTTTCTTTGTTTGTGTTGGCTAGTTATTTAATTTATATTGAATATATTGATTTTCAGGCGCAGGAACGACTGCACAGGTATATGAAACAGGAACATATTTCAGCGGACAGACTTATTGGGGCAGATATCGAAGCGTTTGAGGAAACAGTTACAGAATTGTTGCGGCAGATTGATGAAAAGAAACAGCAAAATCGTCAGAGGATGCTGCAGATGTTGGAACAGCAAAAGGAAAAGTTTTTATAATGGAACAGGCAGTTTATGAAAGAGGTACCATACAATGACTAACATCATTAAAATCATGTTGAGAGATTTAAAAAGTATCAGCACCAATGTAGTCGCGCTGGTCATTATTATGGGGTTATGCGTGATTCCGTCCTTGTATGCATGGTTTAATATTCATTCAAACTGGGATCCGTACAGTGAAGATGCTACTTCGAACTTAAAGATTGCAGTATTTTCCAAAGACGAAGGTGTAAAAATCAGGAATTTTTCGTTGGTAGTTGGAGATTCTGTCGTTAATGCGTTACACGAGAATCGTACAATTGGCTGGGTATTTCCAGAAGATGAACGGACGGCAATCAATGGGGTGTACAGCGGAGATTTTTATGCAGCAATGATTATACCAGAAAATTTTACAAAAAGCATTACGCAAATGATAGATGGCAACTTAGACGGAGGAAGAATCCTTTACTATGAAAATGATAAGAAAAATGCAATCGCGACTAAAATTACCGGAAAAGCTAAGACAGCAGTAGAGACACAGGTAAATACTACAGTATTTGCAACGATAACGGAATTGGCTGCCAAATTGGGAAGTACTTTGGAGAATACGGATAACCATGCGGCAGTCCATCAAATGACAGTACGCATGGAGGATTTGAAGAAGGACATCAAGGGACTGCAGCATATGCTCGGATCTACAAAAAAGATGACAGATGCAGTTATGCAGACGATGAAGGGAATGATACAATTAAATGAAAAGATTATTTTAGATCTTCGCAGTGATCTTGGTTTCATTGCAACTGCATCTGTGTCATTTAGTACATCTGGGATCGAGACAGCAAATGTACGTTTGCAGGACTATTTGCTGCTGATGAAAGACGGTAAGGCAGACTTAACTAAGATGCGCAAAGAGCTGAAAGGATTATACGAGCATGTGGACGAGCTCGAATCAGATTTGATAGGGATTAAAGACAGCGAATTGCTACAGCAGATGGTCGATGTATTGGAAAATGAACCGGAAAAAATAGGAACATTTTTCTCAACGCCGGTTAATCTGCAAAAAGAACGGGTTTATCCGATAAAAAACTATGGTTCGCAGATGGCTCCGTTTTATACAGTGCTTTCTATTTGGGTAGGAGCTTTAATACTTGTGGCAATCATTCATACAAAAGTGAACCCGATAAAAGGGGTGGAAAATATGAGATATTATCAGGAATATTTTGGCAGATACGCAGTATTTTTTATGGTTGGGCAGTTACAGACGCTTATTTGTGTGCTTGGAGATGTTTTTTTTCTGAATATACAATGCCGGCATTTGTTTCTGTTCTGGTGTGCATCTGCACTTGCAAGCTTTGTTTTTACGTTATTGATTTATTCGCTTACTTATGCATTTGGCAATGTGGGGGAAGCATTGGCGGTTGTAATTATGGTCATTCAGGTGGCTGGAGCCGGAGGGACATTTCCAAAAGAGGTATTACCGGATATTTATCAGCAGATTTATATGTTCCTTCCGTTTCCATATGCGATGGATGCGTTGAAGGAAGCAGTTGGAGGTATTTACGAGAATGCATTTCTGGAGAGTTTAGGAAAGCTGGCTGTTTTTCTGCTTGTATCACTTGTCATCGGATTAGTGTTTAGTATTCCGTTTAGAAAGTTAAATGCTAAGATAGAAAAGAGCAAAGAACGTTCAAAACTGATGATATAGAAAAGTATTTGATTTATATAGAACAATGGATATCATGTTAAATAATAATAGTAATTAATATAATTGATTATAAATATCAACAAAGAAAATGGAGATTTGAAAAATGGCAGAGAATAAAAAAATCATATTAACAGGCGACCGTCCAACAGGAAAATTACATGTAGGTCACTATGCAGGTTCGCTCAAACGGCGTGTGGAGCTGCAAAATTCCGGTGAATTTGAGAAAATATTTATTATGATTGCGGATGCGCAGGCATTGACAGATAATGCAGATCATCCGTCTAAAATACGCGAAAATATTATGGAAGTGGCACTGGATTATTTATCGGTAGGCATTGATCCTGAAAAATCTACGATCTTTATCCAGTCACATATATCAGAGCTGACGGAGTTATCCTTTTACTATATGAATCTTGTTACAGTATCCAGGCTGCAGAGAAATCCAACGGTGAAAGCAGAGATTCAAATGCGTAATTTTGAAACAAGTATTCCGGTAGGATTTTTTACGTATCCGATTAGCCAGGCAGCAGATATCACGGCATTTAAAGCGACGACGGTTCCGGTAGGAGAAGATCAGGCGCCGATGTTGGAGCAGACAAGAGAGATTGTACACAAATTTAATACGGTTTATGGAGAAACATTGGTAGAGCCTCAAATACTTCTGCCGGATAACGAAGCATGTCTGCGTCTGCCAGGTACAGATGGAAAGGCAAAAATGAGTAAATCGCTTGGGAATTGCATTTATTTATCTGAAAACGAAGAGGACGTGCAAAAAAAAGTGATGTCCATGTTTACAGATCCGGATCATATCCGTGTGCAAGATCCAGGAAAACTGGAAGGAAATACGGTCTTTACGTATTTGGATGCGTTTAGTAATGATGGTCATTTTGCAGAATATTTGCCAGAGTACGCGAATTTAGATGAACTAAAAGAGCATTATAAACGCGGTGGACTTGGCGATGTAAAAGTTAAAAAGTTTTTAAACAGCGTGATGCAGGAGGAGCTGCGTCCAATTCGTACACGCAGGGCAGAATATGAAAAAAACATTGATCTAGTATATGAGATTTTGCGAAGCGGAAGTGAAACGGCAAAAGAAACGGCGGCGAAAACGCTTGAAGAAGTAAAACATGCAATGAAAATTGACTATTTTCGGGATCCTCGTTTCCTGACCGAACAAAAAGAGAAATTTAAATAAAAATTAAAGTTGATATGAAAGAACAGCTCTATCTTTGGATAGGGCTGTTCTTTTTAAGCTATATTTTATTTATCGTCATAGTGGCCTTTGCATTGCGTTATAACAATATTTTCTTTTGCGATAGATTCTAATCATAATAGTTTTTAAGATAGATGTTTTTTCGATTATCTTTATCTTAGCTCAGATCCAGGTAAAATACAACAATAAATCATCCATTTTAAAAAAATTCTGATGTTATCCGGCAGAATATGCCCACAGGTTTTTAATCTGTCCGCGCAGAGTATCAAAATCCCAGCTTTTATCGCTTCTTGCAATACAGTTTGGATCATTCACAAGAAATCCGTTGTCATCGTAACCGTAGATCATAATAAAATGTCCCTGCGTAGTAAAGTCTCCGGGGCCCATGGAGCAGATAATCGGATGGTTTGCATCTAAAGAAGATTTCATTACGGATTCGTCCAAAGATAATTCCCGTGCATAAAGACCAAGTGATGCAGCGCCGGTCGTCATCAAAGACCAGGATGTACCGCTTCCTTCCACATAATATCCGTTTTCCTCACTAAAGCGTGCGATATCGGCCGGAGTTTTATCTGATTGTCCGGTCAGAGAGACAAGTACCATAGAAAGGCAGGTTGGGCCGCAGCCTGAAAGCCCGATGATACTGCCGCCGTAAGAAACATAGCCCCAGCGCTTGTCCCACTGCAGAAACAATGGAAATTGCTCCTGTAGTTCATGACTCGTAAAACCCGTTTGTGCTGCATATTGTGGAAGATTGGCATCCAAATATCCTGCTATAAAGTCTTCCATTTCCGGATTATTTAAATAGGCAGTTAATAATGCATCTGAATACTGATTACGGTTTTTATATATTTTAGATGCTAAGCTGCTCGTTTTGGAATAATCTTTTAAATCGTTCGTAATCTGAGAGGTGTGGCGTTCTATCGGCTGTTTTATCGATACAGTGGAAGCAGCTTGTAAGCGGCTGTTTTCCGGTTTGGTAATACTGTCAGCGGTAAGCAGATACTTGTTTGCGGTACGCAAAGCAGTGACGATTACAGCCATAAGCCCGGCCATGCATACAGCTCGGCGAATGGCACGCCGTCTTGTTTTGCGTACTTTTCTTTTTCTGGCGATAGCTTCTGATCTTGTCATATTGTCCTCCTCAATTGCATTGTAAATAGTAGACAAAATCTATTATAAAATCTGACTCAATCAAAATGGCATCATGTATGAATATTTTTGATGACATCACGCAGTACATCGGCAGATTGTTTTAGCTGATCTTGTTCTGCCTGGTTCAGAGTAATCGGCATCTGTCCTTCGGCGCCTCCGGCTCCGATAATCGTTGGCATACTTAATACAATATCTTTCAGACCGTAAATACCATCCAACATTACAGATACCGGAAGAATTGATTTTTCATCTCGAACAATCGCTTCGCAGATTCTTCGAACAGCCATAGAGATTCCATAATAGGTGGCTTTTTTCTTTTCAATGATTTCATATGCGCTGTTTTTTACGGTCTGCGCAATTTCTCGCATGGCCGCTTCATGGTGAAAATAGCCGCGCATTTCACATACATCGTTAAGCGGTACCCCAGATACATTTGCACTGCTGAAAGCGGCAATCTCACTGTCTCCGTGTTCGCCGATAATAAATGCATGAATACTTCTGCTGTCTACACCAAGGTGTTCTGCAAGTTCACTTTTTAACCGTCCGGTATCAAGTACAGTTCCCGAGCCGATGACACGGTTTTTTGGAAGGCCGGAGATTTTTAACGCTTCATAAGTGAGAATATCAACCGGATTGGAGACAATTAAAAGTATGCCTTCGCAGCCATATTTCATAATTTCCTGTACGATGGAGCGCATAATTTTTGTGTTTTTGCTGACCAGATCCAGCCTTGTTTCATCTGGTTTTTGGTTGGCTCCGGCTGTAATGATGACGATCGCAGCATCGCTGATATCTTTGTATGTGCCGGCGTAGATTTTCATAGGTCTTGCAAACGGGGTTCCATGGCTGATATCCAGCGCTTCACCTTCTGCACGGTCTGCATCCGCATCAATTAAGATCAATTCGGAAAATAAACCGCTTTGCATTAATGCAAAAGCAGTAGAAGAACCTACGAAGCCGCAGCCGATGACAGCTGCTTTTCGCAGGTTGATTTTTATGCATTCATTGTTACACATATTGAATTACCTCACTGAAATTTTTCTGTTATTGTTTTCGGTTTTCAGCATATCTATACACAAAATTGTTAATTTTTAGAAATAAGGAATTCAGCGATTCTTAATGATATGACAATGAAACGGTATGGAATCGCAGAACTCAGGGAATAATAAGCTTCTGTATCATTTGCATAAGATAACGAAAAAGAATTGTGAATCTTTAAAGGAGGATTGATAAAATGCAAGATGTGTTTAAAATAGAAGATTCTGAAAAATACGCGGAATATATGGAACCAAAAGTCATTCATAATATCCGGGATGGCACGACAGAGACCTTTGAAAGCTATAAAAATTATACGTTGTTTGTATTTCCTCTATATGATATACATCGGACTGGTAAAGCGGCAAATCAAATTATGATATATTTGGATCATGAAGATTTGTTTTTGCTCTGCGAAGGACAGCGCGGATATGAGATTTCCAGAACGCTGTTTCAAAAAGCAGCAACGAATGAATGCGCGCTCTGGAGCTTTTTTCAAAATCTGCTGAAAAATGATATGGATAATCTGGAAGATTTGGAGTGTGAAGTGGCAGATGCAGAAATGGCTGCAATGGTACGATTTCAGAATAATTATATTCGCAAGATTATTGCATATCGTAAAGAGCTGCTGCGGCTGAAACGGTATTATGAACAATTGGATACGATTATGGACAGTCTGTTGTTGAACGATAACAAGATGCTTTCCGAAGAGGGTATGATGCATTTTACTATTTTGGCGAATCGGACAACCAGATATTTGCAGAACGTATTGAATCTACGCGATTATGTGACGCAGATGCGGGAAGCTTATCAGGCACAGATAGATATCGAACAAAATAATCTTATGCGATTGTTTACTGTAATTACGACCGTGTTTCAGCCTCTAACACTGATGGCAGGCTGGTATGGAATGAATTTTCCGGATATGCCGGAAATGCATTGGAAGTATGCCTATCCGGTTTTTGTAGGAGTGAGCATATTTGTGTGCGTAATATTATTGGCGGTTTTTAAGAAAAAAGGTTGGTTTTAGACTATATGAAATGAAGTTTTGTAGAAAAGAAAGAAATCCAATTGAAAAATACAAAAAATAAATATAAAAATAAATACGAATTGATCTGTGCTTCGCTCTGTTTTCATGGTAAAATATAAAAAGTTTACAGATTACATGTACGATAATCAGAGAAGGGAGATGATGGGGATGCGAATGATAGATCCAAATATTATAAAATTGAATTCTCCGAATGAGGTTTATAAACGTGGTAATGATTTATTTATGAATGAGAATGTAGGGCGGATTGAGATTAAGAATCAAGAGGGTGGAGTTTCTGCTATCCGCGCAAAGGTAAAAGGCAGCAAAAATAAGATATATTGTGCAGAGGCAGTAGTGGAATTTTCGCCGCAAGAGGAAAAGATCCTGGACTATCATTGTGAGTGTGAGGCATATAAGGTTTATCCGGGTATGTGCAAGCATCTTGTTGCACTATTAATGGAATATAATTATCAGGTGGATGAAGGGGAATTTCATTCATTTACGGAAGGACAATCTGACAGCACAAAATCAAATGCGACGTACGGTAATACATATCAAGTCGTAAGTAAGCCTGGACATTTAACAATAATGCTGGCAGAAAAGCCAAGTGACAGGGAACTGAAGAATTTGGTAGATTACTATGTACTGCAGGATCGTAACCAGTTTTGTCAGGAGTATGGAAACGGAGATGTTCGTCTGGTGCCGATTTTACATCTGGAAGCAGACAGGGAATCTTTGGAGCTAAAGATTGGAACAACACAGCTTTATGTTGTAAAGGATATTGGCGAGCTGGTAGAAAATATCAAACAGATGCGGTATGTTTCCTATGGAAAGAAGCTGGCGTTTACACACAGTCAAAGCGCGTTTACAAGGGAATCAACCGGCATCGTAAATCTTTTGCTGGAACTGGATAACGAAAATGAATTTTCTTTACGGTACCAAAATTGGAGTTACAGCAGTACCCAACAGCGGCGGTCTGTCACATTGTCTCCGCCAATGCTGGATCGTTTGATGGAGATGTATGAAGGAAGACAGCTTTATGTGGACGATCAGTTATGTAATAAAGAAGAAAACGTTCTGATTTTGAGAAAAAATCCAAAATTACCGATAAGGATCGCTGGTAATAAGAAAAAAAAGGGCGCAGATGTAGTTATGGAGCCAATTTTTTTGACCGAGGGCGGTAGTCAGTGGTACATTTTATGGCGGGAATGTTTTTATATTTGTACAAGGGAATATTATGAACAGGTTAAGGGTTTTTTAAAGTTGATGATACAGGAACGGGAAAGTATGAGGAGGAGCGCTTATTATGGGCGGTACAGATATTATCACGAAGATTTATCAAATCCATCTTTTTATTTAAGTGAGGCAGATTTTGGCGCGTTTGCAAAAAATGTGCTGCCGCTGATTGGAGACGTATTAGATGTTCGAATTAAAGATGCAGATTTTTCTTCCTACGAAACAGAAGAAGCATTGTTTCATTGTTATTTGGATAAAGTTGGCGATCGTATTGAATGCAAAGCAAAAGTATTATATGGGAATAAGGAATATGATGTAGCAAAGATTCCGGCAAAAGAAGAAGCGATTCGTGATATACGCAAGGAATTTCAGGTGCGTAGTATTTTGGAAAAGTATTTTGAGGTAGCATCTGACCAGCAGACTTATTATAGTAAAGAGGAAGATAGTATGCTGGAATTTTTGGAGGAAGGGCTTTCACAGCTGGAAACGGTGTCAGAGATATTTGCAACGGATCGCTTTAAAGGAATGCGTGTGATACCAATGCCGAAGGTTACTGCAGGAATTTCTGTGAAAGGAAGGCTGCTTGATGTTAGCTGGAATGTGGAAGGAATGAGTGCACAGGAAGTTTTGGAAATACTGGCGGATTACAAAAAGAAGAAGAAATATCATAGGCTGCAGTCTGGTGATTTTATTCGTATGGATGAAAATTCTTTGGCGGTATTGACAGAATTAAATGAAGGACTGCATTTGACGAAAGACCAGCTGAAAGCACGCAAAGCAGAGCTGCCGTTGTATCGTTCCTTATATTTGGATTCATTAATGAAGGAAAATGCCGAGTATATACGTCTTGAACGCAGCAAAGAGTTTAAATCGGTGATACGAGAGATGAGGTCAATGGAAGATGGAGATAATGAAATACCACAGCAGATAGTAGCACAACTTCGCCCTTATCAGGAAATCGGATTTCAATGGCTATGTTCGTTGGCGAAGTTTGGCTTTGGGGGGATATTGGCTGATGACATGGGGCTGGGAAAAACTTTGCAGGTATTAACATTTTTAGCGGCGCATCCGGATTCGAAAGCGCTGATTGTATGTCCGGCGTCTCTTGTTTATAATTGGGAAGAAGAGTGCAGGCGATTTTATCCTTCTGCGCGGACAGCAACCGTGGCAGGGCCGGTACATACGAGACAAGTCCAGATAGAAGAATGGGAAAAAAGTGATCTATTAATCACTTCATATGATTTGTTAAAACGTGATATAGATTTTTATGAAGAAAAACAGTTTGATTTTGTAATCATCGATGAGGCGCAGTATATTAAAAATGCTTCGACGCAGGCTGCAAAAGCAGTAAAAGCAATTGCTTGTACCTGTCGTTTTGCATTAACAGGGACACCCATTGAAAACAGGCTGAGTGAGCTTTGGAGCATTTTTGAATTTTTGATGCCAGGTTATTTGTTCAGCTATAAGCGATTTAAGGATGAGCTGGAAGGCCCGATTATGGAAAGCAAAGACAATGTGGCAAGAATCCGCCTCTCAAGGTTTGTACGTCCGTTTATTTTACGTCGTTTGAAAAAGGATGTACTAAAAGAGCTTCCGGACAAAGTAGAAGAAGTTATCTATGCAAAGATGGAAGGGGAGCAGAACAATCTTTATCAGGCACGGGAAAAACAGCTTCTTATGACACTTTCCAAACAGACTGAAGCGGAATTTAAGACACAAAAATTATGGGTCTTGGCAGAATTAACCGCTTTACGCCAGATTTGCTGTGATCCGTCGCTTGTATATGAAAACTTTCAAGGGGATTCTGCGAAAACAAAAACATGTGTGGAAGTCGTACAAAATGCAGTCAGCGCCGGTCATAAAATTTTATTGTTTTCTCAGTTTGCATCCATGCTGGAGCATTTGGCTGAATTGTTTGCACAATGTGGATTACGGGCATTTATGTTAACGGGCAAGACGAGTAAAGAAGAACGGCGTCGATTAGTGACTGAATTTCAAAACGGAAATGCAGATTTATTTTTAATTTCTTTAAAAGCGGGTGGTACTGGACTAAATCTCACGGCCGCGGATCTTGTAATTCATTATGATCCATGGTGGAATCTCGCAGCGCAAAATCAGGCAACAGACCGCGCTCATCGTATTGGCCAGGATAATAAAGTTACGGTTATGCGTCTCATTATGAAAGGTACAATTGAAGAGAGAATTTTAAAAATGCAGGAGGACAAGCAGAATCTTGCGGATTCTATTATCGCTGAAGATGGTGTATCTATTAGCGGTTTGGATAAAGAGCAGCTGATTTCTGTTTTAGAAGAAAAAAGTTATTGACAAATTGAAAATCTTGTGGTTTAATAATAAAAACTAAAATTGAATATTCAAGAAACCGTTGAAGTGGAGATAAAAATAGTTGTGCATATCCAGAGAGTCCGGATTAGGTGGGAGCCGGATTAAACGCAGATTATTAAATGGACCACGGAGGGCGCAGTCAAAGGCAAAGTTTGAAAATAAAAATTGCTGAGTATTCTGCGACGTTGGGCATACGTCAGTTGCCGGAGATATGATGGTATCTCGTCAGAGAGCGCAGGAATTCCTGTGAAACAAGGTGGCACCGCGGATGAATATGAATCCGGATTTTATTTTATAGCTATCGTGTATCTATATTATGTATCTATCTATCGATAGATAGATGCATGAGAGTCTTAGTTTATTAAGACGATATATGAAAGAAAGCAAAATCCGAAAAATTAGAAATCATAACACCCGTCCTTGATCGTGTAATGATACACGGATCGTGGACTGGGTGTTTTTTGTTGTACAAAAACCAGTGTAATCAAAAAAATATCAAATTACTGCAAGGAGGTTGGAATATGATTTATCCATCGATCAACGAGGTAAAAGCGATTTTAAAAGAAGTATCAGATGGATCGCAGCAGCCGTATTTCAGGTTTCCAGTGAAGTTGGAGATTTATGCAGATTGTATGACGCCGGTAATGGCGGTACGTAGATTAAAAAATGCAAGCCATCATTGTTTTTTGCTGGAAAGTGCGGAGCAGTCCAGGCAGTGGGGCAGATATTCTTTTCTGGGGTATGATCCAAGTATGGAGATCACATGCCAAAATGGAATTACAAAAGTTACAGATAAAAAAACTGGTGCAGTAGTTACCAAACAATCAGATCATCCAGGAAGTTTGATACGTACAGTGATAGAAGAAAATCGTGCACCACGCATAAAAGGAATGCCGCCATTTTGCGGCGGATTGGTAGGATACTTTTCTTATGATTATATAAAATATAGTGAACCCTCTCTAAAGCTGGATGCAAAGGATGAAGAATCCTTTCAAGATGTAGATTTGATGTTATTTGACAAAGTAATAGCCTTTGATAATTACAGACAAAAGGTAATATTAATTGTAAACATAAAAATTGCAGACATGGAAAACGCATATGTTCAGGCAGAGAAGGAGCTGCGGGATATGGCGATACTTTTGACTCAATCAGAGGTGGCAGTTCATCAGCCATTAAGACTGAAAAGTGAATTTCGCTATTTATTTGACAAAAAACAATACTGTGAAATGGTAGAAAAAGGAAAACGCTATATACGGGAGGGAGATATTTTCCAGGTAGTATTATCAAACAGGATAGAAGCAGAGATAGAAGGGAGCTTGCTGGATACATACCGTATTCTGCGTTGTTCCAATCCGTCTCCGTATATGTTTTATTTTTCCAGTGATGATATTGAGATTGCAGGGGCGTCGCCTGAGACGCTTGTCAAGTTGGATTGTGGAATTTTGCGTACATTTCCGCTGGCAGGTACAAGACCTAGAGGGAAGACACAAGAGGAAGATATTGAGATAGAGCGGGATCTGCTTGCAGATGAAAAGGAACGGGCAGAACACAATATGCTGGTCGATTTGGGACGCAACGATATTGGCAAAATTAGTAAGATAGGAAGTGTGGAAGTGGAGAAATATATGTGCATGGAACGGTTTTCCCATGTCATGCATATCGGGTCTACCGTAAAAGGGCAGCTGCGGGAAGATAAGGATGCATTAGATGCAGTCGATGCAATCCTTCCTGCTGGCACGCTTTCCGGTGCACCAAAACTGCGCGCTTGTGAGATTATCAATGAATTGGAAAATAATAAACGTGGTATTTATGGAGGTGCGATAGGTTATCTTGATTTTACAGGCAATTTAGATACTTGTATTGCGATACGGATCGCATATGCCAAAAATGGAAAAGTATTTATTCGTTCAGGCGCAGGTATCGTAGCTGACAGTATACCGGAAAATGAATATGCAGAATGTGCCAATAAAGCAAAAGCTGTATTAAATGCACTGCAAGAGGCAGAAGGAGGAATTGATTTATGATTTTATTAATAGATAATTACGACAGTTTTTCCTATAATTTGTACCAATTGATTGGAAGTGTCTGCTCTGAAATTCAAGTGCTCAGAAATGATGAATGTACAGTGGAGGAAATACAGCAAATGAATCCAGCAGCAATTTTTTTGTCTCCGGGGCCGGGAAAACCAGCAGATGCAGGAATATGTGAACAAGCAGTGGTGCAGTTGTGCGGCAGAATACCGATTTTTGGAGTATGTCTGGGGCATCAGGCCATTTGCGAAGCTTTTGGCGGCACTGTTTCTTATGCTCAGGAATTGATGCATGGAAAGGCGTCTATGGTAAAAGTAGATGCTCAGAGTAAGATTTTTAAGGGACTTAAAGGGCAGATTTCAGTAGCAAGATATCATTCTCTGGCTGCGGTGAAGGATTTGCTCCCGGATTGCCTGAAAATAACAGCAAGTACCGCGAAGGGAGAGGTCATGGCTGTGGAACATCGGGAGTATCCGGTTTATGGAGTGCAATTTCATCCGGAATCGATATTAACTCCCGATGGAAGGCAGATCATTCAAAATTTTTTGTCGGATATTTCATAGATATTAATATAAAAAGACGAAGTTGGAGGGAATAAAATGATTAGAGAAGCAATTATAGCATTGAGAAATAGGGAAAACTTAAGTTATGATATGGCAAAATCCGTTATGGATGAAATTATGAGCGGGAACACTAGCCAGATTCAAATGAGCGCTTATTTGACGGCGCTTGCAATGAAAGGGGAAACAATTGATGAGATAACCGGTTCGGCGAAAGGAATGCGTGAACATTGTATCAGACTTTTGCATGACATGGATGTGCTTGAAATTGTGGGTACTGGCGGAGATCATTCGGATTCATTTAATATTTCCACTACTGCAGCATTCGTGATATCTGCCGGTGGAGTCCCTGTTGCAAAGCATGGGAATCGAGCAGCATCGAGCAAATGTGGAGCGGCAGATGTGTTGGAGGCGCTTGGTGTAAATATTACAATTCCGCCGGAACTAAGCACAGAGCTATTAAATAAAATAAATATTTGTTTTTTATTTGCACAAAATTACCATCTTGCAATGAAATATGTGGCTCCGGTGCGTAAGGAACTAGGTATACGGACGGTATTTAATATATTAGGGCCGTTAACGAATCCTGCAGGAGCAAGTATGCAGGTGATGGGCGTATATGATGAGTCATTAGTGGAACCATTAGCCAGGGTATTGACAAATTTGGGAGTAAAAAGTGCTATGGTAGTGTTTGGTCAGGATGTGCTGGATGAAATATCCATAAGTGCGCCTACAACGGTATGTGAAGTAAAAAATGGACATTATGATTCTTATGTAATAGAACCTGAGCAGTTCGGGTTTCAAAAATGCAGCAAAGCAGATCTGACCGGCGGTACGCCAGAAGAAAATGCTGCAATTACAATAGAGGTTTTGAATGGAGAAAAAGGGCCAAAAAGAAATGCAGTTGTGCTAAATGCGGGAGCAGGATTATATGTTGCAGGTAAGGCGTTATCTTTAGCAGAAGGAGTGCATATGGCGGAACACATCATAGACAGCGGCGCCGCAAAGGCCAGATTGCACGACTTTATAAGACTGTCAAATGAAAATAAATGATAATTTAAGGAAGAGAGATATGTCGATATTAGATCAAATTGCAGCAAAAACGAGAGAACGGATTGCGCAGCGGAAAACAAAAGTTTCGTTGGAAGTGTTACGTATGCAGGCGGAAGCATTCGATACAGATTTCAGCTTCCCATTTGAGCAGGCACTAAAACAAGAGGGAATTTCCTTTATTTGTGAGGTGAAAAAAGCTTCTCCATCAAAAGGGGTCATTGCGGCGCAGTTTCCGTATTTGCAGATCGCCAAAGAGTATGCGTCGGCAGGTGCGTCGGCAATATCCTGCCTTACGGAGCCATTTTATTTTCAAGGCAGGGATGAATATTTAAAAGAGATTGCATCGCAGGTGCCAATTCCTGTATTACGCAAGGACTTTACGATTGATCCTTATATGATTTATGAAGCAAAAGTATTGGGGGCATCTGCAGTACTTCTCATATGTGCGCTGTTAACAGAAAAAGAATTAAAGGATTATTTAATGATTGCTCACCAACTGGGATTGTCGGCATTAGTAGAAGCACATACAGAGGAAGAAGTAGAATGTGCCATCAATAGCGGGGCAAGGATAATCGGAGTAAATAATCGTGATTTGAAAACGTTTCAGGTAGATCTTACGACGAGCATAAGGCTGCGTAAGATGGTGCCAAAAGATTGTATTTTTGTCTCAGAAAGCGGTATCCGAGACGAGGAGGATATCGCAAAGCTTTCTGAATGTGGTACGGATGCCGTGTTAATTGGAGAGTTGCTTATGAGAACGTCAGATAAGAGACAAATGATTAGGAAATTATATCATAAATGAATAAAATAGGATGAACAGGAGAGCTTATATGAATCGATGAAGTGTATAGGAAAGCTGTAAATGGATTGGAAGGGGTATGCATGTATGAAAATAAAAATTTGTGGTTTGACAAGAGAGCAGGATATCCAAGCGGTAAATCAATGGAAACCGGATTATATTGGATTTGTCTTTGCAGAAAAAAGCCGCCGCTATGTTTCCAGACAGCAGGCAGCAAGGTTAAAGAAAAATCTTTCTCCCGATATTCAAGCGGTAGGAGTTTTTGTAAATGAATCGAAGGAAAAAATAGTCCGTTTATTTATGGAAAATACGATAGATATTGCACAGCTGCATGGACAGGAGACAGAGGAGGAAATCAGCTGGATAAAAGAACAAACCGGAAAACCTGTTATAAAAGCAATTTCTGTAAATGCAGAGTCCGATGTGCAGTACTGGCAGAATAGTTGTGCTGATTACTTGCTGTTTGACAATGGAACTGGCGGAACGGGGCTTACTTTCGACTGGCATCTTATCAAAGAAAATAAGAAACCATATTTTCTCGCTGGTGGAATCGGTTTGCATAATATCACAGACGCTATGAAACAGAAGGCATATGCCATAGATCTGTCCGGAGGGGTAGAGACTGACGGACAAAAAGATCCAAAAAAAATTGCTGAAATAGTGCAGATTGCCCGAAGGTATCGACGGTAAAATAGATTGCAATAGACACTACAACGAGAAAACAGACAAAAGGATGTAATACGCTGCAGAAGAAAATGGAACAAGGAAAAGGAGGAATAGAAGGATGTTAAATCATAATGGGAAATTTGGTGACCATGGCGGACAATATATACCAGAGACTCTAATGAATGCTGTGATTGAATTAGAGGAGGCATATAATCATTATAAAAATGATTCTGCATTTAACAAGGAGTTGCAAGATTTGTTTAATGACTATGCAG
The DNA here is from genome assembly GCA_910584345.1 of uncultured Eubacterium sp. Lineage (GTDB taxonomy): Bacteria > Bacillota > Clostridia > Lachnospirales > Lachnospiraceae > Eubacterium_J. The sequence goes on along the minus strand of CAJTZX010000002.1, from coordinate 111,022 downwards.
GGCGGCCATCCAGACTTTACTATGCTGCACATATGACACAGGATCTTGGAGGAGCAAAAATATATTTAAAAAGAGAAGATTTAAATCATACCGGATCTCACAAGATTAATAATGTACTTGGACAGTGCCTTCTTGCAAAAAAAATGGGGAAAACAAGGATTATTGCAGAGACAGGGGCAGGGCAGCATGGAGTAGCCACTGCTACTGCTGCTGCCCTAATGGGTATGGAATGTGAAGTATTTATGGGGGAGGAAGATACAAAAAGGCAGGCATTGAATGTATATCGTATGCGGCTGCTTGGGGCAAAAGTGCATCCGGTTACATCTGGTACATCTACGCTGAAAGACGCTGTTTCAGAGGCGATGCGTGAATGGACAAAGCGAATTGACGATACACATTATTTATTAGGTTCTGTGATGGGACCACATCCGTTTCCGATGATAGTTAGAGATTTTCAGTCTGTTATTTCCAGAGAGATAAAGCAGCAGATGACAGAAAAGGAAGGCAGGCTGCCGGATGTTGTCATGGCATGTGTCGGCGGCGGTTCTAATGCGATGGGAGCGTTTTATCATTTTATTGAAGATAAGCAGGTGCGCTTAATTGGATGTGAGGCGGCAGGACGCGGTATCGATACAGCAGAAACAGCGGCAACGATTGCGACAGGAAAACAGGGAATCTTTCATGGGATGAAATCTTATTTCTGCCAGGACGAATATGGACAGATTGCTCCCGTTTATTCTATCTCAGCAGGACTTGACTATCCCGGTATCGGACCTGAGCATGCATATCTATATGATACAAAACGGGCGGAGTATGTAGCTGTTACAGATGATGAGGCAGTTCATGCCTTTGAGTATCTTTCACGCATCGAAGGAATTATTCCGGCGATCGAAAGTGCACATGCGGTTGCACATGCGATGAAAATTGCACCATCTATGGGAAAAGACAGGATTATCGTGATTAATATATCCGGGCGCGGAGATAAAGATTGTGCAGCAATTGCACGTTACAGAGGAGAGAATATTTATGAGTAAAATAAAATATGCATTTGAAAACAAAAAGGCATTTATTCCATTTATTACATGTGGCGATCCATCTTTGCAGGTCACAGAACAGCTTGTCTATGCAATGGAAGAAGCCGGGGCTGATCTGATCGAGCTTGGTATTCCATTTTCAGATCCTACGGCAGAAGGGCCGGTGATTCAGGCGGCAGATTTGCGTGCATTAAACGGAGGGATAACGACCGATCAGATTTTTGAGATGGTAGAGCAGGTTCGTAAAAATACAAGCATTCCATTAATATTTATGACATATGCAAATGTCGTTTTTTCATATGGCGCTACACGTTTTATGCAAAAGGCAGCGCGGTTAGGCATTGATGGATTGATTTTACCGGATATTCCATTTGAAGAAAAAGGAGAGTTTGAGTCTGTCTGCCGTGAACATGGACTCGACCTTATTTCTATGATCGCGCCTACTTCTCATGAACGAATCCGAATGATCGCAAAAGAAGCGCAAGGATTTTTGTACTGTGTATCTTCTATGGGAGTTACGGGCACTCGGAATGAAATTACAACAGATATTGGGGCAATGATAAATATTGCAAAAGAAGAAACAGACATCCCATGTGCAGTCGGATTCGGAATATCCACACCGCAGCAGGCAGCAGAAATGGCGAAGGTGTCGGATGGTGTGATCGTTGGTTCTGCGATTGTAAAATTATGTGCGCAGTATGGTGAGAATTGTGTGCCATATGTGGCTGAGTATGTGAAAAGTATGAAGGATGCGATAGAGAGGTGATGAAGTTTTTTTGCTGAGGAGTTATGAGCGAAGAACAGCCAGATTGAAGTGAAATTCAATGCTGGCTGTTATATATTTATTCAGATGAAAATAAGAGCTATTTTGGATAATTAATGAGGGCATTTAACATATGAAAGGGTTCCATCTTTTTCCATTACTACAATACGCCCGCATTTTATACATCTTTTAGCATTATAATATGTTATAGTACAACCACCGTCTGCCCGTTTATCATGGTGTGAAGCCATTGCAGCTACATAATTATGATTACATTCAATAATTCGAGACTCAATCTTCTCATAAGGAAATATATCGCCATTTTCATCAATATATACGTAATCACTTTCAGAAAAATCTACATCTTTGAAAAAAGAATATAGATCAAGGTCTATCAGCTGTGAACATGGTGTTGACGCAGAAGCATCGGTTTCGGTTGGCAGTATATCTATATCAAAAACATCGATAGGTTCAACAGCAACGGTTTCATCTTCTATTTCAAAAGCAGATGGAAGATTATATGCTAATGCCGGAATAAGCGAAATAGTAAACAATGAAGCAGCAACCAAAGATGTAGTAACAAGTTTCGCAAATTTGCGGTTTTGCAGGTTCTTGTTATTCATTGTCATAATCCTTTCTTCTGTAAAACTTTTATTTTTTCTTTTGAATTTCAGTCCCATTGCGAACATTTCTGATTGCTTAGAATTTGCATGAGATAAGTTCACAAGCGCGGTTTGATATTTGCGCTGCGCTTCTTTTGAAACACCGCTGCAGGCACATATATCTGCAGCTAATTCCGCAAATATTTCCATCCGTAAAATCAGCCTGTATATCGTAGGATCAAACCAATTGATAATACGTATGAAATGTGCAACATGTTTGAAAAACAGGTCATGATTTTTTACGTGTGCCAATTCATGTCTGATAGCTACATAATAAACATCCGGTTCTACATTCCATTCGAGAGGCAGGTAAATGGTCGGATGCACAATACCGCCAATGTGAGGAGAACTGATGCTGCTGTCCATAAAGATGCGGACGCTTTTCTTCAGTTTTAATTCTTTTTCGGCAGTATGGATCAGCTCGGATACATTGCCAGCACGCTGATTCATTTCTTCTTCGATAAATAAATCATAATAACTTTCGAATTTACGGATGGTACGGGTTTTCTTAGAAAACTTTCTGTACTGCTTAATTCCAATTATAAACCATGTTAATAAAAGTAAGATTTCATAAAAAGCTGCTTTAGGAAGAGCAAAGCCTAAATCGTGCTCCAAATAAAAAATAAAATGTGTGCCGTTGCGAACAAGCGGAGTCACTGGCAGCGCGGAAGTAAAACTGTCAAAATATCTGCGAATATAAAACAAACAAATTGGAAATGGGAATATGTATAACAATAAATTTAAACGACATAAAAAGACGCGATGCTTCGGTGGCATATGCTTTGTCTCAAAAGAAAACAAGAGCATATGCAGAAAATAAAACAGACTTCCCATGATATTCATAAAAAATAGTAATTTTAACATAAACTGATGTTCTCCTTAATTCATTAGTTTTTCTTGCTAGCTAGCATTTGACCATCGTCTAATATCAATATAAATGGTATATAAATCGATCTCCCAATACATGTATCACCCCTTTATCATGATAAACTGGACAACGCAATCGATGACTGAAGACTATCTCATTTCAGTCATATGCTTGTCCTTTGTAGTGTACTACGAAACGTAAAGAAAGTCAAGAGGATATCGACTGAATTCGACATTTTAATGAAAAAAACGTAGCAGTTCAGATAATATGATTCATATTGGCCTATCATCCGACTGTTAATCACAGGCAGACCAGGCAAACGCCCTCTCTCAGCGTTCGGGAATCCATAATATGCAACCCATTATCTAAACTTTTCTTGTTATGCATCTTTTTATAAAATAAATGATTAAAATTCTTGACTTTTTGCATATCTTTCGTTAGTGTAAAGAGTAGATGTTTTGAAAGATAATGAAAAATGGCTTCATATTATTATAATGTAAAATAGCAATACATGATGAGGGAGGAATAAAGATGGAAAAAATCACAAGCTTTACCATTGACCATATAAAGCTGCAGCCGGGCATTTATGTGTCCAGAAAAGATCCGGTAGGAAATACGGTTGTAACAACGTTTGATTTGCGGATGACTTCTCCAAATGAAGAACCTGTGATGAATACGGCGGAAGTGCATACGATAGAACATCTTGCAGCTACGTATTTGCGGAATAATCCCGAGTATAAAGATAAGGTTATATACTTTGGCCCGATGGGATGTCGGACTGGGTTTTATTTATTGCTGGCAGGGGACTATGAATCTAGGGATATTGTTGACCTGATTACGGCTTTGTTTGAATTTATTCGTGATTTTAAGGATGAGGTGCCTGGAGCAAGTCCAAAAGATTGTGGCAATTATTTGGATATGAATCTGGGGATGGCAAATTATCTTGCAAAAAGATATCTGGATCAGGTATTGTATCAAATAGATGCATCTCGCCTTGTTTATCCACAGTAGAATTTGCTAGGGAGAAAGATCGGATAGGTATGGACGTCAGGGTGATATAGCAGTTGATTCGTATCAATGCCGAAATATCGATGAAGAGAAAGCAGAGTTGTTTTGAACGGTTAACAGAGAGGAGTTTTCGTTATGAAAATAGGAATTATAGGCGCTATGGAAACAGAAGTATCTACTATAAAGGAAGCAATGAAAGCAGACCGCGTAGTGACAAAAGCGGGTATGAATTTTTATGAAGGTATGCTTCAGGGAACACCTGCAGTTGTTGTGCAGTGCGGAGTCGGCAAAGTAAATGCAGCTATGTGTGTGCAGATATTGGCTGATTTGTTTCATATTACACATGTTTTGAATACGGGAGTGGCAGGCTCATTAAATGCTGATTTGGATATTGGGGATATTCTTGTGTCAGAAAAGGCAATTCAGCATGACGTAGATGTTAGTCCGCTCGGATATCAGCTGGGAAAGATTCCTGGGTTTGAAAACAGAGAGTTTGCTGCGGATATGAAGATGGCGGATGCTGTGATCGATGCGTGCAACAGAGCGAATCTGGATGTTCATGTTGTAAAAGGATGTGTTGTAAGTGGAGATCAGTTTATTTCGGATCATATCGTAAAGGAACGCTTAATTTCAGAATTTCATGGCGATTGTGCTGAGATGGAAGGAGCATCCATTGCACAGGCGGCAGTGTTGAATGGGATACCGTTTGTTGTAGTCCGTGCGATATCGGATAAAGCGGATGGGTCTGCAGAGGTAGATTATCCTACTTTTGAAAATGAGGCTGCTGTACATTGTGCAAATATGGTATTGGAGTTTGTGAAATCATTTCAATAAACGGATCAATGGAATGTTGCATAATATCCAAAAATAGCTAAGAATCCAGCTTTTGTCGGAAGAGGTCTTCCTGCGGAGCCGGATTCTGTTTTTATGTGTAAAGAAAAATGGTTGAGTTCAAGATGGGAGGAATATTTATGGCAGGCAGTGCAAGTAAAGATATGACGCAAGGATCGCCGACAAAACTAATTTTTGCGTTTTTTGTACCATTGATGCTGGGGATGCTTTTTCAACAGTTTTATAGTATGATGGATACAATTATTGTTGGAAAGTTTTTAGGTGTTCAGGCATTAGCAGCAGTAGGTTCTACCGGCTCCATAAATTTTATGGTGATTGGATTTTGTATGGGAATCTGCAATGGGTTTGCGATTCCGGTGGCACAGCGTTTTGGCGCGAAAGATTATGAGGAGCTTAGGAAGTATGTGGCAAACGGTATTTTTCTTGCTGCAGTATTTGCAGGCATTATGACAGTTGGTGTATGTTTGCTTTGTAGAAATATTTTGCAGTGGATGCATACGCCGTCGGATATTATGGATGGAGCATATCGTTATATTTTTGTGATATTTCTGGGCATCCCGGTGATCTACCTGTATAATTTGCTGTCCGGATTTATCCGTTCACTCGGAGACAGCAAGAGTCCGCTGATGTTTTTAATTATTTCGTCCTTATTAAACATTGTATTAGATCTGCTGCTTATCATAAACTTTGATATGGGCGTGTCCGGGGCCGCATGGGCGACAGTTATTTCTCAGGGAATATCCGGGATACTCTGTATTTGTTATATTGGCAAAAAATATGAAGTTCTGCAATTGTCAAAGAGCGAGTGGAGACTGGATAAAGATTGCATCAAGAAGTTGTGTAATATGGGAATACCAATGGGGCTTCAGTATTCTATTACTGCGATCGGAAGTGTTATTTTACAGACTGCGGTGAATACACTTGGCTCTATGGCAGTTGCATCTGTGACGGCAGCAAATAAAGTCGGTATGTTTTTCTGCTGTCCATTTGATGCCATGGGTTCTACCATGTCAACGTATGCAGGACAGAATTTGGGAGCGGGAAAGCTGAAACGGGTAACAAAGGGAGTGCTATCCTGCTGTTTGATAGGATTCATTTATGCTGTGCTGGCATTTCTTATTTTGTTTTTGTTTGGCTCTAAAATTGCGTTGCTGTTTTTGAATGCGGATGAGATTGCAATCTTGGATAATGTGCGGTTATATTTGCTGATCAGCAGTGCATTTTATTTCCCGCTGGCATTGGTCAATATTGTCCGTTTTACGATACAGGGGCTTGGCTACAGCAAGCTTGCAATTATCGCAGGTGTTTGCGAGATGGTTGCAAGAGCGGTGGTCGGAGCATTTCTTGTGCCGGTGACAGGTTATATTGGGGCATGTTTTGCAAGTCCGATGGCTTGGATTTTTGCAGATCTGTTTCTAATACCAGCATATATGTGTGTCATGAAAACGCTTCAGAAAAAAAGCGTAAATGTAACGAATGGTAATTAGATTACAGAAAAGAAGACTTAAGAAAAGAAAGGATCAGACCGATATAGATATTAATCAGAAAGCTTTGGCAACAGGTCGGAGTCTGACATGCAAACGGAATTGCATAATCGCGGTGGTTATTTGCTGCGAAAGAACATCAGTAAGTGGAAACCGGCAGGTTTCACATCATACGAACATGGAGGGAATAAAAATGAGTCTAGCAGGAATAAGTGCAACAACTACAAATTATGCAGTATATGAAGGTACTTCCAAAACAAGTACAAAAGCTGCACAGGAAAAGAAAGAAACAGAACAGACAGCTGGCGCCGTATATGAGAAAACACCTTCGAACAGCAATGATAAAGCAGCTTATTCGATTAATAAGCAGAGTCCTGAACAACGTGCCGCAATTGTAAAACAGATGTTGGCAGATCAGGAAAAAAGACAGGATCAGCTTGTTAATATTGTAAATAAGATGCTTGGTGAACAGGCGCAGAAGTTTACAGAAGCAAATGATGATTTCTGGGCAACACTTGCAAAAGGTGGTTTTTCTGTAGATGCAGCAGCAAAGCAGAAGGCTCAGGAAGCCATTTCTGAAGACGGCTATTATGGAGTAAAGCAGACCTCACAGAGAATCTTTGATTTTGCAAGTGCACTTGCAGGAGATGATGTAGAAAAGATGAAAGAAATGCAGGCTGCGTTTGAAAAAGGATTTAAACAGGCAACGAAAGCATGGGGCAGAGATTTGCCGGATATTTCAAATGATACACATAAAGCTGTTACAGATCTGTTTCAGGGATACTATGATTCTAAAAATGTAATAACAGAAGAATAGTGATTGTTCACACAAAGGTTTTGCATAAGAAGCAATAAAATACTGCCACAAAACAGATCGAATGTTTTGTGGCAGTATTTTTATGATTTTTTGTTGCAGACCTTGCGGTTCTTGTTTAAAAATGATAGTATAGAGTTATCGTTAAACTATTAACAATGGTAGAATACATAGTATGGTATCATGAAGGAGGTTATCATGGGATACGCAGAAGAATATCAAAAGAAACTGGTATCAGCTGATGAGGCAGTCAAAGTTGTGAAGTCCGGCGACTGGGTAGATTATGGCTGGTGCAATGGCACAGCAGATGCTCTTGACCGGGCGCTGGCAAAACGTACAGATGAATTAACAGATGTGAATGTACGTGGCGGAATTTTAATGAAATTGCCGGCTATTTTTGAACGTGAAGATGCCGGTGAACATTTTACATGGAATTCGTGGCATATGTCTGGGATTGAACGGAAGCTGATTCAGCGTGGGTGTGCATATTATGCTCCGATTCGCTATTCTGAGCTGCCGCGTTACTATCGGGAACCAAATACGAAGAAAAATGCAGTTGCAATGTTTCAGGTAACGCCAATGGATAAGCATGGCTTCTTTAATTTTGGGCCGAATGCTTCGCATCTGGCAGCTGTTGTAGAGACTTCTGCTACAGTTATTGTAGAAGTGAATGAGAATATGCCTCGTTGTCTGGGAGGAACAGAGAACAACGTACATATTTCAGATGTCGATTTTATTGTCGAAGGCAGCAATCCGCCAATTGCTGAAATGGGTGCGGGCGGTCCGGCCAGTGAAGTGGATAAGGCGGTTGCAAAACTGATTGTAAATGAAATTCCAAACGGCGCATGTCTGCAGCTTGGCATTGGTGGTATGCCGAATGCAGTCGGTTCTTTGATTGCTGAATCTGATTTGAAAGATCTTGGCGTTCATACCGAAATGTATGTAGACGCATTTGTTGATATTGCAAAAGCTGGTAAAATTAATGGTTCTCGCAAAAATATCGATCGTTTTCGCCAGGCATTTGCATTTGGGTGCGGAACAAAGAAAATGTACGATTATCTGGATGAAAACCCTGAAATTTTAAGCGCTCCGGTAAGCTATACGAATGATATTCGCTCAATTTCTGCTTTAGATAACTTTATGTCAATCAATAATGCGGTAGATTTGGATTTATTTGGCCAGGTGAATGCTGAGTCAGCGGGAACAAAGCATATTAGCGGTGCGGGCGGACAGCTTGATTTCGTATTAGGCGCATATTTGTCAAAAGGAGGAAAGAGCTTTATTTGCTGTTCTTCTACTTATAAGACAAAAGACGGGCAAGTGAAATCCAGAATTTTGCCAACGCTGAATCCGGGTTCTATCGTAACAGACACTCGTGCAAATACACATTTTCTAGTAACAGAGTACGGTATTGTAAATATTAAAGGGCTTTCAACCTGGGAGAAAGCAGAAGCAATTATTTCTATTGCGCATCCGGATTTTCGGGATGAATTGATTGCAGAAGCCGAAAAAATGAAGATTTGGAGAAGAAGCAATAAATAAGAAGCAATAAATAAAAGACTGTCGTGATAGCTGCATTAGCAGCAACGACAGTCTTTTTTATTTTCTAATGAAAATTTTATTCTGCAATACTTGTATCAGCAAGAGGATGATTTGAAACACCGTTCTCTAAAGTGTTGTTATCTGCAGCAGAATGATCTGAACTGTCCTTAGAAGGATCGGTATATGCAGAATTTACACTTGAAGTATCTTCGTGCATCACATCAGTAGATGTAGTGTCTTTTAGTGAAGTATCTCCTGATATGTTGGTATCTGATACTGTTGAGTCTTGTACCGGATAGGGATCTTTTTTGCTGGAATTGTCTTCTGTCAGGCTGTCGTCTGTATTGCTGCCTGAATTAGATGGAGCATCTCCCTTTTCCGGGCTTGTTGTATCCGTAGCAGGATCCTTAGAGGAGCTTGTGCCATTGGATTCACCCTTATTGGATGAAGTATTCTTATCTGAAGTATTTGCAGAAGAATTTTGGTCTGCTGTATTGGTTGGATCAGATGTGTCTGGTTTTACTGCACTATCTGTGCTTCCATTTGGAGCAGATGTTATCGTATTTCCTGAATGATCCGGCTTTTCGGCAGAAACAGAATCGTTTGAACCGGAACCGGTATTTACATCATCAGTTGTAGTTGTTGGTTTATTAGCAGAAGCGCTGCCGGCTCCTTGTGCAGCATCTATCGCGGCTGCTGTAGAGTTATCTGGCTTATTTGCTGCATTGTCATCCAAAACACTGCTTAAATAATCACTATTCACAACATTTGCGGCTGCAGGCGCTGCTCCGGAATCCGGATTTTGGCTGCTTGCCTGTTGGATTGTGTTTTCTAATTCACTGACGGTTTTGTCTGTCCATTTAGAGACATCAAAGTTGGAATCAGAAGTAGTTTCTGCAACTGCATGGATGAGGGCCAGTTTGCCAGGCGTAATGCCAAGTGAGTCGGCGTCATCCTTTACTTCTTTTGATACGGGAATCGTATCAATCGAACAGATATTTGATTTTTCGGCTGAAAAAGTATTTACCCGTGAAGTAATGGATTGTGCTTTTGTGTCATTTGTTGAATACACACTGACAATCACATGATTATATTCTTCCTGGCTAATATAATGATCTTTTTCTAACTGTCCGATTGTAACACCTAGTGCAGTTGTAATGTTCTGATTTTTAATATCAGATTCTATGGATGAAACAACCTGTTGCCCTTCGGTATTGATGCCGGACACCGATATGACTTTGTCATAGCGGTTTAAAGCGTATTCAATAGAAGGATTGATGTCCAGACTGACGTAGGAATAAGGTTCTACGTAGCTGTGGGACCCAATACCTGCGAAAGATAACAGAACCAATGCCAGCGAAGCACAAATGGAAAGCTTCTGCACCATGCGATTTGGACGGTACTTTTCTTTTATGAAAAGCTCCTGTCCGATGGAGTAGCCCTTATTTTTGAGCTTTCGGAAAGTTCCATCGTCACATAATGCCACCGCAGCGCCATTACTGCATTCTACTATGACGGCTTTCAAAGTAGACGGCTCCTTTCTTTCTTAGAGTAGCATTCATAAATAGCTAATAACTGTCACAGAAATACAAACACGGCAATGCTAGTTGGGTTGGTTGGCGCCTGCTAAATATGTCTAAGATATTCGGCAAGCTTAGGATAATCACCGGAAAGTATTTCTGCTGCGGTTATTATGTATTTACGATGTCGCTCCAGAATTTTTCGGGGTACCTTTGCATTTTCAGAAATTATTTTAATGGGAAGCTGCTTGGTTGTCTTCATATTGCTGATGAGAACCGGGTGTTCTTTGAGGTATCGAATGGCGCTTGCACACGAATCTTTGGTTTTTCCGGCTTTGGGAGAGCATTCGGTCAGTTCTGTAAATGTGATCCCATAAATATCCAAATATTCTGAGATGGCTACAATTTCATCCAGCAGGGGGTTGTCGTCTGTTACGGATGCCTGTTTCATGACATTGATCTGAAATCCCATGTTTTCAGAGTCCTCGTCTACTTCGCCTTCAAACAGGTAAGGCTCCGTCTGCATTTCGGAAGAAAAACGGGCCTGAGAACGAAAATAGTCTGTCAAACGATGTTCAATCAGCAGTTTGGCATAGGATGGAAACGCACCTTTGGATTCGTTGTAGGTATCAATGGCGTTAGAAAAGGCAATGAGGGCAATCGACCACTCATCATCACTTTTACTAATATAATGTTTTGAATATTTGCTTGCGCAATTTAATATAAAGTTTTCATTTTTATGAATAAAGGCGTCTCGTCTATGCTCGTCCTGTGCAGCGGCAAGAGCCTCTTTCCCCATATTAAATAACATAAATTCTCCTTGGTGGTACATAACAAATAATACCTGATATATTACTTATTGTAGAAACCATAATAGTAACTGTTCAGATCATTGATTGAACGATTACTCATAGTGAACGATAACACCATGTTACAGTATACCACGGATTTGATTTTTTAACAGTAGTATTGTAAAATTTCCTGTTATTAATTACTGGAAATAATGGCTGGATACGAAACAGTTCAGATTTTTTCCAGATTTATTATTATTGACAGTTGTCTGCAGGCATTTCCCAGGTTGCGGCGGCAGCCAGATATTTTTCGGATAAGTTCTGATAGGATTCTTTTTGTTCACTGACATTTTCTGCCATTTGTTCGTAACATTGCCCAAGTTTTAATAGAGGAATATTACCGCTTGTACGTATATTTAAAATACTTGACGTTTCATTTGCGGCACAGTAATACCAACGGACTGCTTCTTCAAAATCACCGATATCATAAAAGTATTGTCCGAGTTCACAGCATATTTCTGAGCAAGGATAGTAAGCCATGGAACGCAGTGCATATTTAAAAAATTCTGAAATTTCGTTTTGTATTCGCTTGCAGCGACATAAAATACAGACTGCTTCTGAAAGGCGTGTGCTGCCTGCGAAAGAACTATCGCTTTCCGTAGTAGCAGCATTTCGGATGGTCTGCATAAATACAGAATGAGCCTGTAAGAAGTCTTCATCTGTACCGGAGATGAACAATTCTTTTGCGTACATAGAGTGCAGCTTATCAGAAATGGGCTGGCCATTTCCAAAGGCGTGCAAAAAAAGGCTAAAATCCCGTTTGCTATGGTGTGACTGCGGCAGATGCAGAATCTCGACATCGCTGTCAAAGGTAAGGGGCTGTGTCTGTACGGTTTCGTGGATAGGATCGATCCAACGGAATTCCCGCAGACGTTTATATAATTTTGGACGGTATTCGTTGCAGATGTTCATGACGGTGTTGTATTCTTCGGAAGTAATGTATTTCATCTGAACGATTTCTATTTCAGGAAGCAGAGATTTTTTTAAATAGATAAATCGTTTATGGTTTTCACTGTCAAGAACCTCATCGGCATCTGCAGTATAGATGTAATCCATAGTTGCCTTGGAAAATGAAAAGTTACGTGCAGCGCTAAAATCATTTTGCCATGGGAAATCATAGATCTGATTTGTATAGCGGCTTGCAATTTCCTTTGTGCGGTCAGTGGAACCGGTATCTACAATAATTATTTCATCCATTAAATCGGCAATGGATGACAAACAGCGGTCTAAAACAGCTTCTTCATTTTTTACAATCATGCACAGACTGATAGTGGCCATTGGAGATTCTCCTTTTTACAACATATTTATGCTATGATACAAAAATTCTATCATAAAGACGTGAAGAAAAGGTGAAAAGTTGCACAAAAAAAGAAATATTTTGAAAAACAATACAGATATGGTATGCTAAAGGTATGTGAATAGAAAAAAGTAAAAGTTCAGGCAGGTTTGCACAGTTACAGCACAGACTGTATGAACGCGTAAAGCTTGAAAGCAAAAATAACGGAAATTGAGGATGAAAAAGATGAGTGCAGTTGTAACGTTAAAAAAGGGAGAAGGAAGAACTATTAAAGCAGGCGGAATGTGGGTGTATGATAATGAAATTGCTTCGATCGCAGGTACGTTTGAGAATGGGGATATTGTAGATGTACATGATTTTGATGGATTTGTGATGGGGCGCGGGTTTATTAACATGGCTTCTAAAATTAGAATACGGCTGATGACAAGAAAGGCTGGCCAGGAGATAGATGCAGATTTTATTCGTATGCGTGTACAACATGCGTGGGATTATCGAAAACAAACAGTAGAAACGGATTGCTGCAGGTTGATTTTTGGGGAAGCAGATTTTTTACCAGGCATTGTAATTGATAAATTCTCAGATGTGCTTGTTGTGGAATCTCTGGCTCTTGGCATTGACCGGATGAAAGATAAGATTGTAGATGCGGTAAAAGAAGTATTAGCGTCAGATGAAATCAGCATTCGCGGCGTTTATGAGAGAAGTGACGCTAAAGTACGAGAACAGGAGGGAATGCGCAGACAGAAGGGGTTTCTTGGAGAAGCGTTTGATACGAATGTCCGCATTGAAGAAAATGGCGTAAAATATGATGTAGATATACAAAATGGGCAAAAGACCGGCTTCTTTCTCGATCAGAAATATAATAGAAAAGCAGTGCGCAAGCTTTGCAAAGATGCAGAGGTACTAGATTGTTTTACTCATACAGGTTCTTTTGCTTTGAATGCAGCACAGGCAGGGGCATCCGGTGTGCTTGCTGTAGATGCATCGGAGAGCGGGATTGCGCAGGCGCGTTTGAATGCACAATTAAACGGATTAGAAGAAAGGGTGGAATTTGTGTGCAGAGATGTATTTGAACTATTGCCAGAGCTGGAACGTCAGGGCAGGCAGTTTGATGTTGTAATTTTGGATCCGCCCGCGTTTACAAAGTCAAGAAATTCAGTGAAAAATGCAGTAAAAGGGTATCGGGAGATTAATTTACGAGGAATGAAGTTAGTAAGGGATGGGGGATTTTTAGCTACCTGTTCCTGTTCGCATTTTATGTCGTATGAGCTGTTTACGAAGACGATTCAGCAGGCGGCCCGCAATGTGCATAAGAGGCTGCGGCAGGTAGAGTTTCGTACGCAGGCGCCGGATCATCCGATCTTGTGGGCAGCTTCGGAGTCGTATTATTTAAAGTTTTATATTTTTCAGGTGTGTGAGGAGAGGTAAAACTGAAATAAATGAATCATGTGCACAAGAGAAGGAAAGCTTTGAGTGCAATGATCCATAAGATACAAGTTACTATTATACGGGGCAGGATAACTTAGAATGATGAAAAATGTATTAACGATTTTTGAAGAAAAAACAGCAGATTGGTTTCGGCATACGCTGGGAGAGCCTACACCTGTGCAGAAAGAGGCGTGGCCTTTGATTGCTGCGGGAGAGCATGTACTGGTTTCAGCGCCTACAGGAACCGGTAAGACGCTTTCGGCATTTCTTGTGTTTTTAGATCAGATGAACCGGCAGGCGCAGGATGGAATGTTAGAACAACAGCTGCAGGTTATCTATGTATCACCGTTAAAATCGCTGGCAGCGGATATACGGGAAAATTTAAAAAAGCCGCTGGAAGGAATGCAGGCGGAAGGGTATCTTACAATCGGTATCCGTACCGGTGATACACCGCAGAAGGATCGACAACGGATGGTGCGTAAACCGCCGCATATATTGATTATTACACCAGAATCCTTATATTTGATGCTGACGAGCAAAACAGGACAAAATGTGCTGGCAACGGCAAGAGTGGTAATTTTAGATGAACTCCATGCTCTTATTGATACAAAAAGAGGTGCGCATCTGATGCTCTCTTTAGCACGATTGGATAAGCTGTGTAAACGTCCGCTGCAGAGGATTGGATTATCGGCTACGATAGAACCATTGAAACTTGCGGCAGAATACCTTGCGCCGGAAGGTGCAAAAATTGCGGCCCCGGATATGAAAAAGCAAGTGAAGCTTGAGATTTTAAGTCCTTACGTGGATGTAACAAAAGGCAGGCGAAAGGATCCGGTTTGGGAAGAACTAGGGGCGCTTGTATATAAGTATTGTCAGGGAAACAGGAGTGTGATTGCTTTTGTAGAAGGCAGACGGTATGCGGAAAAGCTGGCATATTATGTGAACCTGCTGGGTGGGGAAGGATTTGCCTGTGTACATCATGGGAGCCTTTCGAAAGAACAGCGGATGGAAACGGAGCTGGCGCTGCGGGATGGTAAGCTGCGGCTTTTGTGTGCGACATCTTCGATGGAGTTAGGCATTGATGTAGGGGAGATCGATCAGGTGTTGCAGGTAGGATGTCCGCGTACGGTATCGGGTACGATGCAGAGATTGGGGCGTGCAGGGCACAATCCGGGGCGGATCAGCGTGATGTATCTTTTTCCGCGTACGGCGCCAGAATGTATCTCTTGCGGTATGACGGCTCAGCTGGCTAGAGAAGGTGGTGTGGAGCATTTGCATCCACCTAGAGAATGTTTGGATGTGTTGGCGCAGCACCTGGTTTCCATGGCAGCGTACCGCAGTTATGAGTTGGATGAAGTGATGGAGATACTTCCGCGGGCTTGGCCGTTTCGTATGGTTACAAAGGGGGATGTAAAAGCAGTGCTTGAGATGCTGGCAGGAGATTATGAACATGCACAGGATATTCCGGTACGTCCAAGAGTGCTGTATGATAGAATTCATGAAAAAGTAGAAGGAGATGGCTACAGCAGAATGCTTGCGGTATCGGCAGGAGGGACGATTCCAGATAAAGGACTGTATGATGTTCGAACCGAGGCGGGTGTTAAGCTTGGAGAAGTGGACGAAGAATTTGTCTACGAATCACAGAAGGGGGATCGGTTTATACTTGGATCATTCGCATGGAAGGTAGTAAATATCAGCAGGGATACGGTAACGGTTGTACAGGCGCCGGTGGAAGGTGCAAGGCTTCCATTTTGGAAAGGAGAACTGAAGGGAAGGGATAAGCGCACCGGAGAAGCATTTGGACGGATGTTTCATGAATTGCAGGATGCACATGAAGATGGAAAGTTGGAGGCTGCATTGGAACGTTTGGGGCTGGATGAATCTGCGGTAAAGTTATCGGCAGGTTATATTGAACGGCAGATAAAAGCGGTTGGAAGTCTTGCGGATAATCGTACGATTTTGGTTGAGCATTTTCGGGATGCATCTGGGAACTGCCAGCTGATGTTCCATTCTGTTTTTGGCAGGCGTATCAATGCGCCGCTTGCAATATTAGCGGCTCATACTGTTCGGAAACAATTAGGGATAGAGACAGGGAGTGTGGATGAAGAGGATGGCTTTTTGCTGTATGCGTACGGTGAACAGAATTTGCCGGAAGGGGTGCTTGATATGCTGGAGCCGGAGACTTGCATCCGCAGTCTGGAAATTTTACTGCCGGAAACATCTGTTTTTAATATGGTGTTTCGATATAACAGCGGACGGGCGCTGATGATGGGTGTGAAAAAAAACGGTCGTCAGCCTTTGTGGATGCAGCGGTTAAAAAGTGCGCAGATGTTGGAAAAAGTTGTTCGGGAACAGGAGCATCCGATCATTCGTGAGACAAGGCGTGAGTGCATGGATGATTTATGGGACTGCGAAGGATTATGTCAGCTGCTATCAGATATACGTGCAGGTGTGGTGGAAGTACGAGAAATATATACGGATATACCATCGCCTATGTCGCTTCCTCTGCAGTGGGCGCAGGAAGCAGCGGTGATGTATGATTATGCACCGACGCCGGGAGGGATTCATGCGGCTGTGCAGGATGCGTTAAAAGAACAGGCGGCACAGGGTAAAAAGTTATTGCGGCCAGGCAAAGAGGAGCTGTCGTGGGTGCAGGATGCTCATGACAAATTGCCGCAAGATCAGCAGCAGCTTCATTCTCTTTTGATGATACAGGGAGATATAGCAGCTGGCGAATGGGATATTCCTGCCAGCTGGCTGGAAGATTTGGCGCAGGAAGGAAGAGTTGTTTATTTAGAGCAGGGACTTTGGATTGCTGTGGAACAGGAAGAGGAGTATATGTGGGCTCTTGGGAAGGTGCCGGTTGATAAGATACAGGATACAGAAAGTGGTTTAGAATCTGTAAGAAAGGCACGAATGCATATTGTAAGGCGAATGCTTCGATATCGTGGTGCGGCAGATGCAGGACAGATAGCAGACCGTTACGGATGGAGCACAGAGCTTGCGCAAGAGATTTTGCAGACGCTATGCACGCAGAAAGAAGCGGTTATGCAGGACGGCATGTATTATCATGTGGTCTTATATCAGCGGGCAAGAGTACGTACGCTGAAACGGCGGCGGGAAGAAGTAAAGACCTGTGCGCCGGAAGCGTACGCGGCATTGCTGTTTGGGAAAATGAGCTCCAGCGCTCCGGCGAAGGAATGTCTGGAACAGACGTTAAAACGTTATGCGGGAGTTGTGCTTGGAGCAGCTTTATGGGAAACGATTGTGCTGCCGGCACGGGTGAAAAATTACCGGGAGTCGATGCTGGATGCGTTTTTGGCAGAAGGAGCGATGTATTGGCATATGGATGAAAAAGGCGGATTATGTTTTCTGAGTCAGGAAAATGTGGATTGGGAGGCTGATTTCATAAGTGAATTGCCAAAATTAGGTGATAAAGAGCAGCTGGTGTATGAGACATTGTTAAAGCGTGGCGCGAGCTTTCTTCAGCCTTTGAATCGTCTGCTGGCTGGAGAGTCTGCGCATGAAACATTGCTGTCGCTGATGAAAAAGGGATTTGTTTGTGCAGATAGTTTTGTTCCGGTACGTCAATGGATAGAGATGGAGAAGGCAAAAAAGATGACGCCAAAGCAGCTGGCAGGTATGCGGGTAAAAGCATTGCGGGCCGGGAGATGGGATGTGGTAAGGCCGGTTCAGAAACAGACGCAGAAAGAGGAAATGGAACGAAAACTGGAAGAATGTTTTGAACGCAGTCTGATTTTGAGCAAGGAAACAGCTGCAGCCTGGGGGATTTCCTGGCAGGAAGCATTGTCTGTGCTGCGTATTTGGGAATATACCGGACAGGCCAGAAGAGGTTATTTTGTGGAAGGAATGTCTGGAGCTCAATTTATCAGGGGAAAAGATTATGCAGCAGTTGTTCGGATGTTGCAAAGACCGGAGCAAAAGTTGGTTTGGATCCATGCGGTAGATCCTGTACAGTGCTGGGGAAGAATACTGCCACACAAGGAGGGACGCAGTTTTTTGCATGTACCGGGAACGGCGGTAGCTTGTTTTGGGGGACTTCCGGCAGCAGTATTTGAAAGGCAGGGGAAAACGTTGCGGGTGTTTGAAGAGGAATTGGCGGAAACATGTATGCAGGAGTTTGTAAAGGAATTTCATAAGGGAAAGATTTTTGTGGGGCTAAAACGGATCGTAGTGAAGGAGTTTCCAAAAACTGCAGAAAATGCTTTGGCGGCAGCGGGATTTCATAGAGAAATGCAGGATTTTGTATTGTATAGAAAATGAAGGAAATTAAGTATAATGAAAATTTTATTTTGGAATACGCATAAGAATCCAGAAATTGATTCATATATTATAGACTTTATGGATGAAAATCCTTGTGATATTATTATATTAGCAGAATATATAAATAACATAAACGGGTTGTGTAATCAATTGGCGATCTTAAAACTGGATTATTATGTATGGAATAGTCTTGCTTGTGATAAGGTTAAGATTATATCAAAACAATGTTATAAAAATAAGCTTATGCAGGATGAAAAAAGATATTGTATTTACAGTATGGAAACGGCATATGGAAAATATATTTTAACAGCGCTTCATCTGCCAATATATTTTGAAATTAAGGAGGAAATGTAATGGAAAATTTGTTGGAAGTAAAATATGATGTAACTGCCACAGCTGAGATGCCAAAAAAAATTTTAGAAGAACAATGCGGGAATCTGACAAGAAGCACGAATGGCATTGTGATTGCAAGAGTTGCCGAATATACAGGAAATATTGAGTCATATATTATTCCTGGCATATCTGATAGACTGAAAACGTCTACGATGCAGCGAAATGAAATTTTTGAGGATCGAAAAATAAATATTCAGACAGTTTTAGGAGAAATGGGAGATGAGCCTTTTACATATGAATTTTTTCTCTCATCCAAAAGTATGCCGGATTATAAGTTCAGAATTATGTTTTTAAAAAACGGAATTATGGGATATCCGTTAAAAATTGTATTGGAAGAGGGAATCGCAGAAGAAATTAACGATTCTAATCATGGATACACTTACATGATACAAAATCAGGAACAATTTTTAGTAATATTGAAAAAAATATTAAATTCTGCAAGAGTTACAGATATTGTAACGAGAATGATACAGATGTATAATAACTGAAAAAGAATGCGGATAATTCATCCTAAATTTAATCAACGTAGCCCGCTACGCCTCATCCCTCCGTCTTGCAGACTGAAAATTTATCCTGCGCCAAAGGTGCGGTTTATTAGCAATGTCATTTACTTAACGGATTCCCGAACGACTCTGCGTCTGGCAAAACCATTCTGCCAGACGCAAAGTCTGACTATGAGAAGCTTAAGTCCATGACATTGGTTCATTAGCGCGGGTTATACTGGAATTGAGAATTTTTGCCATATGCTCTCAAAATCTTTTAGCAATGCATCCGGCACTTCTCCATCCGGCTGTATGGAATTCCAGTGGACTTTATTCATATAATATCCAGGTACGATATCTTGATATTGTGTTCTTAAAAAATCTCCTTCGGATGGTTCCAGTTTTAATGTAATATAGTATGGTTTATTATTTTCATCCAGACAGATGGCAGCAAACATTTTTCCGCCAATCTGGTAGCGAATCCAGTTCCAATCCGGCTGCAAGTCTTTCGTTACGCTGGTTTTGCTTAACAAATATTCATCGATCCATGGGTATTTCATAAGATAGTTCTCCTTTTTATTTTTTATTTCCAGTATACGCTGCCTGTTTGGATGAGCAGTTTATAGGTTTCCAGACATTCATATTTTTTTGTTGTCTTTCCCGCATACATAAATAAATTCATAGTTACATCACATTTGCGCCAGATGCCGTCTGATTTGACTTCTGCCCAGCCATGTGGCGTCAGCTCTCCGTATTTTCCGGATACATTACCGATATGGATGCGTGTCTCATAGCCAAGCGCTTTGGCTATGCAGGCAAATCCGGCTGCATAGCGGTAGCAGTTGCCTTTTTCATTGGTAAGCAGGTCGTATGCAAATGCTGAAAACGTTTCAACGGCTGGCGTTTCTTGAGAGGGTTGATAGTAGTAATGGCTTTTCATAGTTTCATAACATTTTTTTAATTTATCAGCAGACGACCAGTGGTCTTTTGTATATTTTTTTATGTATTTGACAGCTGCAGTTATTTCCGGATCATTTACTTGTATGCCGTTTTCATCTACAAAAAAGAATCCGGTATTTTTTGTGCCGGCAATGCAGTTCATTTGTAAGGAACCTTTTTTTGTGCCGTCTGGCTGCAAAAAATAGTTTTTGCCATCAATGTTTTGCCACCCTGTCAGCATTTTCCCGGTTTCGTTATCAAAGTAGTAGTTTCCGCCGTTATTTCTAATCCAGCCTGTGCACATAGTTCCATTTTTACTGAAAAAATAAGTGTCTTTTTCAATTTCTTTCATTCCTTTTACAGCTTTGCCGTTTTTTTTCGAAAAATAATAAATATGGCCGGCTATTTCCTGCCATCCTGTTTGTCTGTTTCCTGATACATAATAATAAGTTTCGTTTTTGGTATGATATAAGCCGTTAAACGGTTTTTGCGGATTGTTCGTGTTTTCGGTTGCTTCTTCCTGTGGAAGAACAATAATATCCGGTTGTGGAGACAGGATGTTTGCATTTGTGAATTGTGAAAAACAGGGAAGCAGCAAAGCGGTTAAAATCGTGCAGAACTGCTTTTTTGTGCAAAAAATTTTAGATGAATGATATTTCATATTGCTCCTCCTGGGTATGTGACAGCGGGGATATTTTAAGAACTATTTCATAGTTATTTCTGAACAGTTTCTTAGCGTTTCATAATCATAAAGATATTCCTTATTATTTTATCATTTTATGAATGGAAAGAAAATAGAAAAGAAAAAAGAAATAAATTTTGAGTGACATATTGCGGAGCTGATAATTCCTGTACGGTTACGCAGAGGCAACATTCCTAATATAAGGTTGACACAGTGCGGTGCATTTAATATACTTTAGATAAAATGAAATGTGCAGCCAGTCAGGCGAAGGAGAGGCGGCACAGAAATGAGGTGTAATATGGCAAAGTATCAAATCAGCAATGACCGGATTTCCATACAAATTGACAGTATGGGTGCGGAACTTAAATCTCTCATCAAGAATGACACAAATACGGAATATATGTGGGAGGGAAATCCGGTGTATTGGAAACGGACATCTCCGGTATTGTTTCCTCTTGTGGGAAGCCTTCGTGGAGGAAACTATCGCTTGGACGGTAAGCATTATCCGATGGGACAGCATGGTTTTGCGAGAGATATGGAATTTGAGCTGAAAAGCCAAAGCGATCATGAGATTTGGTTTTCCTTAGCGTCAAATGAAGAGACGCTGCAAAAATATCCATATGCGTTTTTGCTGGAGATTGGATATGAACTGCGGGAATCAACAGTTGTTGTAAAATGGAAAGTGAGCAATCCGTCAGATTCACAAATGTATTTTTCTATTGGCGGACATCCTGCGTTTTGCTGTCCGATTGCAGCTGGAGAGAATCAGGAAGACTATAAGATCTGGCTTGACGCAAAGGAGCAGGTGACAGCGAGCGTGATTGCGAATGGACTGGTGACGGAAGAAAAAGAAGTTTATACGCTTGAAGATGGCTGTCTGCAGATTACGGAGCATTTATTTGATAAAGATGCGCTTGTAATAGAGAACAATCAGGTGCAGAAAGTTGCGCTTGTAAGACCGGATGGGAGTCATTATCTGACTGTTTGTTTTGATGCGCCGCTGTTTGGCATCTGGTCGCCGCCAGGGAAAAAAGCGCCGTTTATCTGCATCGAACCTTGGTACGGCAGATGTGACGCGGCAGATTTTGATGGAATCTGGCAGGAACGTGAGTGGGGACAAAAGCTTTCTGCCGGAGAATGTTTTGAGGCGGCTTACGATATTACAGTATTATGAAAAATGGACAAAGTATTTTAAAATTATTGGCTTGTGTATTTATGCTGACGGCCGCCATTCTAATTATAGTGGGAGTTGTTTCAGGAGTGTTGGTTACCGGGGCAGGTCTATATGCGGTAATTAATTGTTGCATTGGTCTTATATTTTTTGCTGTCGGCCTTATTTGCTTTTTTATTTACAGGAGTATATCCGGAAAAAAAAGAAAACTGCTGGAGGCAGGAAAGTACGTGTATGCGACAGTTACCGATATTGATGTAAACCCTTATCAGCAGATTCAGGTAGACCGTATAGCAATGCATCCGTTTTATATCCTATGCAGGTATGTGGATAAAAATGGAAAGGAGTATACATTTAAAAGTAATTCACTGCTCTATAATCCATCGGGACTGATGCAGTCAGTTCAGCTTAAAGTATATGTGGATCTGTCAAAGCCATCTAATTATTATGTTGATACAAATGAAATATTGCCGGAAACTGCTGTGCTGCATAAGTTTAAGTATGACAGCAACAGGAATGCAGAGCGCCTCATCAGTGCCGGAAAATATATTACTGCCGTTACATGTGGGGTAGAGCTTGTGGGCAGGATAACAATAAGCGGTATGGTAAAGCCGGGGTTTTTGAGAATACCGGAAAATATTTGCAGACAGTTTGGAATTTCCATGGATGAAAGAGGAAGGACATTTTTGGGATATACGATACTGTGCAAATTTACAGCGCCGGATGGAACAATACATATTTTTGCTTCCAAAGGAATACGGGGAGAACCGGATGCTCAGCATATCGGAGAATTAG
This sequence comes from uncultured Eubacterium sp., assembly GCA_910584345.1. Lineage (GTDB taxonomy): Bacteria > Bacillota > Clostridia > Lachnospirales > Lachnospiraceae > Eubacterium_J. The sequence goes on along the minus strand of CAJTZX010000002.1, from coordinate 88,156 downwards.
TAAAAGTGTATTATGAAGGTAAAAATTATAGAAATTATCATGTGGATATTTAGGCTGACATGCGGATAGTAACAAAAAAGAGACGACAGTGCGGTATCAAGCGCACTGTCGTCTCTTTTTAGCGTTTATCGGAAGGAGAATACCCAAATCTGCGCTTGAATAATTTGGAGAACTGGAATTCATCGTAAAACCCAAGATCCAGAGCAATATCTTTAATTCTGCGTTGTGGGTAGAGTGGGATTTGTTCGTGAGCAAAGTTTAATTTCAAATCTATCTGGTAACGATGCATAGAATTGCCGGTTGCGTTTTTAAAACGGCTGCTGAGGGAGCGCACACTGATATGATAGGTGTCGGCAAGCTCTTGTGGGGAGAAAAAACGATCCGGACATAAATAAAATTGATGGATGATTTCAGCGATGACAGGATCCTTGCAGCGAGTGCTTTCCCCGCAGCTTTCCAGTTCGGCAAGCAGCAGAATAAATAAAGATTCCAGACGTAATGAGCGGTGCGTGCAGGACGACCAGTAAGTTTCTATGAGTTGCAGGAAAAGATGTTCCAGCTGAATGCTGTCTGTGCAGTCAGTAACTTTTTGCAGCCTGAAATATTGCGTGTGATTTTCGGCATCCGCATGGTTGCGGGCAGAATGCGCACAGTCTTTTGGCAGGCGGCTGCAGTGGAGAAACATATTTCGCATTTTGGGGCTGCATGTTTTCAGACTATAATGATGTTTTCCCGGTTCTAAGATTAACAGTTGTTTTTCTTTTAGATGATAACAAATGTCGTCTTCATAAATTTCCCACGAACCATATTTTAAATAGAGGAAATCATACACGTCCAGTATCCGGTCAGGATGCCGGATGCCTTCTTGCATATAATTGGTATTGCAGCTGCAGATCGTGCGGCCTCTTTCGGCAGAAAAATAAATCATAACACATCCTCCTTATGCCGAATTATACATGCAAATCACCGAATTGTCTATGTATTTTTGATAGATTGTTTTATATATTGATATAAAATTGTAACAGTTCAGATAACCTATGGAGCTGTTACGGGCTGCTAAATAAAATTTATAGGATAAGGGGTAAAATGATGGAAAAAAGACATACTAATCGGCCGATTGGCCTGCGTCAGTTTCAGGCGACAGGAGGATTTTGGAAAGAGAAAATGGAACTGGTTCGTAAGGAAGTGATTCCGTATCAGTGGGAAATATTAAATGACCGGGTGGAAGGAGCTAGTCCAAGCTTTTGTATGCGCAATTTTAAAGTTGCGGGAAAGCTGATGCGTGAAAAGCAGGAAAAGGGAGCAGATTATGAAGAGCCGGTATATACATTTCGTGGATTTGAAGCTTTGCCGGAAGATATGGATCATCTGGAAGACCGTTTTTATGGATTTGTATTTCAGGACAGTGATTTTTCTAAATGGGTGGAAGCGGTTGCATATTCGCTTGTCAGCCACCCGGATCCGCAGCTGGAACAGACGGCTGATGAAGCGATAGAGGTTGTATGTGCGGCACAGATGGAAAACGGGTATCTGGATACGTATTATATTATCAATGGAATGGATAAAAGCTTTTCGAACCTGAAAGATCATCATGAACTCTATTGTCTGGGTCATCTGACCGAAGGCGCTGTGGCATATTACGAGGCGACCGGCAAAGACAAGCTGCTAAAGGCCGCAATGAAATTTGCAGATTATATTGACAGCTGTTTTGGAGCAGAAGAAGGAAAGTGCAAAGGCTATCCTGGGCATGAGATTGCGGAAATGGCGCTGGTACGCTTATATGAAGTGACAGGAGAAGAACGCTATTTAAATCTTGCAAGATTTTTTATAGATGAGAGAGGAAAGAGACCTTATTATTTTGACTGTGAAGAAGAAGTCAAACAGACTGAGGGAGAGCGTTATCAGTATTATCAGTCACACCGGCCGGTACGTGAACAGGAGGAAGCGGTAGGACATGCGGTAAGGGCTGTCTATTTATATTCCGGCATGGCAGACGTGGCAAGAATTACAGAGGATGAGCAATTGAAAACTGCCTGCAGGCGCTTATGGAACAGTATGGTAAGAGAGAAAATGTACATTACTGGAGCGATTGGCGGTACGCATATTGGAGAATCATTTTCATTTCCATTTGATTTGCCAAATGATACGGCATATGCTGAGACATGTGCTTCGATCGGACTTGTCTTTTTTGCCAGAAGAATGCTGGAAATGGAACCGGATGCAGTTTATGCGGATGTGATGGAGCAGGCGCTTTACAACTCGGTATTGAGTGGGATGGCGTTGGACGGAAAGAGCTTTTTCTATGTTAATCCATTAGAAGTACTGCCGGAGGCATGTCACAAAGATGAAAGAAAATTCCATGTAAAGCCGATACGTCAAAAATGGTTTGGATGTGCCTGCTGTCCGCCGAATCTGGCAAGGATCATAAGTTCTGTTCCTGCCTATGCATATACGGAAAATGAAGATACGTTGTTTATGCATTTGCATATATCCGGTACGGTAACAAAGCAGGTGGGGGATAAAACGGCTGTCTTTGAGGTAGAATCCGGTATGCCTTGGAATGGGAATGTCAGCATTGCTTATACGGGGGAACAAGCTGTGCGGATGAAGCTGGCGGTGCGCATTCCGGGCTGGTGTGAGCATTGGAAGGCAGACGGTCTGGAAAACTATACATGTACAGAAGAGAAGGGGTATTATATTATTACAGGAGAATGGAAAACGGGCAGCAAGATCATATTTGCGTTTGACATGGAAACACAGTTTTATCAAGCGGATGACCGCGTGAGAGAAGATTATGGCAAGCTGGCTGTTATGCGGGGGCCGGTTGTATTTTGTGCAGAGGAGGCAGACAATGGGAACAATCTGCATTTATATGAGATCCTTCCCATGCATCCGGTTTTAGAGTCTGAGGTTATGGTAGAAGGTAAAAATTATCCGCTGTTAAGCGTATCAGCACGAAAAAAGGTAACTACGAAACCAGATCAGCAGCTCTATGTAAAATATAGGAAACCAGAATACGAGACTGCACGGCTGAACATGATTCCGTATTTTGCATGGGCAAACAGAGGAGAAAATGAAATGGCAGTATGGTTTAATAAGGCTGAGGAAGATTAGTTTCTTACAGTTCGCGATAATAAGGGCAAATATCCTCATAATGGCCATCTTTCATGCGAAAGCCTTTTGGAATCGTTCCAAGCTGTGAAAATCCAAGCCGTTTGTATAAATGGCGTGCGTGAACATTGGAAGCGACAACGGCATTAAACTGCAGTATTTGAAATCCGAATAGTTTTGCCTGGGCCAAACAGTCTGTAACTAATTGTTCGCCAACATGCAGCCCGCGGTATTGTGAATGGACAGCGTAGCTTGCGTTACAGATATGTCCGCATCGGCCCACATTATTTGGATGTAAAATATAGAGACCGCAGATTTTTCGGGTATCGGTGCAAATGGCAACTGCATTGTAGGTTTGAGAAGCAAAAAATTGTTTTCCTGTATGGAGGGTTAAAAGTTCTTCCTGCGGGAAAGCAATACCTTCTTCTACAACTTCATTCCATATTTGAATCATAGCGGGTAAATCTTTTTCTTCATAAGCTCTTACTTCGATTTTCATGAAAAACACTCCTTTGTTTTTGGATATCATCAATGATCTGGAGCATTGTAACATTTTTTTGAGAGAAAAACAATTCATAACGAAAAAAATAAAAACTATGCAAGGATTTGCTGCCTTGAATCGTATTCCTTATGAAAAGTAAAATATATCAAAGAATAGCTGGTCTTTTTTAAATTATGATTTATACTTAAATTACGGAAAAGACTGGCACAATTACAAAATGAAAGATTATGTAGGAGGGAGTAATTACTATGAGACGATTGAAACGTACCTTGTTGGCAGCAGCACTTATTGGTGCAGTTTCCTTTTCAACAGTCGGACAGTCTTCGACAGTAGCTTTTGCACATGGACATCATGGCGGCGGACATTGTGGATCGAATACGAATTATTACTATTGCGGCGGACACAGAGCACATACGCACAGCGGCGGTGTTTGTCCTTACGCAGATGAAGATTGCTATTATTATTGCGGTGGGCATGATGCGCATACACATCCAAATGGAGTATGTCCTTATGCGACTTCTGTAAGTAAAACTACGGTTAAGCGAGTGCAAAGAGTATTGAATCGCTGTGGCTATCATTGTGGAACAGCAGATGGCGTGATGGGGACGAAAACGAAACGGGCATTGAAAAGCTATCAAAGAGACAATGGTCTGAAAGCAGACGGGGCGATTGGCCAACAGACGCTTGAAGCGTTAGGTCTTGCTTAAAAATTCATATTCGTGGCAGGTATTGCAAAGAAAAAGTGCGAGGTCTTGTATGACCTTGCACTTTTTGTATGTTTCCATAACAGAAAAACTATGATAAAATAATGCCAGATAAAATTGGAAATCGGACAGGCGGAGGATCATGATGAGTGCATTTGTGAAGTTTGAAAACGTAAGCAAGACATATCATATGGGTGAAGTAGATATCGAAGCATTAAAAGATGTGAATTTTACAATTGAAAAGGGCGAATTTTGTGTAATTGTCGGTGCGTCGGGAGCCGGAAAGACGACGATCTTAAATATTTTAGGAGGAATGGATACATTGACCTGCGGCAAAGTACTGTTGGATGGGGAAGAGATTTCGGCTTACCGCAAGAAGAAGCTGACATCTTACAGGCGATATGATATTGGCTTTGTATTTCAGTTTTATAATCTGGTGCAAAATCTGACCGCATTGGAAAACGTGGAGCTGGCAGCACAGATTTGCAAAGAGCCGCTCGATGCTATGACGGTGTTGGATATGGTTGGATTAAAGGAACGGGCGGGAAATTTTCCGGCACAGCTGTCAGGCGGAGAGCAGCAAAGAGTAGCGATTGCCCGTGCGCTTGCAAAAAATCCGAAGCTGTTGTTGTGTGACGAGCCGACAGGAGCTTTGGACTATCATACAGGAAAAGCGGTTTTAAAGCTGCTGCAGGATGCATGCAGGAAGAATAAGATGACTGTAGTTGTAATTACGCATAATCAGGCGTTGACCGCAATGGCAGATCGGATTATTACGGTAAAAAGTGGAACAGTACACAATATGGAGATGAATCAACAGATTGTGCCAGTGGAAGAGATTGAATGGTAAATCGTATTGTGCGAAACAGCAGGGAGTCGGAATATGAATAGGGGAATGATAAAAACAACGATCAGAGAAATAAAAGGGAGTCTTGGAAGATATTTGGCGATTCTTGCGATTGTAATGCTTGGAGTGGCGTTGTTTACGGGACTTAAGGCGACAACACCGGCGATGATCGCTACAGAAAATGATTATTTAGCGGAGCAGAATTTTTATGATTTTCGTCTGCTGTCGACGGTTGGATTTGAAAAAGAGGATGTACAAAAGGTTGCAGAAATGGAGCAGGTAGCAGATGCAGAATGCGCCGTTTCTGTGGATGCAGTCTGTACGTTTGGAGATGGAAATGAGTCGGTATACAAATTTCATACGATGCCGGAATCCATTAATCAGATTATACTAACAGCCGGACGTATGCCGGAAAAAGCGGATGAATGTGTACTGGATTCGGCGTTTTATGGTGAGGATATGATTGGTACGCAGATTACTGTGACAGACAATAATGAGGAAGATATGCTGGAAATGTTCGGCGTGCGGACTTTTACAGCGGTCGGGATTGTGCGCTCTCCATATTATATTAATTTTGAACGGGGGACGACTTCGATTGGGGAAGGAAAGATTACGGCATTTTTATATGTGCCAGAAGAGGCGTTTGCATGTGACTATTTGACGGAAATATATGTGAAAACGAAGCAGAAGTATGACGTGTATACAGATGCATATGAAGATTATATCGATGGTATGCAGGAAGAAATGGAGGAAAAAACGCAAGCGCTTGCTTTGGCGCGGTATGAAAGGATTACGGAGGATGCGAAAAAAGAACTGGACGATGCGCAGGCAGAACTGGACGAGAAGATGGCCGAAGCTCAGATCGAGCTAGCGGATGCTCGCAAAAAGATTTTGGACGGCGAACAGGAAATCATAGACGGTGAACAGGAACTACGTGATGGAACGCAAAGGGCTGCAGATGGGGAGCGTGAGATTGCTGCGAATGAGCAAAAGCTTGTGGACAGCGAACAGGAGCTTGTAGATGGTGAACGGGAAATCCGTGAGAAAGAGCAGGAAATTCAGGCCGCAGAACAAAAGCTTGCACAGGCAGAACATGAAATTGCTGCAAATGAACAAAAGATTTCGGACGGCAAAGCAGAGCTTGCACAGGCTAAAATAAAGTTAAAGCAACAGGAAACAAATCTGAAACAGCAGGAAACAAAGCTGACGGACAAGGAAGCACAGTTAAAGAAACAGGAAGTGGAGCTTGAAAAAAAGGAGTCTCAGCTGCAGCAGCAGGAAATGCAGCTGACAGGTCAGGAGACAGAGCTGCAGCAGCAGGAAACGCAGCTGAAAGTTCAGGAAGCAGAGCTGGAACAACAGGAAAAAAGCCTGGAGCAACAGGAGACAGAGCTGTTGCAAAAAGAGGCGGAATTAAAACAACAGGAAGCAGATTTAGAGCGGCAGGAGACGGAACTGAGCAATGAAGAGAAAATAAAGGTGCAGGCTGCCAAAGAGCAGGTACAAGCAGGCATCAAACAAGTGCAGGTAGGTCTGGGACAGGTACGCCCGGGTTTGGAGCAGGTACGTCTGGCATTAAAAGAGCTGCGTGCAGGTTTGGATCAGGTGCGTGCAGGCTTAAAGCAGGTGCGTGCAGGCCTGAAACAGGTACGTTCAGGAATGACAGAGCTGCGTGCAGGCTTGGAGCAGGTAAACGCAGGGAAGAAGCAGATAGAGGCTGGGAAAAAGAAGCTTGCGTCTGGGAAATTACAGATACAAGCAGCGAAAAAGGAACTGGCAGAAAATGAAAAAACTTTGCAAGAGTCAGAAAAGGAGCTGGATGCGGGAAAATCAGAAACAGTGAAAGCACGTGCACAGCTGGATGATGGTAAGCAGGAGCTAGCAACAGGGAAAGTCAAACTGCAAGAGGGCAGGACAGAGCTTGCGGACGGCAGACAAAAGATTGAAAAAGCAAAAACAGAGCTTGCAGATGCAAAGGAGGAACTAAAAAAAGGGAGGAGGGAGCTGAATAAAGGTAAGAGGGAGCTTGCGGACGCCAGAAAAGAGTATGCTGATGCCAAAGCCGATGTTGATAAGAAAACAGCAGATGCACAACAGGAGATTGATGATGCAAGGGAACAGTTAGCAGATATTGAAGAGCCGGATACCTATGCGCTGACAAGAAATACCAATATTGGGTACGCCTGTTATGAAAGTGATTCTAATATTGTAGCGGGGATTGCCAATGTATTTCCGGTGTTCTTTTTTCTTGTAGCGGCATTAATCTGTATGACGACAATGAACCGAATGGTAGAAGAACAGCGGACGCAGATTGGAGTGCTCAAAGCGCTTGGATATGGAAATGGTGCCATTATGTGCAAATATTTGTTTTATGCAGGATCCGCCGCGGCGGCAGGAGCGGTTTTAGGCTGTGTGATCGGAACATGGCTATTTCCCAAAGTTATCTGGATGGGATATAGTATTATGTATAGTATGGGAGAGATTACCTATTATTTTGACGGCTGGTTGGCTGTTTTTTCGCTGTTGGCAGCGCTGCTTTGTTCGATGGGTGCAGCTTATGTCTCCTGCAGATATGAGTTATACAGTGTGCCGGCGAATTTGATACGGCCGAAGGCGCCAAAAAGCGGAAAACGGATTTTTCTGGAGAATATCGGTTTTTTCTGGAGCAGGATGAAGTTTTTGCACAAAGTGTCTGTTCGCAACATCTTCCGGTATAAGAAACGTTTTTTTATGATGATACTTGGGATCAGTGGATGTACGGCGCTGCTTTTAACAGGATTTGGACTGAAGGATTCTGTAACAAATGTGGCAGATATGCAGTATGACGAAATTCAAATTTATGATATAGGGATTACATTTTCGGAAAGTGTGCAGAAAGCAGATCTGGATCAATTAAATGAAAAGACCGGAAACATGCTGGAAAGATATGCCTGCCGGTATGAAGAGAGCGTGGATTTGGATTTTGAGGGAAAAACGAAATCGATGTATCTTGGAATTGCACAGAATACGAAAGAAATCGGTGATTTTTTAAAGCTTAAGACAACGAACGGAGAGAACATTGATTATCCTGCCAAAGGTGAAGTTGTATTGACGGCAAAAGCGGCGGAAACGCTGGGAATCCGTGTGGGTGACAGCGTTGTTTTAAGAGATAGTGAGATGAACAGACTGACGGTGGAAGTGTGTGCGCTTTGTGAGAATTATATTTATAATTGTGCTTACATGAATCAGGAGACCTATGTGCAGCAGCTTGGAACAGAACCGGAGTATAAGAGCGCTTATGTAGTTGTGAAAGAAGGTGTGGATATTCATGAGGCAGCTGCGGCCATTGCGGATCAGAGCAATGTATTGTCGGTATCTGTAACGGGAGATATGCGGGAGCGGATTGCCTCGATGATGAAAAGTATGGATTATATCGTATTGCTGATTATTGTCTGTGCGGGCAGTCTGGCGTTTATTGTGCTTTATAATCTGACGAATATTAATATTACGGAGCGCATCCGGGAGATAGCGACGATCAAAGTGCTTGGGTTTTATGCACGCGAGACAGCAGATTATGTGTTTCGGGAAAATCTGGCGCTGACCGGGCTTGGTGCACTTGCAGGGCTGGGACTTGGAAAATGGCTGCATTGGTTTGTTATGGAACAGGTGAAAATAGATATGCTTTCCTTTAAGACGATGATTACGCCGTGGAGTTATTTGTGGAGTCTGCTGCTGACATTTGTATTTGCATTGCTGGTGAATGGGCTGATGTATTTTAAGCTGGAGAATATTCATATGGCGGAGGCGTTAAAGTCGATAGAATAATATTTTTATAAGTTTAAACTTGACATCGAAAGTCTTGAAAGATAGAATATGTGTAGCTTCTACAATTATACAGGAGAAGGTCTATGGCAGAAATTGAATTTACATTATTAGATAAAGAAATTGATGATTTTATCTGCGGAAACAGTTCTATTGAAAAAATGGTAATGAATGCATATTATCAAACGATATTGCAGCATGGTTATGCATATAAATTTTGTACGAAGTCGGGATTGGTATTAGGTTATTATATGATAAGATTTGAAAAGGTGTTAATAGCAAAGTGTGAAGAAGCAGTAAACGGTTGTTATGACGAAAACCTGAACAATTATTATTCCATACACATTCATTTTTTGGCAGTTGATGAAAAATACCAAAAACATAAAATAGGAACTTCTGTTTTAAATGTACTTGTAAAAAACATACGTAATTTAGCTAAAATATGGCCAATTAGACTTATTACAATAGATGCTTTAAAAGATAAATATTCATGGTATATAAAGAATGGTTTTTTACCATTTAATGAAAAAGATTTAGAAAATGATAGTTCAGTAGTTTGTATGTATATTGATTGTTTAACAGATGATAATAAAAAGCGAATGGAAAAATATTTTGAAGAGAGGAGCGTTTAATATGTTTATAAATAAGAACTTGGATTTTGAGTTATCAACAGAGGAATCAAAGGAATTAATAAGGGTGCTAAATTCACCTGCCTGCGAACTTGTAAATAAAAGAAAGAATTTTTTTGCACATGGTGAACAAATCCATATTATTTCAATGGGTGATAGTGGATTTACGGCAGAGATAGAAGATTTAGATTTATCTTTTTTAGAATCGGATAATAGTTTGCAAATACTTATAGAAGAGTGCCCAATTCAAAGAAAAGATATTCGGGTAAGTGTAAATACTGTATATCAGCAGTATATAAAAGCAGTATTTGAAAATGAGACTCAATTTACAGGATATAAGGACGAATTTATAAATAATCATGGTGATTTGCCTAAGAATGAATATATTTTCAGAATACAAGCAATAGGGCAGCAGAAGTTTTGTGTGTCTGAAGACAGCAGTTGTTATGAGGTTGCATAAAGGGGTAAATATATGATAAGCAATTTTCAATTTACAAGTCCTGTTTTAACAAATTTGGATTTTAAGATTAATGAATCATTTAACGAAGATAATGAGATAAAAATTTCAGTACGTGTGGAAACAAATGTATCCAAGAACACTTCAAAACCGGAAGCGATAGTAAGAGTTAATGTTTTAATCGGATCTTCTGATGTGTCTATGCCATTTTATTTAAAAGCAGAAGAGATGGCCAATTTTTTCTGGGACGAAGGGGAATATACAGATGTTGAAGTAGATAAATTATTAACACAAAATGCTCCTGCATTATTAATCGGATATTTACGTCCTATAGTAGCATCTGTTACCAATAGTTCTCCAACAAAGGCCTATGATATTCCGTTTATTAGTTTTGCTCAAAAAGCCGAGTAGAATATTAACATTGGGTAATTGCCGAGATTACTATATTTGTCAGTGTTTTCGGTTGTATGTAAGATTTTAAGAGGAGAAAGTGATAATAATTATCACCTTCTCCTCTTTTCAATCATTGGGGTATGAGTTTATTTTATGATATATCTATGATGGAACAACTTCTTGTATCATTGCATAAAGAGCTTTCACGTCGTCTACATTCGTTAAGCCTGTTTCTTTATCAATAATGGAGGAATATACGTGTGGGATTACTTTTTTTACACCTGCGTTGACAGCGATGGAGAGAATTTCTTTAAAATTATCCAAATCGATGCCGCCTGTCGGTTCCAGGTTAAAATCATGTTCTGCGCACGATTTGGCTACAGCTTCGTATTCTTCCCGACATTTTAAGCCTCCCATTGGAAAATATTTTAAAGAGTCGGCGCCTTCTTCTTTTGCCATAGCAATTACTGTTGCAACAGGTACAATGGCAGGCTTTTCTTCTTTTGCAAGGTATCCGGTGGATATTTTCACATATCCCGGTTTTCCACATGGAGCAACCATGGAGTTCATAAAAGGTCCTTCACCTGTCAGAGTTCTTGTGTATCCGCCTGCAGTGAATGCTTGGTTAATATGTTTTGGTTTGAAATACCAGATGTCTTTTCAGCGCTTCGCTTAATTCTTCATCTGTAGAATATAATTTTTTAAGGATCGGAGTCATGGATGCACAGAATACAAGACTCTGCAATCTTTCATAAGAGTTTGAAAGTTCTGCGCCTGCCTGGTCTACAAATACGCCTATGACGCCAAATGGGATCGCTAGTGCAATTGCCGTTTCTGGATTCATTCCGGCCGCTACTCCAAGAGGAATGGCGATACATCCGGCTAATGCTGGGTCACTTGGAACGTTTCCGCCTGGAGTTGAAGTTACCCCTAGATAGACAAGCTGAAGGCCGGCTCCGATTTTCATAGCATTTGACATATCGCCTGTAATCAGTCCTACAAATACTGCAATTGTAACAGGCTGAAGCAGTGCGGAGGAAAGCGTATAACCAAGACGAAGTCTGCAGAACCAGTAGTAACAGCCCATAAAGATAGCTACACCTTTTATTATTAACAATTTAGAAACGGCCATTTCATTTAAATAAAATGTAGCATATTACACTTCATTTTTCAATATTGACTTATAATTTTGTCATTTTGCTACAATTTTGTAATTTACTACATTTTTGTAGCAGATTACATTATACTTGCTATTTCAGATTTCTATTGTTATTATATAAAGTAACTATCATCCGCATTATTTTCAGTTTTTTGGAGACTTAACTTATGAAAAATGAAAAAAAAGGCTTATTTTCACTGATGTCCCGCATAGACGGTATGTCAAATCAGTTTACGAAAACTGACTGGAAAATTGTTCAGTTTATGAAAAATTCACCCCAGGAATTTCTGGCTGGAAGCGCTCAAAATTTGGCTACAAAAATTAATGTCTCTGATGCCAGTATTGTACGATTTGCACAAAAAGTAGGTTTTTCAGGATTGAGTGAACTAAAGTATACGTTACAAAATGAGCTTGATAAAGAGAGTACTATCATTAGCCATAATGCGTATACTTTATTAATGCAGGACTATAATATTTTAACAGAAGCGCTTTTTAAAATGATAAAACCGGATCATATCGATATATTAAGAAAACAGATGCTAAAGGCAAAACGCATCTATATCGTTGGTCTTGACCAAAATCGAAATGTCGCCGAACTTGCGACAAACAAATTTACGTTGCTGGGTATGGATGTACAGGCAATCACGACGAGAGATGCCCTGAAATTCCGAGCCAGTCTTGCTACGCACGAAGAACTGTTTCTTATTATTACCTTTTCCGGGAACAGGCATTCGCTTGCTGAAGCGCTTGGGGAAATTATCCAAAACGATAGTTTTATTGCATTGATCTCCAACTATGAAAAATCGATCTGCTCTGCATACGCAGACATTGTTTTTCTGATTCCCAAAACCAGTTCGCTGGAAAACAATGATACTATTACGCGGGAAATCTTTATTTTGATGCTTTTTGACGTTATATTTTTAAATTTCCTGAATGAGGATAAGAAGTCTCTGGAAATGTTTCAAAAGATTGCTCCTTTTGCACAGAAAAGTCGAATGGAAGATGAATAGGTATTCCCTGAGTTATACGAAATCTGCAAAGTGGCAGTAATATTTAAAATACTACTGCCACATATAGGATATTTTATGGATTACCCTTTTACAGCGCCGGCGACAAGACTGTTCTGCACTTGTTCACTTAACAGCAGATATACAAGTACGGTTGGAATGGTAGCAATCATCAGCCCGGCTCCGATTTCGCCCCATTTTGTAGTATAGGCGCCAACCATGGACATAATGCCGACGGTCAGTGTTTTATATTCGGCTTTGTTAATAAAGGTGACGGCAAACATCAGTTCATTCCAGGAGGAAATAAATGTAAAGATGCTCACAGTTGCAAGCGCAGGACGAATCAGTGGAAAAATGATTCGCAGGAACATCGAATAAATGCCGCAGCCGTCAATGGCGGCGGCTTCCTCCATTTCTCTTGGAAGAGAGGCAAAAAAGCTGGTAAATAAGTATATTGCCATTGGCAGACCGAAGGCCACATATGGAATAATGAGTGACCAGTAGGAATTTAACAGATGGGCTTTGCTTAAAATAATAAACAGCGGAAGCAAAGCGGCGTGAATCGGCACCATCATTCCCAAAAGGATGATTTTTAACATCGTCTCCCGGCCGCGCCAGATCATGCGGGATATTGCGTAGGCGGCGGTGGCTGCCGCGGCAAGCGTGATGATAATGGTTGCTCCGGTAACGAGTACGCTGTTGAAAAAATATTGAATGATATTTGCGTTAAAAAAAGCGTTTGCGTAGTTTTCAAATCTCCAGTGCTGCGGCAGTCCGGCGATGTTGCCGCCAAAGATTTCGCTGTTGTCTTTTAAAGAAAATCCAAACAGCCAGAAAATAGGAAATATCTGAATAAAAGCAAATATCAGCAGAAGAGCATGTGTAAGTATCGTTTTTATTTTATTTGAAGTTTTCTGGTTCATGATGTTTCCCCCTTTTCTCTGAAAAACAGTCTGAGTACGATCGTTAAAATCAGACATTCCAATATGACAAAAATGGAAATGGCGCTTCCGTAACCGTAATTAAACGAATCAAAAACAGTTTTGTACATATAGATGGTCGGTACTTCTGTGGAGAAGAAAGGCCCGCCTCCGGTTAATACGTAGATCAGGTCAAAGATCTTTAAAGCGCCGATTAAGGAAAAGGTAATACATACCTGCAGAATCGGTTTTAATAAAGGTATTGTAATTCGAAATGCGGTCTGGATTTTGTTTGCACCGTCGATTTTAGCTGCTTCATTAATATCCGGAGAGATGGATTTAATGCCGGCATACATGATGAGCATATGATATCCTATGTACTGCCACAGATTTGGGACAAAAGCGGCGAGCAGAGCGGTGTTTTCCTGCCCAAGCCAGTCCTGGCCTTCGATGCCAAACATTCCAAGGACGGCGTTTAACAGGCCGTAATCTCCATTATAGATTTTTTGCCAGAGCTGTCCGATCACAACACCGGAAATAATGACGGGGATAAAAAATGTTGTGCGGTAAAATTTTTCCCCGCGGGATACATTTGCAACTACTATGGCGAGCAGCAGAGAAAATGGAAGCTGCAAAAACAGTGAAAATGCGGCATATAATAAAGAATTTTTTATAGAGCTGGTAAAACGTGTATCGGAAAGCATATCGATATAATTCTGCAAACCGATAAACATGCCTTTGCCGATGCCATCCCAGTCCAGCATACTGTAATAAACAGACATACAGATCGGGACAACGACAAATACGGAAATCAGCAGGACTGTCGGAAACAGAAATAATACGATTGCTTTTTTATTGGATAATATTTTATGCATTTGGCGCATCTCCTTTCTTTTTTGAAATAAAAAAGGCAGCGGTTCAGACGGAGCAAAACAGCTGCCTTGGAATCAAATATCCTTGTAAGGGATGAGATTAATAAAACTCAGATGGAGATAGTTTGGACATTCCTTCTGCAAATTCTTCCGGAGTAATTTTGAATGCCATCAGCTGGGCAACAAGATCTTTATAAGTTTCGGAAGCTTCTGCCGGGAAGATATTATCCCACCAGGTAATATAGGAAGTGCCTGTTTCCATTAAAGCTGCGGATTCCGTATCCAGTGTAGTCAGAGAAGATGTATCCACACCTTCTGTATTCCAGCAAGGAAGTCCGGCGCCCATCTGATAGCCGACTCTGCCGATTTTTTCACTTAGATAAGATAAGTATTCGACTGCTTCTTTTGGATGTTCACAGTTTGCATTAATATAGTAACCGTCTGAACTGCCGCCTGAAAATTCTGTTGCGCTTCCGGCTGTTCCTTCAATAACAGGGAAAGAGATACAGGTTACTTTATCTTTTGTCGCAGCAGTTTCGGCCTGGATAGAAGGATGCACCCAATTTGCCTGGAACAGCATTGCGCCTTGTCCGGCAGCAAAGCCCTCTACCATTTCATCGTAACTCATGCTCATCATATTATCATTAAATGCTTTGGCATTAACCAGTTCCTGCATTTTTTCTGCGGCCTGAATAAATGGTTCAGAATTGAATTTGGACGGATCGGCAAAGGCTTCTTCCAGAGCTTTGTTTCCGGCTGTCCTTGCGGATACGATATCATACCAGTACATACCTGGCCAACGGTCTTTTTCTCCCATCATAATCGGTGTATAGCCTGCTGCGTTGAGCTTGTCGACAGCATCTAAAAGTTCCGTCCAGTTTGTCGGCAGCTTGGCGCCGGCTTTATCAAACATTTCCGTATTGCAGTATAGATTAGCAAGAAACGTTACGGTTGGCAGCGTGTAGAGTTTACCGTCAAACGTACATCCGTCCAGCATACCAGGAAGTACTTTGCTTTTTGTCTCTTCGCTGATATATTCATCGATAGGAAGTAAATATTCGGCGTCAATATATGGTTTTACAAAGCTTCCGCCGCTGAACATATAAGAAATGTCAGGGGCTTCTCCTGCGGCAAAGGCAGTTTTAATTTTTGTTTTGTACTGTTCGCCGGTTACGCCGTCCTGCTCAATCGTAATATTTGGATGCAGCTCATGGTATTCGGTGACGGAATCCTCAATAATCTTTTTGACCGGGTCGGTATCGGCAACAGACTGATGCCAGATAGTCAAAGTGATCTGTTCTTCGGAACTGCCGCTATCGGCGCCGTCGCTGCCTGTGTCTGATACGCTGCTCTCTTTTTTGGTATCCGGCGTGTCCGAACTGCCGGAACCGCATGCAGTTAAGGGAAGTGTCATAGCAGCTGTTAACAGCAAGGCTCCCACTTTTTTCAGTATCTTTTTCATGATTTTTCCTCCTCTGAAATAAATAGTTGTAACAGATGTTCTTCTTATTGCATATTATACGAAAAAAAAGCAGACAGATACATTCACAAACTATCAGAGAATGTTTCATTTTCCTGCTTTTTGATTCGGTGGCAATTCATTATTTTGTTTTTTGGCTGATTGTCTTCCGGTATTCGGTTACAGAGCAGCCGGACATTTTTTTAAACCAGATGCTTAGGTAATGCGCATCGTGAATTCCAATCTGAACGCCAATATCACAATCTTTTTGATCGGTTGTGTTCATAAGTTCGAGCATTTTCAGAAAACGGAAATCAGAAAGGATATCGCCATAATTCCTTCCGGTATACTGTTTGATTAAGCGGCTGAGATAGCCGCTGCTTACGCAAAAGACATTTGCCAGAAAATTCAGGTTCAGCTGTTCGTTTTGCATATGTGCAGCCATATAGGAAATGGCTTGTGTAATAAGCTCGCTATACCGACAGTCGAGTGTGGATTTTTTTCTGACGGTCAGTTCGGTAACAATACCTGTTACGCATCGATTTAATTGATGGATTGTATGGCACCACTTAAGTCCTTTGTCAAACCGGACGCCGGCCGGATTGATTTCCAGATCCAGATACAGTTTTTGGAAGCTTCGGATACATTTCTTTTGCAGAGTATCCGAAGAGCTTTCTGCATTCGAAGAGTTTTCTGCATTCGAAGAGTTTTCTGTATTCGAAGAGCTTTCTGTATTCGAAGAGCTTTCTGTATTCGAAGAGCTTTCTGTATCTGAAAAGATTTGTCGGATGATTGCCAGAGATTCCTCAGCGAGTCCTTTTTGCAGAAACCCGGCCAGCTGATCCCATGGCCCGTAAGCAGCGGATTTTTGCTGGCTGGTGTCATGTTTTTTTTGCATGTCATCCAATGCGTTGACATACGATTGATGCAGGCACGTCCAGTTACCGTAGCGTTCAGATAAACCAAGACTGAAATGACAGCGATATTTTTCCTGAATCATGGCGGTTAAAAGATCCAGACATTCGGCAAACGGCAGATCGGCTTTTCCGGCAACGATCACAATTCGGTTCCAGTGATCTCTGAATACGAGAATATCTGCGTCACTTTGGAAAAAGGATT
Source organism: uncultured Eubacterium sp. (assembly GCA_910584345.1). GTDB lineage: Bacteria > Bacillota > Clostridia > Lachnospirales > Lachnospiraceae > Eubacterium_J. Next base: position 71,176 of record CAJTZX010000002.1, on the reverse strand, counting down.
TTGCTTCATCCAGAATTTGATCGGTGAGTTCCAGCTCGAAGATGCTTTCTTTGATAGCAATGATACAAAGCTGAATGCCGCAGTCGGTTTCATGGCTGATTTTTATGCCGTAGGTTTCCAGATTGGATTCCATGTCATCATCAGGAAGTTCCTGTAATAGCGCCTGGTTTAGGTAAATGTCCCGAAGAGCCGGAAGGTTTCGTTTCATTTCTTCCAGTAATTTGTTTTGTTTTTGAGCCTGTTGACGCAGCTGCAGAATTTCATTGCAAGCCCGCTGCAGCGTAGCGTTTAGTTCATCCGCTCGGACAGGTTTCATCAGATAGTCAAAAACGCCTGCTTTGATGCCCCTTCTCGCGTAGTCGAAATTATCATATCCGGTTAAAATAATAATTTTCATGTCGGGAAATAATTGCAGGCAGGCTTCGCTAAAGCTCAGGCCATCTACTTCGGGCATACAGATATCACTGATAATAATATCTGGCTGTACTTCCTGTAAATGTTCAATAGCGTCTGCGCCATCCTGATATTCGCCTGCCAGCTCCAAATGCAGTTTGTCCATATCCATTTTCATGCGAATGAGTTTTCGGATGAGCATTTCATCGTCTATAATAATAACCTTTAATTTCTCCATAATGTTTCTCCTAACACTTTGCTGTCAATATAAAAATGGATTTCAGACAGCTCCCGGTTTTTGATTTCATAGCAAAAAGCGGTTTCGTAAATTAGCTTTAGCCGCTGGATGGTGCCGCGCAGGCCCAGACTTTTGGTTTGTGTGTTGCTGTGAGGGTTTATTAATTCGCAGATGGTTTCATCTGAAATGCCTTTTCCGTTATCCGCAACCATAATATGTACATATTCCTGTTCCTTTTGGACACGTACGAGAATGTATCCCGGACCTCTTTTCGGGCGTATCCCATGCTGGAAGGAGTTTTCAACGAGCGGCTGTATGGTCAGTTTGGGTATTTTATAGTCTTTGCATGATGGATCCAGTTCAATATCATAACGGAACCGTTCTTCAAAACGGATTTTCAATATTTCCATATAATCGCTGACCATATGGATTTCATCATGGATGGAAAGATATTCCCGTCCTCCGCTGACACACTTTTTATAAAATCCTCCAAGAGATTCGATTAATTTACATACACGGTCTGTATCTCCCAGCATGGCAAGCGCTTCTACACAATCCAGTGCGTTATATAGAAAGTGGGGTTTCATCTGCTCCTGGATTTCATTCATTTCGACAATGCGAATGCGTTTTTGCCGCTCAATCGTTTCTTGAATCAAACGGTGGATTTCATCTACCAGTCCGTTATAGCCATGAAATAACGCTTTAAATTCACTTAGTATAGTTTGCTCTGCGATTTTTTCCAGCTGGCCGTTTTCTGCTTTTTTCATATGGCGCAAAAGCTGTTGGATAGGACTTGAAAGCATATTGGATATTGCGGCTGCACCGACAAAAATCAGCAGTCCGATTACAGTAATCAGAAATATGTTAAATTTTACAAGTATGCTCGCATCGGCGCTTCCGGCAATTGGGGTATAACGGATAATTTTCCAGCCTCTTTCCCTGTTCACAATGCCAAGCAGGAAATATTCTTTTCCATTCATACGTTCTTTTCGGATGATTTTAGTTTCAGAAGCATTGATCTCATGTGCCGCTGTTAAGATATCTTTTGGCAAATCCTGCCTGCCGCCTTGATAGATGATTTCATTTTTTACATTTATTATGGCAATCTGTTCAGAGGAAAAGTCGGCGCTTTTGGAAATCAGTTCATCCAGTTTTTCATGGTTAAGCTGTACGCCGATTAATCCAAGGCTGGAAAACTGTTCCAGACTGTTAAAAGAGCGTATGAGCATAAGAGAGTTTCGCGTTTCACCTTCTTCCACGATCAATTCGGGTGTTCCATATGGTTTTTTTAACCGTTCGTAGCTGTCGGCCAACTGTCCCTGCTCTGTAAAAATGCTGGCGCTGTTGCCGATAATCAGCTTTTGTCCCTGCTGATCGGTCAGCCAGATCATATCAATAAATTCAGAAAACTGCATGACAGAATAAATGCGTTTCATCAGGGTTTGCTGCCTGTCAAAATCTGCTAAAATATCTCCGGTTTGCATCTGCTGCTGGACGACACTGTCAGCAAGTATCATTTTGGAATAATCATCTGCGCTCGCAATCATAGTACTTAAAGATGAGTCAATGGAGTGGAGTGTGTTTAAGTTTTCTTGTCCAATGATAGTTTCTTCGTAAGTCTGATAACGGAGCGTGTAAATAATCAGGTAAATAAAAATAATGGTAAAAATAACAGCGCCTAACATCGCTGAAATTTTTAAATTTAAACGAAGGCTGTTTGGGGTAATCATGGCAGTTCTCCTTTCTGCGGCAGATGCACAATTTTCCGTACATATCAAAAGACGCAGAATTATCTAAAGGTTGATCGAATGGCAGGAAGCGCAGGCTGCGGCTTTCGGTTTGATAGAATCAGCATAGCATGAGTGAATGGCATTTGACAAGAACGGGGCAATAAATCGAAAACATATCGCAACAATTGATAAGCAGATATTTAAAAAATGCGATAAATTGAAACTAAGGAACTGTAAATAACTTTTAAAAGGAGGAAATCAGAATGCAGGGACCGGCAGCGCCAAAGGATCCGGAAAAGAAACGGGATTCTTTTTATATTATGAAAGAGAAAGACATTTTTGGCACAAAAACGGGTGACGGCAGAGGAATCCAGTATTTGTATCAGGACTGTGAAAGGCTTGTAAACAGTGCGCAGATTACCGGAGGGGTTACCGATGAGAGCCAGCTGGCACTTTTAAGAAGTGTGGACGGATTAAAAAAGCTGGTGCACAGTATCGGCATCTCCGTGGAAACGAAAAATCCAAAGGAGAAAGTAATCGTTGTATTTCAAATGTATGGAAAACACGATATTTATGGCGGTGGCACGAAACTGCAGGCTACTTTGCGAGGAGATGGGGCGGAACAGAAAATATATTTGTCACAGGCCCAATGGGCAGAGGATGATGATATACCAGGGCAAATTTATGTGATTCTGGAAACACCGAATGAAACGGCAGCGTTAACTATCCGGCTGTATTTAAATGATGGGTACTATGCGCCAAAGATTGCAGAGGAAGATGAAATCGCGTTTGGATCTGAAGAATACAGGCAAATGATAGCACGTTCCTGTGTATCGTGCGGGGATGGCAAAAGGCTCAGGCGTGTGATCGAACAGGCAAAAAGCGGCAGGGAAGTTACGATTGCATATATCGGCGGTTCGATCACGCAGGGAGCAGGAGCAGTGCCGATTCATACGCAGTGTTATGCGTACCAGTCCTATCTTAGATTTCAGGAAATATGTGGAAATAAGGAAAACGTGCGGTTTATTAAGGCTGGTGTGGGCGGTACGCCGTCGCAGCTTGGAATGATCCGGTTTGAGCGGGATGTATTGAGAGATGGAATTGTAAAGCCTGATATTGTAGTGATCGAATTTGCAGTTAATGATGAAGGGGATGAAACAAAGGGAGACTGCTATGAAAGTCTCATCAGAAAAGCATTCAAGCAGCCAAATGAGCCTGCTGTTATTCTTTTGTTTTCTGTGTTTGCCAATGATGAAAATCTGCAGGAGCGTATGATACCGATTGGTAACCATTATCATCTGCCAATGGTAAGTATCAAAAATGCGGTTACAGAGCAATTTTATAAAAAGCGGGACGAGGGCAGGGTAATGACGAAAAACCAGTTCTTTTACGATATTTATCATCCGACAAATGCAGGCCATACAGTTATGGCGGATTGTCTGGCATATCTATGGAAGCAGGCGGAGCTTTCTGACGAGGTGGCAGAATCGGTATTACATGAGCCGCTGATAGGAAATACATTTGAAAATGTCAGGCTCTTAGACAAAAAAGATGGGTATAGAGATGCGCAGATATTTCCAGGCGGTTTTACCGAAAAAGATCGGGTATTGCAGTGTGTGGAGATGGATGCGGTTGTGGAGCCTGTGCCGGAATTTCCATTTAACTGGCATTATAACGGAAAAAATACCGGACAGCCATATTTTGAAATGAAGATTATCTGCCGGGCGCTTGTGCTGATTTTTAAAGATTCCGGGGAAACGGATGCCGGGCGGGCAGATATATTTGTGGATGGGAGGTATGTAAGGACAGCAGATCCATTTGTGAATGGGTGGCTGCACTGTAATGCCATCATTATACTGAATGCTTCCGAAAGTGGCAGCCACTTTGTGCGGGTGCAGCTGCAGGAAGCAGACCTGGATAAAAAGTTTACAATACTCGGTTTTGGATATGTAGAATAGGGAAGGTCAGGAAGGATCCGGTGTATGAATGTCTGCATTTGTAAACAGGTTCCGATATTCTGTAGGAGTGCATTGATTGAGTAATTTAAACATACGGATAAATGCAGACAGGCTTGTATAACCGGAACTGAGGGCAGCTTCCGTAATTGTAATTTCAGGGTCAGCAAGCAGCTTTTGTGCATGTTCGATTCGTTTTTGGTTGAGGTATTTATAAAAAGTGGTAGATGTAAATTGCTTAAACAGCCGTGTAAAGTGATATTTGCTAAATCCTGCGATTGCAGCAACTTCGTCCAGATTCAGGCATTCGGTACAGTGCTCATTGATATACGTGCAGACCGACATAAATTTTTCCGCGTATTCTTTATGAGCCTGAACTTCATGCGCGACATGTTCAAAGTTTTTTGTAAAATTTGCGCCAATCAAAGAGAATATTTCCAGTAATTTGGAATAAACAATTGTCTCCAGCAGAAAACGATTATTGTCGTAAGCCTCAGTGATTTCCAGCATCAGATTTAAAATCCGGCTGTGGATATGTGGGGAATGGACGTTTGCAATTTTCAGAGCCGGAGACATCAGGCTGATGATGGATTCAAAATCATGAATGGATGTAAACATCGTAATTTCAGCCTGAAATATAATCCGCCTGCCGTTATCCGGAGCTGCCAGGGAATGAATTACACCAGGACAGATAAACATGATATCTGTCGGCTCCAGCATAATTGTCTGGCTGCCAATGGTGACAGAATACATATTTTCGACAGGAATAATAATCTCTACAGGCGTATGCCAGTGGGACGGATAGCTTTCATGCTGGTCGTTATGATACAGGCGCAGGTTTGTATCTGCTTTATAATGAACGATTTCATGCATTCCATTTAAAGATTCGATCATAGATGCTTTACCCTTTCGTGCAGTTAATATAACTGATTATGAATATAACTTATCGTGAATATAACTTATCATGAATATAACTTATCATGAATATAATTCATGAATATTGTAACTTCATTCGGGAGGATAGGCAAGAGCGAAAAACACAAGAATGGATATTAAAATCACATAAATATGGATTAAGAATAAAAGGAGAAGAACTATGAGTGAGAAAACAAAAATATATGCAAAAGAGCTTGTCAGCCAGATGACTTTGGAGGAGAAGCTGTCACAGATGTTATATGCATCTCCGGCGATTGAGCGGCTGCATATCCCGGCTTATAACTGGTGGAATGAAGCCTTGCATGGCATTGCAAGGGCTGGTGTCGCCACGGTATTTCCACAGGCGATCGGAATGGCTGCTTCCTTTGATCCTGCGTTTTTATATCGCATTGCAGATGTTGTATCGACGGAAGGACGGGCAAAGTTCCGGCAGTTTTCCGAACGGGGCGATCGGGATATTTATAAAGGACTGACTTTTTGGTCACCGAATATTAATATATTCAGAGACCCAAGATGGGGACGCGGGCATGAAACGTACGGGGAAGATCCGTATCTGACCGCAGAGCTTGGCATAGCGTATATCCGGGGGCTGCAGGGGGAAGATCCGGATCATTTGAAAGCGGCCGCGTGCGCAAAGCATTTTGCAGTACATAGCGGGCCGGAAGCGCTGCGGCATGAATTTGATGCACAGGTATCTGAGCATGATTTGTATGACACTTATTTGTATGCATTCAGCAGATGTGTCAGAGAAGCTAAGGTGGAAGCGGTTATGGGCGCTTACAATCGGGTAAACGGCGAACCTGCCTGCGGCAGTAAACGGCTGCTGAAAGACATTCTCAGAGGAGAATGGCAGTTTGAAGGTCATATCGTATCGGACTGCTGGGCAGTTAACGATTTTCATCTGCATCATGGGGTGACTAAGACAGCTGCGGAATCTGCAGCGATGGCAGTAAATAATGGCTGTGATTTAAATTGCGGCAATGCCTATCTGCATCTTGGAGCAGCGGTTCAGCAGGGACTTGTCAGTGAGGAAGCGGTAACGGAAGCGGTAGAACGGCTGATGGAGGTGCGTATCCGCCTTGGCATGATGGAGGATGATCCGTCGCCATATGTAAATATTCCATATGAAAAAGTGGAATGCAGGGAGCATACGGATCTTTCCGTAGAAGCGGCAAGAAGAAGTCTGGTGTTATTAAAGAACAAAGATCACATACTTCCTCTTCAAAAAGAAGAACTGCGTACAATCGCTGTGATCGGACCAAATGCAAATTCCAGAGATGCGCTTGTCGGTAATTATATGGGGACTTCTTCCAGATATATAACACCGCTGGAAGGGATTCAGCAATATGTGGGGGATGAGATAAGAGTTCTTTACGCGCAGGGGTGTCATTTGTATAAGGACAAGGTGGAAGGACTGGCTGAAACAAAAGACCGTTTCCAGGAAGCAGTTCTGGCAGCGGAGCAGGCAGATGTGGTGATCCTTTGTCTGGGACTGGATGCGACCATCGAAGGAGAAGAAGGAGATGCCGGGAATGAATATGCAAGCGGAGATAAGCCAGATCTGAAGCTTCCGGGACTGCAGCAGGAACTATTGGAAACGGTCGCGGCTGTCGGAAAGCCGGTAGCGCTTTTGCTTCTGGCTGGCAGTGCGATGGATCTTTCCTGGGCGGATCAGCACGTAGATGCGATTTTGGATGCATGGTATCCAGGTGCGCGCGGCGGCAAAGCAATTGCGGAGGTGCTTTTCGGGGAATATACACCGTCTGGAAAGCTTCCTGTGACGTTCTATGCAAATACAGATGCGCTTGCGGATTTTACAGATTACAGTATGAAAAATCGTACCTATCGATATACGGACTGCAAGGTATTATATCCATTTGGCTATGGGCTGTCTTATTCGGCTGTCAGTTATTCAGATACGGATATCAGCCGTACGGAATGTGATGTCAAAGACCAGGTGATTGTCCGGGCAAATGTGACGAACGAGGGTAATTATCTTGTGCATGAAAGCGTGCAGGTTTATATCAGGCATGAGGACAGGGAAGTGTATGAGCCTGGATATCAGTTGAAAGGGCTGTGTAATCTGATTTTGGAACCGGGTGAGACGAAACTTGCTGAGATTACACTTGGAATGAGGGATTTTGCGATTATTACGGAAGACGGTGAGTGCGTAATACGTCCGGGAAAATATAAAATCAGTATTGGAGGCTGTCAGCCGGATGTACGGAGTGAACAATTAACCGGATGTAAACCGGATGAGTTTTTGGTTTGCAGAAATGGGGAAGAAGCATTTATTGCTTATTAAGAGAACGTGTTTATGCGCCATAACATGATATGAGTTATGGCGCGTTTTCTTTTAGCCATAATATGAAACAGTTCAATGAGTTGTCTGAACGGTACGAAAATGTGTTATGTGCGAATGGAAGTGATTGAAAAGCAAAAGAAAAACAGGTATACTTTTATCTATAGAACTGTTTTTTACAGTTCCTTAGATAAAAAATGAATGAAATATATGCAGGCATCATAATAAGACAGAAACGGAGAGAACGATGGAGCGAATTTTTTTAACAGGCATTATGATAGAAAATGTCAGACATTTGAGAAATATAACGATTCCCATTTCAGATGAAAAAGCCAGGCATTTGATTCTGACAGGGAAAAATGGCAGTGGAAAGACGAGCGTTTTAGAAGCAATGTCTGGTTATTTAAATTATGTTATGACGACAAATGACTTTGAGAATATTCCGGTTGGTTTAATAGTTTGGAAAGAGGAATTTGATGATGATAAAATAATAGATGGTATTTTATTAAAGTTTAATCAGTCACAGAAAGTTTTGGAGGAGATGTTAAGAAAAGGAACATTCATTCTGGCTTATTATAAAGACAAACGTGTCTTTCAGGCAGAAGCTCCGGAGCATGTTGAAAAAATTAAATTAAAAGATCGATATCATATTACGGAAGCGCCGGGACGGTTGTTTATTAAATATTTGCTTGACATGAAGGTAACGGAAGCACTGGCAAGAAATAATGGGAACACCGAGAAAGCAGATAAGATAAAAGAGTGGTTTTTAAATTTTGAGCGGCTGATGCAAAGAATTTTTGAGGATACTTCATTGAAGCTGGTGTTTGACGAAGATTCCTTTTCGTTTCTGATTCAGGAAAAAAATCGTGAAACATTTGATTTTTATTCTTTGTCCAGTGGTTTTGCAGCGATTTTGGATATTATTCTTGACCTTATACTTCGGATGGAAGCACACAATCATAAAACATTTGATTTTACGCTGCCTGGAATTGTTTTAATCGATGAAATAGAGACACATTTGCATATTAATCTGCAGAAGTCTATTCTTGATTTACTGACTACAATATTTCCAAATATTCAGTTTATCATTACAACACATTCTCCTTATATTTTGAATTCGGTAGAAGACTGCGTGATATATGATTTAGAAAAAAAGATCCGTGTAGAAGATATGTCAGGGTATTCAGCGGAGGGAATTGTTGAAGGATATTTTGAATCAGAGTCTTATTCAAAGCTTCTTTTAGAGAAGGTTGAACGGTATAAGATATTATCAGAAGTTGTGCATCCTACAGAAGAAGAGCGGGCAGAGAGAGCAAATTTAAGGATGTATTTAAAGCAGTTATCAGGAAATCTTGCCAGGGAAGCCAAAGATGCGTTTGAAGATATAGAAAAAAACAGGAGGAAACATGGTAAAGTTCAGTCGGAATCATACAGTTAAAGCAAGGGCTGCAGTAGAATCTTTAAGCAGGGCGAAAGCATCTCATAAAACTTATAATACGCCGGAAGTGAATGCAGCTCTTTTTGAAATGTTTCATGGAAAATGTTATATTTGCGAAAACAAAGAATGTATTTCTTACCAGATTGAGCATTTAAGGCCGCATAAAGAGAATGTTAAATTGAAATATGACTGGGATAATTTATTTTTAAGCTGTACACATTGCAACAATATAAAAAAAGCAAAATATGATCCGATACTGGATTGTTCTAAGATAGATGTGGATTTAAAGATTGCATTTCGTAAAAAAGGGTATTTTGGAATGGATGAGGAATATGAATTTTCAGCGTTGGAGGATGGGGCAGAGGTTAAAAATACAATAGAGTTACTGAACGAAATATATCATGGAAATACAGCGCAGAAAAAGTTGGAAGCAGTCCATATACGTCGCAAATTAAGGCGAAGTTTGTCGGATTTTGAAAATCTGGTTCGGGAATATGAAGAGGCGGAAGAGATTGATAAAGAAGATTTTAAATATGCTATACGTAAGGAAACCAGCGCTGGAGCGGCTTTTGCAGCGTTTAAACGATGGCTTCTGCGGGATAACAGAGAAAGATATGAAGATTTATTGCGGTTTTGTGGATTATAGTTTCTTGTGTGAAAACATCCAAACACACGTTTGAAAAAACAATAGCGCCTGAATAAATTATTGTTGTAGAAAATTTCGTTCATTATTGAGTTGTATTTGCTGACGTATGATATGCGTCAGCAAATACATTCCGGTCTCTGCAGGAGCCATATAAAGTTATTTACGAAAGAAAGATACAGCTGCATCCTGTCTGTTCTAAAAATTGTTTAGCAATTTGACGCAGTTTTTCTTCTGCCTGGGGCATGGAAAGCTTTAACTGTACTGTTTGCTGTGCGGGAAGGTAGGACGGGTTTTTGGCAAGCGTTATATCTTGCTGAAGGCACAAAAGCTGCGCTGTTTTAAACAGCTCGTTCTGGTTGATTTTATCCGCAATGCGGATACGCCAGCCGGTTTGGTCTGCGAGAGACTGTAAAGTGTCCGCATACTGCAGGCCGAGTATAGGAGAGATAAATCCAAGTTCCAGATATTTCCCGTTCTCATCATGTTTTAAGCTTTTTTTGTCCGGCTTGTGCGGCAGATCGCGGAATGTTTCATCAATGCAGAAAAAAGCCATATTTTGCTCGGCCTGTTCAACAGTCTTTGACGGAGAAAAGAAATTAGACCTGGCGGTATTTGTTTCGGAAGAAGCAGAAGAGTTTTCTGCTTTCTGCATCCTACCGTTGATACGCAAAGTCCATCCGGTTGTTTCTAAAAACTGTCTTGCCGCTTCGGTGTCAGAAACCGGATAAGAACTGGATGTATCATTTCTCGTGGTGACTGCATAACATTTGTTTTCTGCATAATAAGATGTTTTTTGCAGCCGGTCTCCCAAAAGTACAGAAAGTAAAAGAGACGCTGCGTTGTGGTTCATGGACGGGTGCATTTGCATCGTCCAGCCGGTTGCATCTTGAAACTGCTCAGCTTTTTTTTGAAATTCATCTTTGTCCTGGCTGTCTGGATAATCGAACTGCAGCAGGACTTCTTTTTTTGCAGTGTGATAGCCGATCTTTCGGTATGTATTTTCCGGGAAAAGAGTCTGTATCTGCAGTTCCAAATCCTGTATCGTAAGTTCTTTTGGAGCGAGTGCCTGTGCAACAGTATCGGGGGTGTTGGCTTCAAATAAAAACAGCCTGCGTGTGTTCAAAGAAAAATAGATGCTGTTTTGTAATATCTCCTGCATTTGTTGCTGAATACCGGCATCTGGATGTCCGTACCAAATGTGCGCAATTTGCGGTATAGAAAAAGCTTTTCCTGGATAATGTGCCTGCCAGTAATCCCAAAGCGGCTGTTCATCTTCTTTTGTAAATGGTCGTTTCATCTGCATCGTATGGGCTGGCTGGAAGGATAGTTGTTTACGTTTGTTATGGAGGGAAATTTCATATTCTTGTCCGCTTTCCGGCAAATAGATTCTGCGGCGGAAATCTTCGCCCGCAAGTTCTCTGCCAAGTTCTTTGATGACGTCTTCATTTCCATGAACGAGACATACGTGACGGGAGGAAAGACGGTCTAGCAATGCTATAATCTCAGATTTATCACCGTGTGCAGATAATCCAACCTGTTCAATCTGGCATTTTACCGGAACTGTACTGCCATTGATGGTAAGTGTCTGATTCTGAGGATGTTCTAAAAGGTTTAAAAGCTGGCGCCCGGGGGATTCTTCGTCCTGGTATCCGGTAATGATAATACATGCGTTTTCCATAGGGGCAAGACGGCTGGCATATTGCGCGCTCGGCCCTCCGGTAAGCATACCGGAGCTGGACACAACAATTACAGGATCAGGACCCGACAGCAGATCGTCCCGGTTTTGCATAGGAGCGACAGGGTGGATTTCTTTTGTATAAAACGGTTCATTTCCTTTTAGAATTCGTTTTCCTAATGCATTTTTCAGGTAAGTAGGATTACGGGCATACATCGTATTAATATCACGAACCATTCCATCAACATAAATCGGGACGGCAGGAATTTCCTGATTTTGAATAGCGGCACGCAGAATAAGCAGCACTTCCTGCGCACGGCCAAGAGCGAAGGCAGGAATCAGTATCTTCTTTTTTTCCAGAATACATGTTTTTACAAGTTCTATCAGTCGTTTTTCTTCTACCAGACGGTTTGCGTGCAGACGGTTTCCGTAAGTGGTCTCTATAATAGAAACATCTGGACGCAATTTCGGGATCCGAATGCCTTCGATCGTCCTCTGCGCAAATGCAGAAAAATCTCCAGAATAAAATAGGCTGCCTTCTTCTGTGACAAGATAAACACAAGCGGCCCCGGCAATATGTCCGGCTGGATAAAATGTCAGATTCAGCTGGTCAAAGATGGGAAAAGAAGTCTGAAATCCAACCGGAAAAATCTTGCCAAGCATGGCGAGCACATCTTGTTCAGAATAATGCGGAATCTCATCTTCTTTGTAATTCATAATTTTCAGACTGTCATATAATAATACGCGTGTCAGGTCAGCGGTCATTGCGGTCATGTAAATTCGGGCGTTTGGATATGCCTTGCTAATCATTGGAAGTGTGCCGATGTGATCCATATGTGCATGGCTGATGATGACAGCATCCAGGCCGCCTTGCTCCTGAATCGTACGGAAATCTGGAATAGGGTCTTTGGAGACAGACTGACGGATGCCGCAGTCTAACAAAATTTTTTTTCCGGCGATTTTGATATAAATACAGCTGCCTCCGATTTCCATTGCGCCGCCGAGAAAATGCAGGTTCATAGTATAAAGTTCCTTTCTGTGATATGGCGTATGTTCCATAATACCGTTGTTAATAACTGCAATTATTATAGCGTATGTGTTGGTAAGTGTAAAGGCTGTGTCTGTGTTACTTTTCTTTTTCGGAATCTAGTACATCGATCACAAAATAACCCATAGTTATGCTTGTCTATTTTTCCGATCGTACATGGCAAAAATCCTCAATGTACCCCGGTACACCTCCGGTTTTTGCCATGCACGCTCGAAAAAATATCCTGCGCCTACCTATGTGTTATTTTGTGACCGATGTACTAGAAATGTGGCAGAATAGTAGCAGGCAGTTCATTTGATTCTGCCAGGTTATAGATACTTACAGGAGGATAAAACGAAATGGAGAGAACAACAGTGTATGGGTATGTGCGGATATCAGGCACGGATCAGAATGAGGATCGTCAGATGGAAGCTATGCGAAAAAAAGGTGTGGAGGAAAGTCATATTTATGTGGATAAGCAGTCAGGCAGGGATTTTAATAGGCCGGGGTATTTAAAAATGATGGGACGTCTTAAGGAGGGAGATCTTTTATATGTTTTAAGTATTGATCGTCTGGGGCGTAATTATAGAGAAGTGCAGGAACAGTGGCGGGTGCTTACAAAAGAGATGGGTGTGGATATTTGTGTCATTGATATGCCGCTGCTGGATACACGTAATGGGAAGGATTTGATGGGGACGTTTATTGCGGATCTTGTGCTGCAGATTTTGTCTTTTGTGGCAGAATCGGAGCGAGATAATATCAGAAAACGTCAGGAACAAGGGATTGCGGTGGCAAAGGCGAAAGGAGTCAAATTTGGGAGACCGCGGGTTCAGGTGCCCAGGGAATTTCCAGAAATTGTGGATGAATGGGAGAGAAAAGAGATTTCATTTGGAGAGGTGCTAAAAAGATGTGGAATGAGCCAGGCTACGTTTTACAGAAAGCTAAAAGGGTATCGGTTGGAGATAAAAGATTGGAGATAATGATTTGAGATAAAGGTAACGATTCAATGGATGATCGAAATTGTTACAGATACAAAGGTGTGAAAAGTCAGAATATGGATGATCTATTGCATAATAGATATCATTGAATTATAATATACAAAGGCTGAGAAATACGTAGCGGTAAAACAGTTACGAATCACAGATGAATTAGAAAATACATCCAAAACAATTACGTGAATGAAACGGTATGTCGGAGGTTAATCATATGAATTTTACATTGCCAATATTACAAAGTATTATTGCAAATCATATTGACGGATCTGTCATATACAAAATAATGGATAAGATTTATGCAAAAGGAAATACTGTGGCAGAACAGTTGATTTATTGTATTCATAAGGCATTGATTCAGTTCAGCCTGAAATATGGTTTTGAATTTGATATGATGATTAGTAAAAGATTTTTAGAGGAGCTGCTTTGCAAAGATCAAATACTATCTGAAGATGCGCTGCTTGAAATATTAAATGAAATTGTTGATTTGGAATTTGGTATAGACGAATTAAATGAATGGTTCCACTTGATAGAGATTACAATCGCAGAGGAAAAATTAGACGTTTTAAGAGATTACATTTTATTACAGAATACGAAAAACAGACAGATAAGGGCGGTATATCCTCAAATCTTAACGGCAAAGCCTCCTCTTCCTCCAGAAGAGTATCTGGACAGAGCTGAGAGTGAGATGATCTTAGAAAGTCTGAACGTATCAAAAAAGCTAGTTTTGGTTAACGGCATAGGCGGAATAGGAAAGTCTACGGTCTGTAGGAGAATTTTTCATGAAATCAGTGAAACGGAAAACCGTCCTTTGGCATGGATCGTCTATAATGATAAAGATTTGTTAGACGACATGAAAAAACAGTTATTTTATCCGAAGGATGGAAAGGACTGGGAAAAAAGGTTTACACAGTTTATCGAACAGGATATAGATGAACGGGCGATTATCTTTATTGACAATGTAAATGTAACAGAAGAGGAGGAAACGTACTTATCGAAACTTTCAAATGCAAAATGCAGTATCGTCTGTACATCACGCATCGAGAAGTTTTTGCATTATGAAATAGTTCCAATTCCTTATTTTGATGATGGAAAATGTATTGAGCTTTTTTATAAATATTACAAACTTGAGTATGACGAAAAGCGTATACAAAACATTATTACGAGAGCAGGAAGACATACTTTGGTCATCGAAATATTAGGAAAGATAGGAAATGCTGAAAATTATTCTCTGGAAGAACTGGAAAACAAGTTGATTCAGGAAGGATTTGATCTGGAGGGAATTGCTTCTGTAGAAAATAAAGAAGACACTTTGGTTGGACATCTCAGCCGAACTTTTAACTTTAAGAAATTGACGGACGTTCAAAAAGAAATATTGTATTGTATGGCAATATTGCCAGTGCAATGGATTCCGGCTGATTTGAAAAAATGGCTTGGATTGTCTAACAGTTATAATATTGTTTATCTGGTAAAACATGCGTGGTTTGAGCAGAGGGAAAAAAAGTATTATATGCATCCGGTAGTAAAAGAAGTAGTAAAACGAGGAATCCAGATACCGAAAGATGCTGTATTACGCTTATTGAAAGGGATCGGTGATGAGATTGTTTATAAGGACAACCCGGATGTGGAAAAGGCAAAACTGTTTCTTTCATTTGCAGAATCTATCTTAGACGTTCTTTCAGACGAAATGGATTTGGTTATCTCAGAGGTTACTTATCATATTGCTGTGCTTTATTCACAATTTGGTGATTATGACCAGGCAAAAAAGTATATCAGGCATTGCATAAAAACAGAAGAGAACGGGCATTATTCAGAAAGCCTTCTTGCCGAGGCATATGAGCATCAGGGTTATATTTTTTATTACAATTATGAGGACGCAAAGGCCGAACAGAGTTATTTAAAATCGTATCAGGTATGGAAAAAATTAAAGAATCAAAAGCATATTGCTGCAATAGAAGGAAATCTTGCTTTGCTGTACCAGGGCATGTGGGCGGAAGATAAGGGGAGTGATAACAAAAAGAATACTTACTTGCTGAAAGCCAGAAAGTTTCAAAATAAGTCTATACAGAGGTTTGAGCATATCTTTAAAGGAAAACTGCATTCGAATATGGCGTCGGCATATAATAATATGGCCGTTATTTCTTATAGTTTGAAGGAGTATGAAACAGCCGTTTCTTATTATCGAAAAGCAGAGACAATAAGGATAAAGCTTGCTGATAAAATATCGCCAGGA
This sequence comes from uncultured Eubacterium sp., assembly GCA_910584345.1. Lineage (GTDB taxonomy): Bacteria > Bacillota > Clostridia > Lachnospirales > Lachnospiraceae > Eubacterium_J. The sequence continues at coordinate 55,611 of CAJTZX010000002.1, read as the reverse complement.
GATATGTCTGTTACATATAAAGGATTGTGTGATAGTTTTTATAAAATGGCGTGCGAATGTAAAAATAGCAGGCAGAAAATTTTGCGGTATAAGCTTGCGTTAACTTGCTTAAATAATGCGATCAAAATCAGGGAGGAAGAAATAAAGAAGGGCAATCAGAAATGGGAAGTTCGTCAGCTGCAGGAAATGTATGTTAGGATAGATCGTGAAATATTAAGTTTGATGGAAGAAGATAAAGGGCAAGCGAGAGGGATATTTGAAAAAATGAATAGAATAACCTGAATGGGTTGTGATAAAGGGCGTATGGGAATGTAATGTAAACCATACGCTTTTTTGTGTTTCATATATGGATTGATGGATGTGTTAAAATTTTGCGGCGGATAGAATAAGAACTATCAAAAAGTATAGATTTTGATACTATTTATTCTATGCTAAGTTCTGTAGCCGGAAAGATTCCAGATTGGTTACTGAGACATATTAGCAGTTGGATACATTCAGAATATGGTATTGAACTGTCTAAGGATCAATTGCGTAATCTTTTGCATATTGTTCGTATGGTAAATGATGATATGCATAGCATTAAAATTGTTAATAATGGCAGCGATATCCGAATAGAAGAAGCCGCTTATGATACAGATATTTCACAAGAGTATGCGGGAAGCCTGAGTGGCAGTCCTTGTTTGATCGATTTACATATTTCAGGTATGCGTGAGGCTGCTGGGGAATTTGATAAAATGGCTAATAAATTGGCACAAGCCGGGACAGAAGTTATGTCTGTGGCACGAATTATGAAACAAACATACCGATCTGGCAACATGGATAACATACAGTGCAGGTTGATGCACATTCAGCAGCATATAGAAATATTAAAGGCTCAATCAAAGCAATTTGGGAGCATGTTGTTAGAGATTGCAGAGGAATATCGTATGACAGAGCAGCAAATTTTTCATGCATTTACTACTGGTATATAGAAAATATCTCATGAAAAGCATTATTTGAACACGTTCTGGGGAAATATAGCGTAGAAAAACAGCAGGAGGTGACAGGATATATCCTTCAGTATTCTACATCCAGTGAGTTTACGAAGGGGCAAACTAAGACGAAAAAAAGTAAAAGTCCGAAAGAGTAGTTTTCAGAGCTGATAAATTGGCTTTTTATTGACTTTGAATGACACAAAAGGTAAAATGGGAATAAAGAATCTGAAAATTTTGGAATTTGTTATGATACAACAAAGGAAGGAGCATCCGTGTAAAATTATAGAGTTATAATCTTATTCAAGAAAAGGAAGCAACAAAAAACCGGAAAGGAGCAGGCATGGTATTAGATTGGACATCAGAAGAGAAAACTCTTGTAAATATAAAAAAAATAATTGCCGCAGTCTGGCGTATGAACTCCCGCCAAATGAAGTCTTATTGCCAAAAACTGCAAAAGAATCAATCAAAGATACTGCCTGGCCGGTTGGGAAGTACATTTTTTGAATTGCTGAGGCAAGTTTCTGAGGCAGATACATCTGCAGCAGCAAAGTTTTGGCCGGTTTTGATGCAGGATACGGAACATTTACTGAATTTTATACAGGTGCATAAAAACAAGGATCAAAAGGCATGGCTTACAGCATTGTCCAGACTGGAAACAGAACAGGACAAATATTTTAAAACGCAATTGGGCAAGGCATTTATCCTGCTGTTACAAGAAAAAACAGGGATCAAACAAAAGGATAAGAATAAAGATCAAAGTAAAGAATTGGAAAAGATTGCTTTATGGCTCATGGATGATTTAAACGAACAGTGTGCAGCAGTGAATCGGAAAAAAAACGGTTCGTTTCTGATATGGATAAAACACGCAGCAATTCCGGTTTTGGCAGGAATGTCGGCTTGTTTTATGGCGGTCTGGCTGTATGGACAGGTTGAAAGAAATCTGGATCAATGGAACCTTAAGCAGATGAAAGTGTCGGCGCCGCAGCAGACAGATCATCTTACACAGGAGAATCCGCAGCCGGAAATACGCAAAGAGCCGGTTCAAACTTTGAAAAAGGTTCGTATCAAGAATCAGTCAAAGAAAGCGGCAAAGTCAAAATCCCGTCCGCAAAAGCTGGCGCAGTATAAGGAAATGTCAGAACTGTATCCCCAGCTTTACGGATGGCTGCAGATACCGGACACTCAGATTGATTTGCCGGTTATGCGGTCAGAGGGAGACAGAGAGTTTTATCTGCATCATGATTTTACGGGCGCTGAGTCAGCAGAAGGCGCCTTGTTTGTAGATCAGGCCAGCAGCATTTATCCGCAAGATGACAATACTGTTATTTATGGACATAATATGAAAAACGGTCATATTTTCGGTACGCTGAATATGTACCGTAATGTGGATTTTTTTCAGAAACACAATGAAATACATTTTGATACTATTTATGAAACAGGTATTTATGAAGCAATAGCTGTCCTAAAGACAAGGATTTTAAACGAAAACGAGCAAGGGTTTCGTTATTACCAATTTTTCCAATATAATAATGAGAAAGAATTTGAACAATGCCAGGATTTTATAAAGGCAAACCGGCTGTTTGATACAGAGAGCGCTTTAGAATATGGAGACAGGATCTTAATGTTGTCTACCTGTGAATATTCACAGGAAAATGGAAGATTGGTTGTTGTTGCGAGGAGAACAAAATAAGGTGAGATAAAGATGATCGGAACAGAAAAAGAAACAGCAGAATATGGCTGTTTCTTTTTCTGTTATGAATCTGTTTTCAGAGAATGCCATATTCTTTATATAATGCAATTCTGAAATCTTTATCTACAGAAGCTTTTTTTGCGTCTTCGGTTAATCCTTTAGCCAATAAAAGTGACATTAATTTTCCAAACATGGCTTCAGCTTCTTTACGGCCTTCTATTTGGCCTTCTTTTCTGCCTTCTTTGCGCCCCTCTTCTTTAAACATTAACATTGTTTCAGATTCGTTATATTCTGTAATACACATATTTTTCACCTCTAGTTGTTCATATATATCTGTTATAATGTGAAACAATGAATTATTTCATATTATATCATATCCAATAAAATTTTTCTATGTGAAACTAGTATTTTAAGATCACGAAAATCATTGTGTAATTTACCTGCCTGGAAAAGCAAGTATTTAGCAGGAAGAGAGTAACCGATAGTGAGTAATTTGAGCATTTTCAGCTGGCTTATTTTGTGGTAAAATTACAGCAGATGAAATATTTACCGGAAAATAAACAGCGCTCAAAGGAGGAGCCAGCTATGAAAATAAAAGTTGCCACAAAATCTATCGGAAAACGAAAGCAGTCGGTAGAAGCGGTTTTATACGAAATACAGGGACATCCATCTACGGTACGTGATCTGATCCTTGCAGTTACACAAGCAGAAGTCATTACATACAATAAACATATTCATACATCAAAGCTCCTTGCGCTTTTGACGCTTACTGAAGCAGAGATCGCAGACCAGGCACAGGCCGGCCGGATTTCTTTTGGCGAGAATCATGGTGAAAAAGAAGCGGATGTGCAGGAAGCACAGGAGAATGCTCTGCAATGTTTTGAAGATGGCATCTATCGGATTTTTATGGATGGGACTCCGTTAGAATCGCTGGATGATACAATTGCCATAACAGATCATAGTGTTTTTACATTTGTGCGGCTTACGATGCTGGCAGGGAGAATGTGGTAGGAGGAGAACAGGCAGAAAGGAACAGGGAACATGGGAGAATATAATTATAGTACAAGACAGGAGATTACTGAAAAACGGAAAGCAGATATGTATCAGCGCATACGTAAATTTGCGGGTAAAGCCAGTAAAATGATAAAGGAAACATACGACGGTTATCGGATAGATGAAGATCATATTTTTGAGGTTATAAGAGAATATCAAAAGGAACCGGATAAAAAACCGTCCGAATGGTTTGCCTCGAAAGACCATAAAGGGCTGTTAGACGTATTTGTCCCGAAAAAATATCAGGAGTCTTTTTTATATATCATTGACAAAATCAATCAGTTTCCATTTTCCTGTGGCTGGAACCGCAGAACGGTGCGTACCGCAGCATACGGCCCACAGATTCGGCGGATATTTGAGTTACTGTCTGCTTATGAAAGGTTGTTTTATTGCGGCGAACAATTAGAAGAATTCATTTATAGAAAGATGACGGAGGAAGAACTGGATTATATCAGGCGCCAATGGAATTTTACGCAAAATTTCAGTCTGATTTATGCGGCTGAGATTGACCGGGGAAATCAGGCGGTAACGGAAGCGTTAAAGGATCTGATTCTCAGTGAAAACAGCACCGCATATCTGGATCGTGAAATGATACTTGGAATTTTTTGTTCGGATCACAAACAGCTGCATAAGCTTGTTTGTGATCTGCTGCTGGCAGCCAGGCTGCAGGAAGGTTTGCGTCAGGCAGTTTGCGAGACGATGGATGAGGGAACCAAAGATGCGTTTTTAGCGGTTTATGAGGTGATCGAAGCAAATGATCTGATCCGATATTCTTCTGTAAAGAGGGCTGTTTCTACGTGGATTGGTATTTTTGATGAAAATAGTGTAGATCGTGTGAATGGGAAAATGCTGACTTTGATGGGGCGATGTCTGCATGATCCGGGTTTTTGCAGGAGTCAGCTGCAGACAAATGATTCGATTGCGATCAGTGTTGCGCTGTGGGCATTGGGGTTTGAAGAAGCGGATACAGCAATCGATGCGATGATGGATCTGATCGATCATGGGACAAAAAATCAGAAGTTAACAGCGTCTTTTTATAACGAAAATCTGTTTTATGAAAAACTAAAATTTCAGGCGGCGAGAAAAGCCATTTTGGAATATACCGATGATCTGGAGCTGGTAGCTGCCTTTATGCCTGCCTTTACAGCGCCTTTAAGCGGATATACATATAAGCTGCTGTATGACGAAGGAAGTAGCAGGAATGAGCTCGTAAAGCCCAAAGTAGCCATATTAACAGATTATTTTGAAGACCGTGCGGATGCGCAGAGACATTATGAAAAGTTCTTCGATATTTATGAGCGGCTTCCCAAAAAAGGGGTTGTCTTTGAACCATGTATATTTCCATGGCATCGGGTATGCAATGGACAGCGGTAGATGATGTGGAGATCCGTCTGTATGTGGATGAGACAGGCAAAAGCGGGGTGTTATGCAAAAAGGGAGAAAAAATGCTCAAATCTATCCCGTCACGGCTTGGAAAACATGCCTATGTTCTGGAAGTAAAGGATGCAAATAAGAAGTTAAAGGATCAGTATTTGCGAGCGAAGAAGCTAATGGAAGTATCTATGGAAGATGGCGCTTATTTTACTGCAGCAGAGGCGGTAGGGCTGATGAACAATCCGGTCGTACGGGCTATTTTGCGAACGCTTGTCTTTATTCGTGGAGAGGATACGGAATTTTTAATATTGGAAGATAAGACAGGTCCTATTACAAAATTGAAGATGCGTGCCTGGGATGGCAGCATGAAAGAGCTGGAAGAAAACGATTCGATTCGAATTGCACATCCGTTAGATTTTTACCAGATGGGTATCTGGCATTCTTATCAGAAATATTTGTTTGACAATCAGATCTGTCAGCCATTTAAGCAGGTATTTCGGGAATTGTATGTGAAACTGGCGGAAGAGCTGGGCCAGAAATCATCACGCATGTTTGCCGGCAATCAGATACAGCCGCAAAAAACGGTGGCTTGTCTGAAAGGACGTCGATGGATTGCAGATTATGAAGAAGGGCTTCAGAAAATATATTATAAAGAAAATATTATAGCCAGAATTTATGCGCTGGCCGACTGGTTTTCTCCAAGTGATGTAGAAGCTCCAACGTTGGAATGGGTGGAGTTTTCAGATCGCAAAACGTTTGAAGCGCTTAAGATAGAACAGGTACCGGACTTGATTTACAGTGAAGTGATGCGGGATGTGGATCTGGCGATGAGTGTGGCGCACGCAGGCGGGGTAGACCCGCAGACAAGCCATTCTACGATCGAGATGCGTCGGGCAATTGTGGAGTTTAATCTTCCATTGTTTCGATTAAACAATGTTACATTAAAAGACAGCCATGCGCTGATACAGGGAAAGAGGGGCAATTATAATGTGCATTTAGGCAGCGGCGTAGTACATCAGGAAGGTGGCGCGATGCTGAATATTCTGCCGGTACACAGCCAGAAGAGAGGAAAACTGTTTCTGCCATTTGTAGATGAAGATCCAAAGACAGCCGAGATTATGTCTAAGATTGTACTGTTGGCAGAAGATGCGAAGATAAAAGATCCTTTTATCTTAGAACAGATAAAGGGATCCTATTGAAAATGAATGGGGGAACAATCAGAATATGAAGCAAAAGAAAATGCAGCAGCGCATGACATTATGCGGCTGGTGGACGGCAGAAAGTATAAAAAACGATGGACAGAACGCAGATAAAAAAATAAAATGTCCGGTAAAGATACCTGGTTCTATATTAAGTGCGGCAACGGAGTGCGGGATAGTAAAAGATCCTTATGACCGTATGAATGAATATGAAGCGAGAGAATTTCTCGATCAGGATGTTCTGTTTTCCAGAACGTTCAATATGGAAAAACAGGACGGATTTGTCTATGAATTATGCTGTGATGGAATCGACACAATTGCAGATATTTCTATCAATGGCGTATTGCTGCAGACCGTAGATAATATGCACCGCAGATATCAAATCGTGTGTACCGATGTGCTTTTGGAAGGCAGGAATGAGATAAAAATCCGATTCCATTCTGCAATTGGTTATATTAGAGAATACTGTCCAAAGCCTGGAAAAGAAATTACTTATACGCCATGCGGAGCAATGGAAAAGAATCAGTATATCAGAAAGGCACATTCTATGTTTGGATGGGATTGGGGCCCGCAGCTCCCGGATATGGGGATTTGGCGCGATATTTATATTCGCGCATTTACGCAGGCCAGCCTGGAACATATCAAAATACGGCAGAATCATACGGCTAACGATGTTAAGATATCTGTAGAAGCATTTATAAAAACAGCAGATGAGAAAGTCTGTACGTTAAAAAAAGCAATGGAAAAAATGCCGCAGCTGCGGCTGCAGGCCGAAGTTATTGCACCGTCTGGAGAACGACTGCCCGTTCAGGATGGGGTATGTAAAATCGTTCATCCAAAACTCTGGTGGCCGAATCGATATGGAGAACAGCCGCTTTATACGGTGCGGGCAGTTTTGATGTGGCAGGATGAGGTTTTAAATGAAAAAGAGTGTCGGATAGGTTTGCGGACGCTGACGATCAGCAGAGAAAAAGATACCTGGGGAGAAGAATTTGCTTTTTGCGTCAATGGGGTTAAAATATTTGCAAAAGGCGCGAATTATATTCCGCAAGACTGCATTTATTCCAGGATAACGCCGCAGCGGATCGAGGAGCTTTTAAATGTGGCTGTGGACTGCGGATTTAATTGTATTCGAGTCTGGGGCGGCGGGTATTATCCGTCTGATATCTTTTATGACAGATGCGATGAAAAAGGGCTGATTGTCTGGCAGGATTTTATGTATGCGTGCAATATATACGAGCTGACGGATGCATTCAGGGAAAACATAATTGCAGAGACAGAGGATAACGTCAGGCGTCTGCGTCACCATGCCAGCCTTGGAATCTGGTGCGGAAATAATGAGATGGAATCTGCCTGGGATCATTGGGGAGGATTTTGTGACCATTCACAGGCGCTTCGTGAGGATTATCTGACAATGTTTGAAAAGATCATCCCAAAGATCCTTCAAACAGAAGATCCGGATACTTTTTACTGGCCGTCGTCACCATCCTCTGGCGGAGCTTTCCGGCAGCCGGATCATGATGACAGAGGAGACCGTCATTATTGGGATGTCTGGCATGGAGAAAAACCATTTACGGATTATGAAAATTATTATTTTCGGTTTTGTTCAGAGTTTGGATTCCAGTCGTTTCCATCTATAAAGACGATTCGGGAATTTACACTTCCAACAGACCGCAATATTTTCTCAGAAGTGATGGAAAGCCATCAGAAAAACGGGGATGCAAATGGAAAAATCATGCGATATCTTTCGGATAACTTTCTTTATCCAAAAGATTTTGAAAGTCTTATTTATGTCAGCCAGGTGATGCAGGGATTAGCGATAAAGGAAGGAGTAGAACATTGGAGACGCAATCGCGGACGATGTATGGGAGCGATCTATTGGCAGTTCAATGATAACTGGCCAGTCGCATCATGGTCAAGTGTGGACTATTATGGGAGATGGAAAGCATTACAATATATGGCCAGACATTTTTATGCGGATATTCTGGGAAGCCTGAAAGATAACGGGAATGGTGTTTATACGCCATATGTGCAAAATGAGACATTGCGGGAAATACAGTCAAATGTACAGCTGTATGTGAAAGATATGGATGGCAAAGTATTGTATGAAAAGAACAGTGAAGTTAAATGCCCTGCATTATCAGTAACAGCAATGGAATCTGTTTTTCTGCAGGACGTGATGTTAGGAAAAGAAAAAGAAGTTTTTGTAGAAGCAGTTTTTCGGCATTCAGACGGGTCTGTCAGTCATCAGGTGAGAATGCCAAAGCCCTATAAGCATATGCGAATACAAAAAGCTAAAATTTCATTCAGCAGCGTCAGAAATGAAGATTTGCTTCAAATTACACTGCAAAGTGATGTTCCGGCATTTTTTGTAGAAATAGAGACGGAGACGGATATGGTGTTATCTGATAATTTTATGCATTTGACAAGCAGGATGCAGCGTGCTGTTACCGGACGTCTGCCAAAAGGATATAAAGGGATCCCGAAGATTCGTGTCAGGTCTTTGTGTGATTCCTATGAATTTTAAAAATGACTGCAGGCAGCAAATTATTCCAAACAATCCAATATTCCCTGACATCTCCTTAACTTGGAGTCGACAAAGAATTTTTCTGATGGTATAATAGATTTGCAGTTTGTACAAAAGGGTAAGGAACGGATTTGCTTACAGTTCCTTAACAGGAAAGAGGTTTAGAAAATGAAAGAAGAAACAAAGAAACGATGTGAATTGTTGGTTCAAAACAGAGATGTGTTCCGAGAGGCATTTATGTGGGAAGACGGGCTGACATGCCTAGCTGGCGCAGGTATATTTACAATGGCGGACAAAAGGGCGGATGTGGCTGCTTTAAAGCAGTGCAAGAAAATGATTGCAAAAAAAGTTAGTGCATTTTCAAATTTTTTAGGAGTAGTGCGCGTCCCTGTTGCCGCGATACTGACAGAAAGCGGTCGGGAAGAACAGCTCATGGAGCAGGGATTGACCGTCTATAAACGGTTGAAAAAGGATTTTATGAGTTCCTCTTATCTTCCAATGGCGGCTATGATGATTGCACAGATGACAGAAGAGAAAGACTATGAAGAACTGGCAGAGCGGACCAGAACGCTTTATAAGCGGATAAAAGCGGAACATCCGTTTTTGACAAGCAGCGAAGACAGTCCTCTTTGCGCGTTGCTGGCGCTTTCTAAAAAGTCTGATGATGAACTGATTCTGGATATGGAAAAGTGCTATGAGGTTTTAAAACCGCAGTTTATGCATGCAAATGCGCTTCAGTCTTTAACACATGTGCTGGCGCTGTTTGATGAACCAGCAGAATTAAAATGTGAAAAAACAATGCAGCTGTTTCATGGACTAAAAGAAGCAGGCAAAAAATATGGAACAAATTACGAACTGCCTGCATTGGGAGTGCTTGCTATGACAGATATGCCGGTCAAAGAAATTATTCAGGAAATGATCGAGATTGATGAATGGCTTTCTAAACAAAAAGGATTTGGATTGTGGAGCAACGTGACGCCAAAACAGCGGCTTATGTACGCAGGAATGTTAGCACAAAATGAGAATATCAGGACAGATGCGGTTCGGGCAGCATCGGTAGGCAGTATGGTGGCTATGATTTTGGCACAGGAAATGGTAATCATTATAATGTTTGTGTGCAGCATAACAGTAGCTGCTTCCAATTCGTCTTCTTCTTGAAAGGAATAGAAATATTTTTTGTAAGTGTTGGACAAAAATCAGACATATAGTGGGTTGTGTCATTGATTTTTGTCCTGTACAAATGAAGAAAATGAAGAAAATTTATTTCATGGAATTGTAGAATGATGGTAACAGTTCAATGGGCTCTCTGAATTGTTATAAATGATTCCTGTATTGGCAAAAGAAGCTTTACAGAAAACCCACCATACGGGCTTTGTCCAATTTTGATACATCCTCCATGTACTGCAGCAATTTGTTTGACAATCAGCAGACCTAAACCATGACGCTGTTCAGTTGTATTTTCGTCACAAACCATATAATGTGGGGAATGATTCAGCTGTTTTATCTGTTCATCTGTGGCTCCGCAGCCATCGTCTGTAATTTCTATCATACATGTCTGTTTTTCAGATGTAATACGGACAAAGATATGGCATCCTTGTTCATTATGGTTTATGCAGTTTTGAATAAGATTGCTGACGGCTCGTTTTATTAATCCTTTATCTACCTCAATCATACATGCAGTTAAAGTTTCTGCTGTTTCCCATTTTATTGGATATTTGCTGTCAATGTCCATATTGATAAAATCGACGATTACTTGCCGGACGATAGCAATCATATTATGTTTCACGGGATTTACCGGCTGCATATGGTATTCTAATTTCGATGCGAGATTCAGATCATTGATTAAATTTCGCATACGTTCACTTTGTCTTACAATAACACATGCTTTTCGGCGGTCTTCTTCCGGTAAACAGGGATTACTTTCTAACTGACATGCATAGCCCATAACCATTGACAATGGTGTGCGGATATCATGCGATACACCTGCGATCCAGTTTGCTCTTGCGGTTTCCTTTTTGCGGAGCTGTCTGCTCTGCATCTGTAAAATTTGCGATGTTTTATTAATATTTGCGGCAAGCTCGCAAAGCAGTCCTTTTTCCGGTATGGAAACAGCTTTTTCTGTAGTAAGAGATTGGATGCCGTTTACAATCGGTTTTACGGATTTCAGCAATTTGGTATTTGCAATAAAATAAATAAAAAAGATAAATATGATATTAATTGTTAAAGCAAAAAGTATCATCTTAGGCAGGCCGGCAATCAGAGCGTAGTCCCAGCTCGGCCACAAATGCTTCCAAATACTGTCTTTCGGATATCCTAGTACAACGAGTCCACGTTCAGCTTCGCCTGTAAATGTCGGATAGTCGTCAATATAACCACGCGTCAGACTGGCGATATCTGATAGAGAATAGGACTTTGGAATCGATGCAGGAAGATTGTCCGTTTGCCATACTACCTGTTTCGTTTTGTTATCAATAAAAATAGCCCATATATTAGAAGTTTTCAATGTATGTGCAGCTTCTTTTGGCAAATGGTATGTTTGGCCATCCCAAAGAAGCTGATCGGCAATTTCTTCGGCGGTTGCCCAAGGATGGATATTTGGCATCTGTTTTGCAGTATAGACAGCTAACATTGTGATATTTAAGATTACCAGCAAAACGGAAGACAAAAGCATGATACTAACGAAGCGCTGTATCAGTTTAGGTACGCTTTTCATACGATGTATCCTCCACTATGAGTTTATATCCAAGTCCTTTTACTGTTATCAATGAAACAGGACGGGATGGATTCGCCTCAATTTTTTCTCTGATGTGACGGATGTGTGCCATTAGAGAATTTTCGTAACCAAATGGGTTATCTCCCCAGACTGCTTCACATAAAGTGTCAATGGTCACAATTCGCCCTGCATTCCGGTACAGAGCTGCGAGAATATTGTATTCTTTTGCCGTAAGCATAATATGTTCCTTATTTTTTATAATTTCTGCACGATCAAAATCAATTTCACTATGCTGCAGCCTGATGAGAGGATTTTCCTGTTTATAGCTTCTGCGAAGAATGGCATTGACACGAAACAGCAGTTCTTTCGGCAAGAATGGTTTTATGATATAATCGTCTGCACCAAGGCCAAATCCTTGAAACTTATCATCGTCTTCCCCGCGGGCTGTTAAAAAGAGTACAGGATAGTCTCCGAGGGTTTTTAGCTGCTTCATTAGGTCAAAGCCACTGCCGTCAGGGAGCATGACATCAAGGATGGCGAGCTGTGGCTGACAGGTTTTGGATATGGTAATTGCTTCCCGGACTGTTTTGGCTGTTTTTATATTCAGAAACCCGTCTTCTTTTAAAATGGACACAACCAGCTGTAAAAGTTCCTGTTCATCGTCTACAAGCAGAATCCGTTTTTGTTTTAAATAATGAGAATTCATATCAATATCTCCTTTTTATTTTTATGATGATTTTTTATGATGATTTTATATTTTTTTGCTTCTTATGAGGAATTTTATGATGAATTATTTGTTAGATATTTATGTTATCCGTTTGTTTCGTATTATAGCATAAATAAATTTAATTTTTATAGGAGTTAGCAAATTTAAGGAAAATGTAAGGTAGAGAAAAAGTCAACATAAGGTTGGGGCAGTATGCTTAGGTTACAGCAGATGAAAGGAGCAAATGAAATGAATTATATGGTTGAAACAAAAAATTTAACAAAAACTTATGCAGATTTTACCGCAGTTTCAAGTATTAATCTGCATATTCCCAAAGGGGCTGTTTACGGATTTCTAGGTCCGAATGGTGCAGGAAAATCGACGACAATGAAAATGTTTTTGGGTCTTACAAAACCGACAAGCGGTTCTTTTGTGATGAATGGAAAGAAGTACCCTGAACACCGCATGGAAATATTAAGGGAGACAGGATCATTTATTGAAGCGCCTGCTTTTTATGGGAATCTGAGCGGGGAAGAAAATCTTGAGATTATCCGTAAAATATTAGGACTTCCAAGAGCTTGCGTATCAGAAGCGCTTGAAATGGCAGGCTTAACGCAGTTTAAGAAACGGCTTGCGAAGAACTATTCACTTGGCATGAAACAGAGATTAGGGCTTGCAGGCGCCTGGATAGGCAAACCGCCCATTTTGATTTTAGATGAGCCGACGAATGGACTTGATCCTGTAGGCATTCATGAAATCAGGACGCTTATCAGAACGCTTCCAAAGAAATTTGACTGTACGGTTTTGGTATCATCGCACCTATTGTCTGAAATTGAGCTGATGGCTGACAAGATCGGTATCTTAAATCATGGACGTTTATTATTTGAAGGAACGCTTGACGAGCTGACATCAGGCGCTTCTGCAAAAGGTTATCCAACGGACCATCTGGAAGATATGTTTCTTGCTTTGATCGATGCGGATAATCAAAAGAGAGGTGTTGTAAGATGAGTGTTTTTCTGGAATGGAAAAAGGCAAAACGAACCGGTTTCTTATCTGTATTTTTCGGCGGTGGTATTTTGGCGGCGGCTGTGCCTGCTTTGAATATGGCGTTTCGTTCAGAAATGTATGTGACGCAGAAAGGGACGCCTGTGTATATTTTGCTTTCTGCAAACTGGCAGCTGATGGCGATGTTAAATGTATTGCTTGTTGTCGTCGGCGCTTGTCTTTTATATCATACGGAATTTGCGGATCACGCAATGCAAAAGATGAAATCGCTTCCGATGCGGGAAAGCGCTGTTTTTGCCGGTAAAGCAATGCTAATCTTTTTTATGAGTATTTTCATATTGATGATGGAAGCGGCAGCAGTTGTATTCTGTTCATATCATTGGTTTCAAATCGGAACCGGTGATTGGGGCGAGCTATGGAAAAGTTTTGGGTATGCGCTGTTATTGATGCTGCCATGTATCGTGTTATCTCTTTTGATAGCAGAGTTTTGCAGGAATATGTGGGTATCGCTTGGCATCGGTGTAATTTGTGTCTTTACAGCGACAATGCTGCCTGCCAATCGTTTTATTTTTTCGCTTTTTCCATTTGCGATGCCTTTTCAGATGTTTGCAGGTACAGATATAACACTGATAACGCGCTATATCTGTGCTGTCTTGGCAGAGATGGCAGTTCTTGCACTGGCGGAGATTCTAAGTATCAGGATAAGGAGGGAGTTCGTATGAATTTTTTATCGCTTCTTGGTGTTGAATTTAAGAAAATAAAACGCACAAAGATATTTTTGATTTTGTTTGCTGCTACAGTGATTCTTTGGATACCATCGATCCTTCATGCAGATTTGAATTTTGGTATGCAGGCGGAAGGCATCTCTCCGGAAAACAGTTTTTTTATTCAGGGATTTATGGGAATGTCGTGGTTTTTATTTCCTGCAAGTATGGTAGTGGGAACCGTTCTTTTAGGACAGACAGAACGGACAAATAAGGGGATTTTGAAAATGCTTGCGTTGCCAGTCAATACGTGGAAGCTTTGTATGGCTAAGTTTGTTGTATTACTTGTATTGGCGGCAGCGCTGATCTTAATGATGACGGGCATGTATTATATTAGCGCTGCCGTCTGCACTGCAGTCCGGGAATACACATTTTTACTGCCGCCGCTGTATGTTGTAAAAGAAATCGCCTGTTTGTTTTTATCTGCGATACCGATGATTGCATTTTTTTGGATGCTCTCTGTATGCATCCACACACCGATCTTTTCTGTCAGTATCGGCCTTGCGTCTATCGTCCCGTCTGTATTAATGATTAACACAAAAGCGTGGTTTGTTTATCCAATGGATTATCCATTTTTTGTGATAACTGCAGAATATGGAAAACTCGCCTCTAATCTTACGACAGCACAGGTGGAATTCATACCGTGGATACCTGTTGCTGTTACCATCACAATTGTGTGTTTAAGTATTTCCTGCATCCGATTCGGGCAGTCTGAAAGGAGATTATGATATGAAAAATAAGATTTTAACTGCAATTAGTACGCTTATGATGTTTATTCCATGGACGATTCTGCCTTTGAGGTCTTTTGACTGGGCTTTAAAGTCACCTGCTGCAGAAGTTTTGATTTCCTGTTATGCAGCAGCTATGATTTTGGGCGGAGTGCTTACTATGATTTCTTATATGAAAGTAAAGGTACAGAATCATTTAATGAAGGTCTGTCTGGTGATAAATAGTCTGTATGCGGTTGGCGGAGTGGCCGTATTTGGATTGATGATGAACAATGGATACTAATCGGGCAGGAACTTGAGAAAAAGTTTGCAATTGTAATTTGCGCACGAAATTCGTATTCCGTGCACAAACGGTTGAAAAAATTTTAATTTGTAGTATTATAAGAGAATAACATGTTCAAATGGAATAATGAAAGAATTCATATGTTTTGAGAAAATATCATGAGTTAAGGAAATGTGATTTCATGCTTGATAAAGAACTGTATGTAAAAAACCTGTGATAGTTCCAAAGTATTATTCGTTTAAAATAAAATGGAAGGAGTGAAAAATGGTATGCATCCATTTGAACTATGTATTAAATTTTGATTATAATTTTATAAGGAGGAACTTTTGATGAAAAAACTAACCTGTAAATTTTTAAAGGTATTAAGTTTGTGTTTATTGGTTTGTAGCATGTTTCTTTCAACAGTTATGGCAGCGGAAACTGATGTAAAAATGTATTCTGCTGAAAGCAAAGAGTCCGGTATGCAGCTATGTTTTATTTCACCGGAGGAAATGGAGCAACTGACTGCATGTAGAGAGATTGGAATAGACACATATAACTGGTTTCCGGATTCTGTTTTGGTAACTATAGAAAGACAGTCGGACGGCCACTGTAAAGTGGTTTTCATGAATAATGGTTTTCCTTTTGACAGATGTGACGTAGACGGAACAATTACATTATATAACATGAACATGGGGGTTGTAGCTAATCAAAAGGTTAGAGAACATAAATTGGTCTATGGGGTAGCGAGAGTGCTGGATATTTATCCTATGGGTGGACAATATGCAACAGGCTCATATTCATTGCGTTTGTCTGATGGTGATGCTGGGACATTATATACGGGGACATTTTAAAATATGAGATTTATTAACTGGAATAAAATAGAAGACTGCACGTTTGAAGAACGGAAAGGTTTAATTCCATATATTAAACGGTTATTAATTATAAAAAATGAGTTTGAGCTGAAAGGGATAAACGGATTTGATGAATTTATTGATACTGATGCAGATTTGTTTGAGAAAGAATCCTTAGAGCTTGTAATGCAAGGATATATGCCGGAAATGTGCGAAAAGGTATTGTTTCATATTTTAAATGCGTCTAATCTTGAAAGAGTTGAATATTTAAAGAAAGCAATATTTATTGATTTTTTATTAACAATACAAAAAGGGCATCTTGGAGATCAAGAGTTGAAAATCATTCTGTTATCATATTTAGGCACTGGATTTTTAAATATACTGGAGAGTAGGTAAGAAAACAGATTCTTTCATTTGTCCAATAAGGAACTGTGAAAAAATAAAGTTATTATTTCACAGTTCCTAAAAGTTTATAAATATCCTCAATTACAATACATATTTTTTCATGAGTTACAGTATAACAAAAAACTTCTTCATTTTTTATAAAAGCAGGGTCTTCAAGAGTTATTCCCAAATTAGAATCCTCTTCCTGAAAATCAAATTTTCTTTTCTTATTTTTAAATCTTTCATTTTTGTAAATCCTTCATTCAAAAACTTCAAATAAAAATTGTTGGAAAAAATCTGTTACATTTATATGACGGGTTTCATAATTATTATTAGCTATGTATAGAAACGCTATAATTTGACTCAGCTTATCAACTGCATTTATTACATGGTTAAATATGGCACATATAAGTTAGCATAATACTCTAAATGCAAACCTGTGTCAATCGTTTTACTGATATTGTTTTAACATTGGAAAAAAACCAAAAAATACTTGACATAAAGACAACAATTTGTTATCTTAAAAGCGAAGATAACAGATTGTTGTCTTTGCATTTGATACATTAATATTTTTTAGAAAATTCACATAAAAAAATTCACATAAAAAAATTTACATAGTTGCGATTATTAGGATATTCGGATTAAGGAGGAAAGGAGAAGCATATGCAGCAGGCATCAGATTATGAACTGGAATTATTGAGAGTTATTTGGGAAAATGGAGGAAGCGCGTTATATGCAGAAATAACAGCAGCTTTGGAAAAAAAAGGAATTATCTGGACCAAAAATACGGTTATCATGCTGTTATCCCGATTAATGGATAAGAAACTGCTCAAAGCGAATAAGATTGGACACCGCAATAAATATACAGCGATGGTATCGGAAGAAGAATATCAAAGTGAACAGACAGAATGTTTTTTAAATAAGATCTATGAAGGAAACGCAAAGGGACTTGTTACGACTTTGATTCAAAAAGAACTGCTGTCTGCGAAGGATTATGAAGAGCTGAAAAAATACTGGCAGAATGGCGGTGATTCTTATGAATGAACTGCTGATTAGATATGTGTCTGTTTCTTTTTCTGCGGCTTTGCTGATGACAGCGCTTATGCTGCTGCGTCCGTTGTATAAAAACCGATTCAGTAAACGCTGGCAGTATTATATCTGGCTTGTTGTGATAATCCGTCTGCTTATTCCATGGAATCCGGGTAACGGGTTGGTTGGATATTATTGTCATGAGATACAGGGGAAGGTACAGTCTGCGATCGGGCAGATTTCAGAAAGGGTTAACAGCGCAGTTGATAGCAGTACGGAACATACAGAGGAAAAGGATGAAATAAAGAACGAAATCGCAGTGGTAGCACAGGAGCAGCCGTTGCCGGATAAAAAGGAGACGGATAGCGAAAAGACAAATGCCATGAAGATACAGGATATTCCATCAGAAAATACGAAATTGGCATTTTTTAAAAATATTGCAAACAATATCTGGATATTCTGGCTGGTGACAGCGCTTATTTTATTCATACGAAAAATAACGATATATCAAAGTTTTGTAAAGTTTTTGAAAGCAGGATGTGTTACAGTTGATGAAATCAACCGCTTGGAAATTTTAGGGAAGGTAATGGAACAAAATGGTCTGCATTGTAAGACAGAGCTTTACAAAAACAGTCTGACAGCATCACCGCTATTGATTGGATTTTTCCATCCGGCTGTTGTTTTGACAAAGACGGAACTGTCGGACATAGATTTTTACTATATAGCGCTGCATGAGCTGACACATTACAGGCGCAGGGACATGTTTTACAAATGGCTGGTACAGTTTACGATATGCCTGCACTGGTTTAATCCGTTTGTATATGTGCTGGAACGTGAAGTCAGTCGGCTGTGCGAGCTTTCCTGTGATGAAGCTGTTATAAAAAAACTGGATGCAGATGGAAGACGCGCATATGGTGATACATTGCTGCGTGCAATGAGAGAGGGAGGCTTTTATAAAAACGCTTTCGCCTCTATCACGCTGCTTCAAGGAAAAGAACTATTAAAAGAAAGGCTGGGTGCAATTATGAAGGAGAAAAGGAAAACGGGATGGACAGTAGTTTTCTCAGCGGTTGCTGCATTATTATTTGCAGGCAGCGCCGTAGTGGCAGGTGCATATGTGCAGCCGCAGGCAGCGCCAAAAGTAAAGTCTGAATCAAAGAAAGAGGAAACTTCATTATCAGAATATAAAATGATCGAACAAAACGGCAATTTCTATATTTTGTATAAAGGGGCCAATGAACAGGATATGCCTTCAGGCGGAGTTACGGATGGCTGTATTGGCATTACTCTTGTAAAAAAAGAGGAATATACAGCGATTGGGCCTTTTAAGGATGTTCCTAATTTGGCTCGTGATGTAAAAACTCAGACAGAACATTTGTTGGAGAAGAAATCAATCTCCAAAGAAGAAGCTCAGCTGTTTGGAAAGGCAGCAGAAAAAATACAAAAGGATATTCTAAAAATAGGCATTAACAGAACGAAAGTATCTCTTTCGGCAGGCACAAGCATTATTTTGAAACTGTTTGGGACGGATAAGCAAGTCAAATGGTCTTCTGACAATAAAAAAATTGCGACAGTAAATAAAGACGGAAAAGTGACTGCAAAAAAAGCAGGAGAGGCAGTTATCAAAGCGAAAGTATACGGACAGACTTATTCCTGTGCGGTAAACGTCTATGCGCAGGCTGAAAAAGAAAAAGCAAATCAGGAAGAGATGCGTAAGGATGCATATCGTCAGCTTGGAATAACAAAAAAGAATGGGGCATATTATTTCAGGGGAAGACGAATCCGAATTTTTATGGATATGCGAAAGGATCAGTCGTTTGAATTATTTCATTATGATAAAGATGGTAAAGTAGATATCAGGCTGGATCATTCAGACGATTACGCAGAAGCATCGATTGCAAACTTGACAGAATCAGAAGCAAAAGAAATATTGAAGGATATGACCGATACGGACGATGTGGATGACGGCGGACAGATGAGTTTCAATATCAGCAGGCTAAAGAAAAGCCAGCTTTCGTCTAAAGCGCTCGAAGCGGTTCGCAAATGCAAAGATCATAGATGGTATGAGATTGCAGATAACGATATGCGGTATATTTATTATTATGGGCTGCCCGGTCAGTATGCATTTGAGCCAAAGTTTAGCGGACAGAAGGCAGAGATAGAAATTGTCGATATGAAAAGTTCCAAAGGGACATATGTATTGCTTGCGGTAAGGAATCATGTGCCGTTTATTGTAAAATATCAGGATCGGGAGGTAGCGCTTCAAAAGATTTCCATTTAAGAAGTCGGATAATTGAGAGGTAACATAAGTTGTAATTATTATAGTGGTGTGAAATAGAATAAAGCGGGCAGGCTGATCCATATTTTCAGTTAGAAATTATGGATCAGCCTGCCCGAGTATGTGTAATATTTTTAAAAAGATTTTATTTTTGAAAATAGATTAATGATTCTTAATGATTTCATCAATGATAGAGTGGCCATCTAATAAAACACTGTTATCTAATATATCTATATCCTCTTCACGTTTTGCTATGGATTTCATTAAATCGCCTAATGTATCACAATCTCCTGCCAATGAGCTTAAAACAGAGGATGTTTTTATTAATAATGCTTTCTCTGCAATATCAGAATACTCTCTTTTATACAGTAGTTTATGATTTATTTCACTCCAGCCTTCTTCAAAAATACTTCTGGTTTGTATTTCTATAGGGATTATAATACCTTCATGGTTAATGTGCCGAATTGTATAGTGGATAGATCTATAATCGACGCCATTTTGGAATTCAACATTTTTTAGTCCATAATAAATACTCGGATCATCGCCTCTTCGTAATTTTACCTGTGGTTTTTCACAAAAATTTTTTTTATATTTCGAGATTAACATTTTATGTAAAGGGAGGTAGTCGCTTTTAAAAACATATAATGCTCTTATGCCAATAATATCTGTTATTTCAATCAAATAGGTATCTTTATTAAACTGGATATCTGTGTTTTCGTATTCTACAGATTTTCTGATTATTTTTTCAATAAGATGTTCAGGATTTTTTATTCTGAATCTGACAGAATGAACAGGCTCTAAATTACTGATTTCCTGAACGAAGTCGGCAGCCGTTTCTTTAAATATTTTAGTTTTGGAAAGGTAATCAGCTGCAATTTCCATCAACGTTTTCCACGATAATCCTGATTGTAAAAATAATTCTTCGTTATTATATTTTTTTAAAAAATCATGTTTATTAATCATATTTTCATCGTACTCCTGTTACCGTTTGCAGCAAAAAAGCTGCAAATCGCAACTTCTAATGATTGAGCAGTAAAAATTCTGAATTTAAAATTATAAAACCATAAATGAGCCATTTCTAACAAAGCTTGCTTTTGAATAATTTCCTGATGCGTACAATGTCCTTTTAGTTTAGCGATTAAGTTGTTAACGATAAAAAGTTCATTGATATAAAGATCAGTGTCTTTTTCAACATTTGACACTAACTGTATTGGCTGGCGCCGTAAGAACCAATAGCTGCTGTAAGCATAGACTTTGTTCAAATTAGCATGGTCTATTCCATGAAATTCTTTCATTCTTATCATATCTGCAAAATAGTCGCAGACGGCATAACCTAAACGTCTGGAATTAATTGTTGCGTATTCGTTTAATCCTTTTTTCTGGATAAATTTTTGGGCTTCTGAATACCATACTCCAAAGCGTTCTTGCAAAGCTTCAATGGTATAATGTTCTAAAATGTAAGCGTATTCTATTTCGTAACGTTGGTTTTCCTTTGTGTTCATTTAGATATTCTCCCAATAATAATTGTAAATATGTACATTATCGTAAAGTAAGGAACTGTAAAGAAATAATCTGATAAAGTTACGCTGGATTTTTCTTCGAGAGTGCCAGGCAAAAATGAGTCTGACGATTGTCAGACTCATATGATTATTCTAAGTCTAAAAAGTCTTGTGAATCAGTATCATTTAAAAACTTTTCAAATATTTTCTGATCATCTAATAAAACTTTTTCTTTATAATTAGGTCCTTTATTTTCAGACTTATCTTTTTTATATTGATTTGACAAAAAATTTCTTTTAAAATTTTCCATTTCACGAAGCGCATTTTCGTCAAATCCATATGGTTGAAACTGATTCACCATAGAGCCTCCTCCTTTTACAATTTTGTTCGCCTCCAGTTCAATAATTCTAACATATAATGGACAATTTGTAAATATATTTTTAGTATATTGTAAAAGTAGTTTAACGTAAAAAATAGTTTCGTTGAAAGGAAGTTTGGAAATGTTATTTTAAAATGTAATATTTTATGTTAAAAGCGGTCAATCAGTCCTTTTACAATTAAAAAGAATAACAGCACAGGCAGAATATATGTGACATAAACCCGTATCTGGCGCGGCAGTTTCAGACCTTCACCTGTATTTGTTTCTTTTAAATATGCATCAAAGCCCCAGCCAAATCGGGATACGCAAAACAATAGGTAGCACAAAGCTCCAATTGGCAGTATGACATTGCTCACCAGAAAATCTTCCAGATCTAATACAGTGCTTCCTTCGCCAAGCGGCTGGAACGAGGAGAGCAGATTAAAGCCCAGCGCACAGGGCAGGGACAGTACAATCAGCGCTGCAAGGTTTATCATACATGATTTTTTTCTCGTCCAATGAAATAAATCCATACCACAGGAAATAATATTTTCAAAAACAGCTAATATTGTTGAAAATGCGGCAAATGACATAAAGACAAAAAAGAGCGTGCCCCAAAGCCGTCCGCCGGTCATACTGTTGAAAATATTTGGCAGAGTGACAAAGATCAGTTTTGGTCCCTGATCCGGACTGATGCCAAATGCAAAGCAGGCAGGAAAAATAATGAGGCCGGATACGAAGGCAACAAACGTATCTAAAACCCCAATATTGACGGATTCGCCTAACAGGCTGCGTTTTTTGTCAATGTAGCTTCCAAAGATGCCCATGGAGCCGATGCCGAGACTAAGCGTAAAAAACGCCTGATTCATCGCTGCAGTAATGGTTTCCCAGACTCCGGCTTCTTTCATCTTTCCAAAATCAGGAAGCAGGTAAAATTTTAATCCTTCTGCACCGCCTTCTAACAGGCAGCTGTGTATCGCCAGTATGATAATAATGCCGAGCAGCAGGCTCATCATAATCTTTGTAATCCGTTCCACACCTTTTTGCAGACCGATCGAACAGATAAATATTCCGGCAGTGACGACGAGGATCATAGCTCCTGTTAAAATCTGTGGGCTGGAGAGCATATCCGAAAACATCTGGCCGACCTGATCGGTGTCTTTTCCCTCAAATCTTCCGGTCAGCATTTGGTAAAAATAATACAGCATCCATCCGGTTACGGTAGTATAAAACATCATCAGCAGGTAATTGCCTGCCATACCAAGATATCCATGCAGGTGCCATTTTTGTCCCGGTTTTTCCAGTGTTTCAAAGCTGCGGATAATGCTTTTACGGCTGGCGCGTCCTACGGCAAATTCCATCGTCATAACCGGAATGCCCATAATCACGAGGAAAAACAGGTAAAACAGTACGAAAGCGCCTCCGCCATATACGCCTGCAATATAGGGAAAGCGCCATACATTGCCGATGCCAATCGCACAGCCTGCAGACAACAAAATAAATCCCATACGCGAGCCTAATTTTTCTCTTTCCATGTAGAGTCTCCTTTTCTTATATTTAGGAATTATCAGCAAGTTGTGACGATCATTTGCTGGCAGTTCCTTATTCTGGTATGCATGTTGAAACACGCATCTGTTATTATATCATAAAACAGATGTAATATGGCAATAAATTGATAATATTTTGTGGATAAAGGAATGACATCCAATTGCTTCTGTGATAAAATCATTCTAAAGATGCAAAGGGGATCAAGAATAGAAAAGAGAGGACATACATGAAATTTCTTCACATATCAGATCTTCATATTGGAAAGCGCCTGAATGAATTTTCGATGATCGAAGATCAGAGATATATATTAAAAGAAATATTGGAGATTGCCAAAACAGAACAAGTAGACGGTATTTTGATAGCGGGAGATATTTACGATAAGCCAGTTCCATCCGCAGAAGCAGTAAAAGTATTTGATCTGTTTTTAACAAAGCTTGCGGATCAAAAGATAAAGGTATTTGCCATAAGCGGCAACCATGATTCACCTGAGCGGATTGCGTTCGGAGCACAGCTGATGAGCAGCAGAGATGTATATGTATCTCCGGTCTATGATGGAACAAGCACGAAAATAACGGTAACTGACGAATACGGAGAATTGTATATTTATTTGCTGCCGTTTCTAAAGCCTGCAGTGATGCGGCATGTATTGGAAAAAGAATTGGAAAAAGAATCAGAAAAAGAAGCAGATACGAAGATGCCGGAATCCTATCATGATGCGGTCAGAATGGCGATTGAACGGATGGATATTGATAAAGAAAAACGAAATATTCTTGTTTCCCATCAGTTTGTGACAGGTGCAGGCCGATGTGATTCAGAAGATATTTCAGTCGGAGGGATTGACAATGTGGATGCAGAGGTTTTTGATGCATTTGATTATGTTGCCCTTGGCCATATTCATAGTCCACAGTCTGTAAAACACGAGACGGTGCGCTATTGTGGAACACCGTTAAAATATTCATTTTCGGAAGCGGCACAGGAGAAGTCTGTCGTTTTCGTGGAGTTTGTCAAAAAGGGACAGGTATTGCTTCGTACGATACCGTTAAAGCCGCTTCATGATATGCGGAAAATACGGGGGACTTATTTAGAAGTTACCGCCCGTTCTTTTTATGAAGGGACAGACACGCATGATTATGTACAGATTACTCTGACGGATGAGGAAGATGTACCGGATGCCTTGCAAAAGCTGCGCGTGATCTATCCGAATTTAATGCAGCTTGTTTATGATAACAGCCGTACGAAACAAAACCAAATGATTGAGGTATCTGAGCATACGCAGCGGAAAACGGAACTGGAATTGTTTGAGGAATTTTATGAACTGCAGAATAATCAGCCAATGAGTCAGGAACAGGCAGCATTTATCAGAAAGCTTATTGAAGAGAATCGGTAATGTTCTTCCTGAACGGGAGCATTGAAAAGGAGAAAAATATGAAACCTGTAAAACTTAGAATGAGCGCTTTTGGCCCATATGCAAATGAGACGGAGATTGATTTTGAACGATTTGGCGGACAGGGATTGTATTTGATTACAGGTGATACCGGAGCGGGAAAGACGACAATTTTTGATGCTATCGCGTTTGCACTGTACGGAGAAGCCAGCGGTGATGTACGCAGGGCAGATATGTTCCGCAGTAAATATGCAGCAGAAGATGTACCAACATTTGTAATATTTACATTTGATTATCGGGGAAAACGGTATACAGTAAAACGGAATCCTGAGTATATGCGGCCAAAAGGGCGGGGGAAAGGCTATACGCTCCAAAGAGCAGAAGCGGAGCTGATTTACCCGGATGAGAGAGAGCCGGTTACGAAGGCGAAAGAAGTTACACGTGCAGTAACAGAGCTAATCGGGCTGGATCGCAAGCAGTTTACGCAGATTGCAATGATTGCGCAGGGGGATTTCCAAAAGCTGCTGCTTGCTGCAACGGAAGAGCGGATTGGCGTTTTCCGCCAGATTTTTAAGACCGGTATTTATCAAAGGCTGCAGGATCAGTTAAAATCTGCGGAAAAAGTCCAATGGCGGGTATATGAAGAATTAAAACGTAGTATGCATCAATATATGGACAGTATTCTTTGTACGGGCGAATCTCTGGCAGCAGAAAAAATGCGGGAACTTCTCAAAGGAAAATTTGATGGCAGGGTTGCAGAGGGGTTGGAGGTGCTCAAACAGATCTGTACAGAAGATGAGACAGAGCTTAAAGAGCTGGATGCGCAGACGGAACAACTGGAAACTCAGATGCAAAAAGAAGACCAGCTCCTTGGAAATATTCATAAAATTAAAGAACAACGGGAAAAGCTGTCAGCAAATGAGCAGCTGTTAGCGAAAGAACAGCCAGAGCTTGAAACAGCAAAAGAACGCTTGCAGAAAGCGGAGCAGGGTGCACAGCAATGTGGGGCGCTTGCGCTTCAAATCAAGGAACAACAAGATCATCTTATTTTATTTGAACAACTGCAGCAGGAAAAAGATATTCAGCACGATCAACTGCAGCAGTTTGAAATAGAACATCAGCGATGCCAAACGATGCAGGCGCGCAGACAACAGCTGGAACAGATGATCGAAGCAGAAGAAGGAGAATTAAAAAATCTGGCATCGTCAGGAGAGGAAAAAGAACGTCTGGAACATCAAAAAGATGATAAAAAGCGCAGGAAAGATCAAATTTACCGACAAAAGGCGCAGCTGCAGCAGGAAATAGAAACAGAATGCATCACGCAGGAGCGGTTATCTAAGGAAAGTAAAAAGGAAGCAGAAACAGTACATCAGATCAAACAGATAAAGATGCAGATAGATCAATGGTCAGACTGTGAACGTCTTTGCGTTTCGGCAAAAGAGCTTTTGCAAAAACTAGACGAACAGAAGAGTCTCTTAAAACAGGAAACCGAAGAGCAAAAACATATTGCGGATGAAATCAAACAGACAAAAGCAGCATGTAAAGAATGGAAAGCCCAGGAAGAAGGGATTGCTGCGGCAGGAGAAAAACGAAGGGCAGAGCTGGAGCAGTTAAAGAATGCAAATGAATTAGAAATATTGGCTTCGCACAGAGCGAAAGAGGCGTTTGACAATCTGCATTTGTTTCTGGAGCAGAGGCAGCGCATGACAGCGTTAAACAAAGAACTGGAACAGCGTCAAAGCGCGTTTGAAAAGGTGCGGCAACAGTTTGAGGAGCGTCAAAAGCAGCGGAGTATATGGCAAAAAGAATGGGAAATGCTCAAAGATACAGATGCTCGGATATTAGAGCTGGAGCAGCAGAAAAAAGAATTGGCGGAACGAAAAAAAACGCAGAAACAACTGGCTCAGGAGATAGACAGACTCAGAATGCGCGAGGAAGAGCTGAAATTGTCACAGGAAGAATATCTTGCAGCTGTAAAAGAAAAAGAGCAGGCATCTTATCATTATCAGCAGTTGGAGCAGCGGTTTCTTGATGCACAGGCAGGACTGCTGGCACGTGGGTTAAAAGAAGGAGATATTTGTCCGGTCTGTGGTTCGGTTCATCATCCGCAGCTGGCAGAAGTACCGGATACGGTACCGGAAAAAGAGGAATTGGAGCGCGAAAAGCAGCAATTGGATGCCGCCGCTGCGAAAACAGAACGTCTCAGTGTACAGACAGGACATTTGGCAGAACGATTGGCGGAACAAAGACAGGCTGCGGATGATTTGGCAAAGCTTTTGTTTGGTATCAATGTTATGCAAAAAGATATGGATGAAATGCTAGCACAAAACGAGCAGCAGCGAAAGCGGAAAGAAAAAGACTTAAATACGAAAGAGAAAAAAGTACAAAAAGAGAAAAAACGGAAAGAAGAACTGGATAGTTTCATAAAAGACTTAGAGACAGAACAAGCGGAATTAGATCAGCTGTTACAGCAAAAAAACAAAGAACTGGCAGCAGCAAATGGCCAGTTGGAAGAAAAGCGCAGACAATTTGATGATAGTAAGAAACAGCTCCAATTGCCGCAGCATTTGGCTGAAGATATCAATAAAGCCGAAGCTTATCTGCAGCAGATCGCAGATGAGTGTGAACAACAACTGCAGCAAGCGCAGGCGGATAAAAAAAGACTGAAAAAACTGGAACAAGAAGCCGAAAAAGAGGAATTGCAACAGCAGACATTGCAACAGCAGATCAGCGAAAAGCAGGAATATCTGGCAGACTTAAGCGGACAGGAGAGAACTTTGCAAAAACAAGTTTCCAGAGAAATCCAAAAAACAGAGGAGATTTTAGCGGATGCGGAAAAATTCTTATGTTTGCCTTCCGATGATCTGAAAATACGTACAAAAACAGAACCAGAGGCTTGGGGTGACGGTATACAAGCAGGCAGACACAAGCTAAAGATTTATATAGAAAACAGAACGGAAGAAATTCAGAAATGTCGGCTACTGGAAGAGCAACGGCAGAAAAAAGAAGAAGAGCTTTTGCTTATTAAAGAGCTGCTGCTGGATCTGGAAAAAGAATTGGAAGTCATTAAAAACAGAAGAAGTGAAAAGAAAAAGCAGCTGTTTGAAAGCCTGCATGCGTATGAACCAAAAGAAGAGACGTTTCAGAAGATGCTTGAGGGTATAACATTGGAAACGCCACTCGAAGATCAGTTACTTGAGGCAGCGGTTTTTCTTGAACAGTATTTAGAAAATCAGCTGCAATTGATATCTGATGAGATCAGGCATAATCAAGAAAAGCTCATAAGGAAGCAAAAGCTGGAAACAGAAATTTCAGAAAAACAAACGGCGCTGCGTCAGCTTATCAAAGAAATTCAAGCTTCGGAGATTATGTTGGAGCGGCAAAAAACACAGAATCAGGCCAGAACAGAAAAAATAGAAGATTTATGCCAGCAGTTGGGAACGGAACAAAAAGAACAGGCAGAAGAAAAAATCCGAACACTTTGCGAACAAAAGAAGGGACTGGAAGATCATTTGCATCAGGCGCAAAAAGAATATACGGACTACAGAACGAAAATAGAACGGATTTTATCAGCCATCGAGGTACTGCACAGCCAGTTGAATGATGCCGGGGAAGCAGGAAAGTTATCCATGGAGACTGTGTTAGAGAGGAAAGAGCAGCTCTTGCAGAAAAAGGCAGATTTAAGAAAAAAGAGAGACCAGATCAAACATGCGTTTTCTGTAAATTATGATATCTATAACAAAGTAAAGGAAAAGCAAGAGGATATTGTTACCGTAGAAAAAAAGTATATTTGGATGCGGGCATTATCCGATACAGCGAATGGTATGCTAAGCGGAAAGCCAAAGATTGAGCTGGAGACATATGTACAAATGGCATATTTTGACCGTATTTTGATACGTGCAAACCGCCGCTTGCTTACGATGAGCAGCGGACAGTATGAATTAAAGCGGGCAGAAGGCAGCAGTAACTTAAAAGGAAAGGCAGGGCTGGAGCTTTGTGTGATCGATCATTATAATGCAACAGAGCGCAGTGTGAAAACTTTGTCCGGAGGAGAAACCTTTGAGGCATCCCTGTCACTTGCGCTGGGGCTGTCTGATGAAATCCAGTCTTATGCGGGAGGAATTCAGATGGATTCCATGTTTGTAGATGAAGGATTTGGATCACTGGATGAAGAAGCGCTGAGTCAGGCTATGAAAGCGCTCATACATCTGACAGAAGGAAATCGTCTTGTCGGTGTTATTTCCCATGTTTCAGAACTGAAAGAACAAATCGATCAAAAGCTGGTCATTACAAAACAAAGGGAGAAAGATGGCAGGATAAACAGCGTTGTAACGATAGAATAAGGATGGTAGCAATAGAATAGTAATTGCAGCGAAAACAAATAAAAACATATGTTTCGGCTGTTATAATAAAATAGCGATTAAATTAAAAAAGGAATATATATGGAAACAATTGCGATTATTGATGATGATATGTATATCGGCGATATGCTGGAAAAAGTTTTAAAAAAGGAAGGATATGGTATACTACGTGCATATTCAGGAACGGAGGCGTTATTGCTTCTGGAGAAAAACAGGCCGGATTTGATACTGCTGGATCTGATGCTGCCGGGATTATCCGGTGAAGAAGTATTAGCAAAGATCAGCCATATACCTGTGATGGTAGTGAGCGCAAAAGTGGATGTCTCTGATAAAGTAAATTTACTCTTGCAGGGAGCGTGTGATTATTTGACCAAGCCGTTTGACATACAGGAGCTTCTGGCGCGGATTACGGTTCAGTTCCGTAATCAAAAACGCAAAGAAACAAAACAGGTTTTTCGCTGGAAGGATATCGAACTGGATATTCAGATGCATGAGTTAAGGGTTTGCGGACAGCTCGTTAAAATTACAAAGACGGAATTTGCTATTATAAAACTTCTCATACAAAATCCGGAGCAGGTGGTAACGCGTTCTGTTATTTTGGATCGTATCAGTATAGATACGCCGGATTGTACAGACAATTCCCTGAATGTGCATATCAGCAATCTGAGAAAAAAGCTGAGGGAGCCAAGCGGTGAAGATTTTATCGAAGCAGTCTGGGGGATTGGATTTAAGCTGGCTGTCCGTGAAAACGGCAGAGAAGTTGGTGCATAACAGTTTCTAAGAAATCTTAATCATTTCTTTATGAGTTTCTTAACAGGTTTCTTAACCTTTCTATTTTAGAATGATTGCAGAATTAATAAAAAGCAGTGGAAGGAATGTACTGCAGGATATTTAACTGCAGTAAGATGGAGGTTAAGAATGGAATATGTACTCACCACAAATGCGCTATCCAAACATTACAGGCATTTTAAGGCATTAGACGGATTAACGATGCATGTGCCAAAAGGCGCGATCTATGGATTTGTAGGGAAAAACGGTGCGGGAAAGACGACGTTGATTCGATTGATCTGCGGGCTTCAGCGGCCGACCGGGGGAGATTATTTTTTGTATGGCGTGGACAGCCGAAGGAAAGAGATCGCGGCTTCTCGCAGAAGAATGGGGGCCGTTGTGGAAACGCCTTCGATTTATTTGAATCTGACTGCGGAAGAGAACTTGCGTCAGCAGTATAGGATCTTAGGCCGACCTTCTTTTGATGGGATCAATAAACAGTTAGAACTTGTCGGATTAGCGGATACCGGTTCCAAAAAAGTAAAGAATTTTTCACTGGGTATGCGTCAAAGGCTTGGTATCGCAGTAGCGTTGGCAGGTGATCCGGATTTTCTTGTGCTGGATGAACCAGTAAACGGACTGGATCCGCAAGGTATCGTCGAAGTTCGTGAACTGCTTTTGAAGCTAAACCGGGAAAGACAGATTACCGTATTGATCTCTAGCCATATTTTAGACGAGCTTTCTCGTTTGGCGACACATTATGGATTTATCGATCACGGACATATCGTAAAAGAAATCAGTGCACAGGAATTGGAATCAGCCTGCAGAAAATGTATCTGTGTTGAAGTGTCAGATACAAAGAAGCTGGCGCTTGTACTGGACAAAATGGGAATCGAATATGCTGTACATTCAGATACACAGGCGGATATTTATGGTACGATTCATGTAACACAATTAGTCATGCTTCTGGCCGAACAGGAGTGTGAGGTAGTACGGATTCATGAGAGAGACGAAAGTCTTGAGAGTTATTATATTCGTCTGATTGGAGGTGGCGATCATGAGTAAATTATTACGTGCAGATTTTGTCCGTATGAAAAAATCTAAAATGTATTGGGTTGGGCTGGTCACTCTGCTTGGGATGGGCATTATGCTATTATTAAGTTGTTATTCCAGCTCATTAAAATATGATGTGCCCTCGTCACAGGTTTTGCGGGAGGCTATCTTTCAAAATATGATAATGATTGGCATTATATTAGCTGCATTTAGCAGTTTGTTTATTGGAATGGAATATGATGAAGGGACGATTCGAAATAAGCTGATGATCGGACAGTCACGGGTCAGTATTTATTTGTCCAATTTTATTTCCTGTATGGGCGCTGCTGTTTTTCAGGCTGCAGTATCTATCGTTTGCGTATATGTCGTTGGAATGATATTATGTGGAAAAACAGATATGACAGCCGGAGACTTTTTTCAATTGAGCGCTGCCTTGGTGTTTTTATGTATGGCATATGTCTCAATATATAATTTAGTTTCCATGCTTATCAGCAGTAAATCTCATGCAGCCACAATAAATATTCTGCTGTCATTTGCATTTTTGATACTTGCGTCTTATCTCATTATGCAGCTCGGTCAGCCGGAGATGATGACTCAGATTAGCATGACAGCAGATGGTATGCCAATGCAAGGGGATCAGATGCCAAATCCTGCTTATATTACAGGGCTACAGCGTGATATTTACCAGTTTATGATTGATTTTCTGCCAGGCGGTCAAAGTTATCAGATTGCAAATAGTTCTATGCAGGAGCAGATACTTCGGCATCCGTTTTTATCGTGTTTTTATTCTGTTGTCATTACAGCTGTGGCAAATATAACAGGTATTTGTTTGTTCCGCAGAAAGGATATCAAATAATATGCTTTTCATATTATCAATTTTGCTATTTACGGTGGCGACTTTTCTGCTGCTTAAGCTGATCGCCGTATATCGGTCTGTAGATGAGATACGCAGACAATTTGCAGAGCGCATGGAGACAGATACAAATGTAGGAATAGATATTTCAAGTTCTGATAAAAAAATTCGTGATTTAGCTGCCGATTTAGACCGGCAGCTAAAACTGCTTCGTGAAAAACAAATCCGGTATATAAGGGGAGATCAGGAATTGAAAGCAGCAGTCACAAACATATCACATGATATCAGGACTCCGCTGACAGCAATCTATGGTTACCTGAACTTGCTGGAAAATGAAGAGAAATCAGATGCAGCAGGGGAATATCTTGGATTGATTGCAAATCGGATGGATGCGCTGAGAGCTCTTGCAGAAGAATTGTTTCGTTATTCGGTCATATTGTCTGTAGATTCGTATGGGGAATATGCAGATAAAAAGGAGTTGTCTTTACGCGCAGTATTAGAAGAAAGTATAGCAGGATATTACGGGGCAATTGTAAATGCAGGCATTCAGCCTCAAATTAGTATTTGCGATCAGCCGGTAAAAAGAAAACTGAACCGACAGGCGTTAGCGCGGATTTTTTCTAATATCATTAGCAATGCAATCAAATATAGTGATGGAGACTTTCAGATAAGTCTGGACGACAAAGGTAAAATCTGTTTTGCGAATCAAGCGCAAAAGCTGGATGCGGTGAGTGCTGCCCGGTTAACGGAACGTTTTTATACAGTAGAAGACGGATGCAGTTCTACAGGGCTGGGGTTGTCTATTGCACGTACGCTGACAGAAAAGATGGGAGGAAAAATAGAAGTGAACTATCTGGATGGAAGACTTAGCGTGGTTTTATTTTTTGAAAACAATATTTCATAAAATATTGTACATTATGAGCGGAATGTGATAGGATGTATCATAATCATTTTGGTGTCGCAGCCATTGAAAGAGGAGGAGAGGAATTTATGGATTCTGTAAAGAATTCCAAAGCAGGTGTTTTACGAAGACTTGCAGCATATTATAAGCCATATCAGCGGGTATTTTGGACAGATATGTTTTTTGCGTTTGTATCAGCGGCAGCAGCGCTCGTGATACCGCTGGTTGTACGGTATGTGACGTCTACGATTACTGTTATGGAAGTCAGAGAAGCGCAGAGCATGATTTTAAAATTGGGAATTCTGATGCTTATCCTGGTGCTTGTACAGTGGTACAGCAATTATTACATTTTTAACTATGGACATGTTATGGGAGCAAAAATTGAATACGATATGCGTGCGGAGATTTTCGATCATTATCAGAAAATGTCCTTTTCTTTTTATGATGAGCAAAAAGTCGGGCAGCTGATGTCACGGGTGACGAGTGATTTATTCGATATTACGGAGCTGCTGCATCATGGACCGGAAAATATTGCGATATCGTTTATTAAGATTATTGGTGCTTTTTTGATACTGATGTCTATCAATCGCTATCTTGTGATTGCAGCATTTGCACTGATCCCGTTTATGCTTATCTTTGCTTATGTATACAATAAAAAGATGAAACGGGCTTATCGGCGAAATCGTGAAAAAATCGCAGAAATCAATAGCCAGATGGAAGACAATCTTTCTGGAATCCGGGTAGTAAAATCTTTTGCAAATGAAGAGCTGGAAAATGAAAAGTTCAAATCTGGAAATGATGGATTTCTGGCTGCAAAGAAAAACAGTTATCACTATATGGGGCATTATCATTCGGGTCTGACAGCATTTACGACGTTGATTCATGTAATGGTTATTTTTTTCGGCGGTTTTATGGTGACCAAAGGAATTGTTAATGTGACTGATATGGTAACATTTTTACTTTACATTAATGTTTTTACGGATCCGGTCAGAACATTGATTGACTTTACAGAGCAGTTTCAAAACGGATATTCCGGCTATGAACGGTTTATTCAAATGATGGACATTATGCCGGATATTCAAGATGCTGAGGATGCTCAAAAGCTGGAACAGGTAAAGGGAAATATTTGTTTTGAAGATGTATGTTTCCGATATTCAAAAGAAAATGACGCAGTGCTGCAGCACATTAATCTGAACGTTTCTGCTGGAAAATATGTAGCTCTTGTTGGACCGTCAGGCATCGGAAAAAGTACGTTATGCAGCCTGATTCCAAGATTTTATGAGGTGACAGGCGGACGAATAACCGTAGATGGAAAAGATATCAGAAAGCTTCAGCTGAAAAGCTTACGAGACAATATCGGCATGGTGCAGCAGGATGTGTATTTATTTGCGGGTTCCGTATATGATAATATTGCTTACGGCAAACCGGGAGCAAGCAGGGAAGAAGTCATTGAAGCGGCCCAAAATGCGAATGCACATGCATTTATTATGGAGCTTCCACAAGGTTACGACACAGATATCGGACAACGCGGTATCAAGCTGTCCGGAGGGCAAAAACAAAGGTTGTCTATCGCCAGGGTGTTTTTAAAAAATCCACCAATTTTGATCTTTGATGAGGCTACCTCCGCATTAGATAATGAGAGTGAAAAAGTAGTGCAGGAGTCTTTAGAGAAGCTGGCAGCAAACCGCACCACATTCGTAATAGCACATCGGCTGACAACGATACGGAATGCAGAACAAATACTTGTTCTGACAGAGCAGGGAATAGAAGAGAGGGGGACGCATGACGAATTAATGGCAAAAAAAGGCATTTATGCGGGATTGTATCAGATGAGATAAGTTCGGAATGAGAGATGTAACAGCCACAGATCATGCGGTAGTAAAAAGAATGAAAGAAGGTAAAGTTAAACAGTGCCGAATGAGGTGCTGTTTTTTTTGCCATTTTCTGCAATAACTGGACGATTTCTTTAATTTATTAGATTAACTTTGTAAAGAGTAGTAAAATATAACACAATAGTACAAGGAAAGTAAACTTCAAAAAGTACTATAGATATAAAATAGTATAAAGTTATAGAAAAGATTACCGAAATATAACATGATAAGAAAAACAAAGATAATCGGATTGAAAACAAAGATGAATCTCGAGGAAGGGAGAGAAACAAACGTATGTTCGAAATTGCTATATGCGATAATGAGAAGTATTTTAGACAGGAGTTAGAACAGATGCTAGCAAAGGATATGATGGACAGAGGCTTAGTGTTTCAAATAGATTCGTTTGCTTCCGGTGAAGAATTTACTGCATTAGGTATCGGAATCGTAAAATATACAATTATATTTTTAGATACTCATTTAGAAAACATGGATGGTTTTATGACAGCAAAGAAGATACGGTCAGTAAGTAAGGAAGTATTTATTGTTTTTGTGACAGAATATGAAGATTATGCATTGCAAGGGTATAAAGTTGATGCAATAAGATATTTATTAAAAGGTGATTTGGAATTAAAAAGTGAAATTCATGAGTGCCTGGATGCAATTATTGAAAAAATGAATTATAAAATTATTAAAAAGAAATTTAAATTTAAAGAAGAAGAGAAAGAAATATCATTAGACCGTCTTTTATATATCGAAAGTAAATTACATAAGCTGGAATTTCATATTATGGAACAAGATATGAAAATTTACACCATGTATGAGAAATTGAATAAAATGGAACAAAAATTAGATGGATATGGGTTTATTAGAATCCATCAAAGTTTTCTTGCAAATTTGAAATATATAAAAGAAGTGAAAAGATATAAAGTAATTTTGAATAACGGGATAGAATTAAGGATACCAAAAGCGCGTTATAAGCAAGTAAAAGAGTTATTTATGGCGTATCAAAGAGAGATATGAGTATTTGATTTTGATTAATTTTTTGTGAGGTAAGAGTTTGAGGTGCTTTATGTATGAGCGTATAAAAGTTGCTGTTATAGATAATGGAATCAATGAGTTGGTTTTAGAAAAAAAATTGGAAAACAGTATATTGATTGATACGGATGGGAACTGTGTGAAGGACAAGAAAAAAATAACGCAACAGGTATTTCAGCATGGAACAATTTGCGCAAAAATAATAGAAAATATTTTTGATGAATGCAGTATAGTCAGTATCAGAATCTTAGATGACCGTGGAAAAGGAAAAACTAATTGTTTGGAACCGGCATTGAAATGGTGCTATAGAAATAATATATATATAGTAAATTTAAGTTTTGGAACAACGCATTTTATAGATAAATGTAATCTCAGGAAAATAATCAATCAATATGCCAATCAAGGAATGCTAATCATTGCAGCTGGAGCAAATAGTGGGTATACATCCTATCCGGCGTCTTTTTCAAACGTAATTGGAGTGGCAGCGGGAGATAAGCTGGAAGTAAACAAAAGTTTTATGCTGCATCAGGGAATAGATTTTTTAGCCCCATGCGAACTTAAAACAGATAATAAGTCTGGATTTTATTCCGTATCCAAAAGTAACAGTTATGCAGCGCCATATATTACAGCATTGGCCGCAAAAATAATGCAGCAAAGAAATGTTTCTGATATTTGTGAGTTAAAAAATAAAATTTATGAGATAATTAGCAATGAAAAGTTCGAATACAGCAATACGTGTAACCCGGATTGGGTAACGGCTGCATGGTGTGATGGAGTTGGTGTCTGTACTATGGCAAAAATGTATTTTGAAGCGTATACGGACAGCTATGTCAGCTGCGAGAAATATATCGATACGATTATATTTAAAGAAGCAGATAAGTATAAAGAATATAGAAAAAAAGGTAAAAATTTAATTTATTTAGGTAAGGAAAGTATTGATTTTAGAAATTTCAGGGGCTTCTATTGGGATTATGAGAAAAGAGTACAGCAGATCAGGGAAACGAAAAGTCGAAAGGAAGAATTACAATTACCGATTATTATGTGTGTATTGGATAAAAACATAGATTTGTTCCTGTTTCTGACAGAATTGAAAGCCGGATTTGCAAACAAAGGTAACAATGCTTATGCAGTGAGTACGGAACAGGAATGTGTATTGTATGATATAGAATATGCGCCGGAACAAATCTATTATCATGCGCCCGAACTTTTATTTGATTTTTGGTATTGGCAAACGTACTATCAACAGTCAGATGTTATTGTGAGTGCAGTGTATCATTGTGAAACAGTGAATTCTACAAAAGTATTTGAAACAGCAGATATGCTTGTCTTCATTGAATCTGGAAATAAAAAATATAATATTAATATTTTGTGTGAAGGACAAATGAAAAACAGCTACAGATCAGAGATAATAGATTTTCGGATTTTATTTCAGAAAATATTGAGTTTACTATTGGATTAAGATATTTTTGAAGATGAACCTATAAATTAAAATAAATTGTATTTTTTCTGCAAAAAAATGATATTTTCTGCAAATATAGTTGAAAATGTAGTTTTATATGTTATATTAAAAAGGTATTACGGAGTTAATTGCATGGTATCCGTTTTATGTGAAAGGTACAATTAATAACGATAAGGAGAGGAGGAAAACGAGATGAAAAAATTAGGAAAGAAAGCAGGCTCTGCATATGAAACATTTTCAGCATATGCATGTATTTGTAATTGCAGCAGCTGTTCTACATGCAGCTGTGGCATCTTTTCTACATATACATCTGGTGCAACAAACAGATACTATTCTGTATTGAACAGCAGCAATACGAGTAGAACAAGCAGCAGAACTGTTTAAGCTGAAAAGACGCTAATCAAGGCAATTAATCGTGGCAATAGATTAACTGCCTTGATTACAATGATGGCAGAGAAGGTGAAAAAATGGGAGAAACCAGATTATTGTGTCGTGTTTTTGAAACTCCTATGAGTAAATATATCTATGATACAAATAGAAATGCGATAATAAATGTAAGTGACAATACATATGATTTTATAAAAAAATATAAGGATGTTGGATTTGAAGGAATCGAAGAGCTGCCGGATGAAGTAAACATGATGATGCAAGAAGGGTTTTTATCCGGGAATAGGGTACGTAACATAGAACATTCATTAACGGGATATATAGAGGATATATTGGATAATAAACTGCAGACGATAACACTTCAAGTTACGCAGCAATGTAATTTGAGATGTGAATATTGTGCATATTCCGGAACGTATACAAACAGAAGACATACGGATAAAACAATGGATTTTGAGACAGCTAAAAAGGGGATTGATTTTTTGATTAAGCATTCCCAGAATTCAAAATTATTAAACTTGTCTTTTTATGGCGGAGAACCGTTATTAGAATTTGAGCTCATACAAAAGTGTATAGAATATATTAAAGTAAAGGCAGAAGGTAAAAAAATAACCTATAATATAACAACAAATGCGACAATGCTAAATGAAAGACATATTGAGTACTTCATGGCAAATGATGTATCGCTGACGATTAGTCTGGACGGACCGAAAGAAATACATGATAAAAATAGGAAGTTTGCGGTTAGCGGCAAAGGAACTTTTGACGTTATCGTCAGTAAAATGAAAAAGTTTAGAGAACAATTTCCTGAATATTATCAAAAGATTAACTTTAACTGTGTTCTTGACCCGAGAAATGATATGTCATGTGTGAATGAATTTTGGGCAACGGATGAGCTGCTAAAAGATTCTTTTGTAAATGCAAGTTTTATTTCAACAGATAATCTCGATGAATCTAAAAGGAAAGAGTTATCTGTACAGATATATTCGTGTAAGTATGAATATGAGATGTTTAAAATGTTTCTGTCCAAATTAGGACGTTATGATAAAAATAAAGTATCTAAAATCGCAGAAGCCAGTTTTGATACAATAAAAAATTCTTTGTTTACTATGCGCAATTTAGCAAACAGGCTTCCGGAGGTTTTTCATCATGGTGGAGTTTGTGTACCGGGAACAAGAAAATTATTTATGGATATTCAGGGAAATTTATTTCCATGTGAAAAATGCAGTGAAACATCTCCGGTAATGAAAATAGGAAATGTGGAAGAGGGATTTTATATTAAGCATGTAGAACAATTGCTGAATATCGGAAAATTATCCGAAGAAAGATGCAAAAATTGCTGGGCAATCAGATTATGCAATTTATGTGCAGTAGCTGTAGATGATGGACAGCAGTTATCTGAAAAAAAGAAGCGGAGAGCCTGTAAAGAATTTATGGATGCACAATTAGAATGGTTTTTATACTATTGCATGTTGAAAGAATTTGGTTACGATTTTGATAATTTGAAGATTATTTCCTTCCAGACAAAAGGAGAAGAGCAGAATGGCTTGTGAGAAATTATTAATCTACCCTTTTGACTATGAAATGCTGCCAGCGTTAGATAGAATACTTGACGAGGAACAATATATTGTATCTGGAATAGTTTCTTTTGGTGGGTGGGGATATATAGGAAAAGATGCTGGCAATATTATATATGGCGCCGCAAAAGGGCTGGTTGTATCGAATGATTTTTATACGGAATTGGCAAAATGTGACACCGTATTATTTTGCAAATCAGATAATGAGATTATTGATTTTATATCAATACTAGAAAAGATGCGGGAGTCTTTAAGAGCGAAGAAAAATATCATTTGTTTTTATAAACTGGATCAAAAAATACAAAATGAATTAGAGGAAACAGCACACAATGAGGGTGTTTATTTTAGAATATGTATAAGCGAATATGAACCGTCTGTTAATTATGAATTAAAAAGATTGATAAAATTATCCGATTTCCATGCGTCCGTTATTTTTGTGATGGGAATATCTGAAAATACAAATAAATATGGAGTTGAGCTGGTCTTGCACAGAAATTTTCAAAAGGCCGGGTATCACTCGGTATTGGTTGGAAGTAAAACATATGGTTCGTTTTTTGGTGATTATGACATTCCGAATTTTATGTATGATAATAGCGTGATGGATTATGAAAAACCATTATTATTTAATAAATTTATAAAAGAAATTGAAAAGAAAGAAAATCCGGATGTAATTATTATAGGAGTTCCGGGAGGAATCATGCCTATTGATAAAAGGAATACAAATCGGTTTGGCATGATGGCATATCAGATATCATGTGCACTGCCGGCTGATGTAACGATATTGTGTAATCATTTTAATTTTTTTGATGATAATTATTTTAACTATATCAATCCACTGATGAAATACAGATTTGGAAAAGAAATAGATTGTATGTTTGTAAATAATAGTGTGATAGATTTAATTAATGAAGATGTGCAGGGGGAAGTTTCCTTTATTCATGTTTTTCCGGAAAAAGTCACACAAGAAGTTAAGAGAATAGCAAAAAAGAATGTTTTTTCAGATATAGATAAAATGTATCAATACGTTCTGAATTTATTAGAACAATACGGTACGAACACAGTTATCTAAAGAGGAGAAAATGTATCGTGAATCGAGAGGAAATTGTAATAAAAATAGGAGAGATATTTAAGGACAGATTCAATATTATGATAGAGCAAAAGGATTTTAAAGAACCATTAGTTGGTTCGGAGTGGAATTTATTATCAAGTGATCTGGTCTATATATTTTTTGATTTGGAAAAGACATTTGGCATTCATATTACTGAAGAAGATATAGATCATGAATGTCTTTTTACGATTGAAGCAATCATTAAACTGATTATAGGAAAGGAGCTGAGTGCATGAAAGCAGGGTCAATGGAAGGATTAATAGGGGCAAGCCATAATATAAAGATGATGAATGTTCCTATGAAAGTTTACCACGAAGCAGAGAGAAAGGGTGATCTTGGCACTATGGAACGAGCCATGGGGTATGCACAGGAATATTCACAGAAAGCGGAGGAATATAGAGAAAAAGCTCAGAAAGAGTTAGAAAAAGAACAAAAAGAGGAAAGAGCAGAATTCGAAAAATTACAGAAAGAAAAGTTGGAAGAGAAGAGAATCGAAAAGAAGGAACAAGAAAAGAAAGAGCAGGAAAAAACAAAAGAAAAAGTAGCAAACGGCAGCGGAGTAGAAGTTAATATTAGTGAAGAAGGAAAAGAGCTTGCAAAAGAGAACCGTTATATGGAACCAGTTACGGCTGTGGATGGCAGTGTTACGGTGAATCAGAGTGCGCAAAGTGAGACTGTTTCTGAGACAAGAACATCCGAAATATCTGTAACTGTATAGAGAGTTAGATCGTACTTTTTCTGTTCTGAAATAGCCATAATTTGCAAAACTATTTACTTACAGAAATAAGCGTAATAAAATATAGAATGTAAGGAGGAACTCAAAAACAAATGATATAACAAAAGAGATCATTCGAGTATTATGAATGGAAAAAGACAAAGGTGAGAGCAAAAAGAAAACAAAAATTTGGAGGTGTAATAAATGTCTATGGAAGTAAATGGAGTGCGTTCTGATTATACAACAGCATATCAACAAATAAACAAAGCTGAAAAGGATCAGAAGAGTGAGGTACATGGTGCATCTGAAAAAGTACCGCAGGATGAATATATCAGCAGTAAAAAAGCCGGTCATAAACCGAGCGGGCTGTATGGAGTTGCAAAAGATGAAAATGGAAAGAGAAAGATTGTTTATGAAGATCCTCATAAGCAAAAAGATGCAGCGAATGGAATAAAATCAGCTGACGGAGATAAGAAAGCGGAAAAATGTACATCAGATACAGATAAGGTTGATAAAGAAATCGAAAAATTAAAAGAAGAAAAGCAACAAATACAACAACAATTGCGAAATGCAAATGTTGATGAAGAAAAGAAAAAAGATTTGGAACAGAAGTTAGCTCAAATAGAAAATGAATTAGTACAGAAAGATAATGATTCTTATAGACGTCAGAATACAGTAGTAACAAACGATTAGGTTACATAAGCGCAAAGTTTATAAGATGCCGAGCAATGTCATCCAGATTGCGTACAGCATTTCTTATAAAAAGACAAAAAAGGAGGAAAGTATCATGAAAAAGCAGCTTAAGAAAAAGGTTAAAGCAACATCTAAACAGCATGTAATGGCACATTGCAGATGTGTATGTGGATGTAGACTGAATAACAACCTGAACGCATCTTATGGAAAAGTAAATTATAATTATATTTAATAATAAGCGTATATTAATATTTTACAAAAGCCAGATGGGAGCTGATATGAGTTCAGCTCCCTGCGTTTTAAAGCGTGTTTGAAAAAAGGTTTCTCTGGGTCAGATTGCAGAAATGATTTTTCAAACACGTTTTGAAATATATTAGTAATTGGAGTGAACGGTGAATGAGTTTAAAGTGGCATTTCTTGATGACGGATTAAATACAAATTTGTTATCTGGCTTGCAAAAGGTTGAGTTATATACAGTAAAAGACGGAAGAGTTGCAGTATGTTCGAATGGAAACAAAGGAAGCGAAATTACACATGGGACAATATGTGTGAAAATATTTGAACAATCCGTAAAAGTGAAAGTACATATTATCAGTGTAGAAATTCTTGACAGCAAGAAGCGATGCAGTGCAGATAAGCTAATCACTGCG
The DNA here is from genome assembly GCA_910584345.1 of uncultured Eubacterium sp. Classification (GTDB taxonomy): domain Bacteria; phylum Bacillota; class Clostridia; order Lachnospirales; family Lachnospiraceae; genus Eubacterium_J. Next base: position 13,851 of record CAJTZX010000002.1, on the reverse strand, counting down.
CTGCAATGGGTTCGCCAGATGGAAATTAAAATTATTAATTTAAGCCTGGGGACATCTTTTTTTCAGGATGAAATGATTTTAAGAAGGTGCGTGAATCAATTAGCGCAAGAGGGCCATATCATTGTAGCAGCACAGAATAATAATTCTTTTGTTACATATCCGGCAGCGTTCACAAATGTGATAGGTGTCAGTGCGAGCCCGCAAAATCAAGATATATTATTAAATACAGAATATAAATTTGATGGTATTGAATTGTTCGGAAAATCGGAGCATGACATTGAGGTACAAGGGAATAAGATTGTAACTCAACATGCAAGTAGTTTCGCAACACCTTATATAACAGCAATTGTCAGTAATTTATATCAGGATGGTCAGAACGTATGGGAGATTAAACAAAAACTATGTTTATTATGTGGCGTTGGACATTTGGAATTGAGAAAGTTTGATTGGTGCAGCAGAGCTGTTATCCTACAATCACGAAGTTTTCGTTTTGAAGATCGCTGCTTTTGCTTTGAAGTTGTTCAAAACTATTTTTTTGATGAAATAAAATCGAAAGCGGAAGATATTAAGGACATATTCACTCAGAGGATAGCGGATACATTGATAATAGCGGGAAATTGTGAGATAATAAATGATTGGATAAAAAAAGAAGGAGCTTCTGTACCTTATAAACTGATGATTCATGATGATGTCAGACCAGTTTCTAAAACAGTTTGTTTAGAAAGAACATTTAGGATCTTTCGTCAGGATTTTGGAAAAATATTTATAGATGAACAAATTGAGAATCTGGATATACCTGTTGTTATTATATATTACGATAACAAGAAAGAAATAGTAAAAAATATGGTCAAAACGAATCAGGAGTTCGCAGATAATGGCTATCACTGTAAGATTTTTATGGATAGCGCTGCGGGTGTTTTGTATGGTTTTGAATATTGTGGTGAAGCATTTCGGATTAAGGAATATATAGAGTTTCATTTTGTTGACCTGATTATAATTTTGATAGATATGGATCATAAAATGCAAGAGCTAGATAGTGACTTAAATCTGAGATATGGAGTATCTAAAGATTTTAAGTTAAATTTACTTCCCAATGTGGAATATAGAGATATATATGAATATATAGAAGAACAACTATAAGAGGAGATTACAAGCGATGATAGAACAGGGAAAGCCGGTCTATACACTTTTTCAGACAAGTAATCATGAGTTTTATATGTTTGATACTTATGCAAATAAAATACAAAAGATAAGTAATGTATGCTTTACATACTTAAAAAAATTAAACGAACATAAGACAGATTTTTTTCAACAGGCAGCTTCTATAGATAATGATGAATTTCAGCAATTTTACAGACTGAGCCGGGAACAAGGTTTTTTTTCAAACATGTACATCGAAAAACTTCAGCATCCGATGACGGAAATGCTGGAAGATATTTTGGATGATAATATCGAAAGTATGAATCTTCAGGTAACGCAAAACTGTAATTTGCGATGTGATTATTGTCCATATACAGGAAATTATTATAATAACAGAAAACATGCGAATAAAAGAATGGATTTTGAACTGGCAAAAAAAGGCATTCAATTTCTTTATCATCATTCTTCGAATTGTGATGTTATCAACGTTTCATTTTATGGCGGAGAACCTTTATTAGAGTTTGATTTAATTAAAAAGTGTATGCAATACACAAAAGAAATATTTGGATCCAGAAAAGTAATATTTTCGTTGACCACAAATGCGGTTTTGCTTTCAGATGAAATTATGCGTTTCTTTTGTGAAAATAACGTTTTACTGACGATTAGTTTGGATGGTCCTGAGAATATTCATGATAAATCCCGGGTATTTGCGGATGGCAAGGGAAGTTTTGCTGCAGTATATAGAAATTTGTGTCAGTTTAAACAACAATATACAGAATATTTTAATCAGAATGTAATGTTCAATACGGTTTGTGCCCAGGATCTTGGGGTTATGGATGTGGATCATTTTTTTTCAAATGATCCGCTTTTTGAAAAGTGTGAAGTAATAACAACCTTTTATAGTACAAATTATATAAGAAATGAGCCGCAGTATAAAAATGATATGGATCAGTTTATGCAGTATTTGGAATTTGAAAAGTATAAATGTTTTTTATATGTGATGAAAAGGATAAAAACTTTTCCATCGAGAATGCAGCTTAATCGATTTGAAGAAATGAAAAAGACATATAAAACAATGAAGACATTTACAGGAATACCTGCCTGTTATCATCCGGCAGGCCCATGTGTTCCAGGTAGAAAAAAATTATTTCTGAATGTGGAAGGAAACTTTTTTCCTTGTGAGAGGATCGATGAGACGTCTCCATGTTCTGTGATTGGAAATATTGAAGATGGGTTATCATTGGAAAAATGTGAAAAACTATTGAATATTGGGAAAATAACAGAAGAAAAGTGTAAAAATTGCTGGATGATCGCACATTGCAAATTCTGCTTTATTCAGGCGGATAACGGTGGGGAGTTATCTGCTGCATGCAGGTTAGAAAAGTGTTCAGATCTGCAGGCATCCATGTTGGATACACTGAAAGATATTTGTATATTGGAAAAGTACGGGTATCATTTTGAGGAGGAAGCTTGATGAAAAACAGTTTAAAAGCAGTAATTTATCCGATCAATAAAGAATATGTAGAAATATTAAAATACAAAGAAATAGTGAAAAAGTATGAAGAGATCATTCCGGTATGTTTGAGTGGACAAGGGATCGAGCATAGAGACGCAGGGGAACTTGTCAAAGGTAAACTGCTTGGAATAGAGATTATGGCTGATTTTGAAATATGTATGCAGGATGCAGATGATATTATTTTTACAGAATTTTCGGATGTGGTATTTGACAAAATGATGTATTCTATAGAGCATAAGAAAAATATTGTCTGTTTATTTGAGCTGGAAGATGAAATGAATAGGACAATAACAGGAAAATGTATAGAAAACGGAGTTCATTTTAAAAATTATTGCGATTCGTATGCAGCGTATGATATGCTAAAGGAGAAGCTAAAGGAGAAAAAAATAAAGGAAATGAACGTTCCGACCCTCTTGATTTGCGGATTATCAGAATATACGAATAAGTTTGAAGTGCAGTTAAGGGTAAGAGAGGAGTTTAAGAAAAGGGGCTATTGTGTTTCTCAAATAGGAAGTAAAAAATACAGCAGAATATTTGAAATGCATAATTTTCCCAAATTTATGTTTCAGAATATTCCGGAAATTGATAAGATCTATCTGTTTAACAGTTATGTAAAACAGATAGAAATAAAAGAACATCCGGATATCATTATCATAGGTGTGCCGGGAGGGATAATGCCTTATGATATGGATCATCCAAATGGATTTGGCATCGTAAATTATTTAGTTTCCAACGCATTATCGGTTGACAGTACGCTGCTTTGTTTGGCTTATAATGAATATGAAGACTCATTTTGGGAATTTATTGCAGATTATATGCAGTATCGGTATGAGTACTCGGTGCAAAGTTTTCATTTAGCAAATGTATTTCATGATATATATGGAGATGAAAGAAATGAGGGGGAGAGATTGGTTTATATGAAACAGAAAAAGGTGGATGAAAAGATAGAGTCATTTGATGGGAAGAAAGTTTTCAATATAAATAATGAGGAAACTTTTAGAAAAGAAATGGATGAGTTAATTAATTATTTGACTAATTAAACGGGAGAAGTTAAATGGAAAATATACAAAATATAGTATTGGATAAACTAAGAGATAATTTTTCTGTACAATTAACAGAAAGCATGTTTTGTACGAGTTTTTTTAGTCCCCAAATAGGGTTGGCTGCGAGACATTTTATTGATCTTATCTTTGAGATTGAAAATGAATTTCACATTAAATTTGATGAGAAATCATTAGTAAATCCGTCCTTTTGTACATTTAAAGGTTTTGTAGAAGAAATAGAAGTAAAAACGGATGCTTTAGCGGGAAGCATGTTAGAAAATAGGGATACAGAAGAAGGAGGAGATTATGAGCGATCTTGAAGCAATTAAAAAATTGCTGAAGCTTTTGAAAAGATATCGTAAGACAATAGCAATCATTATTTGTTGTCTGCTAATATCTACAGGATTAAATTTATGTATTCCGTTGATAAGTAAACAAATCATGGACGATGGTTTTATAGGAGGAAACAAAAAATTATTGATCGACTCAGCTTTTCTTTTACTTGTAATATATGGAATTAACTCCATGATAGATATTATGAAAGAGAAGAAGAGAGTAGATATTTCTGCTAACATACAATACTTCCTTTCGAAACAGTCCTTTTCTCACCTGATGAGAATGAAGATCAGCTATTTTCATCGAACAAATTATGCTGAATTACTGAATAATATCAATATGGATATCAGTAAAATGGTATCTATTGCGGATGATAGCGTATTTTTTATTATTACGCAAGTTTTTCACATGATGGGGGGGATTGTTGGATTATTCCTGATTGACGCAAGAATGACAATACTAGTGCTCTTGTTTATTCCCGTTAAATATATTGTTATGAAGTACTTTGCAAAGAAGCAAAAATTGGTGATGGAAGATTTTATAAAGTATCATCAGGAATATGCAAAATGGTTTGGCGAAACAGTTGGAGGGATTACAGAAGTAAAGTTGTTTCATTTGTTTCAACACAAACTTAAGGAATTTTCTAATCATCAGGAAAATGTGATAAAAAAACAAAAGAAGATGAATATGCTAGGCCAATGGAATCTTATTACAGATTCTATCATGATTCAATTTTTGTCTACAATACTGTATATTGTTGGCGCTAATCTTGTTTTTGATTTTCAGTTATCTGTAGGAAGTGTTTTTGCATTTGTAACATATAGTTCTTATGTAACAGGACCAATATCAGCGATCTTAAATATTGGATATCTGCTTTCAGGTATTGTTCCATCTACAAAAAGATATTATGAATTTATGGATTTTCAGGAAGAGGAGGATAACGGAAAAATTACAGAAACGGTATTCAAGGAATTGGATTTACGTCATGTATATTTTTCTTATGGTTCCGATAAAGCCGTTCTAAGTGATGTTAATATTACATTTGCGCAAGGCAGCAAGACTGCCTTAATTGGAAGGAATGGTTCAGGAAAAACAACGATCATTCATTTGCTTACAAGGTTATATGAGCCATCAGCGGGACAGATTTTATTGAATGGAACGGATATTTCAAAATTGTCATTGCAAAATTACAGAGATATGGTATCTGTGGTCAGTCAGCAGATTTATCTTTTTAACGATACGATTAGAAATAATATCCGTCTTTATGAACCAATCAGTGATGATGCGATAAAAGCTGCCTGCCTGGATAGCGGTTTGAAAGAGTTCATAAACGAAGTATCTTTGGATTATATCGTAGGGCAAAATGGAGCATCACTTTCGGGAGGGCAAAAACAAAAAATTGCGCTTGCCAGGGCTTTGGTACATGATAAACCAATCATAATATTTGATGAAGCTACTTCTAATGCAGACATTTATTCCGAACATCAGATTCATGGGCTAATGCATACAAGGTTAAAAGAGAAAACAGTGATTGTGATTACACATAAGCAGGAAATCTTAAGCGAAGTTGACCAAATCATTTTATTGAAGGATGGCGGCATTATTGAAACAGGAAATTATAATCATCTTTTAAATAAGAGTGATGAATTCAGAGATATGCTGGAAATGGATCATTGTTAATTATACTTCGATGATTGTCCATCTACAGCTTTCTTTTGTGTAGATCAGTTTCACAATGCTTTCGGTACCATAAATACGGATTCTGCATAAATGTTCGACAGTCTGGATACCACTGTATGTTTTGGTTTCTGCTGTTAGCAGTTCAATATCGCGTATTGTGTACAGGCGTCCTTCCTCATCCATGACTTTTATAATTTGAGGAATAGTTCTTCCATTGCTTGTAAACCAGCATTCACAGGCAATTTCTCGCTGTATTCCATGTAGGACGCCGTGTTCACGCGTTTCTATAATGTCACCTAATTGAAATCCCATTTATCTACCTTCTTTTTGACGGAAATATCCAGATCTGTTTTACTATAATCTACAGTACGATTCTCTCTGGATATGCCGCCATTCATATGATCTATTTTATCTTGATTTAAAAAAGAAGCTCGCATGATTGAGTCAGCGCCAAATTTTTCGCGGATATGGTCGACGGCATGGTCTAGTTTTTCCAGTTTTTCATAATCAGTATCATCAAATAGAGAAATCTGACGGTTTGAACCGTCTTTTGTTACATGTCCGGTATGCACACCCAGATGACGGATTGGGGTTCCGTCCCAGAGCTCATCAAACAGTTTGCATGCTGCAGCGTGGATTTCATTTGTAATGTTGGTGGGAGTTTCCAGCATATTTTGATGCGATACAGAATTGAAATCATGATATCGGATACTTACCGAAATCATATCAATGCGGACGTTGTTTTTGCGCAAACGTCTGCCAATCGTCTCAGATAAAGACAGCAAAACCAATTTAGCAGTTGGAGCGTCAGCGACGTCAAAGGCAATCGTCGTGGAATTGCCATAACCTTTATTATCAGCTGGTTCGGGTTCCACATAAGATACATCTTTCCCGTTTGCAAAATTCCAGATTACTTCCCCGTGTTTTTTTAAAAGAGCTTTTAATGTTTTAAGGTCTGTTTTTGCCAGATCACCAATTGTTTGGATACCAATGGCGTTTAATTTTTTTTCAGAAGCGCTCCCTACAAAAAACAGATCTCGAACTGGGAGCGGCCACATTTTTTGCTGAATATCTTTGCTAAATAACGTATGCACACGGTCAGGTTTTTCAAAATCACTGGCCATTTTGGCAAGCAATTTTTTATCCGAAATGCCTACATTTACAGTGAAGCCGAGTGTGCGGCGAATCTCATCTTTCAGGGCAGTAGCAGCTACAACAGGAGGGCCGAAAAGCATCTGTGTTCCGGTCATATCCATAAAAGCTTCGTCAATGCTGTATTGTTCAACCTTATCGGTATACTTTCGCAATATGTTCATAAATGCTTTTGAGTTTTTTTCATATAATTCATAGTTAGGAGGAACGATTATGAGATTGGGACATTTTCTTAATGCATCTGTAATCGGTTCTCCAGTTTGGATGTGATATTTTTTTGCTGGAATGGATTTCGCCAGAACAATACCACGTCGTTTGGATATATTGCCGCCTACAGCAGAGGGAATCGTACGCAAGTCAACCGTTCCGCCAAGATGATGAATGCGGTAGGAAGCTTCCCAGGATAAAAATGCGCTGTTTACGTCAATGTGAAAAATAATTTGTTTCGGCATGGCTAATACTCCTCATAGTGATAGAATAACCAAAATGCATTTCGTTATTCTTAAATGTTGCGCTTCTTAGATATCATAGTGCGATTCAGATTAGTTGTAAAGATACTTTATTATAAAATCAAAAAGATATTGCTTTTTTCCAAAACAGGAAAAGAACCATACAAGAAAAATCAAATTATAAGAAAATAAACAAAAAATAACTCTTTCGGCAGAGTAGAATTAAATGAAAATTTAAAATAGAAGAAACTCTGCGTGAAAGGGCTATTTTTATAAAAACCTTTTTAATGTGAAGATACAACGGATATTAAATAAATACCGGGTAATGAACTGGTACTTATTTAGTATCCGCTGTATTAGTAATTAAATTCAGTGGCATCGATGATTTCCCATGTTTTATCGGAAATCTTTAATGCCAATTCATCTGGCTTTTCTACAGGTGTATAGAGAATACTTGTAATCAATTCCTCATAGAATTTGGCTATCAGCGGGATGGCATCTCCATCTTCAAATTTGAGAAGGGCTTTGCCAAGTGCAGCGATGATAAACGGCGGGTAACCGATGGCTCTGCATATTTCTTTCAGGTCTTTTGCTTTCGTTGCTTTCGTTACGGTATCATGTGCGGTAATTCTTGCAGATTCCCATCCGCGATCAATGTTGTCGTTCATAGACTTCATAAAGGTGCTATGCTTTAGGCCGGCTAAATAAGCTGCCCGAAAGGTTATCGTATCTGGATAACAGATACATGGAATACGTTTGCAGATGCCATTTGAAGATGCTTTGGCAAATTGCTGGCGCCAGTCATCAAATAACTTATGTAAATCGGTATACTGCCAGGATTGAATCGGACAGCAGGCATAATCAGGTGCGCTGTCATACTCAGCTGCTTTCTCAGGAAGTAAGGCTACTTGTTTGACTATGAAATGTTGTTTCTGATAAATAATTTTACCATATGGTCTCCAATCATTAGGTTCGGCTTTCATTTGATGTCCTCCGTTAATAAAAATGAAAATACTTTCTTATTTGCTATCGGCATAAATCGAAAAAAATTTAGTCTGTATTTCTATATAGAAGACAAGCAGTGCTGTTTAGTGAGGCTTTGTAACAGTTCCATGGGTTATCTGAATTGTTACAGGATTTACACTTTTTTAATCTGTATAAGCAAAAACCCTCTTGCATAATCACATACAATGGTTTATAATCATCTACAGAATTGAATAAAATCTTCAGGGCAGGGTGTGAGTCCCTACCGGTGGTAAAGCCCACGAGCCATAAGGCATGATTCGGTGAAATTCCGAAGCCGACAGTATAGTCTGGATGAAAGAAGATTGTAAGATGCGGAACAATAATTCTGCACCATTCTGTATGGAAAGTCTTAGGATGAAGTCTATATAGAAAACATCTGCTCTGGTTTGTTTTAACATGCCAGAGCTTTTTTATTAGGTGAGTTTAACCTTAAATATTGGAGGTATTTTCATGAATGATACAGAATATATGCGTATGGCATTGGAACTTGCCCAAAAGGGATGTGGATTTACTGCGCCGAATCCCATGGTTGGAGCGGTTATCGTTAAGGATGGCAGAGTGATCGGGCAAGGTTTTCATGAGACATATGGTCAGCCTCATGCGGAGAGGAATGCGCTGGCTTCCTGTACGGAGTCGCCGAAAGGGGCGGTGATGTACGTAACACTGGAACCGTGTTGTCATTATGGAAAGCAGCCGCCTTGTGTAAATGCAGTGATAGAGGCTGGTATTGGTAAGGTTGTAATTGGGTCGGCGGATCCGAATCCGCTTGTGAGTGGCAAGGGTGTGCAGATTTTGCGGGAATATGGTGTACAGGTCACAGAAAATGTGCTGCGGGAAGAGTGTGATCGTTTAAATGAAGTGTTTTTTTATTATATTCAAACGGGTCTGCCGTTCGTAGTGATGAAATATGCGATGACGATGGATGGAAAAATAGCGGCTTATACAGGCGATTCCAAATGGATTACCGGAGAAATTGCCAGAAATCATGTACAGCAGCAGCGCCATCGGTATACAGCAATTATGGCTGGGATAGGAACGGTACTGGCAGATGATCCGCTGCTGACCTGCAGGATACCGGGCGGAAAAAATCCGATACGGGTGATATGTGATACAAAACTCAAGATACCTTTAAATTCTCAGATTGTAGCAACTGCCAGACAGGTTCCGACAATTCTGGCAGCGGGGAAACATTATGCGGAGAAGCAAAAGCAGGATGCTTTGGAACGAGCAGGCTGTCGGATATTATTAACAGATGAAAAAGATGGACATTTGGATTTGTGTCAGTTAATGAACATGCTGGGTGAAGAGCAGATTGACAGTATTTTATTAGAAGGGGGCGGAACGCTGCATTGGGCGGCGCTAAAAAGCGGGATTGTGCGCAAAGTGCAGGCGTATCTTGCACCGAAGCTATTTGGCGGAAAGGATGCAAAAACTCCGGTGGAAGGAGCTGGCATTGCTGCGGTGGCAGATGCGTTTTCTTTAAAAAACAGCACGATGATTCGTCTGGGAGATGATTTTTTAATAGAAAGCGAGGTGGTGGATGATGTTCACAGGGATTATTGAGGAAATCGGAACGATTCAGCAGATAAAAAAAGGACAGCATTCTGCCATATTGACGATTCAGGCATCTAAAGTACTGGAACAGACAAAGGTTGGAGACAGTATTGCGGTTAATGGAATCTGTCTGACAGTGACAGCGTTGTCTGAGGGATATTTTCTGGCGGATGTAATGCATGAGACATTAAATCGGTCTTCGCTTGCGCAAATGAAACGGGGAAGCCGTGTCAATCTGGAGAGGGCGATGGCTGCAGATGGACGGTTTGGCGGCCATATTGTCGCTGGACATGTGGATGGTGTTGGCAGGATTGTTCGTACGAGCCGTGATGATACGGCAGTCTGGTATACGATTGAAGCAGAGCCCGCTGTTTTAAGATATATTGTAGAAAAAGGGTCTGTAACGGTGGATGGAATCAGCCTGACAGTTGCACAGGTGTGGACAGATTGTTTTTCCGTATCGGTCATTCCGCATACACAGCAGCAGACGATTTTAAAGGAACGTACGACCGGGGATTTTGTGAATCTGGAGACAGATATCATTGGAAAGTATGTGGAAAAATTGATGCAGCCTGTAGCAAAGCGGGAAAAAAGTCAGGAAAAACAGAGCAATATTACAAAAGAGTTTTTAATGAAATATGGATTTTAGGAGGAGTGTTTATGTTTCAGTTTCATACGGTAGAAGAAGCGTTGGCTGATTTGAGAAATGGAAAAATTATCTTAGTGACGGATGACCAGGACAGGGAAAATGAAGGCGATTTTATTTGTGCAGCGGAGTTTGCAACGACAGAGAATATTAATTTTATGGCGACATATGGCAAGGGGTTGATCTGTATGCCAATGGCAGCAAAATATGTGCAGAAATTAAGGATTCCACAGATGGTTCAGGACAATACGGACAATCATGAAACAGCGTTTACCGTTTCGATTGACCATGTGTCGACCTCGACAGGAATTTCTGCCGAGGAACGGTCTGTTACAGCTATGAATTGTGTAGCAGATGATGTGAAGCCGGAAGATTTTCGGCGGCCAGGACATATGTTTCCCCTTTTGGCGAAAGAAAACGGTGTTTTGGAGCGCAATGGACATACAGAGGCGACTGTAGATTTATGCAGGCTTGCGGGTTTAAAAGAATGCGGCCTTTGCTGTGAGATTATGCGGGATGATGGAACGATGATGCGTATGCCGGAATTGGCGGAGCTGGCAAAAAAGTGGGATTTGACGTTTATTACGATTCAGGATTTGCAGAATTACCGAAAATGTCATGAAAAGCTGGTGGAACGGGTAACGGTTACAAAAATGCCGACAAAATATGGAGACTTTACAGCATATGGTTATGTTAACCAGCTGAACGGAGAGCATCATGTTGCGTTAGTAAAAGGGGATATCAGTGATGGAAAAGATGTACTTTGCCGTGTACATTCCGAATGTCTGACAGGAGATACGTTTGGTTCCTTACGCTGTGACTGTGGGCAGCAATTTGCTGCAGCAATGACGCAGATTGAAAAAGAGGGCCGTGGGATTTTGCTTTATATGCGCCAGGAGGGCCGTGGAATTGGCTTAATTAATAAACTGCGTGCCTATGAGCTGCAGGAACAGGGAATGGATACATTGGAAGCAAATCTTGCGCTTGGATTTGCCGGAGATCAGCGTGAGTACTATATTGGAGCGCAAATCTTACGGGATTTAGGTGTAAAAAGCTTACATTTGCTGACAAACAATCCAGATAAAGTATATCAGCTTTCAGAGTTTGGAATGGAAATCTCAGAACGTGTGCCGATTCAGATGGATGCTACAGCCCATGATTTGTTTTATCTAAAAACAAAGCAGCAGCGAATGGGACATATTTTAAAATATTAATCTTAAAACGAATATTTTTATTCGATGCTTTGAATCTGGACAGTGAAATAGTTAATCGATATTTAATAAATCTAAAAATTGAGAATAGAAAACAGAGAACAGAAAAAGAAAGGAAATTATTATGAAAACATTTGAAGGAAAACTTGTATCAAAAGAGATCAAAATCGGTATTGTTGCAGCACGATTTAATGAATTTATTACCTCAAAGCTGCTGGGCGGAGCGATGGATGGATTGATTCGTCACGATGTGAAAGAAGAAGATGTGCACGTAGCATGGGTTCCGGGAGCATTTGAGATTCCGCTGATTGCATCCAAAATGGCGAAAAGCGGAAAGTATGATGCAGTCATTTGTCTGGGAGCAGTCATTCGCGGAGCCACAAGCCATTATGATTATGTATGTAATGAGGTATCGAAAGGAATCGCTGCTGTTTCGCTAGAAAGCGGTATCCCGGTGATGTTCGGAATTCTTACAACAGAAAATATCGAGCAGGCAATCGAAAGAGCAGGTACGAAAGCAGGAAATAAGGGCTATGACTGTGCAGTTGGAGCGATAGAGATGGTGAATCTGATCCGGGAAATTGAGAGCTAAATCGTATTTCTCTAGGATGTTTTATCAGAATGTTTTTGCAGGGATGGCATAATGTCAATCCCTGCAAATTTTTTATGTTCCTAACTAAAAAGAAGCATTTTGTAATTTTGCATCAAAATCCGCCATAGCTTCTGATATTTTGATCTGCTGCGGACAGACTGCTTCGCAGCTGCGGCATCCGATGCAGGCAGATGGATGTTTCTCTTTCGGAACGGCCATCAGTGCCATAGGTGCAATAAATCCACCGCCAGTAAAGCAATGTTCGTTATACAGACTTAACAGAGAAGGGATATCCAGCCCTTTTGGACAGTGTGCAGTACAATAGCGGCAGGCAGTACATGGCAGGATATTTTGAATCATTTGTTGAGCAATGTTAAGCAGAGCTGTTTGTTCCTGATGATTTAATGGACGGTCAGTCTCAAAAGTTTTCACATTTTCCTGTACTTGTTTTAGATCAGACATTCCGGACAAAATCATCGTAACGCCATCAATACCCTGCAGGAAACGAAATGCCCATGCCGGTATATCTTCATTCGGACGCAGTGTATGTAGCTGGTTGGAGGCTTCCTCCGATAACGATGCCAGTTTACCGCCGCGCAACGGTTCCATCACCCAGATCGGGATATGGCGGTCATTTAAAAGGGATACCTTTTCCTTTGCATTTTGGAATGTCCAGTCAATCCAGTTTAATTGAATCTGGGCAAACTCCATCTGTTCACCGTACGCATCTAAAAACCGTTTCATAATACTACAGTCGCCATGTGCGGAAAATCCGAGGTGGCGGATTCTGCCGTTTTCTTTCTGTTTCATTAAATAATCAAAAATGCCATATTTTGGATCCAGGTAGGCATCGATATTCATTTCACATACATTATGAAACAGATAAAAATCAAAATAGTCTACCTTGCATTTTTTTAACTGCTGTTCGAAAATAGTCTCTACCTTATCCATATTAGACAGATCATACCCTGGAAATTTTGTCGCAAGATAGTAGCTGTCACGTGAATATTTGCCGAGAATATGGCCGATAACTGTTTCCGAATGACCGTCATGGTATCCCCAGGCAGTATCATAATAGTTAATCCCTTGTTCCATTGCATAAGCAAGCATTTTTTCGACAGCTACTTCGTCAATTTCGGAAAAGTTTTCTCCGGTAGCGGGCAGACGCATAGCGCCAAGGCCGAGGGCTGATAAATGTAAATCCTGAAAATCGTTGTAAATCATAAATTGTCACCTCTTTCTGCTTGAAATAAGTATTTTTATAACTTTTAAAACTTTATCATGAATTTGATCTTCCGTCAATGAGTGGTTTCTTTTTGTAAACCGAGCCGGAAGGCCATTGTCCGATCAGTCAGTCCGCAGAATGATTCATAAATATACGGCATCTGCCGTGATAGAGATGCATATCACGCAGCATAAAACAAAGAGATATATTAGTAACGAAACATCCGAGAAAGCTTCCTGTATACTTTAAATAGGTCAAGAGATTGACACAAAAAAATACCT
>CAJTZX010000001.1 GCA_910584345.1 uncultured Eubacterium sp. | reverse complement strand
AAAGAAAAGTCTGTAAAATCAATAATTTAGGACTTGACATTATAGGAAGGATTTTCATATTTCTAAAGTTTAAGTATTTGTGAAAGAGAAAAAGTAATTGGCAGTACCATTTAAATTTGATATAATATATAGATGAAACAAGGACAAGGGGGAAATTATGGAATTTGGTCAGGAGAAATATTTAATGCTGCTCGCAGAAAAATATCCAACCATTCAGGCTGTATGCCGGGAAATTATCAACCTGAATGCAATTTTAAATCTGCCTAAGGGGACAGAGCATTTTATGAGTGATCTGCATGGGGAGTATGAGGCTTTTTATCATATATTAAACAACTGCTCAGGGGTCATTCGCGAAAAGGTGGATATGTTGTTTGAAGAAAAGCTGTCAGATGCGGAGCGGGAGCAGATCTGTACGCTCATTTATTATCCGCGTGAAAAGTTGGAGTTAATTAAAAAGGAAGTAATAAATCTGCGCGAATGGTATCGTGAGATTTTGACAGAATTAATTGAAATTGCAAAGACACTGTCGTCTAAATATACCCGTTCTAAAGTACGAAAAGCAATGCCTAAAGAGTTTGCCTATATTATTGATGAGCTGCTGCATGTACAAAAGGATGAGGATGATAATCAGGTTATTTATCACCGGGAAATATTAACAACGATTATTGAACTGGATAATGCAGATGAATTTATCGTTGCGCTCGCAGATTTAATTAAGCGGATGGCGGTAGACCGTCTGCATATTGTTGGAGATATTTTTGACAGGGGTGCCTGTGCAGATCAGATATTGGATTTACTGATGAAATATCATTCGCTTGATATTGAATGGGGCAATCATGATATTTTGTGGATGGGCGCTGCGGCTGGGAGCAAAGCGTGTATTGCAAATGTGGTACGCAATAACCTAAAATATGATAATACGGAAATATTAGAAAACAGCTATGGAATCAGTTTGCGAAGATTAACACTCTTTGCAGAAAAGCTTTATCCGGATATAGAGCCTATGCAGGCTGCTGTAAAAGCGGTGACAGTCATGCTTTTTAAACTGGAAGGAGAAGTGATTGCAAGGCATCCAGAGTATGAAATGGATGACCGCAGACTGCTTCACCGTATTCATTGGGCAGATCATACGATCGAATTGGAAGGAAAGACTTATGAGCTGAAAGAGAAGGAATTTCCTACGATTGACCCGGATGATGTCTATCGTTTGTCTGATGAAGAAGCAGAGGTGATGGATGAACTTTGTATGGCGTTTGTAAATAGCAGCCGTTTAAACGAACATATCCGATTCTTATATAAAAAGGGAGGAATGTATAAGAGTTTTAATGGAAATTTGCTGTATCACGGCTGTATTCCCTTAGATCAGGAAGGAAATTTTGAAGGCATCTGTATAGATGGAAGAATGTACAAAGGGCGTGCTTATTTAGAATATGCAGATAAGACAAGCAGGCGGGCATATTTATCTGGTCGCAGGCAGAGTGATTTGGACTTTATGTGGTATTTATGGTGTGGCAGAAAATCCCCATTGTGTGGGCGTAATATTAAGACGTTTGAGAGAAGCTATATTGCGGATCAATCTGTCTGGCATGAAGAATCTGATCCGTACTATAAATTTTACCAGACGGAAAAAACTTGTAATATGATTTTACGTGAATTTGGATTGTATTCGTCTTTTTCACATATTATTAACGGGCATACCCCTGTTCGTACCGTGGAAGGCGAGATGCCGGTACGGGCAAATGGAAAGCTGATGGTGATTGATGGAGGATTTTGCCGTAGTTACCATAAGACAACCGGAATTGCAGGATATACGTTAATCTATAATTCCCATGGTATCCGAATAAAAGCGCATCAGCCGTTTGAGAGTGTGTATACGGCATTGCGGGAAAATAAAGATATCGAATCGGAAAGTGAATTGGTAGAGACAGAAAAAGAGCGGCTGATGGTAAAACATACCGATAACGGAAAGAAAATATTAGAAGATATTGAAGGACTAAAGAAATTATTAGAAGCATATCGTGACGGAACGATTGAACAAGGGAATAGTTAAAGCAGCAATATAGCTGCAAATATCAAACAAGGGAATGGAAATTTCAGTTTTCCATTCCCTTTTGTATTTCCTATTCAGACTGCATCGGTGTACGGTCGTCTTGCGCACCATAATAAGTGAGTGAGTTTTCAGTCGTTCGGAAGATGGTATTGCTGGAACCAACCTGACATACTTTTATAATATCGCCGTTTTCTAAATCAGATGCATGATTTGCAGGCAAAAGCAGTTCTTTGTCTGATACAAAAGTGGTAGATATTTTTTCGTCATTGATATAAATACGGCTCCAGTTTGTAAAATGGTCGCCAAAGATAGATAAGCTGCCATCAGCATTTTGACGATAGTGTTGCAGGTGCGTCTGGTCAACACCCATCTGCAGGTCAGAAGCCGGATATAAATCTTTGCCGTCGTAGCAATAGCGTTCGCCGTAAAGAATATCATATTGCAGATTTTCCAGCTTGTTCTGATACTGCTCGTTAGCGGTATCATACTCTTCGGCCTGATGATACGTAAAGATGGTGCCTTCATGGATACCGGCCTGTTCTGTCGTATAGGCAAGCAGCTGATATGCAGCCAGATCCGCATCTTTTTGTTCCAGTCCAAAGTTGTTCCATGTTGCATATTTGGTCTTAAAAATATCACCGGATTTTAAATCTTCGTCGGTAAGCCCCATAGTAGGCAGATGATCGCCAAACAGGACAAGAATCGTATTTTCATCTCTTTCGGATAACATATCTGTGAGATTTTTAATAAATTTATCGACTTCATGGATTTGATTCACATAATATTCCCACTGATTATTTTTTTCTTCTGAATCTGCACCCGATACTGTAATTTCAGGATTTTGGATTACTTTTTCATCCGGGTAGCTGCCATGGCCCTGTACGGTAATGGTATATACAAAGTCGGACTGGTTCGGTGTCGAATCCAGAGCTTTTTTTGTTTCACCGATCAGAATATCATCCGTTGGCCATGAACCAAGCGGCGTATATTCCTGAATATTCATCATTTCTTTACTGATAAATGTATCAAATCCGAACTGTGAAAAGGCATTTGCCCTGCTGTAAAAATTGCCGCCGTTATTGTGAACAACGTGTGTGCCGTAACCTTGTTTAGACAAGTCAGAAGCAATGCTTTCACAGTTTGTTTCTTTTAAAATTGTTTTATACGGATATTCACCGGTGCCGAAAAAGCGCAGGTTCATACCGGTCAGTACTTCAAATTCTGAATTAGCGGTACCAGCGCCGACGACAGGTACAGTCAGATAGCCGGATGTAAAATTATCACTTAATGCCCGAAAATTTGGAATCGGGTCTTTTGAAAGTTCCAAAAAATTGATTTCTGTCGGGTCCATAAAAGATTCCAACAAGACACAAATAACATTTGGCTGCTGTTTTTTGACAGAATCAGATACGATCTGATCCGACTTAGCTACTGTATAAGAAGAAGCATCTTCTTTTGCTTGTGCGACAGATTGCGTGATTGCTTTAATCGTTGACTCTGAGTAATCATCTGGTTTGTTCATGCCGCGATCCATAACACTGGATGAAAAGCCATATACAAAACCATAGTCAGAATATCCTTGTGCAATATTGGCAAAATAGGAAGCCATTTGCTCAGAGCTGTGTGCCATTGTTGTTGCAAAAGACATAAAAACTCCCATGCCCGCACAAAAGAACACAGCGCGGATTTTATGCGGATGTCCCTGGAATTTTGGTCCTTTCAATGCGAGAACAACTAAAAATATTACTAATATGCTTAATAAAATTACGACGCATATTTCTTGCGTTTTTGTAAAATACTGTGTATTAGTCATAGTTAATAGATCAGAAATACACTTTAAGTCCGTATAGCCAAACGGAGTCACGCGCTGGGATAATACACAGCCGTTGATAATGCCAAGCAGCAGCCAGACACAGCTGATGATAATACGCATTAGCATTCTGCGTCGGAACAGGTAAACAACCGACAATGTAAAAAAGATAATCAACGCGTTAAATAAAAATGCAAACGCATGACTGCCTAAAAAAGCGCAAGCATCCACAAGAGAACGTCTGGAGCATATTTCAATAATGAATACAAGCATACATGATAATAGTGCGTGGAACAAAATAGAGTAACGGTTTAGAAAAGCAATTTGACGGCTATAATCGCGTTTTGCTGTTCCAACGGTCTGTTTCTGTTGACGCCATTTATTTTTATAAAATTTTTTCATAAATACGGAAAACCTCCTCCGGTAATTTCTTAACATCACTTTATTCTGACTGAGAATAAAATATATCCTAATCGACAAAAAATCAATCGGTAAAAATCATAAAAAATTCTTAAGATTTGTTTAAATTCGGGATATTATGAATAAATCATTTTTTAATTCAACGTAAATTGCCTTGAAACAAGGCTTTTTGTGCGTTATAATCATCTATAATTACAAGACAGATACCGGTATCTTTCTGATTTGGTATAAATTGCCGCAGGATGGATACAATTTACAGAAATACCATTTAATATGGTAACCATATGTTTTGTTACGGCATATATTGTTATTAACGAAATGCAGGAGACAGACACGTGGATCATAAGCAGGAACAGTTTATGCGTATGCAGCAGTACCAGTACGCGCCTCAGATGCCGTTTTATATGAGCTATCCGATTCAGAATATTTATATGACCGAGATGGAATATGAACGGGATATGGAACGTATGAAGGAGCTGTATCCGGAGGAAGCAAAACGCATTCAAAAGCTTGTAGAAGAAGAGTGCGATAAGCTGGAATATGAAGGCAGTATGATGTTTGATGAATATCCGGACAGAGTCATGTTAAAAGTAATCTGTGACAGGATTTATCTGCTTGCTTCCAAACCACAGGAGCAGACAGAACCGGAACTTGAAGCGAAACAGGTAGAAGAACTTGACTTTAGGTGGAATCCGGGATCACCAGGCAGACCGCCATATCCACCGCCGCCACCAGGCAGACCACCGTTTCCACCGCCAGGCAGGCCGCCATATCCACCGCCACCACCGCCAGGCAGGCCACCGTCACATAATCCAGGGCTTGGAAATTTGATTGAAGTGCTGCTTTATAATGAGATGTATAAAAGACGGTGCAGACACAATCGCTGTCGTCGCTGGTGGTAACAGCAATTTGAATGAATCCGGCACTACGCCGCCGGCGCATGGAAAGGTGCCGGATTCATTTGCAATCTTTGTCCGGTATCTATTTACGAAAGGAAAAACTGATGAAAAAAGGATTAATCAAGGCAGCAGTGTTGACGATCATATTTGTTTTAACGCTGGTAATATCCGGTAATGTAACAAATAAAAACCAGCTGGATTTGACGACAGAAATGGATGCGGCAACATTGCCTGTCATCGTATTGTACAATGAGGATGAGCAGATTAATGAACTGCATGGATATACATCGCAGATGAATGCGATTGGTATGCGGGATACAATCACGCCGCTGTCCAGCAGCAGGGAAGTCCCGCTTCAAATACGGACCTTTGGGTATCAGATCGATGAGATCTCTTATGAGATTCGCAGCATAGACGGGGAGCGCCTGATTTCAGACGGCAATATTTCATCTTTTGAAGAAAGTGAAGGGCAAATACGGACAAGCATTCCGGTACAAAGCCTGCTGGAACAGTCCAGAGAGTATATATTGACATTAAAACTAAGGCAGGATGAAACGATCTGTTACTATTATACAAGAATTGCAGATGCAAGAGATTGTTATGTAGCAGAAAGTGTGCAATTTGCGAAGCAGATCAGTGATCTTACGTTTTCAGATACGCCGGACGGGCTTACCACCTATTGGGAACCGAATGCGTCCGGAGATAACTCGACGCTGCATAAAGTAACGATTCATTCAAGCCTGATGCAGGCAAATTGGGCGGACTTTAAATGTGACAGGCTTACGACACCTGTACCGTCTGTAAAAGAAATGAACAGTTCCTATAATGTTATTTTGCTCAATTATGTCGTAACATCTCATGAGAATCAAGGGGAGCTGGAATACTATAATGTAGAGGAGTATTACCGGATTCGTTATACAAATGACCGAATGTATCTGCTGAATTTTGAGCGTACAATGAATCAGATTTTTAACGGAGAAAATGATTTTTTGTATGAAAATTATTTGCAGCTTGGTATTCGTTCGAAAGAGATTGAATATATGCAGAATGAGTCTAAAACAGTTACCTGTTTTGTGCAGGAAGGAGATCTTTGGAGTTATAATCAGTCGTTTCACAGACTGGCAGAGGTATTTAGTTTTCGCGGACATGAAGGAATTGAACCGCGTGAAAATAATATGCAGCATGATATCAGGATCTTGAATGTGGATGAAGCAGGTGATATAGATTATGTAGTATACGGATATATGAACCGTGGAATTCATGAAGGAGAGATGGGTATTTGTTTTTTGCATTATGCAAGTCAGGCAAATACAAATGAAGAAAAACTGTTTTTGTCATTTGACAAATCTTATCAGATCTTGCAGGCGGAGATTGGAAAGTTATTGTATGAAAATGCAGCAGGAGATATCTATCTGTTGTTTAATGGGACGGTATACCATATCGATTTGACATCGATGGAAATGGAGGAGATCGCCTCGGGACTGAAAGAGGATCAGTATGCTGTATCAGAGTCAAACCGGTATTTTGCGTGGGTTTCCGATCGAGATGCCCATGAAATATCAGTGATGGATCTGGAAACAGCGCAAATTCGCAAAATTAACGTAAAAGGCGGCAAGTCTTTGCATGTGCTCGGTTTTTTGCAGGAGGATCTTGTGTATGGAATTGCATCGGATAAACATAAGTCGGGCGGAATGTCAGGCATTCGGCAGACGCCAATGTATACGCTTCGTATCGTAAATACGTCCAATATGGAAGTATTAAAAAAATACCGAAAAAAAGGATATTTTATTGACAGCGTGGAGTTTGTGAACGGTGTACTTATTATGCAGCGGTTAATGGCAAATGAAGGAGGCTATGTGCAGGCTCCGCAGGATTCTATTGTTAATCGCACGCAGGAAAATGAAGTACAAAAAATTATTCATTCTACGGTTACAGAAGTAAAGCAGACGCAGATGCAGCTGACGCTTTCAGAGATGGAAAAAGAAAATCCGCCGGTTTATGTCGCCGCAAAGCAGATTTTAAATCAGGAAGATAAAAAAATTGCTTTAAAATCCGCTCAAGATCAGCGCATGTACTTTGCTTATGCAAAAGGAAAAGTAATGGCAGCCACGACAGTGGTTGCAGATGCTATTCGCAGTGCGGACGAGTTTATGGGAGTTGTAGTAGATGAAAAGCAAAATTATATTTGGAAGCGTGCGCGAAAAAATGTACAGGTATCCCCGGAAGTACAGCCTTCGGATGCGGATGCATTAGGATCGTCCCTTGTAAAATGCGTCAGCGCATTGCTCAGACATGAAGGTATTGAAGTCAGCGCCGGGGAATTGCTGGAGAGGGGAGATACCCCACAGGGGATATTGGAATCGCTGCTGTCTGAGCGGGAAGTAATCGTGATTGAGGGCTGTTCTCTTTCACAGATTCTTTATTATGTGAACTGTGCAACGCCGGTTTTGGCAGCGGCAGGAGCACAAGAAACGATGCTTGTGACCGGATACGATGCCTTAAATGTATGGCTGTATGATCCGCAGGCAGGAGGAGTGGTGAAAAGCACGATCGAAGATGCAGATGCACGGTTTCGGGCAGCTGGAGGAATTTATATTGCATATCAGTAAAAGGGAATGTTGGAATGTTCGCTTGACACAAAATAAATATGACGCTAAAATAAATCAATCATAAGAATCATAAGTAAGGAGAAAAACATGGCGAAAGACAAGAAATTAGTAGAATCCATTACGAGTATGCAAGAGGATTTTGCGCAATGGTATACAGATGTGGTAAAAAAAGCTGAATTGATCGATTATTCTTCTGTGAAAGGGTGCATGATTATTAAACCGGCAGGTTATGCGCTTTGGGAAAATATTCAGCATGAATTGGACCGGCGTTTTAAAGAAACTGGTGTACAAAATGTATATATGCCGCTGTTTATTCCGGAAAGTCTTTTGAATAAAGAAAAAGATCATGTAGAAGGCTTTGCGCCGGAAGTGGCCTGGGTGACACACGGCGGACAAAACATGCTGCAGGAAAGGCTTTGCGTCAGACCTACTTCGGAAACGCTGTTTTGTGATTTTTATAAAAATGATGTACAGTCTTACCGCGATCTTCCGAAAGTGTATAACCAGTGGTGCTCTGTTGTAAGATGGGAGAAAGAAACGAGACCATTTTTAAGATCCAGAGAATTTTTATGGCAGGAAGGTCATACGGCGCATGCTACGGCAGAGGAAGCACAGGAACGCACAGAGCAGATGTTAAACGTATATGCAAAGTTCTGTGAGGAAGTTCTGGCGATTCCGGTTATCCGCGGGCAGAAAACAGAAAAAGAAAAATTTGCCGGAGCGGAAGCTACTTATACCATCGAAGCGCTTATGCACGATGGAAAAGCGCTTCAGTCAGGAACCAGCCATAATTTTGGAGATGGATTTGCAAAAGCGTTCGGGATTCAATATACAGATCCAGATAATCAGCTGCAGTATGTACATCAAACATCCTGGGGACTTAGCACGCGAATTATCGGTGCGATTATTATGGTACACGGGGATGATTCCGGACTTGTACTGCCGCCTGCAATTGCTCCGACACAAGTGATGGTGATTCCAATTCAACAGCAGAAAGAAGGAGTATTAGAAAAAGCAAATGAACTGTATGAGACATTGAAAAAACAGTTCCGTGTAAAAGTAGACGACAGCGCGAAGAGTCCCGGGTGGAAATTCTCAGAGCAGGAAATGCGTGGAATACCGGTTCGTATTGAAATTGGTCCAAAAGATATTGAAAAGGGACAGTGCGTACTGGTGCGCCGGGATACGAGAGAAAAATATCAGACTGCATTGGAAGAAGTACCGTTAAAGCTGGCACAGCTATTAGATTCGATACAGGCAGATATGTATGAACGTGCAAAAGAACATAGGGATTCGCATATCACAGATGCAGCCACATATGAAGAGTTCCAAAAGGCATTGGATCAAAAGCCTGGATTTATTCGTGCGATGTGGTGTGGAGATCAGGCATGTGAAGACAAAATCAAAGAAGATACAACAGCAACTTCACGCTGCATGCCGTTTGAGCAGGAGCAGATTTCAGATGTATGCGTTTGCTGCGGCAAACCGGCAAAGAAGCTGGTATTCTGGGGAAAAGCATATTAAGACAGGAAACGTGAAAAAATAAGAATTAAAACAGGAATAAATTATGATTAAGTTATGAATAAAGAAAAGAAAATAACGATTCGAACGGATGCCGCCATATGCCTTCCGAAAAAGGTGAAGCAGATCCTTGATCGGCTGCATGCATATGGTTATGAAGCATATGCGGTCGGAGGCTGTATTCGTGACAGTTTGCTGGGAAGAACGCCAAAAGACTGGGACATTACGACCTCTGCCGTTCCTGCGCAGGTAAAAGAGCTGTTTCCCAAAACAGCAGATACCGGACTGCAGCATGGAACAGTAACCGTTATTATCGGACGAGAGGGATTTGAAGTCACTACGTATCGGATTGATGGAGAGTATACGGATGGCAGGCATCCAAAAGAAGTTATTTTTACACCGAGTTTGCTGGAAGATTTAAAAAGGCGGGATTTTACGATTAATGCGATGGCGTATGATGAAACGCATGGTTTAGTGGATGCATTTCATGGAGTAAGTGATCTGACGACAGGAATGATTCGATGCGTGGGAGATCCGTTAGAGCGTTTTCAAGAAGATGCTCTTCGAATGCTGCGTGCTGTCCGATTTGCGGCACAGCTGGATTTTCAGATGGAACAAAGTACACAAAACGCAGTCCGCAGATTAGCGAATGATTTGAGTCGGATTAGTGCGGAGCGTATTCAGGCGGAGCTTGTGAAGCTGGTTGCATCTCCACATCCCGAATATATGAAAGAGTTGTATCAGCTTGGTATTTCAAGAGTAATTCTGCCTGAATTTGATCGTATGATGGAAACAGGACAGAATCATCCGCATCATTGCAAAACGGTCGGAGAGCATACGATTACTGCTATGTGTCATATTGCGCCAGATAAGATTTTACGCCTTGCAGCATTGTTTCATGATATTGCAAAGCCATTATGTAAGACAACGGATGAAGAGGGAATCGATCATTTTTATGGCCATCCGGAAAAAAGCGCTGAATTAGCGAGGACGATTTTTCGCCGTTTAAAATTTGACCGTGACACGATGGATCATGTGTGTGCACTTGTGCGATGGCATGATTACAATCCGCCGCTGACAGAAGAACAGGTACGGCGTGCAGTGGTAAAAACAGGGCAGGATCAGTATCCGGCAATATTTGCGCTGAAACGAGCGGATGTTTTGGCACAAAGCGAGTACCAGCGGAAGGAAAAGCTGGATTACATTGATCGTTATGAGCAGCTGTATAAGGTTATGAAAGAAAAAGGCGATTGTATCAGCTTAAAGCAGCTTGCAGTAACCGGACGGGATATGATAGCATTAGGAATAAAGCCGGGCAGACAGATTGGAGAAATTCTGGCGCTGCTTTTGGAACAGGTGATGAAAGAGCCGGGGAAAAATGAACGGACTTATTTACTGGAACAGGCAGAGGCTTATATAAAAAATCATAGCAGACAAGCAGATGAGACAGATTAAATGAAAAATAATTTTATACACATTTGTATGCATAATACGACGCCCCTTCTCATAAGATGAATGGACACGTTAATGGTAACAGTAACATCGTTTCTGTTCATGCGTGATTGTTCATCTTAGCTGGAGGGGTGTTGTTGTGTATAATCGGACAGAGATCATTTTAGAGGCATATCCATACGAATTTAGTGATATTTTCAAAGGAAGAGGAGCTTATTTTTGCTATTGTCAGGATGGCAGCAGAAAAATATTGAAGGAGTTCTCAGGTTCATCCTCAAAGGCTGAACTGCTGGATCGGTTTTTTCGTTATTTAAACGAACATGGATGTATCGCGGAGCAGATTGTTTATACGAAAGAGGGACAGGTGCTCTTTACAGATGCAGATGAAACAAGGTATTATATGCGTACGTGGTTTGAAGGCAGAGAGTGTGATACAAGAAATCGGGAAGATGTGCTGTGTGCAGTCCGCAGACTTGCACAATTCCATATAGATACGATAGATTTTAAAGAGGAATTGCCGCAGACGATGTGTAGGACGTCGGATTTTTTAGAACAGGAATACCGCAGGCATACAAAAGAGCTGCATAAAGTATATAATTACATAAAAGCGAAAAAGAAGAAAAACGAATTTGAAACAGGTTTTTTAAAAGAATATAATTATTATCTGAACCAGGCAGAAGAAGTCGTTGACAGACTGCAGCATACGTCATCCGAAGTATCCGGGCCGTTTTTTGGCATTTGTCATGGAGATTATAATCAGCATAATTTGCTGTTTACGGCACAAGGGCCGGTAATCATTAATTATGAGCGTTTATGCAAAGACGCATATATTAGTGACTTCGCACATTTTTTCAGAAAGATTATGGAAAAACATAACTGGAATACGGGATTGGGAATGGATATGATACGCGCCTATGACAAAGTGCGCAGGCTGGAACCATGGGAGCTGCACCAGATTTGCGTGCGGATGAGCTATCCTGAGAAGTTTTGGAAAGTTGCCAATCATTACTTTAACTCGAAAAAGAGCTGGGCGAATAACAGAGATGGTGAAAAGCTTGCAAAAATTTGTGCACAGGAACAAGAACGGACAGAATTTTTAAAGATATTGGATTATTTTGTGAAAGGTTAAAGCAGAAACACACGGGCAGAAGGCTTGCACATGAGAAATGTCCATGATATAATACAATGAAAGGCAGTGGGACATATCATTGTCAGCATAAAATGATTAAGGATAAAGTGGTTAAAGAATAAGGATAAATATAAAAATGTATAAGGATGAAGAACATGAATAAGGATCAGTTAAAGATAAAATGTAACATAAAATTAAAGATACTCTTTTTGATGGTTGGCATTATGATGTTATGCACTGCCTGCAGTAAACCGAATGCAGGAAGATTAACAGCTAAAAAAAGCCGCAATTCGTCTACGACAGTCCATGCGGTCGGGGAAGAAGAACGGGAAGAAGTACAAAGCACGGCTGATTTTCCAACGGTGAAAGACCGCTATTATATGATTTTAAAGCATGATATCCAAAATTATCAGATCACTCTGATGGATTTATCTAACGGTGAAGAGAGCTTTTATGAATATACGGAAGGTACTGAGTTTTTTGATAAATATGGGAATTATACGCTGCGTCAGGATTTCAGCGAAGGAAAACTAGCAGTGATTGAACGTATGAACAGCAATGATACGTTGGGAGC
Organism: uncultured Eubacterium sp.; assembly: GCA_910584345.1. Taxonomy (GTDB): domain Bacteria; phylum Bacillota; class Clostridia; order Lachnospirales; family Lachnospiraceae; genus Eubacterium_J. The sequence goes on along the minus strand of CAJTZX010000001.1, from coordinate 173,351 downwards.
GGCTGCTTTCACGGATGATACGTGGGATTATGAAGATATTCGTAATTATAATATAAGCGCTGACAAATTGCGGATGGATATTGCAGATACGGCGTATCAGCTGGATCCGAATGTAAAGGTATTTTCAGAAGGTGAACAAAAGGAGCTGTCTGCTGTTGGGGACAGTGATATTTTAAATGTTTATGGGATTGACCGTACGATATTTGCGATTGTAATCAAGACCGGACATGGAACACTGTCACTGTCTAATACAGAGTTATTTGAAGGCGGATGGGTGAACTTAGGTACAAAAGTATATGCAAAAGTCACCAGAGATATGACGATGGAACTGCCGGAAGGCATTTATGAATTTTCTGTTGCAAATGATGGATACGGGGATTCCGGGGAGATCAGAATACGGCGCGATAAGACGACGACGATTGATTTGAACGATTATAAAGGAGAAGGTCCGAAAATATGCAAGGTTACGTTTGACGTAGGCGTTTCAGGAGCGATTCTCACCGTTGATGGGAAAAAGGTGAATCATAAAAAGCCAATAGAACTGCGGTATGGCGTACATACATTGGGCGTATATGCAGAAGGCTATGATGCATGGACGAGACAGCTGGTAGTCAATTCTGCGAAGGCAAATATAGAAATATTGTTAAGCAGTGATACAGGTACACAGTCGGAATCTGATTCTCATGCGAATGCGGATGATGAAAATGCAAATGCAGAGGATAACGATAATACGAATGAAAAAAATAATACGAGTGGTCAGGCGGCAACCGGGAAGCGAAGCAAAGCAGGGACAAAAGCAGGATCAAAGGCAGGTTCCTATACCAGCGACAATTCGTCCAGTCAGACATCCGGTGATAACAGTGTGAACAGTGCACTAGCAAATGCAGCATTAGGTTCTTCCTTAGCAAGCATTATTACAGGGGGAGAATCGACAGATTATCTGGATACATTGTCGGATTTGGTAGATTCGCTGGACAGGCTGAAACGGAGTTCGGATTAACAAAAGAATATTGGGGGATACGGACCTGGTCAGTATACCGGGGCGCCGCAGACCTGATATCATAATAAAAGAAATAAATGAATGGGAGGACATAACATGGACTACAAAGTAATGTACCAACAATGGCTGGACAACCCTTATTTTGATGAGGAAACAAAGGCGGAATTAAAAGCGATTGAAGGCAATGAGAAGGAAATCGAAGACCGCTTTTATATGGATCTGGAATTTGGTACAGCAGGACTGCGTGGCGTTATCGGTGCAGGGACAAACCGCATGAACGTTTATACAGTCAGAAAAGCAACACAGGGGCTTGCAAATTATATCTTATCTTTAAAGGCAGAAGGAAAAGGAGTGGCAATCGCGTATGATTCCAGACATATGTCGCCGGAATTTGCAGATGAGGCAGCTTTGTGTCTGGCAGCAAATGGGATTAAGGCATATGTATTTGAGAGCTTAAGACCGACACCGGAATTATCTTATGCGGTGCGCAAACTAGGCTGTACTGCAGGTATCAATATTACTGCCAGCCACAATCCGCCAGAGTATAACGGCTACAAAGTATACTGGGAAGACGGTGCGCAGATTACGCCGCCTCATGACAGCGGCATTATGGATGAAGTAAAGAAAGTGACTGATTATGCAGCATGTAAGACAATGACATTGGAGGAAGCAAAAGCAGCCGGACTTTATCAGACAATTGGAGCGGATATCGACGATCCTTATATTGAAGAGTTAAAGGGGCTTGTGCTTCATCAGGACAGTATCGATGCGGTAAAAGATAAGCTGACGATTGTCTATTCTCCGTTGCATGGCACCGGAAATATTCCGGTACGCCGTGTACTAAAAGAGCTTGGTTTTCAAAACGTGCATGTAGTTCCAGAGCAGGAGCTGCCAAACGGTGATTTCCCAACGGTAAGCTATCCGAACCCCGAAGCAGCAGAAGCATTTGAACTAGGGCTCGCACTTGCAAAAAAAGTAAATGCAGATTTAGTTTTGGCAACAGATCCAGATGCAGACCGTCTTGGCGTATATGTTAAAGATTCTAAGACAGGTGAGTACCATACACTGACCGGAAATATGTCCGGCTGTCTGATTGGAGATTATGTGATTGGGCAGCGAAAAGCAATACAGGGTTCTTTGCCACAGGACGGTGCATTTATCCGTTCCATCGTTTCTACGAATATGGCGGATGCTATAGCAAAATATTATGGCATTCAGCTTGTAGAAGTATTAACAGGATTTAAATTTATCGGTCAGAAGATGTTAGAGTTTGAAAAGACAGGGAATGGCACCTATTTATTTGGTATGGAAGAAAGCTATGGCTGTTTGACGGGTACTTATGCAAGAGATAAAGATGCAGTAGTAGCTTCCATGGCATTGTGTGAAGCGGCAGCTTATTATATGACTAAAAATATGACGCTTTGGGATGCAATGCTGGAAATGTATGAACGCTATGGCTACTATAAAGATCATGTAGAGTCCATTACATTAAAAGGTATTGAAGGACTTGCAAAGATCCAGGAGATCATGAATACGCTGCGTGAGAATGCACCAAAAGAAGTAGGCGGATTAAAAGTACTTGCTGCAAGAGACTATAAGACAGATACGATTCAGGATTTTGTTACCGGCGAGACAAGGCCGACCGGGCTGCCAAAATCCAACGTACTTTATTATGAACTGGAAGATGATGCATGGGTATGTGTAAGACCGTCCGGAACGGAACCAAAAGTGAAGTTCTATATTGGTGTAAAAGGCAGCTCTATGGAGGATGCTGACGAAAAATCGGCTTCTTTAGGCAAGAAGGTACTGGACATGATTCAGAAAATGATCTAACATGTGTGAACTGTTACAGTAAGCTTATTACTATTCACGGGTCAGGAACGCGCACTAGCTGCGCGTTCCGTAAGAACATGATTAAGGAGTGAGGGGCGATTTTGCGAAGCAAACTCTCAATATCGCCCCGAATCGTTACTATGAGCGGCCCCAGGCCGTGAATAGTAACGTAAGCTTGTTAAAATGCTAGAAATTGGGCATTTTCCGCTTGACAAACCATGGAAAAGTTAGTATAAATATATTCGTAAGTATTTTGGAGAAGATGAGTTCCGATTCTTATTTATTAACAATACTATAATTAATCCACAGGAGGAGTAGAAATGAACAAAGCGGAATTAGTTGCAGCTATTGCTGACAAGGCTGAATTATCCAAAAAAGATGCGGACGCAGCTTTAAAGGCTTTTACAGATGTTGTTGCTGAAGAGCTCAAGAAAGGGGAGAAGATCCAGTTAGTCGGCTTCGGAACTTTCGAAGTATCTGAACGGGCAGCAAGAACGGGCAGAAATCCACAAACAGGCGAAGAGATGACGATCCCGGCATCGAAAGCGCCTAAATTTAAAGCAGGAAAAGCATTAAAGGATTTAATGAACGAATAAATCTTTGTAAAGGGGGCTGCAGGGTATGCGGCCCCTTTTTAGTTGGTAAGGAACTGTGAAAAATAACTTTAGCAATTTATGCAGGATTTTTTCACAGTTCCTAAAACCGGAAAGGCATAATATGAGATTAGACAAATTTTTAAAAGTTTCTCGATTGATTAAGCGCCGTACTGTGGCAAATGAAGCTTGTGATGCTGGGAGGGTTATGGTCAACGATAAACCGGCAAAGGCATCTGTGAAAGTGAAGGTTGGTGATATTATTGAAATTTTGTTTGGTACAAAATCAGTAAAAGTCCGTGTATTGGATATTCAGGATACAACGAAAAAAGAACAGGCAAAGGAATTGTTTGAATATTTGTAAAGAAAGGCAGCTGTTGATTTGAAGTCTGACAGCTGCTTTTGTCATATAATTTTAAATGCATTCATATACTTTATTAGGGCTTTGGCAAAATGTTGTAAGGGCTGCGTATAAACAGTCATTTTATTACGACAGTTAGGACAAGAATGGAGGATAAGGATATGGATGAGAGAATGGAAAAAAATCAGTCGAAAGCACATAAAATACTGCTTACAAACAGGAAGACGGTAGCCTTTACAGGAGTTTTGGATGTACTTTCTTTTGATGTATCTGAAATACTGCTGGAGACAGAGCAGGGAATGCTTTTGATCAAAGGCAACGATCTGCATGTAAACCGTCTGACATTGGAAAAAGGTGAGGTGGACGTAGAAGGAAGGATAGACAGTCTGGCCTATTCAGATGCAGGTGGGGGAAAGAAGGCAGCAGAAAGTCTGTTAGGAAGAATTTTTCGATGATGACAGTAAGTGAAGATATATTTCGGGAAATGGATTTTTTTGCAGTATCTTTTGTGCTGGGGATCGTGCTTGTGCTTATTTATGATTGCCTGCGGATTTTACGGCGGTTGATCCGACATGGGGTTATATGGATTTCACTGGAAGATTTATGTTATTGGGTATTTACTGCCTTTGTAATATTTGCTATGCTGTATCAGAAAAATGATGGGCTCATACGTGGGTTTTCGATTGGCGGGATTGTATTAGGCATGTTTCTGTATAATCAGTTTATCAGCGGTTATACGGTTAAGTACATTGCACGTGTCTTAAAAAAGATCATTCGATTTTTACAGAAAATCTGCAGATTTATATTAACCCCATTTCGAAAGGCTGCAAACAAAATAGCAAACAAAGGTTCGGTTTTGGCGGGTAAAGGAAGAAAATTTAAAAAATATTTAAATAAGCGGTTGAAAAGAGCGGGCAAATTGATTAAAATAGGACTCAGAAAGAAATAAGCTGGCAGAAATTGCCGCCGGAAGAATGAGGGGGAACTATGAGTCACAGATATAGCAGCCGCAGGGCAAATCAAACAGGAAAGATTTGTATAACAGTGATCGTTCTGGCAATGATTGGGGTGATGTCTGTGCAGATTGTAACTCTTTACAAAAAAGATCAGCAGTTTATTGCACAGGAAGCGCTTCTTGAAAAACAGAAGCAGGAAGAACTGGTCAGACAGCAGGAGATTGAAGATTACGAGGCGTATACAAAGACACAGGAATATATTGAAGATATAGCGAAAAGTAAATTAGGGCTTGTATATAAGGATGAAATTATATTCAAGGAAAAGTAAGTGTATGGAAAAGATCCGGCGGCAGCCGGGTCTTTTCCGTTTGTTTGATGACTTCGAAAACCTGAAGGACTTAGAATCGACTCAATATTTGTTTTGAACAGATATAAACACGAATAAAAATAAAAAAACGAACCACAGTTTGACAAACATTGCAGCACTCTCTTTTTATAATGGCTGTCATATGTCGCCGCTGCCATGCCGGTTGTGCCTGGCAAAGAGATGTGATAATGGCGGTGCAGGGAGCGGACAGGCTCCTTATGATCTAGTGATTGGAGGATGGATGTAAGAATGAAAAGACTGAGTGTGAAGCAAGTAATGTTATACGTAGGAGGAATTTTGATGTGTCAAATATCGTGGATGGGCTGTTTTCCATTGATACCGGCATTTTTTACAGCGGTATGTCTGGAAGATGCAGCGCGTGGAGCGCTTTGTGCAGCAATGTTTACAGGTATTGTATTGTTTGTACCGATTGCTGCGGCAGTCAAATATTTGATGGCTATTTTTGTAATATTAGTAACAATTAAATTATTTGAATGGGCAGAAGGGAGATGTACAGTCATTTGTGCCGCATCTGCTGCTTCTATCGCGACATTTATGATGGCGTTGTCCGGAGAACTATTAAATGTACGTGATGCATCAGGATTAGTGGTGAGTGTGATAGAATCTGTATTTGTGTTTTCTGCGATTATGATTGGTACGAGATTTGTGGATTTTTTTATGCAGATGAGCATTTTGCCGCAGAGGGAAGATACAGATCATTATCAGGAAATCAAGCTTGTCAATTATGCAGATTCCTTTAGCGGATTGTCTAAGATTTTTTCCCGGATGAGTTCCGTACAGAAAGGATTCTCAGCGGAGCAGATGGGAAAAATTCAAAATGAACTGACAGGCACACTTTGTATGAATTGTAATCAGTGTACGTTGTGCTGGGATAAAGAAGAAAGCCCTATGTATTCTTATCTTGCCTATATGCTGCAGTCTTTGCAGCGAACCGGGGAGCCGGATGAGGAAATTGTAGTGCAGATGCAGGAGTATTGCCCCTATACGGATGCGGTGATACAGGAGAGTATCCGTATTTTTGAAAAAGCACGGCTGAATCTGGCATGGTATAACCGTCTACTGGAAAATCGTGAGATTATAGCGCAGCAGTTAGATGCAATGGCATATATTATGGAAGACTGCGCAAATGAAAAGAACGAGATTACACAGGAAAACCGTCAGATGATGGCAGAAGTAAAATATAGAGCAAGAGAACGAGGTGTGATTGTACACAAGCTGCATTTATATGAAAACAAGGATCATCACTGGCAGTTTTCGTGTGACGCATATGCAAAAAACGGCAGCTGTATTAGTATGAAGGAACTTACGAGGGCTGTTTCGATAGGACTTGAAAGAGACATGCGTCCGCACAGAGACGAGCGTGCAATGGTCAGCCCGCAAGGAGCGGTAGTTGTATTTGAGGAAGATACCTGTTTTCATGAAACACATGCGGTAGCACGTATGGTGAAAGATGGCGGCCGTGTTTCGGGTGATAATTATTCCTTTTTGGAGATGGACGACGGACAGATGGCAATGATGCTGTCCGACGGGATGGGCTCTGGAAGCAATGCCTGTAAGGAGAGCGAGCTTGTGCTGGAGTTGTTGGAAAAGTTTATGGAAGCTGGATTTTCAGAGGAAACGGCACTTAAAATGATGAATTCTGCAATGGTAATCCGCGGGGAAGATGATTTATATTCTACAGTAGATATATGTTCCCTGGATTTGTATACTGCGCGCTGCAATTTATACAAAATAGGCGCAGCAACAACGTTTATCAAACATCGGGACTATGTTGAGAGAGTGGAATCCAGTTCTTTGCCAGTAGGAGTTACACATCGACTGGAGACAGGAAATACGAAAAAACAATTGGAAAATGGGGATTTTCTTGTCATGATGACAGATGGTGTGTTAGAATATCTGCAGGAAGAAGATCCGGATCTGGCAATGTGCGAGATCATAAAGAACCTGCAGGGAAAGCACCCGGGACAGATGGCGGATGCAATACTGGAGGAAGTGCTGGAGCGGACAGGAGGAAAAGCAGCAGACGATATGACGATTCTCGTCTGTGGTATTTGGAAAAAATAAGGAATAGGAGCAATGGATGTAAATAGCAGTACCATCATACAAAAGGTAAAAAAGTTTATGATACAGCATCAAATGATTGAAGCAGGAGATCATCTCGTAGTCGGAGTTTCTGGCGGGGCTGATTCTATCTGCCTGCTGCTTGTTTTACTAAAGCTGCGTGATGTTTTAGATTATCGAATATCTGTCGTACATGTGGAACATGGCATCCGTGGAGCTGAGGCCGAGCAAGATGCAGAGTTTGTCAGGTCTTTTTGTGAAAAACATCGCATACAGTGTCATATCTGCCATTATCAGGTGCCGGAGTATGCGCATGCGCATGGAATGAGTGAGGAAGAGGCTGGCAGAGTTTTACGATATCAGGCTTTTCGAGACGAAAAGAAAAAGTATCCTGGACAGAAAGTAAAGATTGCAGTTGCACATCATCTGCAGGATCATGCAGAAACGATGCTGTTTCATCTGGTGAGAGGAACAGGGATTCATGGATTGGCGGCTATCGCACCGGTAAACGGGGATGTGATACGGCCGCTGCTGCATATCAGCAGGCAGGAAATAGAAGCCTATTTAGAGCAGATGGGGCAGGATTTTTGTACGGATGCGACCAATGAGATGGATGTATATAGCAGAAATCAGATCAGACATCGGGTGCTGCCGGTGTTATGTGAAATCAATGGATGTGCAGCAGAGCATATGTATCAGACAGCACAGCAGTTACGTGAGATCGGAAATTATTTGGAAAAACAGGCGGCAGCTGCACAGGAAACATGCTGCAGAATGTTTGCGGATGGCGCAGAGATTAAAAAAGATGTATTTTTAAATCTGGATGCAGTGATTCAGGGTGAAATGTTGTATCGGCTGCTTGGGACATTAGCAGGGAGCAGAAAAGATCTTACAAGGGACCATATCCGCCAGATTCAGGAGCTTTTTCACCGGCAAAACGGAAGACAGATACAGCTTCCTTATAAAATGCAGGCGGTAAGAGTTTACAGTGGTGTGGAAATTCGCTTTGTAAAAAATGTGAAAAATGCAGAGAATATGGCTGTAAATAAGGGGGATTATCTGAAAAAGCAGTTTTCGTTTCATATAATCGAAGATATTTCTGAGCATATGTCACAAATTTCCAAAAAGAAGTATACGAAATGCTTTGATTATGATAAGATAAAGCATGGATTCTGTGTAAGAAACAGGCAGCCGGGAGATTTTCTGGCAATAGATGCTTTTGGTAACCATCAGAAGCTAAAAAAATATCTGGTTAATGAGAAGATTCCTGTCAAGGAACGAGATCGGCTGCTGCTGCTGGCTGACGGTTCTCATATTATGTGGATAGTTGGTTATAGAATCAGCAGTTATTATAAAGTGAATGAACACACCAGAAGAATATTGGAGGTTACTTTTTGCGGAGGAAGAGAGGATGAAAGAACAGATTCATGTAATGATTTCAGAGGAAGAGGTAAATGCACGAATTGCAGAGATTGCTGCGCAGATCAATGAAGATTATAAAGGAGAAGAGATTGTTGCAATCGGAATTTTGCGCGGCGGAGTTTATTTTTGTACGGAATTGACCAAGCGGATTACCGTACCGGTGATACTGGACTTTATGGAAGCGTCCAGTTATGGTGCAGCTACAAGTTCCAGCGGGCAGGTGAATATCACGAAAGACCTGATTGAAGATATTGCGGGCAGACATGTGATTGTAGTAGAGGATATTATAGATACCGGGAGGACGCTGAGCCTGCTGCTAGACAATCTGCGTGCGCGTAAACCGAAAAGTCTGAAGCTTTGTACGCTGTTAGATAAACCGGAGCGGCGCATCGTACAGGTGCCGGTGGATTATAACGGATTCGTGATTCCAAATAAATTTGTCATAGGGTATGGGATGGATTATGCACAAAAATACAGAAATCTTCCTTATATTGGAGTCGTAGAGGGTGAGTAGAAGGAGGTTATAACTTGAAGAGAGGTTATCGAGGTTTTGTTTTGTATGCCATCCTTGTGTTAGGAGTGGTTGGCATATGGTATTTTTTAAGTGAGACGGATATTACGTCAGATACGTATACGTATCACCAGTATCAGACAGATTTAGAAGCAGATAAAGTTTATTCTGTCATTATTGAGCAGAATGCTGAAACGCCGACAGGTACGCTTATTGTAACGCTCAAAGATGATGCCGACAGGCATGAGATCATCGTATCGGATGTCAATCAGGAGCAGGAATACCTAAAGCAAAATGACTTTTACAATTATCTACTGAAAAATATTCCAAAGGCAAGCTGGTTGTCCACGTGGCTTCCATATCTGATTATTTTTGGAGCGATGTTTATTCTGTTTATTATTATGAATAATATCAATCAGTCTGCAGGTGGAGGGGGCGGTCCGAAAATGATGAATTTCGGCAAGAGCCGTGCCAGAATGTATACAGATGAAGCAAAATCTGTCAACTTTTCGAAAGTTGCCGGACTGAAAGAAGAAAAGGAAGAACTGGAAGAAATCGTAGATTTTTTACGTGAACCAGGCAAATATACAAAGCTGGGAGCCAGAATCCCAAAGGGAGTACTGCTTGTAGGGCCTCCGGGAACCGGTAAAACGCTGCTTGCAAAGGCAGTTGCGGGAGAAGCGGGTGTGCCATTTTTTAGTATCTCTGGTTCCGATTTTGTGGAAATGTTTGTCGGTGTCGGAGCTTCACGTGTACGTGATTTGTTTGAAGATGCAAAGAAAAATGCTCCTTGTATTGTATTTATTGATGAGATTGATGCGGTTGCCAGACGTCGTGGAACCGGTATGGGAGGCGGACACGATGAACGCGAGCAGACGCTCAACCAGATGTTAGTAGAGATGGATGGTTTTGGCGTCAATGAAGGCATTATTGTTATGGCGGCGACAAACCGTGTGGATATTCTGGATCCGGCGATTATGCGGCCGGGGCGCTTTGACAGAAAAGTCCATGTCGGCAGACCAGATGTCGGCGGCAGGGAAGAAATCCTGCATGTGCATGCCAAAAATAAACCGCTGAGCGATGATGTAGATTTAAAACAGATCGCGCAGACGACAGCAGGATTTACCGGAGCTGATCTGGAAAATCTGTTAAATGAGGCTGCTATCCGGGCGGCGAAGGCAGACCGTGGCTATATCAGGCTGGACGATATCCGCAATTCTTTTGTAAAAGTAGGAATTGGGGCAGAAAAGAAGAGCCGGATTATCAGTGAAAAAGAAAAGAGAATTACAGCATTTCACGAAGCTGGGCATGCAATTTTATTTCATGTGCTGCCGGACGTTGGGCCAGTGTATTCGGTATCTATTATACCGACCGGAGCCGGAGCTGCGGGCTATACGATGCCGCTGCCGGAAAAAGACGAAATGTTTAATACAAAGGGCCGTATGCTTCAGGAAATAGTAGTAGATCTGGGCGGACGTGTTGCGGAAGAACTGATTTTTGACGATATTACAACAGGCGCTTCGCAGGACATTAAGCAGGCAACTGCAATGGCAAAGGCAATGGTTACTAAATATGGTATGTCTGAAAATCTGGGGCTGATCTGTTATGATGAAGATGATAATGAAGTATTTATCGGTAGAGATTTGGCTCATACAAAAGGATATGGGGAAAATGTGGCTACACTGATTGATAATGAAGTCAAGCGCATTATTGATGAATGCTATGTCAAAGCAAGGGAGATTATTCATCAATATGAGCAGGTGCTGCATCAATGTGCAGATCTGCTTTTGGAGAAAGAGAAAATCAGCAGAGAAGAGTTTGAAGCACTGTTTTCAGATAAGAAAGAGATACCATTGATGGAAGGATAAAAGCTGTGCAAAATTTGGGGTTTCCTGTTTTGGCAAATCAAACTTAATAGATGAAATGCACAAAAAAAATATAGATATTTTTGGAAGTTTGTGCACACTTATCTGTGCAAAGATGGTATTATAATTAACGTAAAAACCCCCCAATACATTATATAGTTTTTGCTATACCCCATAGTAAAAATACCTTCTCCTAAAACAGACAGCGCAAGCTGTCTGTTTTACTTTTGGTTAAAAAACGATGTTTTGATTCCTGGTTTTTCGCATAAGAATGCTATTTTTTCGCACAGGTTGATTTTTGTTCAGATATGCTATAGATTATTTTGGAAAGATAGGATATACTTAACAAAGAAGACGAAAAAGAGAATATGGAGCTTGTGGAGATGGAAAGTAAATCAATATACGAACTAAACAGAATACAGCGCTATATGATGCAGATGCGTCCGGTGCTATACAAGCAGGTGCTTTTCTCAGACGGAACGGCGGATTACAGGGAGCCGCCGGAGCCAAAAGAAGGGGAAGAAGTAACGATTCGTTTCCGCACGAAAAAAGACAATGTTGATGCCGTATTTTTGTGTGGCAATGGACAGGAATATCAGATGAAAAAAGAAGAGACCTGTGAAGAATTTGATTATTATGCATACACAGTTGTGATGACAGATCAGCCGTTTGATTATTATTTTCAGGTAGCAGACGGGATGCTGACACTATATTATGATAATTATGGACCGACAAAAGAGCTGCGTCCGCAGTACAGTTTCCGGATTGTTCCAGGTTTTTCGACTCCGGACTGGGCGAAAGGCGCAGTTATGTATCAGATTTTAGTAGATCGTTTTTATAATGGGGATGCAGGAAATGATGTAGAGACAAACGAGTACTTTTATATTCGCACACCAAGTCAGAAAATCGAAAACTGGGATAAAGTACCGTCCAGTTTTAGTGTCGCGGAATTTTATGGCGGAGATCTGGAAGGGGTGCGTAAAAAACTGGATTATCTGCAAAACCTTGGGATAGAAGTTATCTATTTTAATCCGTTGTTTGTATCGCCATCGAATCATAAATATGACATTCAGGATTATGATTATATAGACCCGCATTATGGAAAGATTGTAGAAGACGGCGGAGCGCTGCTGGCGCAAGGGTCTGTTGATAACCGGCTGGCGGAACGGTATATAAAAAGAGTTACAGATAAGCGGAATCTGGAGGCAAGTAATCAGTTTTTTGCGGAGCTTGTTGAAGAAATACACAGACGAGGTATGAAAGTCATATTAGACGGTGTATTTAATCACTGTGGTTCTTTTAATAAGTGGATGGACAGAGAAGAGTTGTACAACGGACAGGAAGGGTACGCACCGGGAGCGTATGTATCCGGGGAAAGTCCATACCGGGGATATTTTAAATTCAATGACCAAAATGCCTGGCCGCATAATAAATCTTATGACGGCTGGTGGGAGCATGATACACTGCCTAAGCTGAATTATGAAGAATCAGAGGAATTATATCAATATATATTGGAGATTGGAAAAAAATGGGTATCCCCGCCGTACAATGCGGATGGCTGGCGGCTGGATGTCGCAGCGGATTTGGGATACAGTGAGCGGTTTAACCATCAATTTTGGCGTGATTTCCGCAAAGCGGTTAAGTCAGCGAATCCAAATGCAATTATTTTAGCGGAGCATTATGGAGATCCGAAAAACTGGCTGTCCGGCGATCAGTGGGATACGATTATGAACTATGATGCGTTTATGGAACCTGTGACCTGGTTTTTAACCGGAATGGAAAAGCACAGCGATAGTTTTCAGGAATGTACGCTTGGGAATATAGGCAATTTTGAAGGCTCCATGAATCATTATATGACAAGCTTTTTGACGCCTTCGTTGTATTGTTCTATGAACCAGCTGTCTAATCATGACCATTCCCGTTTCCTGACCAGGACAAATCACAGGCCGGGACGTATTGATACGCTAGGTGCACAGGCTGCTTCTGAGGGAGTCAATAAAGGTGTATTACGGGAGGCGGTCGTTATCCAAATGACATGGCCGGGAGCGCCGACGTTGTATTATGGAGATGAAGCTGGCGTGTGCGGGTTTACCGATCCGGATAACCGCAGGACCTATCCATGGGGCAGAGAGGATAAAGAGCTGATCGCATTTCATAGAGAAATCATCCGCATTCATAAAGAGCATCAGGCGCTTCGTACCGGTTCTGTGAAGTTTTTGCAGGGAGAACATAATCTGTTGTGCTATGCGCGTTTTAACAGAAAAGAACAGCTCGTTGTGCTTGTAAACAATGCAGATGGCAGCAGAGAAGCAGATGTTTCCGTGTGGGCAGCAGGAATACCAATGTCTGTGCAGCTTGAACAGTTGATTTTTACAAATGAAAATGGATATTCAGTAGTACCTGTTGTGTATCAGGTGTCGGAAGGCCGATTAAAGATTATGCTGCCAAAACATTCTTCGGTAGTGCTGAGGCGAAAAGATTGACCTGTTTTGGAGAAAAATGGAATAGCATAGTTTATTTATAATGAATGATAAGGAATGATAAGGAGAGAGAAGATATACGGCGTGTTTAAGATAAGTTCTTAAACACGCTATATTTTTTTGAATTTTCTGCAACAAAATGTACATGATCTGACACTATATTAGTGTACAGTAATTATTTGCAGAAAAGAATCCGGGAGGCATGTCATGGATCAATATTTGGAGCTGGTGCGTCAGGCAAAGCATGGAAGTGCAGATGCATTTGCTGATTTGTATCAGGAAGTTTATGAAGATTTATACCGGTTTGCAGTTTATACGTTAAAAGATCCTGTGGACGCACAGGATGCGGTCAGCGAGACAGTTACGGATGCATTTGTGTCTATTCGAAGATTGCGGAAGGAAGATGCATTCAAAGGATGGATATTTAAAATACTGTCTGCGAAGTGCAAAAGAAAACTAAAAGAGTACACGAACAAGACAGTGGAGCTTTCCAGGGAATTGTCAGAGCAGCTTACTGCACCCGGGGCGGCTGTCGATGCGGCGGAGCATGTGCAGGTGCGGATGCTGTATCAGGAATTATCGTCTGAAGAACGGATGATTATTGCAATGCATATATTTGCAGGATATACGAGCAAGGAGATTGCGAAGCAGCTACATATGAATGAAAATACAGTCCGTTCCAAAGAAAGCCGTGCACTGAAAAAAATGAAAGAAAAGTTAAAGTAAAGTTCAGGTTAGAGAAAAAAGTCTGGAGGGTATCAATATGGATGAACGGGAGATGTTGGAAAAAATTGCTGATTCAGCGCAGGATTTGCCTGTGCCGAAACATTTACAGCCGGATCAGGTGAGACGGCAGCTAAAAGGAAGACAGAATAAAACAGGGAACCATTACAGAACGATAGCAGCAGCGGCATGTCTGTGCCTGTGCTTTGGAGCCGGATTGTTTGTTTCACAAAATGGTGTGCGAATGATGCCAAGCAACCAGATGCAGAATGGCGGGAGTAGCCACACAGAAGATCAGAAAGACCGGATATCGGATACAAAGGAGCAGGATGCTGATGACAGCAAAGCAGTCCGTATGCAGCAGAAAGTTTCTGCAAAGAAATTGGGTAAAATGTATACTTTGGCCTCAGATTATGGCGCTGTTTATGATGTATTAAAAGAGACGTCAGCATGGCAGATGAAACAGGAGAAAGACGCGATGACGGAGGGTGCGGCGAGTGATGATGCAGATCATGCAAATAATAGTTATAACGATAAGAGTGCGTGGTCGTCTCCAAGATCAGAGCTTCAAAAAGATAGATCAGACAGCAGTCAGACAGCGGACAAGGAGGATTTTTCTACCACAAATCTGCAAGTGGAAGGGATCGATGAAAGTGATGTTGTAAAGACAGATGGTAATTTTATTTATGTGGTGCAGGAAAATCAGATTCAGACGTTGGATGTACGCAGTTCGGTTCCGTATGCAGCAGGGACTATCCGGCCGGATATGGACGAAGATACAGATCAGATATGTGAAATGTATGTGGCAGATAAGCTTCTGACAGTGATTGTTCAGACGGAAAAAACATCTTTGCAGCAGAAGGAAGGGGAGCAAAAGACAGCGGATGTTCGATATATTGATGCGAAACCGGTTACAAAAATAATAACATATGATCTTTCAGATCCGAAGAATCCTGTGCTGAAAGATACGGCTGTGCAGGATGGCTGGTATCAGACATCCAGAAAAGCGGGCGCACGCCTGTATCTTTTTACGGAGCAGTCTATGGAGATTTCGGATGATATGCTGAGAGAGAATGCGGTGTCAGAGGATGGACTCAAACAATGGCTGCCAAGTGTAAATGGCAGCGTCGTTCATTCGGATTGTATTTATTTGCAGAAGGGAGGCAGCCATGGACTTTTGATGGCAGCGATTGATCTGGCAGATCACAGCCGTATTCTTGATACAAAGCTGCTGATTAATCAATATACGAACCTATATGTCAGCAACACATCGGTGTATCTGTACCTTAACGATTATGTAAATGGAGCTTCCAGAACGAGGATTGCCAGATTCGCATTGGAAGCGGATGGAACGATACGTGCGGTAGCTGCAAAGACAGTAAAGGGAAATATTACGGATACGTTTGCCATTCATGAAAAGGGTGGATATTTGCTTGTGCTTACTTCGGTTACGAGTGCAGATCCATGGGAGAATCGTGTATATGTGCTGGATGAAAATATGCAGGCAGCGGGAAAACTGACCGGATTGGCAAAAGGAGAGCAGATTTATGCGGCGCGATTTGCGGGTGATATCGGATATTTTGTAACATACCGAAATACGGATCCATTGTTTACCGTAGATTTTTCGGATCCAAAGAATCCCCAAATTATTGGCGAGCTAAAAGTGACCGGATTCTCAGAATACTTGCATTTTTGGAGTGACGATAAGCTGCTTGGCATTGGCTATGAGACGAATCCGGACAGCGGCGAGACGGTTGGCATAAAGCTTTCGATGTTTGATATTTCAGATCCTTTGAAAGTGAAGGAAGAAGCAAAACTTGTGCTGCAAGGGGTCGATGACTGTGAAGGAATGAATGATTATAAGTCTGTACTGGTCAGTGAGAAAAAAAATCTGATTGCGTTTACAACGAAAACGTATGCAGAAAAGTATCTGGAAGATTACCGCGTATTTTCTTATAAAGACGGCAAATTTATCAGCAGGATTGAACGTACGCTGGTGAATGGAACATGGGCGGACAGAAAGTATTGGAGGAGTGTCTATGTAGGTGACATGCTGTATCTGGTCAGTGAGAAAAAGATGATTGCGTTTGCTATGCGTGATGACTGGAAAGAGGTTGGAAAGCTTGTTTACGGATGGATCGAACAAGGGAAGAAACAGCCTGCGTTTGCTGAATGTGAGTAAAAGGGCTTACGATAGAAGCTGGCAATAGATATCATTACGATAAAAAATATGTTAACGCCACTTTGCAACTTTTATACAAAAAGTTGTAAAGTGGTGTTATAATATTTATGGATAAAAATAAAGGAGGTTCTGCTGAATGAACGCAAGATTGAAAAACCAGCTTAGTTATTTGTTTTTTATACTACTTGCAATACTTGCTTTTTATACGGTATTTCGAGATAATGACATGGCTATGGTTGTAGCGTCTCTGAAAAAAATGAAGCTGTCGTATCTTTTGGCTGCGGCGGGTATAGCGCTCCTCTTTACAATGATGGAAGGCGTTATGATCTGGTATCTGTTACGTGGACTGCAGGGCAGAGCGGTCTTGAAAGACTGTATCCGCTATTCTTTTGTAGGATTTTTATATTCAGGTATTACACCGTCTGCAACCGGCGGACAGCCGATGCAGCTTTATCATATGAAGCGTGACGGCAATGACTTATCTGCCAGTACGGTTGTACTGATGACAGTAGCGCTCGTTTATAAGCTTGTGCTTGTGCTGATGGGGATTGCGATGGTATTATTTGGATTTTCAGTGTTGAAAGAGAATTTGGGGAGTTATCTGCACTTATTTTATCTCGGAATGTTTTTAAATACAGCGCTTGTTGCAGTACTGTTCATTGTCATGGTGTTTCCAGCATTTGCCAGGTGGATGATTTTAGCAATAGAAAAGCTTTTGGTAAAAATGCGAATTATGAAAAAATCAGAATACAGAACCGATAAAATCTATCGGTTTATTCAAAGTTATCAAAATGCTGTGCATTTTTTACTGCAGAATAAAAAGCAGGTAGCTGTCGTTCTGATAGCGACGTTTGGGCAGCGGTGTCTCGTATTTATTTTGCCTTATGTTGTATATCGTGGATTTGGACTGGAAGGAGCCGATGCCCTGACAATATTGATGATACAAATGTCTATATATTTGGCAGTCGATATGCTTCCGCTGCCTGGAGCACAGGGTATTACGGAGCTGATGTACCGTCGTGCGTTTCGGGATATTTTTACAATAGAATATGTTGTGCCGTCCATGTGTGTAACAAGAGGGGTCAGCTTTTATTTTCTCCTGTTTTTCAGTATTTTTGTCTGTGTGGTGCGTCATGTGAGGTATCGGCTGCAAAAGATTTAAATAGTCATCCATATGGTTTCTTTTTTGATTGTTTTGTATGCGCTGTTTTCATTTATGGATAATCCCATATCCAATAACATTTGATCCATTCGGATATCGTCTTCTTGCAGAGCTTTCAGGTCAACGATATCGAATTTAGTGTGCATCAATGATTTGAGAGCATAGTATAATTTGAAGTAGTCTTTATTTTTTTACAGAATATTATTTGATTTTGGATTTGTACAAAACTGCTGTGTCTACAGCAATCTTGTACGAATGAGTACAAGATTTGCCGATTCAGTTGAATATAATCATGAGCAATCACAACCTATGGAACAGTAGCGAACGGTTACGTTTTGTTGCAAAATAAAAAACTTAAGGTTGCATTTTGATAAAAACATAGTAGAATCGAGATAGGAAATAGTTGTCAGGCATAAAATAGAGGAAGACAGAAAGATATTCAGATTGGGAGGTAGCTGTGAAGATGGAAAACAGGACGGATTTTGATCTGGTAGTTAAAAAAATTACACAGAATTATATTTCAGATGAAGTATTTGTAACGAAGGAGAATCGGCGTCTGCCGGGCAGAAGTAATATTATTATTTTGATAAAAAGACTGCGGTCGTTAATGTTTCCGGGATATTTTGAAGAAAAAAATTTCGAATATATGGATGCAAGGTATTTTGCAGGAAATACATTGAACAGTATCCGAAGAGAATTGCGGCAGCAAGTGGAGATTGCGCTGCTGTATACGAATGAGAGTAAAACAAGGGAACAGATTGCAGAAGAAGCAGATGAAACTGCACAGTATTTTATCGGAAAGCTGGCAGATATCCAGAATATGCTGTTAAAGGATGTGCAGGCGGGATTTGACGGGGATCCTGCCGCAAAGAGCAGACAGGAGATTATTTCATCTTATCCGGGTGTTTTTGCAATCTTTGTGTATCGGATGGCACATGAGCTGTATGTCAGGCAGGTGCCGTTTATTCCACGTATTATGTCAGAATATGCGCACAGCCGTACGGGAATCGATATTAATCCCGGAGCTGTGATCGGGGAATATTTTTTTATTGACCATGGTACCGGTGTCGTGATAGGCGAGACAACACAGATTGGGAATAATGTCAAGCTGTATCAGGGAGTGACGCTTGGGGCGCTGTCGACCAGAAAAGGCCAGCTGCTCGCAGATGTGAAGAGGCATCCTACGATTGAGGATCATGTGACGATTTATTCAGGGGCGACCATTCTGGGCGGTGAAACGGTTATCGGAGCAAATTCCATCATTGGTGGAAATACATTTATTACAGAATCCGTTCCGGCATATACAAAGGTGTCACTGAAAGCGCCGGAAATGGTATTTCAGGCTGATCCGCCAAAAGGCGGCGAAGAGGAATGGGTCTGGGATTGGGTGATATAGGATGGCAGAAAGGCCATATGGCGGATTTTGATTCGATACGGTGTGCGGATATGCTGTCACAGTGTAATGAAATATGAGATCAACAGACAGCTGTAACGAAGCGCCTGCTATGCGTTTGGTTCGCTTACAGTTACGACACAGCTTGTTTTGATTCCATCTTCACGGGCATAGACGTATGCCCGTCCTTTTTTTAGTGCGGTGATATTGCCGTTTTGATCGACGGAAAGTACATTGCTGTTGCTTGTACTCCATTCCGGGGCATTTCCGGAAGAAACTGTGGCAGAGAGCGTATGTGTACTGCCGACAGTCATTGAAACAGAAGATGAAGAAAGTTTGATTTTTGGCTGTTTTACCGTGATGGTACAGGTTTTGGATACGCCATCTACTTTTGCAGTGATTTTGGCTGTTCCATGTTTGACCGCAGTGACGAATCCATTTTCATCTACAGTGGCGACACTGCTTTTACCGGATTTCCAGACAGGAGAATGACCGTTTGAGACAGATGCATGAAGCTGCTTTGTTCCTTGTCTGTATAGAGTAACATTTGCCGGAGTGATGGTCAGAGTCGTTGGTTTTACCGTAATATTACAAGAAGCCTCGGCATTTCTGACTTTTGCAGTAATTTTGCACGTTCCGGCTTTTTTCGCGGTGACTCGTCCATAAGTATTTACAGAGGCAATCGAAGATTTACTGCTCTTAAATGTGGGCTGTTTTCCGTTTGAAGCGATTGCAATCAGACCGAATTCTTCACCAATAGCCATAGTTTTGGAATACCTGGTAAGTATAATTACAGGCGGCAGAGATTGCATAGATGAAACAGCAGCATCAGCGCTGATAGTCATACGATTTAACGGGGTAAACAAAAACAAAATTGTCAATATTATGACGGATATAATAGAATAGATAGATTTGCGTGTCATGTGAGATACCTCCTTAAAAAATACTGTTACAGCGGTATCCAGCACACCGAATCGATAAGGCGATAATACCATGAAAAAAGAAGACTGTAAATAGTCTAAATGCACAAAGATTTTTTTAGTGAGAATGAGAAAAATCAGGCAAATGCATACAAGATATGGGATAAAGCATGTCAAAGGAAAATTTATCTGGCTTTTTCCTTGTGTAACAGTTCAGATCATGTGCTGCATATTGACCTCTCGGACGTCGGATGACAGGCGATACATGAAAATGTGAACGCCCTCTCTCAGTATCCGGGAATCCATAATATGCAGCACATGATCTAAACTGTTACTTATTGCTACGACAAATTTGCAAAGATATCTTGTCATTTTACCCAAAATAACCTATAATGACCAGATATAAGCATGATTTAAAACGAAACGAGAAGGAGTGAGATACATGAAGGAATTTTTCAAAAAGCTTCGCATTGCTGCATATTTGTCAGCCGTACTTACAATTGCACTGGGCGGAATATTGGTTGCGTGGCCGATGGAAGTGACAGGATTAATCTGCAGAATACTTGGTGTACTGCTTGTGATAATGGGAGCGGTTTATATTTTTGGGTATTTTGTGGAAAGCAGGGGAATGTTATCGATTACCGGCGGATTGATGTTTCTGCTGCTTGGCGTTTGGATTTTTATTACACCGCAGTCGATTGCCACACTGGTGCCAATCGTAATCGGCGTTGTGCTGCTTGTGCACAGTCTGCGGGATTTTCAGATGGCATCGGAAGCAAAGCAGAGTGGAAGTGAACGGTGGGGATTGCTGTTTTTGCTGGCGCTTTTAAATTGTGTGTTCGGAGTGATCTGTATCTGTGATTCTTTTGGCGTTGTCTCACTGGCGGTACGTATGCTTGGAATTGCACTTGTCTACGATGGGATATCCAACATGATAATTGTGTATCATACGGCGCAGGCGATCAAATATGCTGCGGAAAAAATAGAACCGATTGATGTGGATGCGCATGAGATTGATGAATAGGAGACAGGTGGATCATGCGGAAAATGGAATTTAAAATGGAACGGACAGGACTTTTGCAGGAAGGTGATATACTGCCAGTTACAGAAGGAAAACTGCCGGACTCTTATTATTATACACTTGGAAATGCGTTTGCAATGTCAGCCAATTATACATTTAGAGATCGTCTGAAATCAACAGAAGGCAAAGTGTTGGAAGTAAAGGAAACGCCGAAAGGTTTTTTTGTTACGGTTGCATTTGATGAGTAGAAATCGTCATGATGGAAGTATATCTGATAAAGCAACAGCATATTAGAAAAGGAGGGATTTTTTATGGCAGCATATTTAGATAACGGTACGCTGGATATTTTAAGTGTCCAGTACCGTCTGCAAAACGGGTTTGTAGTAAACGGACTGAGGCTGATACCACAGGCATTTATCGTGAGCGTAGATGAGCCGGAACGCAGCGGCGCCGGTACGATTGTTTTTGAAAAGGTACATGCGCTGACGATTAAGGGGCAGAAAGTATGGCTGCTTGGAAAGGAAGATCTGGAAATTAGCGGTATTTATGACAATACGTGGGTATGCCGCGTGGAGCAGACACATCAGTTGATTTGCTGGAGGGAAGGTACGAAGGAGATGATCCCGGTACCGGAAGATTTGTGGAAGAATAAACTGGAGGAAAAATAATTCATGGCCAATCAAGGGAAACGAGAGATTGACCAGCTGCTTGCAGATAGCTTTAAGGAGTTGGTATGTCAGTATCCAATCGAAAAAATTACGATTAAGGAGATTACAGATCGGGCAGGTGTAATACGTACTACATTCTATAATCATTTCCAGGATAAGTATGAACTGTTGGAATGGATGATTAACCATGATCTGATCGAGCCAATTAAACCGTTTGTCCGCAGCGGATTAACGACACAGGCTATGACATTTTTATTTATGAATGTCGAAAAAGAAAAAGAGTTTTACACAAAGGTCAGCAGACTGGAGGGGCAGAATTCTTTTTACAGTATTTCCCAGCATTGTATGCAAAGTTTGCTGGAAGAAGTATGTGGGGAACACAGCGAACGTAAGCAGCCGAAATACGAATGGCTTACGCCGGAACGTCTGGCACAATATTATGGACAGTCGATGGTATTTATTTTAATAGAATGGATACAGAGCGGGATGACGATCTCGGCGGAAGATCTGGCTGAGCTGTATCAGTATGTGATGAGCCATTCGCTGGAAGATGCATTGAAAGATTTGTAACAGTTCCATGGATGATCTGAACGGTTATAATAATTTGCAGGCAGATATACAATTTCATAAATCTGTATGCCAAACTTTACAGGAAATCGAAAATGTAAAAAAATGGGTACAATTAGAAAAGATTGAATATTTTCATATTCAATCTTTTTTTATATACTTCTATTTGCACTGGTGTAGAAATAATAAAGAAAGAGATGAGCAAAAGCATGATAAAATTTGGTAAAAGTGTTGTGAAGTTTAGAATACCGATTTTAATCCTCAGTTTCCTGCTGCTGGTTCCATCCATAATTGGTTACGTAAATACGAGAATTAATTATGATATATTATCGTATTTGCCGGAAGATATCGAGACGATGAAGGGACAGGACATTTTGCTGGAAGAGTTTGGGACCGGAGCGTTTTCGGTAGCCGTAGTAGAAGGAATGGAGCAGAAAGATGTGGCAGCGCTAAAGAGTGAGATCGAACAGATCGACCATGTCAAAACCGTCCTTTGGTACGACTCACTGGCGGATATTTCTGTACCGATGGAGCTGCTGCCAGACGATATTGAGGAAGCGTTTGAAAACAAAGAAAAAAATTCGACTCTTATGATCGTCATGCTGGACACCTCTATGTCAGCAGATGAAACGCTTGATGCGGTAGAGCAGATTCGAGGGCTTACAAAGCAGCAGTGTTTGCTGAGCGGAATGTCTGCAGTTGTAGCTGATATTAAAAAAATATGTAATAGCGAAGCAATTATGTATGTAGTAATTGCGTCAGTGTTGTCTGCGATCGTATTGTCACTGACGATGGATTCTTTTTTAATACCGCTGTTCTTTTTATTGAGCATAGGAATGGCGATTGTTTATAACCTGGGCACGAATTTTATTGCCGGGGAGATTTCTTTTATAACGCAGGCATTGGCAGCAGTTTTGCAGCTTGCGGTTACGATGGATTATTCGATTTTCCTATGGCACAGCTATCAGGAAAATCAGGAACGTTATATTGGTGATAAAAAGCGTGCGATGGCACATGCGATTTCCAATACGGTTTCTTCTGTTGTGGGCAGCTCGATTACAACAGTCGCAGGATTTCTTGCAATGTGTTTTATGACATTTACACTGGGGCTGGATTTGGGCATTGTAATGGCAAAAGGTGTTGTATTTGGTGTAATCGGATGCGTTACGATATTGCCGGCTATGATTCTCGTATTTGATCGGGCAATCGAGAAGACAAAGCATCGTGCGATTATTCCAGATTTGGGAAAGATCGGAAATTTTGTAACGAAAAAATATGTAATTTTTGCAGCAGCATTTCTCGTAATATTAGGACCGGCGTTGTATGGCTATACGCATAATCAGGTCTATTATGATTTGGCTGGTACGCTGCCGGATCATCTTGAAAGCGTAATGGGAAATACTAAGCTTGAAGAAGATTTTCAGATGGGCGCGACGCATATTATTATTGCAGATAGTAATCTGGATGCAAAACAGGCTAGAGCGATGCTGCAAGAGTTGGAAGAGGTAAAAGGAATCAAGCTTGTACTTGGGATGGATTCTGTATTAGGCCCAGCTTTTCCTGAAGAAATGGTGCCGAACGATTATAAGGAAGTATTGGATAATGGCAAATATCAGATGATGTTTCTGGCATCCGAATATAAGACAGCTTCTGAGGAAGTAAATGCACAGTGTGATGAGATCAAAAGCATTATCAAACAGTATGATGCATCTGCAATGCTGATTGGCGAAGCACCTTGTACGCAGGATTTGATAACCATTACAGATAAAGACTTTAAAACAGTCAGCGCGGTATCTATCGTATTAATTTTTATTATTATTGCAGTTGTATTAAAGTCTGTTTCACTGCCGATCATACTTGTTTCGGTTATTGAGTTTGCAATTTTTATAAATATGGGTATCCCTTCATATACGGGAACGGTTTTGCCGTTTATTGCATCGATCGTAATAGGAACGATCCAGCTTGGCGCGACGGTAGATTATGCAATTTTAATGACAAATAAATATAAAAAAGCAAGATACCAGGGAGCAGAAAAGCAGGAGGCTGTTTCGTATGCGTTAAACAGTTCTTTGCAGTCGGTATTTGTAAGTGCACTTAGCTTTTTTGCAGCCACGTTTGGTGTCGGACTGTATTCAAGTATTGATATGATTAGTTCTTTGTGTGTCTTGCTTGCGAGAGGGGCGATTATTAGTCTTTTGGTAGTAGCGTTTATACTGCCGGCAATGTTTATGATTTTTGATAAAATCATCTGCAAAACGAGCGCCGGATTTTTGAATAAAGACCAAAAAGTAACAGCAAAATCAGTGATATCCTAAACGAAATCAGCAGTTTGAGAATAAACAGGAGGTAGTGGCAGATGAAATATAAGGAATTAAAAGAAAGATATAAAAATAGATTTTCCATACGTATGATAGCCGGAGTCTTATGTGTAGCATTGATAGGGGGCAGTTTCGGTATATACCAGCTGCAGGAAGGAAAGATGATGGCTGTACAGGCAGTTGTCGAAGAGGATGAAAGATCTGCAAAAGCAGACGATACAGATACACATAAAAAAGAATCCTCAAAAAAGGATACAGAAAAAACATTGGCAGATCGGTTAGTATCTGTATTGGATCAGGATACACAGCAAAATTTGGATGCAAAAGAAGAAACGGTATATTTGATTACAGACGCCAACGGCAATGTCAAGCAGACGATAGTCAGCAATTGGCTCAAAAACGGTTCTGCAAATGCGGAAATAAAAGATGTTTCTGAGCTGTCAGAGATTGAAAATGTAAAAGGCGATGAGACGTTTACCCAAAATGGCAATGAAATTATCTGGCAGGCAAACGGGCAGGATATTTATTATCGCGGAACAACGACGAAGGAGGCGCCGATTTCTGAAAAAGTTACTTATTATTTGGATGGAAAGGAAATTTCTCCACAAGAGCTGGCAGGGAAAAGCGGAAAAGTTAAGATTCGCTTTGATTATACAAATCATGCAAAAACAACAGCAAAGATCAATGGAAAGAAAGCAGATATTTATGTTCCGTTTACTGTAGTATCCGGTATGATATTAAAGGATGGTTTTCACAATGTTCGTGTAAATAACGGCAGGATATTGTCTGATGGAAATAAAATCGCAGTTGTGGGAGTTGCGATGCCAGGGTTAAAAGAAAGTCTGGACATTGACGAAAACGATTTTGACAAAGATTTTGAGTTCCCGGAGTTTGTAGAAGTGACGGCTGATGTGGAAAATTTTTCACTGGAAATGACAGCGACGGCAGCGATGGCAGGGCTTTTATCAGACAGTGAACTTTCGAATGGACTGGATTTCAGTGAGCTCGATCAAACATTAGATGATATGGCGGATGCCATGAATCAGTTAAAAAATGGCGGTTCAGAATTATCAGACGGCCTGGATACGCTAAATGACAGCATGGGTGAGTTTTCGGATGGGGTAAATTCTCTGGCAGCCGGCGTCAGCGCTTATACAGACGGAGCTTCAAAGCTTGCGGATGGTATTCATACGTTAAATGATAGTTCTGGAGAGCTGGAATCCGGTGTCAATACACTAAACGCCAGTGCAAAAACAATCAGCGACGGAATGCAAAAGCTGGATCAGACGTTGCATACAAAAATGTCAGAAAAAGAAAAGTCTGCTGTAAAAAAAGAAGTAGATCAGACGATCGACGCACAGTTTCAAAAGGGAACAGATACGTATCAAATGATTTACAATACAGCAGTACAAAATTTTGAAAGCACGATGACGAATGATACAGCTGTTTCGACGGTGCAGACGGGAATACAGGCCGGGCTGCAGGCGCAAGGGCTGACATCAGAAGGTGTCGTTGCAGCGTTAGCCCAGTATTATGCTGCAAATGGATTTACGGATGCATCTGGACAGACTTATTCCGCAGAGGCATGTCAGTCAAATGTACCGGGCACAGAAACGACATACGCCGCGTTTTTTGCGAATGCCGTCTTAAACGGTGGGCTATCCTCTGCATTGGCAAGCGGCATTACAACAGGCATCGCCAGTCAGGGATCTTCCGCAGTCGGGGAAACGGTTACAGGCGCGTGTAAAATGGCTGCAAAACAGGCGGGAGAAACAGCAGCGGTATCCGGTGCGGAATCTGCAAAGCAGCAGATTGCGGCAGCGATAGAAGCAAAGGACGAAAAAAGCGGCCACAGTCTCGTATCAGGAACAAAGGCGTTGAGTGAAGGAACGCAGCAGTTGGCTGAAAAAGTTCCGACGCTGAAAAATGGAATTGGCCAGCTTGTATCTGGAGCAGATGAGCTAACCGGAAATAATGCAGCTTTAAAAAGCGGTGTGACAAAGTTATCTGACGGGGCCGGACAAATCAGCGACGGCGCTGGAAAACTTGGCAGCGGGGCACATGAACTGCGTGATGGATTAAATGAGTTTGACAAAAAGGCAATACAAAAGATGCTGGATGCTTATAACGGAGATGTGAAAGAACTGACAGAACGGATCAAAGAGATTGTGCGTGCAGGAGAGGATTATCGGACGTTTGGCGGGGCATCGGATCATATGGATGCAACGACAAAGTTCATTATTCGTACAGATGGGATTAAAACAGAATAAAAATAAACAAAAAGCATTGGAAAAAGAGCCGGAACATCGGCTCTTTTTCTAATTTTCATTTTTTTTCAGCAATACATACAAAAAATTCATTTCTTTTTCGTATATATTGATTATCAGTGTCATTGACAAATCCAGGAACAAAGGAGGAAACCCATGACAAAACGCACAGCCAAGATTTTGGAACGGTTGGATCAGACGTATGGAACGGATGCGCTTTGCTATTTGAACCATGATAACGCCTGGCAGCTTTTGATTGCAGTTATCTTAAGCGCTCAGTGTACGGATGCCAGGGTCAATATTGTAACGGCCGATCTTTTCCAGAAATATGATACATTAGAAAAGTTTGCAGAAGCCGATATTTCGCAGCTGGAGCAGGATATTCATTCGATCGGCTTTTACCACAGCAAGGCGAAAAATATTATTTCCTGCTGCAGGGATCTGATAACAAAGTTTGGCGGGGAAGTTCCGTCTTCGATCGAAGATCTGACCAGTCTGGCCGGAGTGGGGCGTAAAACGGCAAATGTGATACGGGGAAATATTTATCATGAGCCAAGTATTGTTGTGGATACGCATGTCAAACGGATTTCTAACCGTTTGGGATTTACAAAAGAGTCAGATCCATATAAAATAGAACAGGATTTGATGAAGGTTCTGCCAAAGGACCATTGGATTTTATATAATATGCAAATTATCACGTTTGGGCGTAGCATTTGTATTGCCAGAAGTCCAAAATGCAGTGAATGCTTTCTGCAGGATCTATGTAAGGCAGGGGATAAGAAAGTTTGATGATTGAAGATTATGTAGCAATTGATTTGGAAATGACGGGATTAAATGCGAAGCGGGACAGCATATTAGAAATCGGAGCAGTACGGGTGAAACAAAAAAAGGTAGTAGATACTTATCAGGCGATGATACATCCGCATATGGAATTATCGGAAGAAGTTACAAGACTGACAGGGATTACGAATGATATGGCAGGCAAGGGGCGTGAGCTGGATGACGTTTTTCCTGAAATTGCAGACTTTTGCGGGGATTTTCTGCTGCTGGGGCATAATGTCATTTTTGACTATGGATTTTTAAAACAGGCGGCGATGAATCGAAATGTGATGTTTGAGCATCAGGGTATCGATACGCTTAAAATTGCAAGAAAGCTGCTGGCGCCGGAAGATAAAAAAACGCTCCAGCTGTTATGTGACCGGTATCAGATTCACCGGGTGCACCGGCACCGGGCGTTAGATGACGCTTTGGCAGCAAAAGAATTGTATGAAATTTTTGAAAAAAAATACGAGGCACAGCACCCAGAGGTATTTGTTCCATATCCGCTTATTTACAAGGCAAAGAAACAATCACCAGCAACAGGCAGGCAGAAAAACCACCTGCGGCAGCTGGCAGATTATCACAACATCGTCTTAAATATTTCCTGGGAGACGCTGACAAAAAATGAGGCTTCCAGACAAATTGACCGGCTCATAGCAAAGTACGGCAGAATGCCAAAGCCCGATCATCTAAGTGCTGATCTAAAATCAGAGAAACATACATAATAAGGAATTTCAGGACAGTTCCTAAGTTTTGCAGCAGTAGAGAATTATGATGTAAGCTGTTTTAGAACTGTATTTTTTAAAAGCATGTCTGAGCTGCGGACGATTTCTATAAGTTCATTTAATTTGTCGGTTTGATTGTGCTCACGGTATAAAGTTCCAAGCAGCGTATAATTTTTGCTGATATCTGTTTTACATGCAACGCCAAACTCCAGTACATGGACAGCGTCTTGCCAATGGCCAAGCGCAGCAAGCTGTTCGCCATAGGCGGACAATGTTCTGGCCAATGTAGTAAACTGGGTATCACAGTCAGATAATACAGGAAGATTTGCTGCACCATATTGTAGTTTTAGGTCAGTATTGGAGATACCGGATAGGTTCAATATTTTACGGCTGCTTAAAGTATGCAGAGTTTGTTCGAATTCGGACAGCTTATCATCGCCATATTTTCCAATCGGAAATGTATTTAATGGAATCTGAATGTAATCCAAATGACTGATATCTTGTTTACGTGTTTGATTTGCACGCTGCTCTTTTTCCCAAAAAGCATCCTGGCTTTCTTTCATCGAACGTCTGGAGCGGTTACGGAACAGGTTAAACAGGGACAGTAGAATAATTACAAAAGGTAAAATCATTAAAGGCATAATTTTCGCATCCTTTCTTCATATTTATCATAAACTAACAACAATTATTATAACAGACGAATGAAGGTCTGGGAAAGAGGGTACTATGTCAAAATCTAAAAAAACGAAAACAACGATTTATACATCCAAAAAGAAGAGGACAGCAGCAGCGGTCATCTGTATTATTCTGGCATTTGCTATGGTTCTTCCGCTTTTGGTCGCTGCTCTTGTATAACAAAAAGCAGATATCGTGTATAATATACAGAAAACGAGCGGTAATGTCAAATATATTCGTGACTATTTTGCTTGAAAAAAAACAACGATATGCGATAAAATGTTAAAGATTATATTTTTTAGAAAGGGACAGATGAAAGTGAGATTTCAGCATAACAAGTATTTAAAAAGATGTATTATTGGTTCACTTGCTGCGGTTGGGATTCTTACGGCTGGATTTGCAGTCAGTCAGGCATATGCAGAAGCGAAACAGGGCGATAAAATATTAGATAATATTTATATCGGAGATGTGGCTGTCGGCGGTATGAGCGGGGAAGAAGCGAAGCAGGCAGTTGAGAATTATGTAGATGAAATACAGAGTACCAAGTTTACTTTGACGGTAAATGATAAAAGTATGACCGCTACAGCAAAGCAGCTTGGGGTTGACTGGGAGAATACCGGTGTTGTAGAGGAAGCCGTTATGATAGGCAAAAGCGGCAGTCTGATTACGCGATATAAAGACAAAAAAGATCTCGAACATGAGCCGAAAAAGCTAGAAATTACGTTTGGCACGAATGAAGAGGAAATAAAAAAATATTTGTCTGACAATGCAGATAAGGTAAACCAGGAAGCGGTAGACGGTGGTCTTGTGCGTGAAAATGGTAGCTTTAAGATTACCGGAGGGGATGAAGGTATCGCAGTGAATGTCACCAAATCTGCAAAGACGATTGCTGATTATATCACAAATGACTGGGATACAAAAGAAGCAAGTATTGCGCTCAGTGCGGATGTTGTGCAGCCAAGGGGGTCCAAAGAGCAGCTTTCTAAGGTAAAAGATGTACTTGGTACATTTTCCACGGATTATAGCAGCTCCAGTTCCGGCCGCGCAATGAATGTGTCGAACGGATGCAGCAGAATTAACGGGGCGTTATTGTATCCAGGAGATGTATTTTCTGTATATGAGGCTGTCAGCCCGTTTGATGCAGAACATGGATATGCGCTGGCAGGATCTTATGAAAACGGAACGGTTGTGGAAACATATGGCGGCGGCATTTGCCAGGTATCAACAACGTTATATAATGCGGTTATTCGTGCAGAATTAAAAATCAATGAACGGTATGCGCATTCGATGATTGTTAATTATGTAAAACCTTCGATGGATGCTGCGATTGCGGGAACAGTAAAGGATCTGAAATTTGAAAATAATACGGAGGCTCCGATTTATATAGAGGGAGTTACAGGCGGTGGAGTGATAACCTTTACGATTTATGGCGAAGAGACGAGAAGCCCAAAGCGAGAAGTCATTTTTGAAAGCGAAATTGTGAGTGAGAACAATCCTCCGGTACAGATTCAGGGTTCTTCCAGTTATAACGTGGGTTATGTATCCGTACAGCAGTCTGCACATGTCGGTAAAGTAGCAAGATTGTGGAAAATTGTGAAAGAAGACGGTGTAGAAAAGAGCCGTGAAGAGTTTAACAACAGTAATTATCGTGCATCACCAAAAATTATTGTAGTCGGTACGAATACGGCCAGTGATGAGGCAAGGGCTTATATCCAGAATGCGATTGCTTCACAGAATGAAGGCGCTATTTATGCAGCGGCACAGACGGCGGCAACCATAGCGGCGCAGCCGCCAAAAGAGGACCCGGCTGAAGAAAATCCAGAAGGAGAAAACCCGGAAGGTGAAGATCCGGATGCGCAAAAGCCGGATAAAGGAGATTCCCAAAAAGAGGATTCGAAAAAAGACACATCTAAAAAAGAGGATTCGAAAAAAGACACGTCGAAAAAAGAAGACTCTAAAAAGGATCAGTCTCAGAAGGAAGATTCGAAAAAAGACGAAAATGCAGATGCACCAAAGGAAAACAGTGAAGAAGGTTCCAAAGCTTCTGTAAACAACAAAGAGACGCAGGATGCAGAGGAAGCTTCTGTAAATAGCAAGAATATTGCAGAAAATAAAAAATAAGAGTTAGAAGGCTGTAAAAGATGAAGATTGGAAAAGTACCGGAGGCAGTATTAAAAAGATCTGTATTGAACCAGATTCATACCCGCCGGCAGGAAGTGCTGCTGGGAGCATCTGTTGGAGAAGATTGTGCAGCGGTTGCGGTGGCAGAAGATGAAATGCTTGTGATGTCTACGGATCCGATTACCGGTACGGTTCAAGACATTGGGGATCTGGCGATACAAATCACCATGAATGATCTGGCAAGCGCGGGAGCGGAACCGATTGGCGTTATGCTGACGGTTTTGCTGCCGGAACGTATCAGCGAACAAAAAATGCGATATATGATGCAGCAGGCTGAAGCTGCCTGCACAAAAGTTCATGTACAGATTATGGGCGGACATACGGAAGTGACAAAAGCGGTGAATCAGCCGCTCATTTCTGTTGTAGGCGTTGGTAAGGCGAAAAAAGGAAAGCTTATATCAACAGCCGGAGCAAAACCCGGAATGGACATTATCATTACGAAATGGATTGGTATAGAAGGTACTGCGATATTAGCGAAAGAGAAAGAAGAGGAGCTTCTGACACATTTTACGCCATCGTTTTTAGCTCAGGCAAAAGCATTTGACCAAATGCTGTCAGTACTGCCGGAAGCATCGATTGCTGTGCAGCATGAGGTTTCTGCGATGCATGACGTGACTGAAGGCGGGATATTCGGAGCATTGTGGGAGATGGCTGAAGCGTCTGGCGTTGGATTGGAAATTAATTTGCGAAAAATACCAATTCGACAGGAAACGGTAGAGATTTGTGAATTTTTTGAGATCAATCCGTATGAGCTGATTTCCAGCGGATGTATGCTGATGGCAGCTGCGGATGGAAATACGATTGTACGTGAGCTGGAAAAAGCAGGTATTCATGCGGTAGTAGCAGGTAAAGCAATGGAAGGAAATGATCGTATTTTGTATACAGATCAGGAGCAAAGATTTCTGGAACCGCCAAAATCAGACGAATTATATAAAATCGTATAAAAGAGAGGGGAGCATATGCGGGAGAAAATATTGACGTTTATAGAAAAAAACAGCCGGATTAATCTGAAAGAGCTGGCGGTTATTATCGGTGTGGATGAAGTGACGGTAGCGCAGGAGCTAAAAAATATGGAAGAAGAACATATCATCTGCGGTTATCATACACTGATCGACTGGGATAAGACAGGTGTGGAAAAAGTAACGGCAATGATTGAAGTGCGCGTAACGCCGCAAAGAGATATGGGTTTTGATAAAGTGGCAGAGCGCATTTACAATTATCCTGAAGTAAATGCGGTATTTTTAATCTCTGGCGGATTTGATTTGCTTGTTACGCTGGAAGGCAAGACATTGCGTGAAGTATCACAGTTTGTAACGGATAAGCTGTCAACGCTGGACTCTGTACTTAGTACGAAAACGAATTTTATTCTGAAAAAATATAAGGATCACGGAACGATTATTGCAGATGCTCCAAAAGATGAAAGGATGCTGATAACGCCATGAGAAATCCATTATCAAAGGAAATCGTAAATATTCAGCCGTCTGGTATTCGGAAGTTTTTTGATATTGTCAGTGAGATGAAGGATGCCATATCTCTTGGTGTTGGAGAACCGGATTTTGATACTCCATGGCATATCCGTGACGAGGGGATCTATTCACTGGAAAAAGGCCGGACATTTTATACTTCCAATGCCGGACTGAAAGAATTGAAAATAGAAATTACCAAATATTTGAAGCGCAGGTTTGATCTGGAATATGACTATCATAAAGAAGTGCTTGTTACGGTAGGCGGAAGTGAAGCAATCGATATTGCAATGCGTGCAATGCTGGACCCGGGGGATGAAGTATTAATTCCGCAGCCGAGCTATGTATCTTATGAACCGTGCTGTCGGCTGGCAAATGGAACGCCGGTCATTATTGAGCTTCAGGCAGAAAATGAATTTCGGCTGACAAAAGAAGAACTGGAAGCAGCAATTACACCAAAGACAAAATTGCTAGTGCTTCCATTCCCGAATAATCCGACCGGAGCAGTTATGGAGCGGCATAACTTAGAGGCGGTTGCAGAGGTAGTGAAAGAACATGACCTGTTTGTTCTAAGTGATGAGATTTATGGAGAGCTTACTTATGTAGAAGGAAAAAATCATGTATCGATCGCGGCTCTTCCGGGTATGAAAGAACGTACGATTGTTATTAACGGGTTTTCTAAGTCTCATGCTATGACCGGGTGGAGACTGGGATATGCCTGTGGCCCGCAGATAATTTTGGAGCAGATGTTGAAAATCCATCAGTATGCGATTATGTGTGCACCGACAAATAGTCAGTATGCTGCAGTCGATGCGCTGCGCAATGGCGACAGTGACGTGGCAGCAATGAGGGAAGAATATAATGGCAGACGCAGATATTTGATACATGCATTTGAAGAAATGGGTCTGCCGTGTTTTGAACCGTTTGGCGCTTTTTATGTATTTCCATGTATTCAGCAGTTTGGAATGACATCCGAGGAATTTGCGGAAAAGCTGCTGGAAGAGGAAAAAGTAGCTGTTGTGCCGGGGACAGCATTTGGAGAGAGCGGAGAAGGTTTTATACGTATTTCTTACGCTTATTCTTTGGATAATCTGAAAAAAGCATTGGCACGGGTGAGAAGATTTATTGAAAAGCAGCAAAAGAAATTGGGACAGGAGATTTGATATGGCTTTGAATATCGTACTGCATCAGCCTGAGATTCCGCAAAATACGGGAAATATCGGGCGCACATGTGCAGCGACAGGAACCAGGCTGCATTTAATTGAACCTCTGGGATTTCAGTTGAACGAAAAAGCGCTGCGAAGAGCCGGTATGGATTATTGGCAGGATATTGATGTTACAACTTATGTCAACTATGAAGAATTTTTGGAGATGAATGCTGGCGCTGTCATTTATTATGCGACTACGAAAGGACGACAGCTATACAGTGATGTATCTTATGAGCAGGATTGTTTTTTGATGTTTGGGAAAGAAAGCGGAGGGATACCGGAAGAGATTTTAAAAGAACATCCAAAACAGTGTGTGCGTATTCCTATGCTGGAACAGACACGTTCGCTAAATTTGTCAAATGCGGCAGCAATCGTATTATATGAAGCATTACGACAAAATCAGTTTCCGAATATGAGGATGGAAGGGCAGCTGCATCGTCTGTGCTGGGAGGAATAAAACGTGGATATTATCAAGGCTGTAAAGTTAGTTCATGAATATATCAGACGTGATGAGGATGGCAATGTTGAGATGATTCAGACTGCTCTTGACCAGGTGGATTTGAATATTCAACAAGGCGAATTTATTGCCATATTAGGGCATAACGGTTCCGGAAAATCAACGCTGGCAAAGCATATCAATGCGATTTTGGCGCCGTCTGAGGGATCTTTATGGGTCGATGGCAAAGATGCTGGTGAGGATAAAAATATATGGGATATTCGCCAAAGCGCTGGAATGGTATTTCAAAATCCTGATAATCAGATTGTCGCAAGTGTGGTGGAAGAAGACGTTGGATTCGGGCCTGAAAATATAGGGGTTTCTACAGATGAAATCTGGACTCGTGTGTTGGGCAGTCTGAAAGCCGTAGGGATGTTAAAATATCAAAAGCATTCACCAAATAAATTATCCGGCGGTCAGAAGCAGCGCGTGGCGATTGCAGGAGTAGTTGCGATGCAGCCAAAATGTATTGTACTGGATGAGCCTACTGCCATGCTGGATCCGGTCGGACGGGCAGACGTATTACGGACGGTGCATGAATTGAATCAGAAAAAAGGAGTTACCATTATACTGATTACACATTATATGGAAGAGGTAACGGATGCAGACCGGGTGTATGTGATGGATCAGGGAAAAGTAGTCATGCAGGGAACGCCGAAGCAGATTTTTTCGCAAGTGGATGAACTGAAAGCGCATCGCCTAGATGTGCCGCAGATAACAATGCTTGTGCATGAGCTGAGAATGTCGGGACTGGATCTGCCACAGGGAATTTTAACAAGGCATGAACTGCTGCAGCATTTAAAAAGGATTTCGTCGTGATACAGCTGCCGGAAGGGAATCACATGTCAATCATTTTAAATAAGGTAAATTATGCATATAGTATAGGAACTGCATATGAAGTGCAGGCGTTAAAAGATATAAATCTTAAAATAGAAGATGGAGAATTTCTTGGAATTATCGGGCACACCGGTTCTGGAAAATCTACGCTGATTCAGCATTTAAATGGTTTGATAAAGGCGACAAGCGGCGGGATTTATTATAACGGAGAAGATATTTATGCGGACGATTATGATCTGAAACAGTTGCGCGGCAAAGTGGGACTTGTTTTTCAATATCCGGAACATCAATTGTTTGAAACAACAATTTTTGATGACGTCTGTTTTGGGCCTATGAATCAGGGATTATCGAAAAATGAAGCAGGGCTGCGTGCATTTGAAGCATTAAAAAATGTGGGAATGCCGGAGGAATTATACTATCAGTCCCCATTCGACCTGTCTGGTGGTCAGAAACGGAGGGTTGCCATTGCGGGTGTACTGGCAATGAAGCCGGAGGTACTAATTCTGGATGAACCGACCGCAGGGCTCGATCCCAAAGGGCGGGATGAAATTTTTGAGCAGATTGCCGCGATGAAAGAAGAAAACGATATGACGATTCTTCTTGTATCACATAGTATGGAAGATGTGGCACAGTATGTAGACCGCATGATTGTTATGAATCAGGGACAGATCGTGTATGACGATATTCCGGTAAATGTATTTCAGCATTACAGGCAACTGGAATCTATCGGCCTTGCGGCGCCGCAGGTAACATATCTGATGCAGGAAATGCGTGAAATGGGATTTGCGGTACGTACAGATGTGGCGACAATAGCCGATGCGAAAAAAGAAATATTAAGAGTATTTGGAAAAGATTGCAATAGTAAATAAATGGATGAAAGAATATGATTAGAGATATTACAATTGGTCAATATTATCCGGCTGATTCGCTCATACACAGACTGGATCCGCGTGTGAAATTATTTGGAACAATGCTTTTTTTAATTACGGTATTTTCTTTTCGTGGAATTGCAGGATTTTTGCTGATTACTGTTTTTTTGGCAGGAATCATCCGCCTGTCAAAAGTACCGTTTCGTTATATGATAAAGGGCCTGAAGGCAATTTGGGTATTGATGGTAATTACTGCAGTGTTCAATTTGTTTTTGACAAATAGTTCCAATATTATCTGGCAGTGGAAGTGGCTGCATATTACGGAGGAAGGAGTATACACTGCGGTAAAAATGGTAATTCGGCTGATCTATCTGATTTTAGGCACATCTATCATGACGCTGACGACAACGCCGAATGAACTGACAGATGGGTTAGAAAAATCGTTAAAACCATTGCAGGCAATACATGTGCCAGTACATGAAATTTCGATGATGATGGCGATTGCACTACGATTTATTCCTATCTTAATCGAAGAAACGGACAAAATTATGCGAGCGCAGATGGCACGCGGCGCTGATTTTGAAAGCGGAAATCTGATTCGCAAAGCAAAGGCGATGATACCGCTGCTTGTACCGCTGTTTGTTGCTGCGTTTCGTCGTGCGAATGATCTTGCGATGGCAATGGAAGCACGATGCTACCGGGGTGGTGCGGGAAGAACGAAAATGAAGCCGTTAAAATATACGACGCAGGACAGAATGGCCTATTTGACACTGTGTGCATTTTTAGCAGCAGTGCTTGTGCTGCGCCGATTTGATTTGACAGATATGTTAGTGAACTGTTTTTCGATTGGCAATGGTGCAAATTAAAGAGTTTATGCTGCAACATTTCGGAGAGTTTGCGTATGAAAAGGATTAAGCTAATCGTTGCGTATGATGGAACGAGTTATAATGGCTGGCAGGTACAGCCTACGGGAATTACGATTGAAGGTGTTTTAAATGAGACGCTGACACAACTGACCAAAGAATCTGTCACTGTCATCGGTGCAAGCCGCACAGATTCCGGTGTACATGCACTTGGCAATATAGCGGTCTTTGATACGAATACAAGGATTCCGCCGGAAAAAATATCTTATGCACTGAACCAGCGGTTGCCGGAAGATATTGTCGTTCAAGATTCCTGTGAAGTACCGATGAATTTTCATCCAAGACGATGTGAAAGCCGTAAGACATATGAATATAAAATATTAAATCGCACGTTTCCGTTGCCGTTAAATCGGCATGACTGTTATTTTACTTATCGAAAACTGGATGTGGAAAAGATGCAGCAAGCGGCACAATATCTGATGGGAGAGCATGATTTTAAAAGCTTTTGCTCGATACATTCCCAGGCTGAGACGACGATACGTACGATTTATGATTTGACAGTAAAAAAGGAACAGGATTTGATTACGATTCGTGTGACAGGAAGCGGATTTTTATATAATATGGTGCGGATTGTTGCAGGCACGTTACTGCAGATAGGAACCGGAGAGCGCAGTCCGAACGAGATGCAGGAAATATTACAGGCGAAGGATCGTACTGCCGCAGGACCAACAGCGCCGGCACATGGACTTACGATGATCGGGATTAAATTTTTGGCGAATATTTCAAATAAATCTTGACACACACGGCAGCGGGTACTATAATATTTAAGTCTGACATAGTGAAGAAATGCAGGAATTATAATGACTGCATTTTAACTATATAATTATCGGAGAAGGAAGAAGACGAAGCTTCCGGACATGGCTGAGTTTTTGGAGTTCTTACAAAATTTTCAAGGAGGCAGACCAATGAAAACTTTTATGGCAAGTCCAGATACCATAGACAGAAAATGGTATGTTGTAGATGCGGAAGGAAAGACATTAGGACGTTTAGCATCAGAGATTGCTAAGGTATTAAGAGGAAAACATAAACCAATTTTTACACCACATATGGATACAGGCGATTATGTAATCGTAGTGAATGCTGAAAAGGTCAAAGTAACAGGTAAAAAGCTCGAACAAAAAATTTACTACAAACATTCCGGTTATGTTGGTGGAATGAAAGAAACCACATTAAAGGATATGCTGTTGAAGCATCCGGAAAGAGTTGTGGAATATGCAGTAAAGGGAATGCTTCCAAAAGGACCTTTGGGAAGACAGATGTATCGTAAGTTATTCGTATACGTAGGACCAGATCATAAACATGCAGCTCAGAAACCGGAAGCTCTCACATTTTAATCGGAAATAGGAGGTAAGTTACAGTGGCTAATGCAAGATATTATGGAACAGGAAGAAGAAAAAGCTCTGTTGCCAGAGTGTATC
Organism: uncultured Eubacterium sp.; assembly: GCA_910584345.1. Lineage (GTDB taxonomy): Bacteria > Bacillota > Clostridia > Lachnospirales > Lachnospiraceae > Eubacterium_J. The sequence continues at coordinate 135,046 of CAJTZX010000001.1, read as the reverse complement.
TGTTGCCAGGAACAGGTAAAATTACAATTAATAAAAGAGATATTGATGACTATCTCGGATTAGAGACATTAAAAGTAATTGTCCGCCAGCCGTTAGAAGCTACAGGGACAGCAGATAAATTTGACGTACTCGTAAACGTAAAAGGCGGCGGTTTTACCGGCCAAGCAGGTGCAATCCGTCACGGTATTGCAAGAGCTTTGCTGGAAGCTGATTCTGATTACCGTCCGGCCTTAAAGAGCGCTGGGTATTTGACACGTGATCCGCGTATGAAAGAAAGAAAGAAGTATGGTTTAAAAGCAGCGCGTCGGGCACCGCAGTTTAGTAAGAGATGACAAATGGCATATTTCAATCCCCAGAACATATATGTTTTGGGGATTTTGTCTGTTTTTTGTATAAAATGCCAGTAGATATTTAGTAGAAAATGAGTATAATATAAGTAAGAAGTTCGGTTGAACCTCTTATTATTCTTCCGGAACTGCATATTGGCATTAATAGAAAAGGTGCAGATACAAATAATTTTGTAATTTCGTTGGTAAGAATAAAGAGTGAAGGTCTCCATTAACCTTTGGTAGCCAATCCATAAAGAGATGAATATTAAAGAAGGTCTCCATTAACCTTCGGTAATTTTCAAGGATATTTACTCCGCAGGTTATTCCTGCGGAGTTTTTCTGGTCTATTAATCGGTTATTTATGCAATGATGTATTAGCTTTTGAGGCAGTATTTTTATTGTTTTATAGATGTTTAGCATTTTGCTTTCCTATTTATGAATATTTTATTAATGTTTTTATATTTGTTCATTATTGTGCCTTTTGATTTAGTTTGAAGTTGTATACTAATAAAATTATATTAAAATATTGCAAAATATTAGTGATTGTAGTATTGTTGATTAAGCTAGTAATGACGGGGGATTTGTTATGAAGAATAATAAAAAGCTTAATGGAATAAATTTTCGTTTTAATTCAAAATCTATGTGTCTTATATTTTTTATAGTAGGATGTGCATTGATTGCGATATCAAGCATAAATTATGAACAACTGTTTAGCTAGTGGGAATCTTGGGGAAAGAGCAGTTTTAACAATGCGGGAACGACTTTATTGGTAGCTGGTATTCTTTCTTTATTGAGATAAGCACGTTAAGAAGTTTTTTTCAAGATTCAATGAAAAATATTTTAAATGATGATTTTCCGCTTGATGCTTATTCAGAGGAAAATCTGTAACATTTTAAATGTATGATATCAGCACATTTAGTTAATAAGGGTACGGAGGAATTATTAAAAGATACTATATATTCTTAGGAAAAAAATTATTAGAGATGGCTGCAGAGAGGTATTATGAATATCATAAATTAAAATCTGTTATAAAACCAGATACGCAAAATGATGAATTTCTCGAAGAATGTACCGTTGATTATAAAATTGTGAATTTATGTCAGAAAGAAAATAAAGTTCAATTATTATATAGGATATATGCATCAAGTGAGGCAGATGCTAGAAGAAGATATAACATTATAAAATTGTCTATGAATGGAAAACCTCAAAAAATAGATGATATTGTGCAGTACGAAAAGATAACAACTCTTGATGAATCTAATTTTTATGATTGCAAAATAAAGCTGACTTTGAATTTTGGGAGTGAAAAGAGTGTCATTGTTCCTATGGAATATGAACAGGTGGAACAGTTGTATGACAGATTTCAGAGCTATAAAATTACACTGCCATGTAAAAAATTACAACATGAAATAAGAATAAATGGCGGTTGGGAACTAACGGGAACTGCTTTTACAGCATTTTATTTTTCACAAAAAAATCCAGATGCAGTATTTAGTGTACATAAAATAGCGCGTGACAGTATTCGTGTTGATTTTAATGATTGGGTACTGCCTGGTGGATATGCCCTATATTATGATATGGGAACAAAGTTGAAAACAGATGTGCCATAAAGATGATTTCGCATTTCAATTGTATAATAAATAATAGTGTGATAAAATTAGGAAAAGTAAATTTTGTTGAAATACGGCTGGAAGGAGTACAGACTATGGCAGAAAAATACAAGGAAATACATCAGTTAACAGATAATCCGTTTTTAAATCTATACCAAATGGAGGCCATTGATACAAAAGGGAAAGGTTTTCATTATTATTTTGCATCCAGAAATGATGCACAACATATTAAAATCAAAACACAATCGATCAAAGCAGAAGGAATTGTAATCTACGCAGTGACCGCAGACGAGAATCCAAAACTGGCGCTCATCCGGCAATACCGCTATCCGTTAGATGCGTTTATTTATGAGCTTCCTGCAGGGTTAGTAGATGGAGATGAGACGCCTGGGATGGCGGCAGCCAGAGAGATGAAAGAGGAAACCGGGCTGGATTTTGTAGAATATACAGGAGGAAACCAATATTATCGCAGACCGTTTTTTATGGGGCCAGGATTTACAGATGAGACGAGCGCATCTGTATTTGGCACAGTAAGCGGAAACATATCGGATGCGTTTGTGGAGGATACAGAAGAGATACAAGTGATTCTTGCCGATAAAGAAAAAGTGCGTCAAATATTGGCACAGGAAAGAGTTTCTATGCGTGGGGCATTTTTGATGACACATTTTTTAAATGCGAAAGAACCTTTTGCATTTTTAAATTGCTAGTCGGTATCAGGGTATTCCGTCTTTGAGATACATACAGAATACCCTGATGAAGATTGATTTTAGTTTGTCCTTGCTGCTGCAATCAGATAGTAAACGGCAGAAAATGCAGGAAGATCAATATAATAAGTATTATTCTCAGGTACAAGAGAAGTTTCTTTGATGTCCTTATTTCCTCCATAGCGGATATCGTCACTGGATAGTAACAATTCCAGCTTTTCGGAGTCTGGTATGTTCAATGGATATGTTTTTTGTTCCGTATCGGAAAAGTTAAACAAAGCAGCAATTCGTTCCCGTTTACCTGTACGTTCAAATGCATAAATACATGCTTTCTCCTGATGGCAGTCCAGCCAATGAAACCCTTCTTTTTCAAAATCGTTTTCATAAAAAGCCGGGTGGTTCTGATAAAAGCAGTTTAAGTCCATCATAAACTGATGAAAATTTTGATGTGAGGGATAATCCAACAAATTCCAGTCTTGCCCCCGTTTTTCATCCCACTCTCTAAAGTGTCCGATTTCATTTCCCATAAAATTCAGCTTTTTGCCCGGATGAGCATACATGTACATATAGAATGCCCTTGCCTGTGGAAACTTTCTATCGTAGTCGCCGTTCATTTTTTGCAGAATCGTTGCTTTGCCATGTACGACTTCATCATGAGACAATGGCAAAAGGAACTGGTCATCATAATAATACATCATCGAAAAGGTCAGTTTGTGATAATCACGGCTGCGGTATTGTGGATCTGTGCGAAAATAATCGAGTGTGTCATTCATCCAGCCCATATCCCATTTATAGTCAAAGCCAAGTCCGCCTGCGGAAACATCCTTTGTTACGCCAGGATAAGAAGTAGAATCTTCTGCGGCCAGAATCGCAGTTGGATGCAGCATTTTTAATCCCTGGTTCATATATTTTAAAAATTCAACAGCATTCATATTAACGCCTCGTCCAGGGTCGCCCTGCCAGTAAATGGCACGGCTGATGGCATCCATTCGCAAACCATCAATATGGTATTCTGTCAGCCAGTAATTTGCTGCTGACTGCAAAAAGCTGCGCACTTCACCGCGGGAATGCATAAAATTACAGCTGCCCCATTCACTGACGCCAACTGCGTTGTGAGGATATTCATATAATGCGGTTCCATCATAACAGTTTAGTGCGTAATCATCGACTGCAAAGTGCACTGGAACAAAATCCATAATGATACCGATTTGATTCTGGTGACAGTTGTCTATAAATGCTTTTAATTGGTCTGCCGTACCATATCTGGATGTTGGGCTGTAGAATCCGGTCGACTGATAACCCCAGGATTCATCACATGGATATTCATTTAAAGGCATAACTTCCAAATAATTATAGCCATTTTCTTTTAAGTAAGGGATAAGGATATCTGCCATTTCTTCATAAGAATACCAGTCATCCGGTTTTTCTGACGGTTTGCGGAAAGATCCCATATGGATTTCATATATATTCAACGGTTTGTTTTTGCAGTCGTTGCGGGATTGCATCCATTTTTTGTCTTCAAATTTGTAAGTATCCATATTACGGATCAACGATGCTGAATTTGGACGCAGTTCCATACCGAATCCGTATGGATCGCAATGATCTATGCAGCGTCCGTCACGGCCATAGATGCGGTATTTATACATCATGCCTGCAGATGCGTTTTCTATATGGCATTCCCAGAAATGTCCATCGTGGATTTTATTCATTTGTGTTTCCTGCCAGTTATTAAATTCACCAATCAGAGCAATTTTAGATGCACCAGGAGCAAAAGTTCGAAAATCAGCTCCGTGGTCTGTCAAATGTGCGCCTAGAAACTGATAGGCATCAAATATTTTTCCTGTATAAAAACCATAAAAGTCCATAAAAACCTCCTTGCAGATAATAGACAATAGTTGTTTATTTTGGTATGATAATCATACAAGGAAATTCCAAAAGCTTCCACCGACATTTTTATTAATTTGGCGGATAAGCAACGAAATGAGAATATTGTCGTTTTTAGGAGAATATATATGGATCTGAGAATGGAAAAAACAGAAAAAGCGATTAAAAATGCATTTATGGAGCTGCGCTCTAAAAAAGCGCTGGAAAAAATAACGGTGAAGGAATTGTGTGGTCTGGCTTGTATTAATAAGTCTACGTTTTACTCTCACTATGAGGATATTTATGCGTTGTCAGAAGCGATAGAAACGGAAACAGTCGCGTCTGTATTAAGAAGTATCCCACATGCACAGCAATATACATTTGAAAATCTGGACGTAGTGGCAAGAGAGCTATGTTTGGCATTTGTGTCACATATTTCTTTGATTCAAATTTTATTTTCAGGGAGAGGACACAGTTATTTGGCGGGCAAGCTGGAGACGGAAATTAAAAAATCGGTTTTTGAGAAATATCCGCAATATAAAGATGATCCAGAAAAAAATATCTTGCTGACATTTTGCATTCAGGGAGCATATTATGCCTATTGGAATCATCAGGATATGGATATGGAAACGCTGCTGCGGGTAATAGAAAATATTGTAAAAGCGCTGCAGACAGAAGAACAGTTTAGTATGAGAAGGAGCAAAGAGGAATAATCGGCTGATTATTTTATGATATACCATAGTCTTGCTTGTATATGTTATTAGATAGCTGTCTGAAAAAGCAGGTACAGTTTTCATTGAATGATTACGGTATCTGTTTTTTTGGGCAGAATTTTTTGCATTTTTATATTCACATATCATGTGAGTTTTTATCAGAAGCAATGAAAGATACACGAGTTTAACGAATGTTTAAAAATATGAAACAGTATGAATAGAAAGCGCCATTTTGCTTTATCATTTTAATATACATTTACAGAAAAAAGGAAAAATGCAATAAGTAACAAGATTCATAGGATGAAGAATTAACTCAGGGAGGAGATGATGAAATGCAGGTAATCGCACATAATATGATTTCGCAGTTTACGGACCGGCAATTAAATATTACATCTAAAGAAAAAGGAAAAGCAGCTGAAAAACTTTCTACCGGATATAAAATAAACTGTTCTGCAGATGATGCGGCAGGACTTAGTATTTCTGAAAAAATGCGTTGGCAGATCAGGGGGCTTGATAAAGCGTCCGATAACGTTCAGGACGGAGTTTCTTTGCTTCAGGTAGCTGACGGAGCATTAAATGAGGTTCATGGAATTTTACAAAGAATGAGGGAACTGGCTGTGCAGGCTGCAAATGATTCAAATACAACAGAGGACAGGTATGCCATTCAACAGGAAATGAATGCTTTAGGTGTAGAAATTGACCGTATTGGAGAAGAAACAGAATTTAATACACAAAAGATTTTTAAAGGCGGATATACTCCCATGCTGGATCCAAATGGAAATCCAATTCCGATATCACAGATACCGGTACAGAATTTTCAGATCAGCCGCGCAGATTTAAATTATTTTCCGTTTACGTCGTCAAGCAGCAGCAATTATTTAAATCTTTCAGTGGCAACGACAGGCGGTTATACACAGTCACATTGGAATCTGCTGTATAGTTCGGGCAATACATCTCATTCAGCCGTACGTGTTACGTATCTGGACAATAGCGGTAATACCGTGGTGAAAGATTGCAGTCTGGATGACATGCAGGTGGGCAGTTCGGTTATTTCTCCAGATGGAAGCAATTGTCAGCGCAGCCTGTCATATGATTTTGGAGATAATGTGCAAATTGAGATTTCTCAGATCGTCAATGTTGGACAGCATGATGGCACAAAGCAAGATTATGAGCTTACCTATGATGTCGGCAATAGCGGTACAAGGCAGGCAAGAATCGAATTTATGTTTAATGCAGATACAGCTTCCGTTTTCTGAAAGAATCTCATGGGTAACGCAGCCCGATACAGTTCTCATTGGAAATTGGAGAGATGGAACAGGAGATTGGGGTTATTATGATCAATTAGACAGCAAATTAGGCGGCAATACAAATAATCAGGATATAGCATTTAGTATGATATGGGATTCGGGCACGATGCAGACGGGCAGTATGGGGCCTATACGATTTAATTATGGAATAGTAAATGCTGCTGCGGATTCAAATTTGCAAGGTGTTAATATTACTTACAGCAACAGCACACAGGTACATATTAATCAGATGGATTTGTGGATACAGTCAGGAGCAAGGAATGAAAGCGGACAGTTTATTACCATTGATGAAATGAATACTTTAGAACTTGGAATAAAAAATTTAAGGGTATCTTCTTTTACAAGTGCAGGGAGGACTATTTCAAGCCTGGACCGAGCTATTGATAAAATATCCGGATCGCGCAGTTTGATTGGTGCACAGCAAAACAGACTTGAATATACGAAATTAATCGACGATAACACATCGGAAAATACGCAGGCGGCAGAATCACGATTACGCGATACCGATATGGCGGAAGAGATGGTTGGTTATACAAAACATTCGATTTTGAAACAAGCTGGTCAGGCAATGTTAGCACAAGCAAATCAAAGTCAGCAGGGTATTTTAACATTATTACAATAAGCAGGAAGATTATTTAGCTGTTAAAAAAGGTTCTGTTATTATGTTTTTTCAATATCTTCCGATATAATAATTATTACATAAGTACTTTTTTACTGCCGTTTTTGCATCAAAAACATATAGGATGTTAAAACCGGCAGTAAATATTCAGGATGGATATTGTACTCAGGGAGGAGTGAATACTATGCAGGTAGTTGCACATAATCTGGAATCACAATTTTCGAACCGCCATTTAAATGTTACAAGTAAGGAAAAGGCAAAGAGCACGGAAAAATTGTCTTCCGGATACCGGATTAACCGGAGTGCGGATGATGCTGCGGGACTGCAGATTTCAGAGAAGATGAGATGGCAGATTCGGGGTCTGGACAAAACAGTGGATAACTGTGAGGCAGGCTCTTCTTTTTGTGAAGTGGCGGATGGTGCGATGCAGGAGATTGAAGATATTATGCACGCATGAGAGAATTGTCAGTGCAGGCAGCAAATGATACGAACACCTTGATTGTGGATACAGAGCGGAACAACAAATTTAAATGGATTTTTTATTGAGAGGCCGTTGGTTAATCTGGGGGTGCTTGGAATTCTGGGATTAAGGGTGCTTGACTTTGATTCGGCATCTACAGCGATCGCATCGTGTGATGTCGCTTTGGATAAATTAAACGAGGAACGTTCTAAAGTAGGCGCACAGCAAAACCGTTTGGAATCAGCTATACTTGTGAATGCAAATACACAGGAAAATACGCAGGCTGCAGAATCCCGCCTCCGGGACGCCGATATGGCTGAGGAAATGGTAAATTACTCAAAGAGTTCTATCTTAGAACAGGCAGGACAGGCGATGCTTGCACAGGCGAATCAATCGAAGCAGGGAGTGCTCAGCTTATTCAGTTAAAAGAAGCAATTTTTGCTTTACAATGGTTTTTGGATACATTATAATAGTTTGGACTATTAAATATTTGATTGTGCATCAGGAAGGAGGCCGTTATGGGTGAGATTAGAAAATACTTCTGTAAATGTGGCTATCAAAAGGATTTATTTACGGGAGGCGGTCTAGGAGGATGCAATATCGGTATGATCGCAAATTTTTTCCCGAAAGAAGCAGAGGCATTTTTAAAGGAACGGAACGAAGGAAGAGTGAAGCGGTATATCATGGAGAATGAAATATCTTATTGCAGCCATTGCCAGGAAATTCTGGCGCTCCCGGCATTTTCTTATACGAGAAAGGATGGGTATACCTGCCATTTTGAAAGTAAATGTCCGGTATGCCATGGTGCAGTTTCCAGGGCAGAGGATGAAGATAATCTGACATGCCCGAAATGTGGTTCTAAGATGCAATACGTCGCTGTAGGAGACTGGGATTAGAACTTGAAAGATCGTGTTATCTGAGAGAGAAAGAACCAAATGGATATGGTTCTGAAAAAAGAATACAAGGAGGTATGGAAATGGTTTTACAGCATAATATTGAGGCATGGAACGCGAATAGAAATCTGAATGTTGTTACAAAAAGACAAGAAAAAAGCACAGAAAAACTTTCAGCTGGATACAAGATCAACCGTGCCGCAGATGATGCTGCAGGACTGACGATCAGCGAGGGAATGCGCAGTATGATTCGGGGGCTGAATCGTGCGTCAAATAATGCAGAGGATGGATATTCTCTGCTGCAGACAGCAGATGGGGCATTGGAAGAAATACATAGCATTTTACAGCGTGGCCGGGAACTGTCGGTACAGGCAGCAAATGATTCAAATACGGAGATAGACAGACAGGCGATTCAGTCAGAAGTAGATGAACTGCTGATTGAAATTAACCGAATAGCGGATACAACAGAGTTTAATACGTTAAAACTGCTGGACGGAAGTAAGTCGGGAGATCCAAATGCAAATCCGCTGATCCGCCAGAAAGCGGCAGAAGGAGTGATGCGCGAAGGGATACAGCAGGTAAATCCGGGAGTGATTACAAATCCAGCTGCGGCAGGCAGTGTTTCAAGGGCAACTGCAGCAGAAGAGACCTGGCTGAAAAATGAATTGACAAATAATATGGTACCAAAAGCGGTCGGAGGCATTTTGAGTACATTTAGCGGTGCTTTTGCCAATAATCCGAATATCAGCACGACGATTGGAGCACAGCTGTATACAGAGCCGTCTTCAACACTGGCGTATGTGGCCTGCAGGTATTCTTATGATGCATCCGGCAAGATTGCGAGCATGGAGCTTAATCTTTCTGTGAATTTAAATTCTCTTACGTTTAGCGGAGGCCAGTTGACGGCCATCAGCCAAAAAGCGTTGGAAGGGACGATTGCACATGAGATGATGCATGCGTTTATGGATGATGGGCTTCCAAATGGCATGATTGGAATTAACAGCTCCGGTGTGATAGATAAAAGCAACCAGTTTCCAAAATGGTTTAAAGAAGGTATGGCGCAAACTGCAGCAGGTGGATGTTCCAATTACAACGATTGGGTAAACGGCGGATTGGGTTTACATGCAAATATGCCGGAAAGCAGTATCAGTGCAGTGGTTACAGATGCGAAGAATAAGCTTTCGAGCGGTTCGACAGCATCACAGTATGGGACAGGTTATTTGGCCTGCATGTATTTGGGATATCTTGCGGATGGAACGAATACGGTAAGTTCAGCAGCCATTGGCAGCGGGTTAGATAAGATATTAACGGAAATGAAAAACGGTAAGACGCTTAATCAGGTCATTAATGATATATCAGGCGGCAAATATATATCGATCAGTGATTTTCAGAGAAAATTTGGAGACAGTGATTCATCACATTTTATCAGCCTGCTGTTAAAGGAAGCAGGGAATATCGGCAGTGGAAGCGTAATTGCGCCAAATTTAGGGGTTGCGGATGTATTGGATAATGCAGCTCCAAATACCAATTATTATCTTCCTGATTTCACACAACAATTTACGCCATCGAGTGCGACGACATTTACAGGAGGAGGCAGCGGAGGATATAATGGCAATGGCGAGGCATTGATGCTGCAAGTCGGGTCGCTTGGGCATCAGGGAATAGGAATTTCGATAGATGATGCGCATACAGATGCGTTAGGTCTTGGAAGTGTATCTGTGATGAGTTTTGAGGAAGCTGGGACAGCTATTTCTGATTTTGATTATGCGATAGATATGGTATCAAGTAATCGTTCTTCTATCGGAGCTTATATGAACCGTCTGGAACATACGATAGCAAATATCGATAATACTTCCGAAAATACACAGGCCGCAGAAAGCCGTGTGCGTGATACAGATATGGCAGATGAAATGGTGGAATATTCGGCTTCCAATATTATTGCACAGGCGGGTCAGTCAATGCTTGCACAGGCAAATCAAAACAGACAGGGAATTCTGCAGCTTTTACAGTAGTATGGCCTGTGTGTTAAAAATAGATACTATTTACTATATTTATAGAAAAAATGAAACTGTCAAAACTGGCAGTTTCATTTTTATTTCTTATTTTTATTTTTATTTCTTATGAGGATGATGCAGTAAATGTGATGCGATATCCTTTCCCAGAAAATAAACTCTTCGATAATAAGTAAATGTAGAAATCAGTACGAACCCTATGCTGATGCCAAATAGAATAGAAGCACAGTCAGCAGCGTTTTGCCACATCGAAGCAGTATCCTTTAGCAAAAAATTGACGGCGGTACTATAGATTAAGCTGCCCGGCGTCAGAGGGATAATGGCCGGATATAAAAAGACAGTGGAAGGCATTTTGAATTTCATAGCCATAATTTCTGCATATAAGGAAGCAAACATCGCTGCCAAAAGCGAGTAAATGAGTCTGGAATCAATAACTTCCAGCAGGAGAAGGTAGCATAAACGGGTAAGTGCACCCCCAAGGCCGGCCCATGCCAAATAGCGTGTCTGCATTTGGAACTTTAAACCGAAGCCAATGGATGCCAGAAAAGATAATAAGATTAATTTTATACTTTCAGCCATTGTACCGCATTGCCTCCAAACATATAAATACTTAGTACAAGACCAACCACGATTGCGATAGATTCCAGTACTACTTTCAGGAATTCTAAAATACCATTCATTTCATTGCCGCACAAAATATTACGGACTGCATTGACAAGGGAAATGCTTGGTATCATTTTCATACTGTTTGTAATTACGATAATAAAGTAATTTTGTCCGATGCCGAGCTTTACGAATAATAAAGCAAGAGAACCTGCAGCCCACATACAAAGTGTATTGGCGACGATCTGGTTGATCTTACGCTGATCAAAATATTCAGACAGCCAGTACAGCATAAAAGTGTTCAGGGAAACGGCCAAAATATCTGAAAAGCTGCCTCCGTAAATGGCACACAACGTAGACATCGAAATTAAATGGCCCAAAATAATGACTGCTGTCGGAAAACTTTTTACATTTTCTGCTTCTGCCAGCAGACCTGCCAGTGTTTCAGGCGGCGGTGTTTCTGCACATACTTTACGGGAAAGCTGATTAAAACGATTCAGCTTTTCCAGATGATTGCTGGAAGAATGAACGCTGAGCTGTCTTGTTCCGGAGATATCATCCTCCGATTTGGCGCCTATCATAATCAGGCTGTTGAGTGAAAAAATACTGATGGAATGCAGGTGATAACTGCGGCAGATGCGGTACATAGTATCATTTACCCGCTCCAGATTGGCTCCGACAGCCAGCATTTTACAGCCAAGGCCAGCTGCAAAATCAAGTATGTATTCTATGTCAGTCATGACGCATACCTCCGTAAACATTGCACTTATTATATAACATTCACGTATTTGTAACAAGTAAAATATATAACAGTTTCTTATGATATTTTTCTGCAAATTATAACAATATCAATAAAAAGGGGGAGGTACGCAACAGTTTAAGGAATGATCTGGACTGCTACAGAATGATAAATCCGGCACATCAGAAGCATAGCTTCTTAAAATGCCGGATTTGTGAATGACAGTTGTTTGATTCTTATGATAAAGTTAGAATGCGGCATTTCTCCCATTTCTTCCCTTTTTATAATATATTGGAAGAGGAAGCATACGGTGACTGTTTTTCAAGAATTTTTATTCATACAACAATGTTTATATTTTTTTCCGGAACCGCATGGACATGGATCGTTGCGTCCGATTTTTTTTGTGCTGCGCGTATAAGGTTTGCTTTCAAGACCTTTATGAATAACGGATCCCATCGCTAGGATCTTTTCTTCCGGATACTGTTCGTAAAATTGTCCGTCATAAAAATAAGGCTGCAGACGCTTATAGGTTTTGAGCAACTGATCTTTGAGCAGTAGTATTTTTGATTTGTTTTCCAGTTTTTTAATAAATTCAGCGATTTTTTTATATTCTTCAGGATGATCTTGTCGTAGAATTTCAGCTTGTGCCAAAATGTCTTCTCGCTCCTGAATCATGCACAGCTGCAGATCCGTGATGGAAAACTTCTGCAGCATTTCATCTTCGTCTTCGTCGGATTCATCTTCATCAAAATGAAAATCATGGAGCAGTTCTAAGTAAGAGAGCAGCGTTTCACCAATACGGGAATCAGCCAATACACGTTGGAAATGAAATAATTGCATGGCTGTTTGTATTTGGGTGTTTTCTTCTTCGTCCCGGCATGTTTTTTGTGCATCTTCAAAGATTTGAATAATGAATTCGTATGCAGCAGAGCGGTAATGTACGTCCATACATGCATTTGCAATTAAAAAGGTTATGCGGGGAATATACTCTTTTGCATAAATGTTGTATTGTGTGAGAAATTTATGCAGTCTGTCCAATATTTCCGGAAGTGATCCGGTATGACCGTAATAATTCATAGACAGCAGTCCGCAATAGGCTTCGATCAGATTTGGAATATCTTCTCTTGACCATCGCATGTCCAGACTTACAAGTTCCAGCAAAAGTGTAATTCCCTGGCTGTATAAACGGTTGTTGTCACAAAGGCTGGCATACATGATTAAAAAATCTGGTTCCCGGCAGCCGAGTTCATATGCTTTTGCACAGGAATGCAAAGCCTTTTGCGTGAAACCGCGCTCCTTATAGGAATAGGACAAAACCATCTGAAACCACTTATTTTCAGGAGCCTTGCTAACAAGAAGCTCAGCGTTTTTTACTGCTTTGCCGGTATTTCCGCATCGGCGCTGAGCCATAATCAGCAAGTATAAAAATTGTAGGTCGTCTGGAAAACGTTTCCAGGCTTCTTCGCACGTATTTCGATATAGAGTCAGATTTTTTTCCTTGCGGTAAATCTGAATCTGCTTTAGCATTTTTGCAGCCAGCGGATCGCTGAGAGGAGCAAATACAGGACCATCCGGTTTGTTTTTCGCATTGGTTAAGTGTTCATATGCTTTACGAATTTCCTGGAATTTTTCTGGATCAGATTCCGGAGAATGCAGACGGACCATTTTAAAATATGCTTTTTTTATTTCTGCCTGTGATGCCCCTTGCTTTAGGCCAAGTATACGATAATCAGTATTCATTTCCATTACTCCTCTGTAGTAAGGTAGTATTTGTGCAACAGTGGTACCGTTGGTTATTGTTCCGCTAATTCATCCAGCATGTACATCAAATCAGACTCACATACTTTTGCTAGTTCCAGATCTTCTAAAATGAGCGCTTCTTTCAGATCGTAAATAGCTGCTTCCATTTCTTCTTTTAAAGAGAGGTCATTTTGTACCACTGGATCTTTTAACATTTTTTCCGCACGTCTTATAATGGTACGAAATTCGCTGGCACCGGGAGCGTCTTTCCATTTGCTTACGTCTATCAGCTCTTTTTCGTCTGCTTGTTCTTGCATCATATTGATTTCAATGGAAGCATCCGCTCCTGTACTCGGGATGAAAGCTGTTACATTGAGCATACCGTCCAGGTTATAGGAAAATTCTACTTGAATGCGTTCCGCTTTTGCCTTTCTTGCGGGAATACCATGTATTTCAAAATCTCCCAGAAAATGATTTCTGCTGGCGGAACTGTTTTCACCTTGATAAACTTCGATGTGTGCAATCGTCTGGTTGTCCGTACTAGTAAAATAAGTCTCGCTCCGAGTTACAGGGATGGTAACATTTCTTGGAATAACAACGGCCATACGGTCCATGGAATAATCATCTACGACACGAATACCGAGTGTATATGGATTCACATCTGTAATAATAATACTGTCTTCCTGATGAATGCTGCCCTGGATAATCCCTGCCTGAATAGCGGCGCCTTCAGCTACGGCATAATCCGGATTCACAGCTTGCACCGGCTCCATTTGAAGATAATCTTTTATATCTTTTGCTACGAGCGGCATTCTTGTTGAACCGCCGACTAAAATAACACGGTCAATTTCTGTTGGAAGGATGCCGCTGTCTGCCAATACAACATCGATAGGCGGATGCGTGCGTTCGATCAGTTCTCGTGTCAACTGCTCAAATGTCTCAGCTGTCAATGTCTCATCCAGAGCCAGAGGTTCGCCGGATTTCTCTGCAATCATTGGGATAAGTATCTGGTAAGAATGGTCTTTGCTTAAAGCTTTTTTACATTTCTCGGATTCTTCTTTCAGCTTAACCATTGCAAATTTATCCTGTGTCAGATCAATCCCGTGTTTTTTTTGAAATTGTTCGATCAGGTAGTTTATGATCTTTTCATCAAAATCTTTGCCACCCAGCTGGTTGTCGCCGCTGCTGGCTTTTACTTCTAAAACACCGTCAAACATTTCAAGCAAAGTAACGTCAAAGGTGCCGCCGCCAAGATCATAAACGAGAATATGGCTTTCTTCTTCCATATGCTCCAGGCCGTAGCTTAAAGCAGCTGCGGTTGGTTCATTTAAGATGCGCATCACTTCCAGACCGGCTTTTTTTCCTGCCTCTACGGTAGCCTGTCTTTGCAGGTCGTCAAAATATGCAGGTACGGATATGACGGCACGTGTAATATCCGCCTTTAAATATTCAGATGCGTAAGATTTTACGTATTCCAGTAATTTTGCAGACAGCTCTACCGGGGTATAGGTATCTTTGCCCAGCGTAATTTTTTCATTCGTGCCGATTTTACGTTTCACTTCAATCGCAGTTTTTTCCGGTGAAAGCAAGTATTGTGCACGTGCCTTCTCACCGATTACAAATTCGTCATTTTCATTCAGTCCAACGGCGGATGGGGTGATGATTTCGTTTTCTAAATTAAAGATCATCAATGGTTTTCCGTTTTGAATGACTGCAGCTTCAGTTGTAGATGTTCCAAGATCGATTCCGATTATTGTACTCATGTGCTCTCCTGTTTCCGGCAATATGCCTGTACTCATTTTGGAAATTATTTATTATGGTTGTGTTAACTTTTTTCCTGCGCTGCACCTGAAAAACGGTAAGCGGCAGCCTGTGCTTTTTTTATTACTTTTCCTTTGTATAGATATCCACATCGGTAGATTTGTGCAATGGTCTTATCCAAGGAAGGGTCTGATGTGTCAATAGCTTCAATTACTTCATGCAGGTCATAATTTACACTGACGCCACAATCTTGTATCATGCTGATCGTGCAGGAACGTCGACAATGTTCCAGATTTTTTTCCATAAGTGAGATCTGAGAAGACCAGGATTCGTCTTTGGAAGCTGCGTAATGTTTTAGATTCCAAAATTGTTCCTGATAAGCTTCGAATAGTTCCAGAAGCAGTTTTTCCGTCTGGCCGGCTTCCTTTAGATATGCTTTGACATCATCCTCATCAGATTTTTTTTCAGCCCATTCATCGAGCAGATCTTCGATCGCCATGTCGTGCTTGTGTACGTCAGAATGCATTTGGCTGAAATGAGTTTCTAACTGGTTTAGCTGATGGTTCATATGGGTATCCATCTGGTCAAAATGCTGATCGAGTTTCGTATCCAGTCGGTTTAAATGCTGGAGGAACCCAGCATCCAGCTGGTCCATTGTTTGCATGGTATTAAATTTGTACTGGCGGACGGTTTCTGCCAGGTCGGTCAAAAGCTCCAGTTTTTGTTTTATGGCAGCAGCATCTTGCGTAAGAGCTGACAGCTGATCTTCCAGCCGTTGGCATTGGCTGTCCTGATTTTTTCGTTTGAAAAACATAAATGAATCCTGCCTTTGTTTATGGTAATTACAATATGTAAATTGTCTTGTAAATTAGGAATAACAGTACTTTCGTTATAAAATAATAATATTTGCACACGTCAGATCTTCACCCAGATCATATATTTTACCAGAGGTAATACCAACAACAGTTGGACGGAGAATATAGTGTGGATTATTTTTTACAACTTTTGCTTTTTCACCATTGCTAAGCTCTACAATCGTATCAACAGGATACAGGATCATGCTTTCTAAAAAGCTTTTCATGGCTGCCATATCCAGTTCTTCCGTCATGGACATAATCATTTCCACAGCGTCACGCTGGGAAAAAGCCTTTTTATAAGGGCGTTCGGTTACCAGAGCATCGTAGATATCGGCAACAGACAGAATTTTTGCATACGAAGAAATTTGACTGGCATTGCAGCCAAGAGGATAACCGGAACCGTTTATCTTTTCATGATGCTGCAGTACGCCAAGGCATATCTGTTCACTGAATTCGCCTTTGTTTTTAATCATATGGTAACCAAATACAGAGTGCTGTTTCATAACGGCAAATTCATTATCGTCCAGACGTCCGGGTTTATTCAGTATTTCCAAAGGAATCTGCGTCTTTCCTACGTCATGCAAAAGTCCGGATACCCCGATTTCATAAATATCCTGTTTGGGTAATCCTTGCTGCTTGGCAAGGATCATGGCAATCGTCGCGACATCTACGCTGTGTTTAAAGGTATATTCATCACTTGTCTTTAATGCATTAATATCAATGGCAACGGCATCGTTATTTTCAATGGCATCCATAAGGTCGTCCGTAATGCTGGCGGTTGCTTTTGCAAACGTTTCGGATTCGGGATTGTTGTATATATATTGGATGCCCTCGGCTACCCGTTCCCGGATACTGTTGGAAAGAGTGACTTTTGTGGGATCTTCAGTATGCAGACGTTCGATATTTTTCCTTGCAACGGGAGTAATCTTTTTCTCATCATCTGCAGGATCGTATTCGCCGTCTTGTATGTAAATGCTCATGATGCCAAGATTTAGCATAGAGCTGATAATATATTCATCTAATGTGGAATTACGGGCAATTAATGTACGTCCCATACGGTCAATAATAGATTGGTCAACTTTCATACCCGGCTCCAGCAGACGGGTCGGCATTAATTTTCTTCTGATCACGGTCTTCTATGCCTGCTTTCCTCTTTTATGTAATGCTTATTATAACGTATTTTTCAGTCATTTACTATTACAAAATAGCGGATAATGGGAGAAAAATCAAGTGATTTTTATAGATTTATAAATTATTGTTCAAAGGAGCAGATAAAAGTTGTTTTTTTCGGTAAATTACAGTAAAATATGTAGACAGCCAACAATAATATCAATCAAGGAGAGTGAAGTCATATGGAATATACTTATAAAACAAAGGGAACCTGTTCCACGCAGATTAAATTAAATATTAATGGGGATGTGGTAACGAACGTATCATTTACAGGGGGATGCAATGGTAATTTAAAAGCAATTCCTGCGCTTGTGAACGGACTGACTGTGGATGAAATTGAGAAAAAGCTGTCAGGAATTACGTGTGGTTTCAAGCAGACGTCTTGCGGAGATCAGCTTGCGAAAGCATGCAGAGAAGCTTATGAGAGCCAGAAAAGCGTTTGACAGAGAGTGGAAAGTTTTGAAGTTACATGAAAAAGAGCTGAAACAAATCGCACATACAAATCATAATATAAAGGCGCATGGAATGCATAACAGTAATCCATGCGTCTTTATATTATGATATTTTGACCGACTTAGTCAGTATAGCATAATACGGTTATTTCTACAAAGCATTGAGGCGAAATTTGAAACAAGTCAGCAATCTGATATTTTTATGTTAAATCTGATATATATTTTGTATGGAAACAGGTAGAATTTAGAGCGTGTTGAGAATCTGGTACCGCATAGCATGAATAATGATAACTCACGCAGCAGTATATCGTAAAAGAAAAAACAGGCAGGGAGCAGGAGGAGTCAGATGGAGAATATCTTTTTTACAGATGACAATGGAACTTTTTCAATAAAACAGCCCGAGAATTACAGCTATCTGTATTTTCCAATTGCCGCAGAGCAGGGAATCAAAAGCGCAGTAACTCCGAATCTGGGCGGAGATATTAAAACGGATCAAAATGCTTTTTTAATGGAACCGGTCAGTGCGGAAAATTTACATAATAACCGATCCGGAAGGAATTTCTGGTGCAGGATGGAAGACGGTGGAATCTGGTCGGCAGTAGGGGCATCTGCAGAGCAGGAAAGCAAAAAATTTACTGAGGAGCAGGATGAGAGTGTACTGACGGCCGGACTGATGTGGCAGACGGTTACGAGAAAGTCCTTCGTCCATTCGCTGGAAGCAGAAGTGACGTCATTTGTGCCGCTGACAGATCCGATTGAAATCATGCGGGTTACGCTTTGCAATACGGGCAGCGCAGCGCAGACGCTTACACCTGTGGCGGCAGTTCCAATATTTGGAAGAAGCGCTGATAATATTCGTGACCACAGGCATGTGACATCTTTGCTGCACCGAATATCCACGACAGATTTTGGTGTATGTGTAAAACCTTCGTTGTCTTTTGACGAGCGCGGTCATCAGAAAAATGACTTGATTTATTTTGTATGTGGAATGACCGGAAAGGGAGAAAAACCTGACGGATTTTATCCGGTAACAGAAGATTTTATCGGGGAAGGCGGCAGTTTTACCAATCCGCGTGCGGTCAGAGAAAATAAGGCGGGTGAAGCCGCAGGATATGAAACAGAGGGCAGGGAAGCGACAGGAGGCATTCGCTTTGAAAAAATAACGCTTAAGCCCAAAGAACGTGCGACGTATACAATTTTTATGGGTATTTCCCCGGATGAAACAGAGATTGCACGCCTGACCGATGCATATTTGAAAGAAGAGCAGGTAGAAAAAGCTTTTCAAAAAACACGTGAATACTGGCAGGAGAAGGTAAATGTCCGATATCATACCGGCAGCAGGCCGTTTGACCAGTTTTTAAGGTGGGTTAGCTTTCAGCCATTGTTAAGACGGATTTACGGATGTTCTTTTCTGCCGTATCATGATTATGGCCGAGGCGGAAGAGGCTGGCGTGATCTATGGCAGGACTGTCTGTCTTTGCTGATGATGGATCCGGGTGGAGTTCGTCAGATGATAGTGGATAACTGCGGCGGTGTCCGTATCGATGGCACAAATGCTACGATTATAGGCGAAGGGCAGGGTGAGTTTATCGCTGACAGGAATGGCATTGCGCGTGTTTGGATGGACCATGGCGTATGGCCGTTTCTAACGATCAGGCTGTATATGAACCAGACCGGAGATGTTGAGATTTTAAAAGAAAAAGCCGTTTATTTTAAAGACGAACAGGCAAAACGAGGCTGCGGTCTGGATGCTCAGTGGAAGGCGTCTGACGGAGTAAAGCAGAAAGATGAAAATGGAGCGATTTATAAGGGCAGTATTTTGGAACATCTGCTGCTTCAGCAGTTATGTGCGTTTTATGAAGTAGGAGAGCATAACCATATCCGTCTGCGAGGAGCAGATTGGAACGATGCATTAGATATGGCGCCGCAGCGGGGAGAAAGTGTAGCGTTTACATGTGCATATGCGGGAAATCTGATGCAGCTGGCAGAGCTGCTTGATATCCTGCAGGAACATTATGGATGGAAGCAAGTGGAGCTTTTGGAAGAAATGCAGCTGCTTTTGCAGGATGATACTGCAATTTATGATAATATCCAGGCAAAGCAGGAGCTTTTAGACGACTATGTGCAGCGCGTCAGCCATCAGGTCAGCGGCGGCACAATCACGATAGACGTGGAGAAACTGGCAGGGAATTTACGGCAGAAGGCAGAATGGCTGCAGAATCATATCCGCAAAACAGAATGGATACAAGGTGAGGAGGAAGGATGGTTTAACAGCTATTATGATAACAACGGAAACGCTGTAGAAGGTTATCATCCGCGCGGAGTTCGTATGATGCTGACCGGACAGGTCTTTGCGGTAATGAGCGGTACAGCGCAAAACGAGCAAATCAGCAGGATTTGTAAAAGTGCAGACCGTTATTTATATGATGAAAAAGCAGGTGGATATCGTCTGAATACAAATTTCCATGAGCAAAAGTACGATATGGGAAGAATGTTTGGATTTGCTTACGGAGAAAAAGAAAATGGGGCTGTTTTTTCACATATGACGGTGATGTATGCAAATGCGCTGTATCAGAGAGGATTTGTAAAAGAAGGTTACCGGGCGCTACAGACGTTAGCAGATACAGCGCTGAATTTTGAAATAAGCAAAATATATCCGGGGATTCCTGAGTATTTTAACAGAGACGGAAGAGGGATGTATCACTATCTGACAGGTGCAGCAAGCTGGTATATGCTGACAATGGTGACAGAAGTATTTGGTGTACATGGCGAACTGGGTTCTTTAGCTGTCCGGCCAAAATTGTTAAAGGAGCAATTTGACGAACAGGGGGATGCATGGATCAGCCTCGTATTTGCGGGGAAGAGTTTTCAGGTCGTGCTGCACAATCCAAAGAAGCTGACATACGGACAATATCAAATGATAAGTGCAGCCTGTGACGGCGCACAGATGCAGATCAAAGATATGTCGTCAGCAGTTCTTGAAAGAAGCAGGATTGAGATGCTGCCGGATCATATACATAAAATAGAAATCACGTTAGATGAAATCTGAAATCCGTGAATGCGTAAAAGTTTTTAAAAATCAGCAAATTTTTCATAACCGTTCAGGATAAAATGCCGCATATTGGCTTCGCACAGCGTGCGTGGAGGCCAATATGCGGCATTTTTATCGGAACTGTTATACTTTATATTGGGAAACATTCTGTTTTCCACAGATTACCAGGAAGTTCGATAAAACTTATCCCGATACTTTTTAGGAGTCAGTCCAACAGATTTTTTAAATGTCTGGATAAAATGACTTTGAGAAGAAAAAGCCAGATAATTTGCAATATCAATGAAACTGTAGTCGGAATATTTCAGCAAATGCTGCGCTTTTTCGATCTTTTTTTCGTTAATATAATTACTGATAGCAACGCCAAGCTCTTTTTTGAAAAGCCGCGATAAATAGCTGGGAGACAGGTTTGTATAGTCTGCAAGCTCTTCGATGGTAATGCGGCTGTTTAAGTGGCTGTATATGTAATCCATGCAGAGAATGACAGGTTTTGAGATTACGCTCTCCTTTTTCAGAAGCAGCATTTTGCCTGTATAATCTAATGCCATGCTGTCATGGAGTCTGCAGATCGCAGAAATAGATGTACAGGCATCCATTTTTAAAATGTAAAAATCACTCAGCCGATAAGCCTGCTCCAATTCCATTCCTGCTTCTACACAATGTCTGACGATCATCGCAACGGTTACAACAAAATGATATTTCATGTTAGTCAGCGGGTCAGGAGAAAGCACGCCCATTCCATTTGGGCTGGCGAAGGTATTTTGTCTGCAGTTTTCTTGTACAAAGTCAATATCACCGGAGCTTACGGCATGATAAAATGCATATTCTTCTTCTAATGGGCGGTGTGCAAGGGAATCCTCAGCATCTAAAAGTTCCTGTTGATGCCATTCTTTTTGTAAATTCATCAGCTTCGTCCTTTCTGTAAAATATAGGCAGGATAAACGTAATCATGAATATCATAAATTAAACGACATACATATATGTATATTTTGTGTGTATCAACGAGATGATGATATTATAGCATGAATTTGATATTTTTGTATATAGTTTTGTATATCAATTTCCGGATATTCTTTATAATCTATGAAAAGTTCACAATCCGGCCGGGGTAAAAGAACATAGTATAGCTGTTATTTATTGCGGGCTGATGTACTGACACATTCATATTAATCCAGACAATAAGACCTGTTTTGGTGTTAAATTGTTGCTTCCTTCCCTTGTTTGATAATTAAGATATTTTTTGTTTGGCGTTAATATGAATTTGTCAGTGCATCAGTGCAAGACAGCTTGAGTTACAAAAAATTTAGGGAGGATTCTTGTATGAAACAACAAATTTGGAAAGTGATGGCGCCTGTTCTGGCAGCTGTTTTGACTGTGCCGTCGGTATCTATGCCTGCACATGCAGCAAAATCCGGGATTTCCATGACCAAATGTATCCTGACAAAAGGCGATCAGGTCGATTTGAATATCACAGGCGATCAGGAGACGTCCGGGACATATGCTACAAGCAAAAAGCAAGTGGCTTCAGTTGCAGAAAACGGAGTTGTAACAGCAAAAAAAACCGGAAAGACAACGATTTCATGGACAAAAGGCAGTAAAAAATACACTTGTACCGTACAGGTAGTTAAAGCGCCGCAGATCAGCCAAAAAGAGCTTGTTCTGAAAGAAGGAGAACAAAAAAAGATTGCAATATTGCATCAGGGCAATAAAAAGCTTTCTGCGGTATGGAGTTCCTCGAATCAAAAGATTGCAACTGTGAAAGGCGGAAAAGTAAAAGCGGTTTCAGAAGGGACAGCAAAGATAAAAGTAAAGATGAAAGGCTATAAAAAAACATGGGAAAAGGAGATTGACGTGACGGTAAAGAACCATACGGCAAGCGAAATATACGATGGATATCATTTGGTATGGGAAGAGTCTTTTGATAAAGATACTTTAAATATGGACGACTGGAATATCGAGACGCACGAGCCTGGATGGGTCAATAATGAACTGCAGGAATATACAGAGTCTTCGGAGAACATTTATGTCAAGGACGGGAACCTTGTTATAAAACCGGTGGAAAAAACAGATGCAGACGGAAAAGTATCCTATACATCCGGCAGAATTAATACGCAAAACAAGCACAATTTTAAATACGGTCTTTTTGAAGCGAGACTGAAAGTGCCAAAGGGACAGGGATTTTTGCCGGCGTTTTGGATGATGCCGGCCAATGAAAACCTTTATGGACAGTGGCCAAGATGCGGAGAGATTGACATTATGGAAGTGCTGGGAAATCAGACAGATACCTCGTATGGCACGCTGCATTATGGAAATCCGCACAATGAGAGTCAGGGTAAATATACGCTGGAAGCAGGCAGCTTTGCAGAGGAATATCATACGTTCAGTGCAGCATGGGAGCCGGGTAAACTCAGCTGGTATGTAGATGGAAATCTGATACATACGGAAAACGACTGGTATTCAGCTACAGAAGGACAGGGAGAATTAACATATCCGGCGCCGTTTGACCAGCCGTTTTATTTGATTTTAAATCTTGCAGTCGGCGGCAACTGGCCGGGTAATCCGGATGAGTCTACGAATATCAAAGATGCTGCGTTTCTGGTTGATTATGTAAAAGTATATCAGAAAGACAGCTATGATGAAAATGTAGAAAAACCGGTGAAAAATGTAGTGCTGCGTGAGCCGGATGCGGCTGGCAATTATGTAAATAACGGTAATTTTGCAGTCAGCGAAGATCTGTCAGATGAGCAGGACTGGAGTTTTTTAAACGCATTGGAAGGAGAAGCGTCAGCGGCTATAAATAAAGAACAGCAGGAAATTCTGGTTCAAACAGCAAAAGAAGGAACGGCAGATTACAGTGTGCAGCTTGTACAGCCAAACCTGCCGATGAAAAAAGGCGGCGTATATCGTGTCAGCTTCGATGCTTATGCAAGCGAGGCCAGAACAATGAAAACAGGCATTTCTGCACCGGATCGCGGGTATCGGAGGTATTTGGAAGATACTGTTGTAGAACTGACGCCGGATAAGAAGACGTACACTTATGAATTTACAATGACAGATGCAGACGATGCAAACGGTCGTTTAGAGTTTAATATGGGAGCGGCAGGTTCGACGGCGGATATTCATATATCCAATGTATCCGTAGTAAAGACCGGAGAAAAGGATCTGGAAAAAGATACTGCCAAGACAATACGCGCAGATGGCAATTATGTGTATAACGGGGCGTTTCAGGAAGGAAAAAACCGACTGGGATACTGGGAGATCAGTAAAAAAGAAGGAACAGATGTTACAGTTACAAACGAAGACAACATTCGCAGACTGAAAGTGACGGCAGGAGACAACGTTTCCAAAGAAAATCCGGTAGTGATTGCGCAGAGCGGACTTCCGCTTACAGAAGGGAATTATGCATTGAGTTTTCTCGCAGAAGGGGCAGAAGGAACAGCAGTTTTGGCAAAAGCAGGCGGGAAGGAATTTGAGGCTGTACTGACAGGAAAAGCACAGACTTATCGCAATAAGTTTACGGTTGCAGCGGATCGTCTGTCAGAGAAGGAAAAAGGTATTCAGCTTTTGATTACACAGCCTGGCACCTATTATCTGGACGACGTGCGTATCGAAGAGGACAGCCTGATTAAAAACGGAAGCTTTCGTGCGGGGTTTTCAGGATATGAAGTTTATGCATATACGCAGTCAGATGTAGCTCATGTAGTAGACAGTCTGAATGAAGACAGCGCGGCGGACTTTACGATTCAAAATACCGGAGACGCTGCCTGGAAGATTCAGTTAAAGCAAAATAATATTGAGCTGGAAAAAGGACAGTGGTACCGATTGTCATTAAAGGCCAAATCGGATAAGGACAGAAAGCTTATGTTCGCGATTCAAAGAGATGGCAGCAGTGACGATAACTGGACGCCGTATTCAGGAGAACAGGTCGTAGGGCTTGGCGGTGAATACGAGACATACGAGATTGAGTTCCAAATGGAGCATGAGACAGACTTAAATTCTGTGCTCAGCATTTCTATGGGAGCAGTTGACGGAGAGCAGATAGATCAGAAACATCGAATCTGCATCGATGAGATTATGTTGGAAAAAATAGAGGCAAAGCTTTAAAAGGGCAGGATAAATGACATATATAAGGAGAGTAAATGAATTATGAAATTTGGATATTTTGATGACGAAAAACGCGAGTATGTCATTGACAGGCCGGATACGCCTGCGCCATGGGCAAATTATCTTGGTTCGCCAGAGTATGGCGCGCTGATTTCTAATCAGGCGGGCGGGTATAGTTTTGCAAAGTCAGGGGCTAACGGCAGAATTTTGCGCTATATTTTTAATCAGTTCGATCAG
Organism: uncultured Eubacterium sp.; assembly: GCA_910584345.1. GTDB lineage: Bacteria > Bacillota > Clostridia > Lachnospirales > Lachnospiraceae > Eubacterium_J. The sequence continues at coordinate 109,824 of CAJTZX010000001.1, read as the reverse complement.
CCGGGGCGTTATATTTATATTCGTGATAACGATACAAAAGATTTTTGGTCTGCGTCCTGGCAGCCGGTAGGAAAGGATTTATCAGAATATAAAAGTGAGTGCAGGCATGGAACGGGCTATACAAAGATGACAGCAGATTACAGCGGCATACATACGCAGGTGTCGTATTATGTTCCGCTGGAACAGGAATATGAAGTCTGGGAACTGACGATTACAAATCAGTCAGATATGCCGAAAAATTTAAGTGTGACAGGATATGCAGAATTTACAAATAACAGTAACTATGAACAGGATCAGGTCAATCTGCAGTATTCGCAGTTTATTACAAAGACAGAATTTCATGAAGACCGTATTTGCCAGAAAGTCCACGGTAATTTAGATGGAGTGGAAGATGGAAAAGATGTAGATGACAAGATTATGACGGAACGCTTTTTTGGTCTGGCAGGTGCAAAAGTATCATCCTATTGCGGAGATAAAGAAAAATTTCTTGGCCGTTATCACGGGTATGGAGATCCCGCAGGAGTTGTTGGCGGCAGATTAAGCGGAGAGCTAAGCTATAACGAAAACGGATGCGGAGCGCTTATGACAGATATCTATCTGGCGCCAGGGGAAACAAAATATCTGGCGTTTGTGCTTGGAATGAAAAGCGACGCACAGGCAGCGGCAATTGTAGGTCGCTATGTTCAGACAGAACAGGTATGTGAACAGGAATTACAGGAACTGATCGAATATTGGCATGAAAAACTGTCGCATTTCCAGGTGAAAACGCCAAGTCCGGAATTTAATACGATGATTAATACGTGGAATGCGTATAACTGTTTTATGACATTTATCTGGTCGCGGGCAGCTTCGTTTTTTTACTGTGGTCTTCGCAACGGATACGGATATCGGGATACGGTACAGGATATCCAGGGAATTATTCATCTGGCGCCGGAGATGGCTGTAGAAAAAATACGGTTTATGCTTTCTGCACAAGTGCATCATGGCGGAGGCCTCCCGCTCGTGAAATTTACGCATCATGCAGGTCACGAAGATACACCGGAGGATGCATCTTATGTAAAAGAAACCGGTCATCCGGCATACCGCGCGGATGATGCGTTATGGTTGTTTCCGACAGTTTATAAGTATGTTGCGGAATCAGGAAATATGGAATTTATTGACGAAATCATTCCATACGCGGATCAAGGAGAAGATACGGTTTATGAACACCTGAAACGGGCGATTGATTTTTCGATGAATCATCTGGGCGTTCATGGAATGCCTGCCGGGTTATATGCAGATTGGAATGACTGTCTGCGCCTTGGCAAAGACGGAGAATCCTCGTTCGTTGCATTCCAATTATATTATGCAATGACTATTTTAAAGAAATTTGCACAATATCAGAAAGATGCAGACTATCTTACATACTTAGATCAGACACAGGAAAAACTTGGAGCAGACATTCAGCGTCTATGCTGGGATGAAGACTGGTTTATCCGTGGATTTACAGAACAGGGAGAAGTGATCGGAAAAAAATCAGATCCAGAAGCCAATCTTTGGCTCAATCCGCAAAGCTGGGCAGTCATCAGCGGATTAGCAGATCCAAAACAGGCAGATCAGGTATTGGACGCAGTATATCATAAACTGAATACGGAATATGGCGCGATGCTGATGACTCCGCCGTATCATAAACATGCATTTGACGGGGCGCTGGCAGTGATATATAATGCCGGAACAAAGGAAAATGCAGGGATTTTTTCACAGTCCCAGGGCTGGCTCATATTGGCGGAGGCTTTATGCGGGCATGGAGATCGTGCATTTGAATATTTTATGGAAAATGCGCCTGCAGCACAAAATGACCGGGCAGAAATTCGTAAGCTGGAGCCGTATTGCTACGGACAGTTTACCGAAGGAAAAGACAGTCCGCATTTTGGCCGGTCTCATGTGCATTGGCTGACAGGAACCGCATCGACAGTTATGACAGGCTGTGTGGAAGGCATTTTGGGAATGCGTCCGGATTTCGACGGACTAAAAATCGAACCTGCAGTTCCGGCCGGTTGGGAAAAGTTTGAAATTGAGAAAGATTTCCGCGGCAAACATCTGCATATTGTAGTGAACAATCCTGGACATTTGCAGTCAGGATGTAAGAAGCTTTCTGTAAATGGAAAAGCGCTGGAGGGAAATTACGTACCGGAATCTATGATGCATGAGCGTACCGAAATTGTTTTAGATATTTCCTGATGCTTCACCGAACAAATTGTTTTTCCTGTAATCAGCAAGGAAATGATGGATTATATAATTTATAGCAATATGCAGCGTATTAATTAGGAAAAATATTAAAAAGAATTGAAAAAATATCAGTAAATCAGCGTATTTTTATATTTTAACTAAAATAGGACATTATTTTGATATTTTTATAATTCATTTAGTATATTTTTAAGGGGATTTTTCATTATAATATCGTGTATAAAGCAGGAAATGCTTTGATAATGAATAAAAGGAGGATTTAGAAATGAAGAAGAAAGTGGTTAGCATGTTATTGGCAGCAGTCGTAGCGATTGGTGCAGCCGGATGCGGCAGTGACGCCAATACAAGTACAAAAACAGAAGGGCAGGCAGATGCGGGAACCAGTTCGCAGACAGGCGGGGATACGGATAACCAGGCAGATGCCGGTTCTGATTCTGAAGAAGGCAAAGTAATTAATATCTACAGCTGGAATAACGAGTTCAGTCAGCGTGTGCAGGCTGTTTATCCGGAAGTAAAGGAAACTTCCAGTGACGGAACGATTACATATTTAAAGGACGGAACGGAAATCCACTGGATTATCAATCCAAATCAGGATGGAGTTTATCAGCAGAAGTTAGACGAGGCTCTTTTGAATCAGGCAGATGCCGCTGCAGATGATAAGGTGGATATCTTTTTATCAGAAACAGACTATGTGTTTAAATATACGGATGCAGATGCAGACGTTGCAATGCCGCTTACAGACCTTGGCATAGATCCGGAGAAAGATCTGGCAGATCAGTATGATTTTACAAAAGTAACAGCTTCTGATGTGAACGGCGTACAAAGAGGTTCCACCTGGCAGTGCTGTCCGGGATTGTTAGTATATCGCAGAGACATTGCAAAAGATGCGTTTGGTACGGATGATCCGGAGGAAATCGGTCAGAAAGTAAAAGATTGGGATACACTTAAGACAACTGCGGCAGAACTGAAAGAAAAGGGATATTATACATTTTCTTCGTATGCAGATACGTTCCGTCTGTATGGCAACAGTATTTCACAGCCGTGGATGGCAGCTGGAGAAACTGTATTAAAGGTAGATCAGAAAATTATGGACTGGATAAGTGATTCCAAAGAATGGCTGGATGCAGGCTACTTTAATAAGACGGTAAAAGGACAGTGGAATGATGACTGGAATAAGGCGATGGGATCAGAATCGAAAGTATTTGCGTTCCTCTTCCCTGCGTGGGGCATTGACTTTACATTAAAGCCAAACTGGGATGGCGATGACGGAGCCTGGGCGGTTACGAATCCGCCACAGGAATATAACTGGGGCGGTTCCTATATCCATGCATGCACAGGTACAGATAATCCAAAGCACGTAAAAGATATTATTCTTGCGCTGACAGCAGATGCAGAAAATCTGGCTAAGATTTCACAGGATTACGCAGAGTTTACAAATGCACGCAGCAGTATGCAGGAAGCGGCAGAAAACGACGAATTGTACCCATCTGAATTTCTTGGTGGACAAAATGCATTCAAATATTTTGCGCCTGTTGCAGAAAATATCAAGATGGCGCCATTATCTGCTTACGATCAGGGATGCGTAGAGCTGATTCAGAATGCATTTAGCGATTACTTCCAGGATCAGGTTGATTTTGACAAAGCAAAATCTAACTTTGAAACAGCGATTAAAGAACGTTATCCGGAAATTACGGAGATTCAGTGGCCGTAATCTCATCATAAAAGCGCTGCAGTTCGGTCTTTGTTAACAACAGCAGGGTTTGCATGCCCTGCTGTTTATAAAAAATAGAGAGGAATGATTGTTTATGAAGACAAGAAGTAAAAGCATAAGCTATGCAAAATGGGGATATCTGTTTATTCTTCCATTTTTTGTCAGCTTTTTCATTTTTTCATTAATTCCTTTAGCAGATACGATCCGATACAGTTTTTTTGAATATTACCGCTCAGGAATCAAAGAAATTGGGCCAAATTTTATAGGGATGGAGAATTACATCAGTCTGCTGAAATCAGATATGCTTAAATATGCCGGAAATACAATGATTTTATGGATTGTAGGTTTTATCCCACAGATTGTGATCGCGCTTTTGCTTGCCTCATGGTTTGTAGATGCTCGCTTAAAGATACGTGGGACACAGTTTTTCAAGGTAGTTATCTATTTGCCGAATCTGATTATGGCCTCTGCGTTTGCAATGCTGTTCTTTACCATGTTTTCTACAAATGGTCCGATTAATTCCATTTTGATGTCAATAGGTTTGACAAGTCAGCCGATTGATTTTCTCGGTACAGTATATGGAACAAGGTCGCTTGTTGGGCTGATGAATTTTCTGATGTGGTTTGGAAATACAACGATCATGCTGATGGCCGCGATTATGGGTATTAGTCCGGATATATTTGAAGCGTCTGAACTGGATGGCTGTAATAGTATGCAGAGATTTTTCCGTATTACACTGCCGCTTATCCGTCCGATTCTTGCTTATACACTCATTACTTCAATTATCGGTGGTCTGCAGATGTTTGATGTTCCACAGATTCTTACAAACGGGCAGGGAAGTCCGGATCGTACGTCAATGACGCTGATTATGTTCTTAAACAGCCATTTAAAGAGCAAAAATTATGGTATGGCTGGTTCGTTGTCTGTTTACCTGTTTATCGTCAGCGGCATTTTGTGTTTTGTTGTATACCGAATGACCAATAATGATGATCCTGATGGTTCAAAGGCAGCAGCAAAAAAAGCAAGAAAAAAAGCCAGACGGTAGGAAGGAGATAAGATTATGAAAGCAAATGAATCAAATCGTGCGCGGACTGTATTTGCACATATTTTACTGATTATTTTGTCGTTTATGTGCCTGTTCTTTTTCTATATTCTGTTTGTCAATGCAACGCGTTCCCATGCAGAGCTCCAGAAAGGTTTTTCTGCGCTGCCGGGTACACATTTTTTTGATAATCTGAAAAATGTTGCAAATGACGGAACATTTCCGATGTTTCGAGGAATTGTTAACAGCCTGGTTGTTTCCGGCAGCTGTGCGGCGATTTGCACCTATTTTTCAGCATTGACGGCATATGGATTGTATGCATATGATTTTAAAGGAAAAAAGGCGGCTTTTACATTTATTATGGCTATCCTTGTTATGCCGACACAGGTTACTGCAATGGGATTTTTGCGGTTGATTACAAATATGGGGATGTATGATTCCCTGCTGCCGCTGATTATTCCTTCTATTGCATCACCATCTGTATTTTACTTTATGTACAGCTACCTTCAGTCGTCCTTGCCACTGTCATTGGTAGAAGCAGCCAGAATTGATGGCTCTGGAGAGTTTAAAACCTTTAATCGGATTGTAATTCCGATTATGAAGCCGGCAATAGCAGTGCAGGCGATCTTTACTTTCGTAGGATCATGGAACAATTATTTCGTTCCGGCTCTGGTCATTCAGTCAAAGGATAAGATGACGGTGCCGATTCTGATTGCAACATTGCGTGGCGCAGATTATATGAATTTTGATATGGCTAAAATATATATGATGATTACAGTAGCGATTGTACCGATTATTGTTGTGTATCTGCTGTTGTCAAAATACATAATTGCAGGAGTGACGCTTGGCGGGGTAAAAGAATAAAAACGCGAAGTTTCTGCAATGATAGCAAGGAGATAATCAGGAGGAGCTATGGATCTCAATCAAAGATTTCACAGTGGTACAAAAAATCCGAATCCTTCCGACCGAGAGCTTGCACATGGCAGGCTGGCCAGGGAAATGGCGGCTGAAGGATTTGTGCTGCTGAAAAATGAAGGGATGCTGCCATTAAAAGACGATGTTCCGGTTGCGTTGTTTGGCAGCGGCGCAGCAAAGACGGTAAAGGGCGGGATTGGTTCCGGCGATGTAAATAACAGGGAAAATATTTCTGTTTACAGTGGATTGCAGGAGGCCGGCATTACCATTACAAGTAATAACTGGCTGGCCGATTACCGGAACCGCTATGTAACTGCAAGAAACGAATGGAAAAAAAAGATTTTAGACGATGCAAAAAAAGTCGATAATCCATTTGATGCGTACGCGGTAAATCCTTTTTCCATGCCGCAGGGACGTAAGATTACCGAGGAAGATCTGACAGGCGCTCAGGCTGTAATTTATGTATTAAGCCGTATTTCCGGAGAAGGAAAGGATCGAACCAAAACGGCAGGCGATTACTACTTAAGCGAAAAAGAGAAAGAAGATCTTTGTTATTTGAATCAAATGCAGATTCCAATTGCATTGATTTTAAATGTAGGGGCGCCTGTGGAATTGGCAGATATTTTGCAGGAGATGCAGAATATCTGTGCGGTACTGCAGATATCGCTGCCTGGTCAGGAGGGCGGACGTGCGGCTGCAGATGTATTGTATGGGAAAATTACGCCTGGTGGCAGACTCACAGCGACATGGGCGAAGCATTATGAAGATTATCCGTATGCAGATGAGTTTAGCCATTTAAACGGAAATTTAGAAAAAGAAGAATATCGGGAAGGAATATATGTCGGATACCGTTATTTTGACAGTTTTGGAATACAGCCTTTGTTTCCGTTTGGTTATGGGTTATCTTATACACAATTTTCGACGAAATGCGAAGGAATACAGATCACCGACGGCGGATTTGAAATCCAGGCTGCTGTAAAAAATATGGGAGATACCTATGCGGCCAAAGAAGTTGTGCAAGTATATATAACAATGCCGCAGACAGGTTTGGAAAAGGAATTTCACAGATTGTCCGGTTTTGCGAAAACAAGTCTGTTAAAGCCCCATCAGGAACAGAAGCTTACGGTTGCAGTGCATCAGAAACAGCTGGCAGTATTTTCTGAAAAGATACATGCATGGGTGGTTGAGGCCGGAAAGTATATTGTATGGATTGGAAAACATCTGTACGATCTGAAGCCGGCTGCAGTGCTGGAAGTTGCGGAACAGGTGACGCTTGAACAAACGAACGATTTATGCAAAACAACTTTGGATTTTCATGAGATATGCCAGACAGAGCCGGATCGAAAAAAGGCCGGAGAGAGAATTTCTGTGGCAGAAGCAGAAAATATTCCGGTTATTATCTTTGAACCAAAAGCAGAATGTAGGAAACATACAGAAAAAAGAGCAGCAGAGAGCCGTTCAAATTCGCTGGAAAAAGAGCTTTCTGTGCAGCAGCTCATACCGCTGCTGTATGGAAATATCACGCAGGGCGCCAGTACGCTTGGTTCTGCCGGAACCCGTGTGCCGGGTTCCGCAGGAGAGACGACAGAAGCGCTCGAAGAAAGCTATGGGGTTCGTTCGCTTATTATGGCAGACGGCCCGGCAGGAATCCGTCTGCGTCAGAGCTATGAGGTAGACAAAGCAACAGATACGGTATATGGTGTAGGGGTTCTCGGATCGTTGGAAAACGGTTTTTTGGAGCCGATGGAATACCATAAAGGAGCCGATGTATATTACCAATATTGTACGGCATTTCCAGTTGGAACGCTGTTGGCACAGACCTGGGATCTGGAGCTGATGAAGCAGTTCGGCAGGGCAATTGCTGCTGAAATGAAAGAATTTCATGTAGATCTTTGGCTGGCGCCTGGGATGAATATTCATAGAAATCCTTTGTGTGGGCGTAATTTTGAATATTTTTCTGAAGATCCGTATTTATCGGGAATGTTGGCGGCAGCAGTGACGCAAGGGGTGCAGGAAGATGGAAGATGTGGTGTAACGATCAAACATTTTGCATGCAATAATCAGGAAGACAACCGGATGGGAGTAGATGTCTGTGTATCTGAACGGACACTGCGGGAAATTTATCTGCGTGGTTTTGAGATAGCTGTAAAGAACAGTGCGCCTGCAGCAATTATGACATCGTATAATCAGATCAATGGGACACATGCAGCAAACAGTAAAGATTTGTGTACAACGATTGCAAGAAACGAGTGGGGATTTGACGGAGTGATGATGTCTGACTGGAATACAACAGTGCCAGAAGACGGCAGCGTGCCGTGGCAGTGTGCCGCTGCCGGTAATGATGTCATTATGCCAGGGAATGGCAGTGACGAAGCTGAAATACGAAAAGCATTTGAGCGGGGTGAGCTTTCTGAGAAAGCTGTACGCGAATGTGCAGGACGTGTATTAGCGCTTGTGCGGAAGCTGAATGTATAACGAAACGGTAAGTATGTGAAAGTTATCTGAATATGAAATAAGCCTTCTGATTGTGGAAGGCTTATTTTTTATACTTATGGTGGAAAACAAAATAGAAAAATGTTAGTCAGCATTCTTAGAGGAAGAAGATATTTTCTTCTTTATCTGCGGCCAATTATTAATGGTACGGGAAATTACTATGTTGAAGTACGTGACAGAAGTCTTGGGAGGACGGATATCATTATTGACTATCGGGGAGAGCAATTTATTGTTGAAACTAAAATATGGAGAGGAAATGAATATCATTTACGAGGGAATGTCAGCTTGCAGATTATTTGAAAGATTATCAGCAAGATATCGGTTATTTACTCAGTTTTAATTTTAATAAGAAAAAACAGGTCGGTGTTCAGGAAATAATAGTAAACGAAAAGAGGATCGTAGAAGCGGTTGTTTAATGTGGTTTCAAAATCTTGGGAAACCGGATAAAGAAAATATGGAAAAGAAATAAGGAATCAATAACCCCGAAAGCATCTGCTTTCGGGGTTATTGTTATATAAAAGAATAAATGATTGACAAAATAATCTCAAGGTGATATAGTTAATTACATAAGTAATGAACCATTAAACCATGTAACCATGCAGACTATAAAATCAGAGGTTCGAAAGAAGAAATTGTATAGGAGAAAGCCAAAGTATTTAAATATAGGAAAAGTGATAGGAGAGAGGTGAAATGTTTGAATGAGATCTTAAATCAGGAAAAATCGATTTATTTGCAGATCAGTGAAATGATTGAGAATGATATTCTAAGGGATGTTCTTTTAGAAGAGGAAAAAGTACCCAGCACGAATGAACTGGCAAAGTTTTTTAAGATTAACCCGGCAACAGCGGCAAAAGGAATCAATCTGCTTGTAGATGAGGGGATTTTGTACAAGAAAAGAGGAATTGGGATGTTTGTCACACAAGGCGCGAAACAGGCTGTAAAAAAGAAACGGAAAGATGCATTTTATGAAAATTTTATCAAGTCGCTGCTTGTAGAGGCTGCCAGTCTTGGAATCAGTCAGGAGGAATTGATTGAGATGATAAGGCGCCGAAAACAGCCGTCAGCTGAAAGCTGAAACAGCAGCGTGAAAGATGATGAAACATGTGCTTAAGGATTTGTACAGAGCACAGGATTGGAGGATTCAATGAGTTTAAAATGTGAAAATATTGTAAAAACATATAATAAAACAGACGTATTAAAAAATATTAATCTGGAAATTGAACATGGAAAAATCTATGGTCTGATTGGAAGGAATGGAGCCGGAAAAACAACGCTTTTATCGGTTATGACAGCGCAAAATCCGGTGACAGGCGGAACGGTTACTTATGATGGGATGCCTGTCTGGGAAAATCAGAAAGCGTTGGATCATTTATGCTTTTCCAGAGAGCTCAATGCTGCGACGACATTTGGCCCCAATACGATGAAAATAAAGGAGTATTTAAAAACAGCGTCAATTTTCTATCCGAAATGGGATAAGCAGATGGCAGAGCAGCTAATAAACTTATTTCATCTGGATGTAAAAAAAAGAATTTCTAAAATATCCAAAGGCATGATGAGTATGGTAACGGTCATTGTTGCCTTGGCGAGCAAAGCAGATATTACCATTATGGATGAACCTGTTGCCGGCTTGGATGTAGTGGCCAGAGAGCAGTTTTACAGGCTGATACTAGAAGAATATACGAATACCGGACGGACATTTATCATTAGCACACATATTATCGAAGAAGCTGCGGATGTGTTTGAAGAAGTTATTATTTTAAAGGAAGGTATGGTTGTCTGCAAAGAAAATACGCAGGATTTATTGAGCCGCAGCTTCCATGTCAGCGGGAATGCAGAAGATGTGGATGCGGCATGTGCAGGACTTACGATGCATCGTGTCAATAAAATGGGACGGAGCAAAGGGGTGACAGTGATATTGGAAAAAGGACAGGAGATAGCAAACGGATATGATGTAACCATTCAGCCTGTCAGTCTGCAGGAGTTGTTTCTGGCGGTGTGTGGAGAGGAGAATGCAGTATGAGAAAAGGTGGATGGAGGTGTGCGTTCTGGTATTTTATCATGCAGGCAGAACGCTATGTTCTCACAGCGGCAGCTTTAGGCGTCGCAATGTCGGCTTATATATGGTTGATTCAAGGAGATAATATTCAGGAGTTGCTTCATTCGATCCCAAACACTGTGATTGGCATTGCATTCATTATATTGTTTACAACAGGAATTTCATCCGCAGGGTATTATTATTCGACTCCCATTTCGTTTGGATGTCTTAGAAAACATGCATTTATGGGAAATCTTTTGATGAATGCCCTGATTATGACAGAATGTTTGCTGTCGTACTGGCTTATGGGGAGTCTGATGCATATCGAGCAGCCGGATATTGTCTGCATGATTGCTTTTTTTCTGACTGTAGAGGGAATATCAAAATTGTTAGGCATTGCTTCTGTTAAGTGGGGAAAAGCAGTATATATCGCAATAACGATAGGAGTTGCCTTTATCTGCGGTGCGACCGGATTTGCAGTCGCTTATGGAGGGGAATTCGAAAAAATCTGGTTTTTGAAGTTTATAGATGGTCAGGGCCGGATACAGACAATGCAGTGGAGCATTTTGGCTGTCGGCAGTATCATCTCTGTTGCAGCGAATATGGGAAGCTGGCGTATGATCAGAAAATTTGAAGTAAGAACATAACATATAAAATTGGAGGAGTTGCGAATGTTTGGTGATATAAAAAAGCAATTTTGCCTGCGGTGGGATGAGATCGTGCTGGTTCCGGGATTGGAATTAGGAGCGTTCCTGCTGGGAGAGCTTATGATGGTGATTGCAGTTTATGGGATGGGAGAAAAAGATAGTATTTTTCCGTTAGGTACGGTCATGGCGATAGCTGTTCCGATGATGCTTATGGTGTTTCTGGGAATGAGCAGCCTGCCGCTGTATTTTAATATACTGGTTAGTATGGGGATGTCCCGCAGACGTTTGCTGCCTGCGCTGTTTGGGTTTGCGTTTCTCCAAAATATTTTAGGAGTATGGATCGCATACTTATTTTGTTTATTGGAAAAATGGATCATGCAGATTGCTTATGCAGGAATACAAATTGAAGTGGATTTGCAGTTTCTTTTTCAATGGAAATATATGGTATCGGTTTGTATGGCAGTTGTTGCGTTAAATGCGGTGATGGGAGCATTGTTTTTAAAATATGGGAATAAGGCTTATACGATTTTCTGGGTTTTATGGATGACTGTCTGTATCGGTGGCCAGCGAATTGGACGTATGCTGGAAAGCGGACAGGATCATGCGTTTTCGCGTATATGCAGAAGAGTTGTGGATTTGTTTTACGGATTTTCAGAAGGCGGAATATTGATGGCAGCAGTTCTTATTTCAGCAGGGCTGATGGCTGTGGCATATAGGATGCTGTGTAAACAGCAGGTGATGCTCTGATGGCAAACGATAGGAATCGCAGGATGGGTCATGAATGATGAATGCGATGAAAGTAATTGAAAAATATGCATTCTCTATTCGGTAAGACTGTTTGTTGGGGTTAGGAATAGAGGATGCATGTTTGGAAAATATGAAGTGGCACAGTTATATTTCCTGAATAAATACAGGTTTTTCTATTTCTTCTGCGCCTTCTAATCGGACGGCATAGGCGTCAACCGTTCCTTCCGGATATTCCCATAATTCTATTTGCACAGCGATGGGGTTACCGCAAGAGGAACAGCAGTCATCGAATGTTGCCAGATGTTCTAATTCGAGTCCCATGGTTCTCTCATAAGAGCCGGTACATTCCAATTCCATAGCAATCAAATTTTCTGATCCACATGATAAACATTTTACTTTATAGGGTATTTTTATGTTCATAATTAGCGCCTATCCTGATTTTTTGATATATAAGGATCATCTTATCTTTCGTTTCATGACTGAGAGCGGCTGCGGCTAATGCGTTTTGATACGCATGTTCTTTTATGTAACGTTTGTCAGAGGAAGGGGTAACGATAATGGTTCTTTCTCTTATATTAAAGATGGCAATACAAAGTGTTTGATACCATTCCAGCCATTCCGGGCCTTTTTCTTTGAAGTATGCTTCATAAAAATCCATCAGCTCTTCAGATATTACCATCCGATGTTGGCGTATTCTACGTACCAGTTCTACATGCTCAGCATTTTCGGAAAAAGCATCTACGGACTTGCATTTTTCTAAAATGCTGTGGCATAATACAATATCAATCATTCTGATTCTCCTGTTGACGGTTTTTACTGTTTGCATGCAGTAACATTTTTGTTAACTCATAACTTTTATCAAAAACGCCGTTTGGCCATGTTTTCTCAAATTGTCCGTTTTTATTCAATTCCATTTTTGTTACATAGGAATCACCGTTATGATCTTTGTCTACATAATAAATAGCAATCTGATCATTGCTGATAGGCACATCAGGATCTGCAGCCAATACTTGCAGTTTTCGGATCAGATGTTCGCTATGGGTTTCGATTAATATGCGTTTAACATCTGATTTGCTGCCTACACAATTCACAAATAAATCTGCCAGCTGTGCTTGTGCAGCCGGATGAAGATGAATTTCAGGCTGTTCAAATACGACTGTTTTTTTATATTTTCGGTACGAAGAATATAGGCGCTGTTCATACGTATCTGTATAAAATAATTGTGTCACAATCGGTAAAACCTGAGAAATTCCGAATCCTACGTCTATGATATTATCTGATTCTTCGTTCCCGCAAATAATCAGACTGTAGAGACCATTTCCTACCTCTTTAATATCCAAGGAATAACCCATAGTTTTTTGCAGCCATGTTGAAACATTTTCCAGCAGTTTGTGGTCGCTTTGGGCAGCCTGGCGTAAAATCATGCTTACATTTTCACCATAAACGCCTACATCTTTTACGCTGCTTTCAGAGTCTCGGTAGGTTCGTTTTGGAGATTCCCGAAAAGGACCAATATAAGAGATGCTATCCGCTTCATTTTCTAAGCAAACCTGTATCCCGCTAAAGTATCCATTTATTATATATGTGGTATGTAAAACAGCTTTTGCTTTTATTTGTTCTTCTTCACAAACATTCGTTTCGATGTATTCCAACAAATCTTGCATAAATCCATGTTCAGAAATATCGGCGATACCTTCTTTTAAAATCTTGTTATCTGATAAATATTGTTTCAGCAGTTCACATTCGTCCAGTTTTGGTATAAATTTGTTAAATTTTATATTGGAAAGAGTTATTTTAATCTCGTGAGTTTTCCATGTTTCACTGACATATAGCTGATGAAATTTAAATGTAAATATATTTTTTTCCTGACAAAGCGAACACAGTTCTTCTCCATTGACGGTTAATTTTATTTCCTGCACCAGTAGTTTTTTTCCTGGTTTATGGATATATACTTGTATCTCAATTGTTTTTGCTTTAATAGCTGCTTTAAAATATGTGTTAGTATAGTGCCGCTGAAATCGATATCTGCGCCGGATATAATCTGCGGCTTCAGGTCCGAATGTCAGTTTGAATCCGATGGATTGCTCTTTATGTCTGTAAACAACATCATCATAATTGCCATAGTCAATGAACTTCCCAAACAGCAATAATGGGGTAAGGGCATCTTCTTTGAATGTCTGGGCTAAAACAATAGGAAATCGAAGGAGGCTGCTTTTTCCGCAGCTGTTCTTTCCGACGAATACGGTAATAGGCTTTATTTCAATTTCGTTTGAATGGGTAAATGATTTTATATGGTCTAAAGCAAACTTCTGCATAATATCCTCCGACATTTTATATTAAGATAGTTGCACATATTTTATCATACATGGATTTATTCAACAAGTAAAATACGGGAAAAGTAAACAAATAATAAGATAGACTTAACCTGCGTATTATGTTATGCTGTTTGTAACGGAATTTTATATTTTTTACAACATAGAAAGCGGCAGGGAAGAAATATGCAGGTAATGAAAATACAAAAAGGAAAACGTATCGCAAAAAGAAAAGACATCGTAAAAGAATGGTATTTAATCCAGTCCGGTTCTGTCATTCAAAAGCTTGGACTGGCGGAGGTTACGCTTGGGCCAAATGCGATTATCGGTATTTTGGAACGGGACTGGTTTATTTGTGACTATATAGCAGGAGAGGATACGGCTGTTGCTGCGATCCCGTGCGGGAATGCGGATGATTTGAAAAATCTGCTGGCTGCAAATGAACGATACCGGATTGTGTTTTTACGCACGGCGATTGAACAAAGGCACCGAATCTTTGTACTGTATTCACAGCTGTATCGCCGGACGAGTCAGTTCCATGCATTTGTACAGACGGTCTATAACGATTATAAGACTTTTTGCAGCAATTACCAACTGGATGAGCAGGTATTTCCTCAGATGGATTATTTTAATATGCTTGAGATGAAGCATAAGGCAGAAGCCTGGGAAGTGAATAACAGTACAAGTCTGATTAAAAATGTATTAAAAGATTATATTCAGATGATGGTGAAAGATGACAGTCTTTGCGTCGGTGTGATTATGGAAGCGTCTGCACAGATGCATCGTGCAATGCTTGGAATCGGTGAGATGGTAGCGTATTTGTCTGACCGCAAGGAGATTCTTTTGGCGGAATCTGAAAATGATATTTTTCACTTGTATTTTGATCTTGCAATCCGTTCCAGTAAAAGACATCTGGATATTGCGCCAGTGAAACAGGAACTTACATTTTTAAGCGGCTTTATACGGAAAATACAGATTTATGAGCCAGCTTTGATTAAGACGCGTATCGAGCAATATGAAGAATATGATTTTGAAAATGCAGCGTCGGCGCAGCTGTCAAAGAAGATTGACGTATTGACGGAAGATTGCTTAAAACATATATTGGAATTTTCACAAATCGGAGAAAATGAGGCAAATGCTTTTGTGGCACAGGTAGAGTCATACTGCAATTTGCCGGATATGACGTCTACGGATGCAGTTGCGTATAATATACGTAAACAGATCGCACCGTTGTTTTATAATATTTATTACAGTGTGTTTATGCAGGCAGTGGAAGATGAGGATGCGGCGTCTCCGATCATAGAGATGTTTTTGAACTTTGGATTTATGGACACAAAACTGGTAGGTGAGGAAAATGCCAAGGCACTGTATGATCTGACCGGCCGTTTGCGGCAGTTTAAATCCGAACGTGTATATACGATCTTTACCTGGCTGAAAAGCATTTACTTTGGCCGCAACGAGCCTTCGAAAAATGAGTTTGAGCTGGATTATCCTGCATATCTGCTGGAACAGCGCAAAAACGGCGATTTGACAGAAGAACAGGTCAAAAAGATGCAAAACGATCAGAAAGAAAAAGTGCGTTTTGAGATACAAAATATGTTCAGCGCGGCTAATCGTATCACATATGGCAAGATTACTACGTTTTGTCCGATTCTTTGTGAATTTGACCTGATTAATACGATTTCGAAAATGGCTGTTACAGTGGAACGGCTGGAAGACGAATTGAATAAAATACGTAAGGTTGATTTTACAGCATTTTACCGTGAAGTTAATTTTACAAATGCGGCGAATGATATTTTAAGCCATGAGCTTCTGATGTCAGAAGTGCTTCCGAATATAATACTAATGCCAAATGCAGGAACACGTGCTATGATGTGGCAGGAAACGGCAGATAAGCGTCGGGATACACCGGCACGTTTCCTGTTCCCGATTTTTACGGCTGCAAATCTGGAGGAAATGATGATTGAGACGGTCGGCAGATATCGCTGGGAGATGTGCCGCAAGATTCAGGGTGTGCGCTGGAATGATATACGTGAAAAATCGCTGACGTCAGAATATTGTGATTATCTGCAGTTTTATCGTAAGAATCGGGATCTGTCCGCAGATGCAAAGGATAAGCTGAAAACGGCTATTCAGCGGGCGAAAAACAATTACAGAGAAGTATTTGTCAAAGACTATCAGAGCTGGATTAATTATGAATCTAAGGGAAGCTTCCGGCTGAATAAAGTGGCCAGAGAGATCCTGATTGTGTACTGCCCGTTTGCAAAAGATATTCGTGCGGCTCTGAAAGTGAATCCAATGTATCAGATTTCAATACCGAAATTTGAACGAGATAATGCAAAGAAGGCGCAAAGGCTTACCGCATTGTATGAGAAATATCAGAAGGCCGGCGGAGAAATTACCGAAGAGCTGAAAGAGAATCTGTTGTATTGCCAGTTATAAACGGGGAAAGGCAGAAAAATGCTTAAAATCATGTTATCAGTGATTTTAAGCATTTTTCTTTTTGTTATAGTTTCTTTATCGTAATCTTAGGATCTGATGGCATTATCAAATTCTGCTTCCATCGCAGCATCCGGCTTTTCTGTCAGAAGGGATACTGTGATATTAAAGGCTAATGCGATAAGAAATGCCGGAAGCAATTCGTAGATATCCAGCGCCCCGCCCATTGGACGTACGAGATATTTCCAAACAAAAATCATAATACCGCCGCTTAACATACTTGCAAATGCGCCGTATTTATTGCTGCGTTTCCAAAAAAGGGCACAAAGCATGACCGGGCCGAACGCAGCGCCAAAACCGGCCCATGCAAAGCTGACAATGCCAAATACACTGCTGGATGGATCTCTTGCGAGGAAGACAGCAATCACACTAATCAATATTACGGTGATACGGGCAGCGATCAGGGAGGCTTTTTCACTGAGATTAATGCCAAATGTATCGCGTAGCAGATTTTGAGATACACTGGAGGAGGCGGCAAGCAGCTGACTGTCTGCGGTAGACATTGTAGCTGCCAGAATACCAGCCAAAATAATACCAGCCAAAATTGCAGCAGCAGCACCCTGAGAGCTTAGCAAATCTGCGATTTTTACAATGATCGTTTCGGAATCGCTGCCGGAAAGCGTGTCAATCCAGCCCGCTTTGCTGACTGCAAGCCCGCATATACCGATAAAAATAGCAACTGCCATTGAAATTACAACCCATACGGTAGCAATTCTGCGAGAAGTTGTTAATTTGTTTTCGTCTTCGATAGCCATAAAGCGAAGCAGTACATGAGGCATACCAAAATACCCAAGTCCCCAGGCCAGCATGGAGCATATCGTAATAATGCCATAAGGCTTTGCGGCATTTGATGCAAGATCGTATGTATTTGACAGTGATAAATAACCAGGGAGGGCTTTTGCGTTTTCGAATACGACATCAAATCCTCCTGCCATATGTCCGCTGTAAAAAACAACGGTAATCAGTGCAATCGTCATCACAATACTTTGAATCAGGTCGGTTGTGGAAGCTGCCAAAAAACCGCCAAGAGTCGTATATGCTACAATGATAATGGCACAGATAACCATCGCAGCCATATAATCTACGCCAAAAAGCGTGGAAAATAGTTTCCCGCAGGCAGCAAACCCGCTTGCCGTATAGGGGATAAAAAATACGACGATTACAATTGCGGCGATGCAGTTCAGCATATTTTTGTCATGGTACCTTTTAGAAAAGAAATCCGGGATGGTGATAGCGCCGATCTGATGGCTGTAACGCCGGATTTTTTTAGAAATAAAGAACCAATTTAACCAGGTTCCAAGCGCGAGACCGATGGCTGTCCAGGCGGCATCGCAGACACCGGACAAATAGGCGACACCGGGCAGTCCCATCAAAAGCCAGCTGGACATATCGCTGGCTTCGGCGCTCATTGCTGTTACAAATGGTCCAAGTTTGCGGCCGCCAAGATAGAAATCGTCCGTAGACGTATTCGTCCTGGAAAAATGAAAACCAATCACAAGCATAAGTCCAAGATAACATATGATTGCGGCCATAATTAAAATAGATGATACATTCATAAATATAACTCCAATCTGCCGGATACCGGCTTTTTTCTTCAGTCCGCTTTCGCTGATTACATCGCTAAATGGGCCGAATCTAAAGTAGTATAGCATGAAACAAGATAAAATGGAATACAAAATTGCAGTAATAATTGACATTTTACTTTTTTGTGGTAAAATAATAAAGTGTTTTGATCTCAAGGATGGGACAGCGTGCAGGCGTTGTCCCTTTTCTGGATGATATCCGGGTATATTTTGCTGGGTTGTGCATAAGATTAAGAGGAAAAGGGAGTAACGCAAAAGATAAGAAAGGGGCAGGAAGCTATGAAAAATCTGGAAGAAATTTTACAGGTGGTCGATGATTTTGTATGGGGTCCGGTGATGCTTGTGCTTTTGGTGGGAACAGGAATTTTTCTCACGTTTCGGCTCAAGTTTTTAACATGGAGAAATCTTCCCTATGCGATCAGGTTAACGTTAAGTAAGGAATCAAGAACAAAGCATGGGGCAGGCGATGTATCGCCGTTTGCAGCGCTTACGACAGCTTTGGCGGCAACGATTGGTACGGGAAATATTGTAGGCGTTGCGACGGCAATGGTATCCGGCGGTGCGGGAGCGCTTGTCTGGATGTGGATATCGGCATGCTTTGGCCTCACGTCCAAGTTTAGCGAATGTATGCTGGCGATAAAATATCGAGAGGTAAATGCGCAGGGTGAAATGTCCGGCGGGCCGATGTTTACGATGAAAAAGGCATTTAAGAATCAGGCATTTGGAGCTGCTTTAGGATGGCTGTTTGCATTATTTGCGGTGATTGCATCATTTGGAATCGGCAATCTTACGCAGGCAAATTCTATTTCAGATGCGATGAATAATACCTTTGATGTACCGACCTGGCTGACAGGCGTGATTATTACAGTGCTTTCCCTTTGTATTATTGTAGGAGGGATCAAATCCATATCTAAGCTGTCATCAGTGATTGTACCGTGTATGGCAATTTTTTATATGATTGGCGGAGTCATTGTCATTCTCGGAAATATCAAAAATGTTCCGTCTGGCGTGGCAGAAATTTTTCGCATGGCATTTTCGGTTAAGGCAGTTGCAGGGGGTGTAGGAGGTACAATTGTAGCTTCTATGATGAACGGTATGCGCTATGGGATTGCACGAGGTGTATTTTCAAATGAAGCAGGTATGGGTTCGGCAGCAATTACTGCCGCTTCTGCTACGACAAATAATCCGGTTCGCCAGGGTTACATAAATATGACAGGTACCTTTTGGGATACGATTGTAGTATGTACAATTACAGGTCTGTGTATTGCTTCGTCAGGTGTTTTAGGCATGACGGATGCAAGCGGCAAAGCAATTGAAGGCTCTGAGCTTACGATAGAAGCGTTTCAGACAGTGTTAGGGCCTGCAGGCGGATGGATGGTTACGATCGGTATTGCCTTGTTTGCATTTTCCACAATACTTGGATGGGAATATCATGGAGAAAAAGCATTGGAATATCTGGCTGGCACACATAAATATAATATGATTTACCGGGTTGTATTTTCGGCTGTTGCGTTTATCGGTGCGACGACGACACTGTCGATTGCCTGGAAATTTTCAGATATTGCAAATGCATTAATGGCAATTCCGAACTTGATTTGTCTGCTCGCATTAAGTGGGGAACTGGCGAAAGATGTAGAAGCGTTTCAGACTACTTTAAAGCGCGAAAGAGGCTGAAACGACTCTGCAAAATGCATAAAATTCAAGAGTGTTTTTTGTGGCATTCGTGAGTTTTTAACAGAAATGTAACAGATTTGCAAAAAACACTTGCAAATGCCTGATTTTTGGACTATATTACGAGATGAACTTGTGTATTCTAAACTGATTCTAAGGGAAGTGGAAGGGAATATGAGTAATAAACAGATCATAGTTTCAAATGTAGCAAAAGGGCATGAAAATCCAATTGCAGAGCTTGTTCAGGTTGCATGTCAGTTCGACAGTAATATTACGTTTGAGAACGACAACCGCAAGATTAATGCAAAAAGCATTATGGGGATTATGGCATTTAATCCATCCAAGGGAATGAGCGTGAATATTATTACTGAAGGCAACGACGAGAAAGAAGCTCTGTTAGCAATGGAAAAGTTTTTAGTGTGTGAGTAGATTGTAGGAGGTCTAAGGAGATGAGCTCAAAGAGTACA
Organism: uncultured Eubacterium sp.; assembly: GCA_910584345.1. Taxonomy (GTDB): domain Bacteria; phylum Bacillota; class Clostridia; order Lachnospirales; family Lachnospiraceae; genus Eubacterium_J. Next base: position 89,476 of record CAJTZX010000001.1, on the reverse strand, counting down.
GACAAAGAAACAAAGTCAGTTGCAGAAGCAGCAGATGTAAAAGAAGCAGAGACAGTTAAAGCAGATGCGAAATCAGAAGCAGATACGGCTGTTAAGGGAGAAACAAAGACGGTTAGTAAAAAAGCTGATAAGGATGAAGCAAAAGCAGCTAAAAAACCTGCTGCAAAGAAATCAACAGCAAAGAAGGCTGATAAGCCTGAGCTGAAACCGGATGTATATATTGAATTTCAGAACAGACAGGCAAGTGAAGCTACCGTTGTTGATAAGGTGAAGGCAGCGTTTGTTGCTAGCGGACATAGAGTATCATCGATTAAATCCTTACAGATATATATAAAACCAGAAGAGTATAAGGCTTATTATGTAATTAACGATAATAAGTACAGCGGTGAAGTGGATTTGTTTTAGTGTTCAGACAGTAACCTTGAGAATAATATCTGTACATTGCATGAGCAGTGTACAGATATTTTTTTGGTATTTATTGGAAATGTATATAAAAAAGTCTGAGCCTTTTGCATGATAATAGGGTTGGTATTTATAATTCACTCAAAAGACTCAGATCTTCTTTTCTTAAATTATAAGTTGCCGTTTCTGTATCTTGTGACCAGTTTTTTGATACGGTCATAAGGGTTTAACAGTTCGCTAATGGATGTATCCTGATTCAGTGTATCTACAATATGAGCGATATATTTACTCATATCACAGTTAATATAATAGGAGCGGCTTAACAGTTCCGGCGTCTGGTAAATAAGATTGGTCGTGATGACCCGGTAAATAGTGCCCTCTTCTACCGCCTTATCAAATTTATCCAAGCCGTCTGTAAACAATCCAAAAGTTGATATTACGAAAATCCGTTTTGCTTTTCTTTTTTTCAGTTCTGTTGCGACATCAATCATACTGTCTCCGGAAGAAATCATATCATCTATAATCATGACATCTTTTCCTTCGACTGAGGCGCCGAGAAATTCATGTGCAATAATCGGATTGCGTCCATTAACAATACGGCTGTAATCACGCCTTTTATAAAACATACCAATATTAATGCCGAGAACACTTGCAAGATAAACGGCACGACCGGTAGCGCCTTCATCCGGGCTAATCATCATCATATGGTCAGAATCAAACTGCAAATCAGATACATTGGTACATAGCGCTTTAATAAACTGGTATGCCGGCTGGATAGACTCAAAACCGGAAATAGGAATGGCGTTTTGTACACGCGGATCGTGAGCGTCAAAGGTAATAATATTATCTACGCCCATAGCGGTTAGTTCCTGCAGCATCATAGCACAATCCATAGATTCGCGTCCATTACGTCTGTGTTGGCGTCCTTCGTATAAAAAAGTCATGATGACAGTAATACGCCTTGCTTTTCCACCTGCGGCAGCAATGATACGCTTTAGATCGGCATAATGGTCATCTGGAGATTTGTGGTTTGGATGGCCGCAGACGGTATACGTCTCATGATAATTCGTTACATCCACCATGATAAAAAGATCATAACCGCGAATAGATTCTTTGATAAATCCTTTGGCTTCTCCGGTACCGAAACGCGGAGTGCTCGCATTGACTATATAAGTGTCACGCTCAAAACCCCGAAAAGCAATTGTCATTTTATGGTCAGACTGATGTTCGTGGCGCCATTGTACAAGATACTCGTTGACTTTTTCGCCAAGGGCTGAGCAGTTTGACATCGGAATCAGTCCAAGTACTCCAACTGGGATACTTTCAATCATGTTTTCGTCGTAATGCATAGTGTAAGTCCTCCGTTTTATTTAATTTTGTAATGGTGCAGAATGGTCTGAACCGTTACTTAATTTTCTCTTTTGGAGCCGGATATCGTCACAAAAAAGTTTTATCATCGTATAACTGCTCGTAATCCGGGAGAAAATCCGTTCCGAGTAAATAATGCTGAGCTGGTCAATGCCTAAATTTGTAGATATGATTGTAGATTTCTTACGGAGCATACGCTCATTCAGGCATAAAAACAGCTGTGAAACGGTAAATGCATTGGACAGCTCGGTTCCCAGATCGTCGATAATCAGAAGGTCGCAGTCAAAAATATGCTGCATGGAAGAGGCGGCCTCACGATCCTTCTCAAATTTATGTTTTTCCAATACTTCAAACAGCTGAAAGGCTGTGAAGTAAATAACAGAATGGCCCGTATCCAGCAGTTCTTTGGCAATGCAGTGGGATAAAAATGTCTTACCCGTACCGGTATCGCCATATAAAAACAGATTATGAAATTCTTTGTCGAATTCTTTTAAAAATAATAAGGATTCCTTAACGGCATCTTTGGCAGTTTCCCTGTAAGAAAGACCATTCGTATCATTTTTTTTCGTTTCCGAATAGTAAGCAAAGGAATAGTTCGTAAAATTTTCTTCTTTTAAGATACTTTTAATATTTGATTGTGTATAAACAAGGTCAATGGCAGCCTGTTCAAAGCAGTGGCAGCGTTTGCCGTCGATAAAGCCGGTATCCTTACAGTCCGGGCACGTATAGGGCGGTTCCAGATATTGCTCGCTGAGACCTGCCTGGGTAAGGAGATTTGACCGTTCTATGCGGTAATGTGCCAATACTTGTTTTAACTGTGCCAACGCTTGTTCATCTCCATCCAGCAGAAGTTTGGCAAAGTGAACACTGGCCGAAGCAATCAGTGTTTCCAGCTCTTTCAGACGCGGATACTGCAGGTAAAGCTGCTGTTTGCGTTTTTGCAGGATGTGCTGGTTATGAAGTTGTCTGGCATCATACTGACGTTGTATCTCGTCATATTGTAAATTCGATAAAGCCATAATAGTTCTCCGTAGTTATCTGCGGTGTGACAGCAATTCACGCTCCAGCTCCTCATAATTATAAGTACGCTGTGAGAAATTTGAAAAGCCGTTGACAATCGTTCCTTTGGCAGTGCGCGCAGCGGTCTTTCCGGCGGTTATTTTTTTTGCTTTTGTCTCTTGATATTGTGCGTCCAGCAGCTTAATATCATTTAAAGTACGTGCATTTTGGCTTTGCCAGCTCTTTAAAATGGAATCGGTATATTCATAGCTGATCTGATGAATTTTTAAAATTGTTTTTTGGCAAGCCAGAGCGATCATGTCATCAGAAAATGCCATTTCTTTCGACCATTTTTCCACATACTCAAGTTCCGGCCCGGTGAGTGTGCGATTTGAAATGCCAAACGCTTTTTGCACAGCGCGGGCCGCACTGCTGTGCATTTGTGCGGACTGTTTTGCATCCGAAAGCGTATGGATGCCGGATTGTGCCCAGGATAGTGCAATTTTATCCATATATCGGATGCTCATGTGACTTTTTGCAACACTTTGTTCGATCAGGTATTCAATTAAATCCTGTGAAAATTTCAGCTTATCCAGCCAGTACAAAATGGTTTGAATATCTGTATTGTTTAAAGGATGCCCAAGATAACGTTCAGCTACAAATAAAATTTCCTGTACGGTCTCATCTTCGCCAAACTGCGCTAGCTGATTTAGGGAATATTCTGTGCGCTTTGGCAATGCATGCATGGTATCGTGTGAATGTCCGGATAAAACAGTATCAGCTGCAGGAGGCTGTTCGATATGTTGTTTTGTATGTTGTTCGATAGGCTGTTCGGCAGGTACAGATGTATCTGTATATTGCTGTCTGGCAGAAACCGTATCGGCTGTCTGAGCCTGTTTCGATAGAGTGTCTGGCGTTAATAATGAAAAATCAGACAGGCAAATACCGGTAAGCTCTTCTCTGCTGTTAAATTCCAGACGGAGCAGATGCATTTTTTCCCAATATTTTAAAGCACGTGTAACGTCTTTTTCTGTATGATCGAACTTGTCCGCGATATCCGAAATGGAAAACATCGTGTCTGGATTATTCATACAGCGAAGCAGATACAGATAAATTTTGACAAACTCACCATCTGCGTGTGTCATATATTCGTCAATAAAAGTATTTGGTACATAAGTGGCAGCAAGCGTGCTGTCACGTTTTAGTAATATATCAGCCATATGCATCCCCCCTCTTACTGCACAGATTATAGCACAGGATTTCCCAATTGAGAAGTACATTTTTTTCGCAAAGTCTGTGAAATCAAGGCGTTCCAGTAATTGTGGATAAAGTGGATAAGGTGGATAAGGATGAAGTTCACATTATATTAATTCTGAAAACTGCTAAAAATCGAATCTTTCCACATTTTTTCAAAGAGTGTGGATAAAACACAAAAAATCCACATTGAAAATGGCATCTTTTGCACAATTCAATGTGGATAATGTGGATAACTAGTGGTTAAGCAGGCTTTCACCAACCTTTATTATGTCTCCAGCCCCCATAGTTATCAACAGGTCACCGTTCATTATTTTTTTTAATAAAAATTTTTCGATCTCTTCAAAAGATGGAAAATAGTAGCATTCCGTACCGCGCATTTTCAGCTTTTCGAGGATATTCAAGGAGCTGACTCCAAGTGTATCCGTTTCTCTGGCGGCATAGATATCAGCCAGTACAACAATGTCAGCAGCAGAAAGTGATGCGGCAAATTCATCCAGAAATGCTTTCGTCCGTGTATAAGTGTGTGGCTGAAAGACACAAATAATGCGTGAATGTGGATAATTGGCGGCTGCGCTTAGCGTTGCGCTGATTTCCGTCGGATGGTGTGCATAATCATCAATAATGGTAGCTCCATTTCGTTCCCCTTTGACCTGAAAGCGGCGGTCTGTTCCGTAGAATGCATGAAGTCCCTGTGAAATTGCTTCAGCCGGGAGGCCCATTTGCACTGCAAGAGCAGCTGCAGCAAGAGCGTTGCTGATGTTATGGCGGCCAGGTACATGAAGGGAGACATCACAAACTTTTTCTGTTTCCCTCCATGCTAAAAATTTGGAAGAGTTTCCCCCCTGTTCGGTGTGAACAACTTTGTTTCTGCGATGCATAATTGTAAACTGTGCAAAACCGGATGATTGATAGGTGATGTTTTCCGGATAGAAATTGCAGGAAGGGTCAAAGCCATAGGTAACGACTTGCCGGTCTAAACCTTTTAAAAGATGATTCAGGCCGTCAATCTCACTGTTGATAATGATTGTGCCGTCTGCAGCTGTATTTTCTGCAAAAAGACGGAAAGAATGCCGGATATCGTTCAAATCTTTAAAAAAATCCAGATGGTCTTCTTCGATATTGAGAATCATGCTGTATTTTGGATAAAAATGCAGAAAACTGTTCGTATACTCACAAGCTTCCGTTACAAAATAAGCAGAATGTCCGACCTGGATATTTCCACCGATGGCAGGCAGAATTCCACCGATAGAAATCGTTGGGTCGGTATGTGCCGCAAGCAGAATATGTGTGACCATAGAGGTTGTCGTAGTCTTTCCGTGAGTACCGGCCACAGCTACGGATTGTTTGTAGTTGCTCATGATTTGTCCAAGCAGTTCTGCACGGCTCAGCATAGGAATCTGCATCTTTTGTGCAGCCAGATACTCTGGATTATCGGCATGGATGGCTGCTGTGTAAACGACAAGATCCGTGTCGGCACTAATATGTTCAGCGCTTTGGCCGTAATAGATGACAGCTCCAGATTGAGCCAGTTTCTTTGTAAGCTCCGATTCTTTTGCATCAGAGCCGGATATTGTAAAATGTTCTTCTAAGAGGACTTCTGCAAGTCCGCTCATACTGATACCGCCGATGCCGATGAAATGTACGTGGACCGGCTTTTGAAAATTAATCTGATACATTTGATATACACCTGCACATTCTATACCCGATGAACCTGCCGTATGTTATTTGTAAAACATGCGGCTGCCTATAGGGTATGCTATATTTTATATTCACATAAACAGAAACTTATGACTGTTCATGCGCTCTATTTTTATTATAAACATCTTTCATTATTTTGCAATTTATTTCTGATTTCATTTTAATTATGAACGGTAACCATTTTCACTCTTTTCCTGTTCTGTAAAATGCAAAATATTGTAAATTTCTACAAAAACAAGTGGGATTTAGACAAAAAGATGTGAAAAATGATGTACATTTTGAGACGAATATGTTATACTTATCAAAAGAAAATTGGACGAGGGGTGAACGAAGTGATTTGTAAGGAAATGATTGCTATGCTTCTGGCCGGCGGACAGGGGAGCCGTCTTGGAGTGCTGACTTCTGCAGTAGCTAAGCCGGCGGTAGCATTTGGTGGTAAGTATCGTATTATTGATTTTCCGCTTAGTAACTGTATTAACTCAGGGATTGATACGGTAGGTGTTCTGACACAGTACCAGCCATTGCGGTTAAATTCGCATATCGGTATCGGTATTCCATGGGATCTTGATCGTAATAATGGTGGAGTTACAGTATTGCCACCGTACGAAAAGAGTGACAACAGTGAGTGGTATACAGGAACAGCAAATGCGATATTCCAGAATTTGAATTATATGGAAAGTTATCATCCTGAATATGTGATTATTTTGTCCGGCGATCATATTTATAAAATGGATTACGAAGAGATGCTTGACTTTCACAAAGCGAACCATGCAGATGTAACCATTGCTGCGATGCCTGTTCCGATCGAGGAGGCCAGCAGATTTGGTGTTGTAATTACAGACGAAGAAAAACGAATACAGGAATTTGAAGAAAAACCGGAACATCCAAGGAGCAATATGGCGTCCATGGGTATTTATATATTTAGCTGGAAAGTGCTGAAAGATGCGCTGGTGGCATTAAAAGATCAGGGCAATTGTGATTTTGGCAAGCATATTATTCCATATCTGCATGAAAAGGATTTCCGAATGTTTGCTTATGAATACAATGGCTACTGGAAAGACGTAGGGACACTTGGATCTTATTGGGAAGCAAATATGGAACTGATTGATCTGATACCGGAATTTAATTTGTATGAGAAGTATTGGAAAATTTATACGAAATGTGATATTATTGAGCCACAGTATCTTTCATACGAGGCGGTGGTGGAAAAAAGCCTGATTGGAGAAGGATGTGAGATCTATGGAGAAGTATATAGTTCTGTAATTGGTGCAGGCGTAACGATTGGCAGAGGTACTGTAATACGTAATTCGATCATTATGAAAGATGCCGTAATTGGAGAACATGTAACGATAGATAAAGGAATTATTGCAGAAAATACAAAGATTGGCGACCGTGCACAAGTTGGTGTAGGAGAATATGCGCCTAGTACATATAATCCAAAAGTATATGCATTCGATTTGGTTACAATAGGAGAAGACTCCATCGTTCCTGCAGATGTCAGGATTGGACGAAATACAGCAATCGCAGGCATGACGACGGCAGAAGATTACCCTGACGGACAGCTTGCCAGCGGCGGAGCGATTATAAAGGCAGGTGAATCGGCATGAAAGCATTAGGACTGATCTTAGCAGGCGGTAATAATAACCGTATGCAGGAATTATCAAAGAAAAGGGCAATTGCGGCAATGCCGGTAGGCGGCAGCTTTCGCTGCATCGATTTTTCTCTGAGTAATATGACAAATTCACAAATACAGACGGTTGCGGTATTGACGCAGTATAATGCGCGTTCGTTGAATGAACATTTAAGTTCCTCTAAATGGTGGGATTTTGGAAGAAAACAAGGCGGATTGTATGTATTTACACCGACAGTAACATCAGATAATAGCTGGTGGTATCGTGGAACAGCAGACGCTATGTATCAAAATATCGATTTCCTAAAGCGCTGCCATGAACCTTATGTCATTATTACGAGCGGTGATTGTGTATATAAAATAGACTATAATAAAATATTGGATTATCATATCGAAAAAAAGGCGGATATTACAATCGTTGTAAAAGATATGGATAAATCAGAAGACGTCAGCAGATATGGCGTTCTTAAGATGAATGAAGATTCCAGGATTGTAGAGTTTGAGGAAAAACCAATGGTTGCACAGTCAAACACAATATCTACTGGAATCTATATTATCCGCAGAAGGCAGTTAATCGATCTGCTGGAGCATTGTGCGCAGGAGAGTCGGAGTGATTTTGTAACAGATATTTTGATTCGTTATAAAAATTTAAAGCGGATGTATGGATATAAGCTGGAAGGTTACTGGAGCAATATTTCCACAGTGGATTCTTATTATAAGACAAATATGGATTTCTTAAAACCGGAAGTTCGCAAATTCTTTTTCCGAGATTATCCGCACGTTTATTCCAAAGTAGATGATTTGCCGCCGGCAAAATATAACATAGGTTCGGATGTGCATAACAGCCTGATTTCCAGCGGGTGCATTATTAACAGCAAAGTAGAAAATTCTGTATTGTTTAAAGAAGTATTTGTAGGCAAGAATTGTGTAATTAAAAATTCTATTATATTAAATGAAGTTTACATAGGTGACAATACGCATATCGAAAATTGTATCGTAGAGAGTCGGGGGACTCTAAAGGCGAATACTTATTACTGTGGTGACAGCGGTATTAAAGTAGTTGTAGAAGATAACAATGAACGGTATGGGTTGTAATAGATCACAGGCTGCAGTCTTATGACTGCGGCTTGTAAGTCACAAGTTAAAAAAGGAGGGGTAAATAACTATTAAGTAAAGGTGAGGTGTTTTATAGGAAATGAAGAAAGGGGCGAAAGATGATGCGAATAACAGATGTCCGAGTCCGAAAAGTTGAAAAAGAAGGAAAGATGAAAGCAGTGGTATCAATCACAATTGATGATGAATTTGTTGTGCATGATATCAAAGTAATTGAAGGGGTTAAGGGATTGTTCATAGCTATGCCAAGCAGAAAGGCAGCAGATGGAGAATTCCGAGATATTGCTCATCCGATTAATTCTGAGACTAGAGACCATATTCAGAATATTATTCTTGAGGAATATCAAAAACAAATGACAGCAGAAGAAGAGACGTGAATGACGATTGAAACAGAATAAAAATGGAAAGGATGGCTTGAACCGTCCGAAAGAAACTGCAACAGATTGAATGTATGAAAAAACATTTGCCTGTTGCAGTTTTTTTGTTATTTTTCCTTTTTTTTGTCCGCAGTATTTTTTTGCGCGGATTTTTCATAATTAGTAACGGCCGGATCAACCATATTTTGTATGCGGTGCCATTCTTTAGAGGATTCATCTTTTACCGTCTCGCTGCGGTTCTGTGACAAGAAACGTGCCAATTCATAACAGCTAATCCAGATTTCATTATTTCCGTCTTTTTGGGACTCATCAAAAATCAGCTGAAGCCCAAAGTGTAAATGTATAATATCGATATTATTTGTATTCTCTTTATCACTATAACCTGTATGTCCCATATAGCCTATGACATCTCCTGCAGTTACCGTTCCGCCCTCTTTTAAAGATTTACTATAGGGGAAGTTTTGGCGCAGATGAGCATAATAATAATATCTCTTTTTATCAAAGCTGCGGATTCCAATGCGCCAGCCGCCATAACGGTTCCAACCAAGACATTCTACGTAGCCAGATTCTACAGCAATGATCGGCGTACCAATTTGTCCCATCATATCGTGGCCAAGGTGCTGCCTGCGGTAACCAAAAGAGCGGGAAGAGCCAAAATCGTCATAATCTGTATATGGAAATCCTTTTGCAATCGGGGAAAATGCTTTTAAACCATACTGCATTTTGTTTGAGTCTGAATTTGAATCCGAATCTGAATCCGAAAGCTGATACTCTCCAACAAGTCCGCCGAGTACGGCATGATAAGCTTCATTGTAGTACGGATAGTATTTCATATCAGACGTTAGTTGTTCTAAAGTGGATTCTTTGTTTAATAGTTTGTCTGTGATGTTCACAAGGTCTGCCTGCTTATAGTTTTTAAAATCTCCGCCGTATTTTGCGCCAAGGACAGCCAGCAAGCAGACCCAGTCCAGCGGAGTATCTGTATCATGCGACTTTAGATCATATTGATAGGCATCGTTCATAGCCTCGCTTGTTACTTTAAAATCAACCCATTTAATGAAGTCTTTGCCGGTGGAACTTGATTGGCCGGACGTATCTGTGTTTTGGGAAGATGCGGGCGTATTTGCAGAATCTTCTGCCGGGGTTCGAAATAAGGTGAAAGTCAGGATTCCAAGGAGTGAGAGGAGTTCTATGGAGATGATGAGTTTGAATAAGATCGGTTTCGTCATGGGATTACCAGTGAGAGGAAAAGTATTAGTAATATATATGAGGGAGGTTGAAAAATATGTCGGGGGAATGGGTGGGAGTGGAAGGAAATGGGATATTTCTATAAAATAGTGAGAACGATAAGTAGAAATAATTACTCGAAAATAAGGTGTTTATTGCAATGGAAAATGACGTCTATTGATAAAATCAGTCTTGCGTTATTTATGTGTTCTAATTATAATAAGTAGTTAGATGTTAGATTTGTTTTTATATAGATATAAATAGAATAATAAAAACAGAATATTATAAATGATATTTTATAAAAAACATAGTATAAAAAGATAATTAAGAGAATATTATCAAATTTTAATGATGAGGTGGGAGGAAATGGAGAAGATTCTTTATGTGGAAGATGATTTAAGTTTAATTGAAGGAGTGAAATATATATTACTGAATAATGGATATTTGGTAGATAACGCTCGAACAGTGAGAGAAGCGTTAGAATTTTATAGGCAAAATCAATATGATCTGTTATTATTGGATATTACTTTGCCAGATGGCAAAGGATTTGACATATGTAGAGAAGTTCGTTCTCAGTCGACAATCCCAATCATTTTTCTAACGGCATCAGATGAGGAGTTTAGTATTGTTCAAGGACTTGACATGGGGGGTGATGATTATATAACAAAACCGTTTAAGCTTAATGAACTAATTTCAAGAATTAAAGCACTGCTTAGACGTTCCAAACAATTTTTAAAAAGAGATTCTATATTGGAAGCAAATGAAATTAGAATAGATACAGTAGAGCGTCTGGTGTGGGTGAAAGGCGAATTATTGGAATTGACATTTGTAGAATATAAATTATTATGTTTATTTATGCAAAATCCAAATCATTTATTAACGCGCGAAGCGATATTGGATCATATGTGGGATGGAAATGGTAACTATGTGGATGACAATACTTTATCTGTCTATATTCGGCGCTTACGTAGTAAGATAGAGGAAACACCAAATATACCGCAATTTTTAGTGACTGAGCGTGGGTTTGGCTATAAATGGGTTGTAAAGTGAGAGGATATTATGGAAAAACTGGGAAAAGAGACAAGGTTTTTATTAGGTGGAATAACAGTTACTTGTATTATTTCTATTTTATTGACGTTTGAAATCTCCTCTGCAATTGTAAAAGAATTTCAAAAAGCACAGATGCTGCATGATTATTCTGTTGCAGGATATCTTTTGAATCATACAGGTGATGTGACTGTTTCAGCTTTTACTGCTGGAAAATCGAAAAAAGATATAGAACAAGGCAGAAAGGCTATGACGGCTATTGGCTATAGTGAGAAGACTGCTATATCTTTACTACCATCTGTTTTAAAATATCGAAATCGGGTAATGTTAATTTTGTTTTGTGCCTTATTGTTTGTATTTTCAGCCATTTATAGTTTTATATTTATTTATTTGAATAAGCAGCATAAGGTACTGAAAGATGCAGGGACATCTATTCGAGATTTTTTGAACGGTAATACAATGAGTCGTATTGATAGTGAGCAGATAGGGGAATGGTACAGTTTCTTTCATGAAGTGAATGAACTTTCTGCGATTCTCTCAGCTCATGCAGAGAATGAGAAACAAATGAAAGAGTTTTTACAAGATATTATTTCTGATGTATCTCACCAGTTGAAAACACCATTGTCTGCGTTGAAAATGTATTATGAAATTATTAACGATGATGTTGAAAACAAGGAGGCAGTGAATAATTTTTCCGCTAAATCGTTGCGAGAAATTAAAAGAATAGAGGATGTTATTTATACTTTATTGAAATTGGCAAGATTGGATGCAGGGATTATCAGGATGGAGAAAATGCAGGAACATATTTCTGATATTGTACAAGATGTTCTTGAGCGGTTTGAAATTTGGGCAAAACGAGAAAATAAGTCGATTGAAGTACATGGGGATAGCGATATTATGCTTTATTGTGATGCCTTATGGATGTTGGAAGCTTTGGGAAATATTGTGAAAAATGCTTTGGAACATACGGTGTCTGGAGGTCATATTGTAATTCAATGGGAACAGACACCATTAGTAACACAAATTAAGGTTGAGGATGATGGAAAAGGTATACACCCGGAGGATTTGTATAATATTTTTAAAAGATTTTATAGGAGCCGATTTTCTCAGGATATTCATGGTATAGGCTTGGGCTTGCCGCTTGCGAAAACCATCGTGGAGAATCATGGTGGGACAGTTTCAGTGACGAGCAAAATCGATGTTGGAACTATATTGACCTTAAACTTTTTTAATCTTACAAATAAGTAAGATAGGATTCACTTGTTTGTAAGCAAGAGGAGGTAATATAGGACTGAAAGGTAGGTAATAGATATGAATATTCTTGAAGTGCAAGACTTATGTAAAACTTATGGCATGGGAGAAGCGAAGGTTCAGGCACTGAATCATGTTTCTTTTTCTGTGCGGAAAGGAGAGTTTGTTGCGATTATTGGTGAATCGGGTTCTGGAAAAAGCACGCTTTTAAATGTTGTTGGGGCATTGGATAATGCTACTTCTGGGAAAGTGCTGATTGATGGGAAAGATATTTTTTCTATGTCGGAAAAAAAGTTAACGATTTTTAGACGACAGCATATTGGTTTTATATTTCAATCATTCAATTTAATACCGGAATTGAATGTGGAGCAGAACATAACATTTCCACTTTTATTGGATTATAAACAACCAAATGACAAATTTGTATATGAACTTTTGAATGTGTTAGGATTGGTAGAACGACGAAATCATCTACCAAGTCAACTTTCTGGAGGACAGCAGCAAAGAGTAGCAATTGGAAGAGCGTTAGTTACAAGGCCTGCGTTGATTATGGCTGACGAGCCAACTGGAAATCTGGACAGTAAAAACAGTCAGGAAGTGATTTCTCTTTTGCAAACCATGTCATCAAGATATCAGCAAACAATTTTAATGATAACACATAATGAAAACCATGCAAGGGCTGCAAATAGGGTTTTTCGCATGGCAGATGGTATATTGAAAGATCTGGGGGTGGTTTCAAAGTGAGAAGTTATCTTGGATTAGTTCCTCAGTATGAAAAAGTGCATCATAAAAATAACAGAATCTCTGTTTTGTGTATTATTCTTTCTGTGTTTCTGGTAACGGCTATTTTCAGTATGGCCGATATGGCTATTCGAGCACAAAGAAATTATTTTATAAAGACGAATGGTGAATATCATATCAGTTTAACAGGAATCGATGAGAAGACGGCTGAGATTGTGGGCGCAAGAATAGATATTGCTGATTGTGGTTGGACATATCAGGGAAGTACAGGAAAAATTGGACAAAAAATTGTTAGTTTTGCTGGGGCAAATGAAATTGCGTTTACACGTCTTTCAGAAATGAATATGCAGGAAGGAGATTATCCGGTACAGTCAAATGAAGCATTGTTGAATTCGTTTGCGTTAAAACAAATGGACTTATCAATAGGTGATACAGTAATTGTTACAATACCAAATGGTACACAAAAAGAATATAAAATCACGGGTGTACTTGAAGATATGGGTAGCTTGTTAAGTGCAGATGTTTATGGCATGGTATTAAATGAGAATGGATTCAGAGAGATTGCAGATGAGAATGCAAATGATGGAACAACGTTCCGCATTCGGTTTAAAAATGGTGTAGATATTCAAAATTCCATTCGCCAGATAAAAAAAACTTATAGATTAGAAGATAGTCAGATATCAGAAAATACTGCTTTGTTAGGATTGATGGGACAAAGTGAGAACAGTACTATGCAATCACTCTACATCGTTGCAATATTTTTAGTTTTACTTGTGCTGACAGCGGGAACAGTTATGATCGCTGCAAGTTTTCATACAAATGTACTGGAACGTGTAAAGTTTTATGGATTGCTGAGGTGTTTAGGAGCATCTAAAAATCAGGTGAGATATTTTGTTATGTTGCAAGGATTGCGCCAGAGTATAAAAGGTGTTCCTGTTGGATTGATTATTGGACAGTTTATTTCATGGGGGGCTTGCCTGCTGCTAAAATCAGTGAGCGGTGATCGCTTTTCAGAAATTCCACTATTTCAATTTAGTTTTATTGGTTTGGTGGCTGGCGCAGTTGTTGGGTTTTTGATAGTAGTTTTAGCCTCGTTATCACCTGCGAAAAGGGCTGCAAAGGTTTCGCCTGTTACGGCAATTAGTGGGAATACACAGTTTGTGTCTAACAAGAAAGCTGCGAATACAAAAGTGTTTCATGTGGAAACCAGTATGGGAATTTTCCATGCATTGTCTGGAAAGAAAAACGTGTTTTTAATGACTTGTTCTTTTGCAATTAGTATTATGATGTTTTTATCTTTTCAAGTATTAGTAGTTTTTCTGAACCAGGGGATGCCAGCCTTGTCATCTTCGGCACCAGATGTGTCAGCAGCTATGGGTAGTGTACCTTTCAATAAATCGCTTGTAAAGGAAATTGAAACGATTCGTGGTGTAGATAAAGTATTTGGAAGAATGGAAAAAACAGATGTGCCTGTTTCAATGTGGGATGGCAATGGTACTGTTACATTAATTTCGTATGATGAGAAACAACTTGAATACGCCAAAGATGCGCTAGTTGATGGGACAGTTGCTTCTATTCAAAAAAAAGCAGATAGCGTTTTAGCGATGTATTGGAATGGATTGGATTGGAAAGTTGGAGATAGATTAACATTACAAACATCACAAGGTGATAAGCAGGTAATATTGACAGGAATATTGTCAACAATTAGTGCAAAGAATGCTGCTGGAAGTTATGGATATTTCATTTGTTCTGAAAAAACATTTCAAGATCTTGCCGGAGATTTGGGTTATTCAACGTTAGATATACAACTTTCAGAAGATGGAAATGATGAGACTATTTCTACTATACGAGAGTTGCTTCCGAATGACAGTTCTATTTCAGATAAGCGGCTCACAAATTCTGAAGCGCAGAGCTCTTATTATACAGGAGCAATTTTTATTTATGGGTTTCTTATTATTATTGCGCTTATAACAGTATTTAATATTTTCAATAATATGAATGCAAGTGTAGCCTCTAGGACAAAGCAATATGGAATTATGAGATCTGTTGGTATGGGGGCAGGCCAGCTTTACAAAATGATTGCTGTAGAAGCATTTACTTACGCTGCATTAGGATGTATCGTCGGTTGTATACTGGGACTGCCTTTAAATGCATTAATGTTTCAGTTTTTAATTGCAGATAAATGGGGAATAATCTGGAAATTACCGATATCATCTTTAATTATAATAATTCTAATATGCGTTATATCAGCAGCAATTGCAATTCGGCGGCCGATTAAGCAGATTGGAAAAATGGCAATCATAGATACTATCAAGTTGCAACAATAGTTTTATTTTGGAGAATGAAACCGACTTTACTTTTATATTGAGTGAGGTCGGTTTTTATTTTGCTATACATATGTTTATTAGAGAAAAAATTATGTCGAAAAAATGTTACATAAACAGTCGATTTTTTTACGTTGAATAAAACTAAGTAGTTTTATTTGCTATTATAGAATACAGAAAGGGTGCTACAATTAAAAGCACATTTCTATTAATCATATTTGTGATGGCTGCGAATTTGATTAGTATTATTGTGGAAGGAGGAACTCATCATGAATGAACTGAACATCAAACCTATTAATAATGTTGATGTAGAAGAGACTGGTGATGCAGGTATACAGATTTGTATTTTGAAATGCAAGAGTGATACATGTGATAGCTGCGATGGCATTTGCTTTATGGGTTAATGCGATTACATCAAAGAATGTTTTTTGAGCATTCGTTTACGGGGCAAATGAAATCTTGCCCCGTAATTGTTTTAAGGTAAGATTTTCAAGGAGGATTTTAAATTATGGAGTTTCCAACTAATATAAATGTAAAAAGTGTAAAAGTTGATAATGATACCTTTTTATATGATGGGGATACAGGTTTTTTGACAAAATCAACAGGAGTTCTGAACGATGTTGTTGAAAAGATTCCGTGCTTAAGCAGAAATCAAGTTATTAATTCCCTTGAGGAAAAATATAGTAAGGGAAAAGTTTTAGATTGCTTACATCAAGTAGAAGAGTTATATCAAAATAATATGTTATTTGACAGAGGAAGAGAAGCTGTTGTGAGGACACCAGCAGCTTATCAAAAAGACTGGGAAGATGGAAATTTATTGATTAATCTCTGGTTAAATGTTTCACATGATTGTAATTTGCGATGCATTTATTGTTTTGGGCATGGAGGTAGTTATGGTGGTAACCGAGAATTAATGAGTATAAATACAGCAAAAAGGAGCATTGATTATTGGTTTAAGTATTTAAATAAAGATATAACTATGACAACGGTTACTTTTTTTGGCGGAGAACCACTTTTGAATATAGATGTTATTAGATATTCGATTGATTATATAAATGAGTTGCTGGAAAAATATGATATAGAAGTTCAGTATATTATTACTACAAATGGAACTGTTTTCAGTGATGATGTTATAGAACTGTTTGTAAAAAATGATGTACGATTTACAATAAGCATTGATGGTGGACAAGTAATACAAGATAAAAATCGTCCATATGTTTCAGGAAAAGGAAGTTTTGAAATTATAAAGAAAAATGTAGCTAAGTTAAGAAATTATTTTGATAAAATATCTGCAAGAATGACATTGATACATGAAGATGTTCCGTATCTAAAACAGGCTGTAATGGATCTTTGGGATATCGGATTTACTGATGTTGTATATGAATTTGTTACTATCGCTGATGAGAATTTAAGTATTATGAAACAAGATGTAGAATGTTTAAGAAAGCAAATTCAAGAGCTAAACGAAATTACATATGATAACATAGTAAACAAGAAAAGACAGTTTTTTACAAATACATTGAAATATGCAGGTTTTGTACATAGTAATAAAGTAAAAAATGAATGCTCATTCCAAAGTCCATATACGATAATGTTTACGCCATCCGGAGAGATGTTTAAATGTCATAGAATGATGGATGACCCGAAACATTGTGTTGGGAATTTGGATAAAGGAATTGATTGGGAGAAGTTTTCTGAAAATACAAGAAAATATATAGAAGAAACGGAGTGTAAAGATTGTTGGGCTAAACGTATTTGTGGAGGAGGATGTGCACAGGAAAACTCAATATATACAGGAAATGTAAGTAAACATTATGATTTAATATGTGAAGAGACGAAAATGCTCGCAGAAGAAAGCTTAAAGTTTTATGCTAAAATGTATTTAAAGGATGAAAAGCATTTTCATCGCATTTTTATCTGAAAAGGGGGATGTATCAGGTGGAAATTACACGGTTGGATAATACCCTGCTATATGAGAATGATGGGCATTATTTTTTTTATGACTCAAGTACAGGAGTTATATCAGAAACAAATCGTTTGTTTAATGAATTAATAAATAATTTGTGTAAGGGTGATAAAATTAAAGATATAATAAGAAAATTAAATTCAGTGCATGATATTTCCAAAATCAACATTACAATGAAAGAAATTGAAGAACTTCAAAAGAATGGCATTATATTTAACGATAATAAAGAACCAGTCATTCGTTGTGCAGATATTCCGGAAAAAGAATGGGATAGAGGGAATGTTTTGGAAAATTTAATACTTCATATAAGTCATGAGTGTAATATGGAATGTAAATATTGTTTTGCGGATCACGGGCACTTTAATAGTAATGCATCTTTTATGTCAAAAGAAGTTGCGAAAAAGAGTATTGATTATTGGTTTGAACATTTAGATAAATCAAGGAAACAAACAAATATAACTTTTTTTGGGGGTGAACCTCTGCTAAATAAAGAAATTTTAAAATATTCTTTAGAGTATATAGAGTATTTGCTTAAGGGAACGGGTGTTTTACCTAAATATGCAATAACAACTAATGGAACACTTATCGATGATGAGTTGATTCAATTGTTTTTGAAATATAAAATACAACCAGATATTAGCATTGACGGAGGTGAATTTATTCAAAATAAAAACCGGCCATTGCGCAGGGGAATTAGATCGTATAATAAAGTTGAAGAGAGTGTAGAGAAATTAAAACATTATTATAATAGGTTAGTTGCCAAGATAACTTTAATCCATGAAGATGTTGATAAATTGGAGAAATCTGTACTAGACTTATGGGAAATGGGATTTACAGATATCTTTTATATATTTGCTTTGACAAATGATGAAAATATGACAATAACAAAGTCGGATATTGTTGAGTTAAGAAAACAATTATTTTCTTTAGCAGAAAATACATATGATAATTTATTAAATGGAAGAGCAGAAAGGGTAATTAATTTTATTGATATAGGATATCGGTTACATAATAATATTGTAAAAAATGAATGTGCCTTTCTTAACCCATTTACAATTCATATTACGCCAGAAGGAAATATTTACAAATGCAGTAAAATGGTAGGGATGAAACAGTTTTGTATGGGTGATATTTATTCGGGAGTACAATGGAGGAATTTTATATCAAAGCCTAAGAGCTATTTAATGGAGAATCATGAATGTCGCTCCTGTTGGGCAAAGAGAATATGCGGTGGAGGATGTGCGTATGCAAATTTGATATATAATGGGGATTTTGATGTAGCTAATAAGTTAACTTGTGAAGAAAAAAAGGTACAAATTGAGGCAGCTGTTTATCTTTATACAAAACTATATCTCAATAACAAAAAAATATTTTCAGAGTTATATAATAGGCCAATGAAAGGACCATGTATAAAATAGATATGAGATATAAATAAGCGATAATTTAATCCTGAGAATAATAATAGTATTGTATGGATTGTTATCGTTTATTTATCATTTTAAGAAGGGACTGTAATTTTGTGAAAAAATACTTTATTAAAAATAAAGGAATATTTACAATCTCAATTTTTTCTACGATTATTTCTTCATGTCTGGATGTTGGGGTGGCTTTTGTATTGCAATTTATAATCAATGCATCGACAGAGGGCGATATTGGAAATTTGTTGTGGATTGGGTTGGGATGCATGTTCTTTATGCTCGTATATGCAGTAGCAAAATGTTTTAATTCAATTATTGTAAGAAAATGCATTAAAAACATATTAATACAATTAAAATATGATTTGTTTGTAGAAATTATTTCAAAGGATACAAATAAATTTAGGAATAAAAATATAGCCGAATATATTTCATATATAACAAATGATATCAATATTATCGAAAAAGAATACCTGGAAAGTTTTTTTTCTTTGTTAACTATAGTATTTAATTTTGTCTTAGGCTGTATTAGTATAACAGTTCTTAATAAAAGTTTATCTGTAATAGCTATTGGCATCGGAATTTTAGTTTTAGCAGCGCCAATATTATTTGGAAGAAGATTGAAAATTCTTAAAGAAGAGTATTCAAAAAGTTTGAGTGCATTTACGATTAAAATCAAGGATATATTTTCCGGATTTGAGCTGATAAAAAGTTATAGCCTTGAAAAAAAAGTTATTTGTGAATTTGAAAATGCAAATGTGCGAGCGGAAAATACAAAATATAAAATGTATAGATTCAATGCTTATTTATCTGCAGTATCCTCGACAATTAATTATTTTACAATCTGCTTAGTTTTAATAATAGTTGGAATCTATGTGATACAAGGAAGTTTAACGATTGGGGCTGCTATTGCAGCAATGCAGCTGTTAGATTTCATTATCAATCCAATTAATACTATAGGTATTTATATAAATAAGATAAAAACGAATACGCCAATTATAAATAATTTAATCAGCAATTATAGTAAAAAGGGATCAAACGGTTTTAAAGTAATTACAGGCATTAATAAAGAAATATGTCTAAAGGATGTAAGTTATTCCTATGATGGACAAACAAATGTTCTAAAGAACATAGGATATAGTTTTAAAAAAAATAAAAAATATGTTATTGTTGGTAATAGTGGTGGCGGCAAATCTACGTTATTGCAGATTATAAATGGAAGTTTAGATGGTTTTAGTGGGAGGATAACTTTAGATGGTATAGATATTAATACAATTGATACGAAAGCGTTAAATAAACTTGTTTCTATCATTCATCAAAATGTTTTTGTATTTGATGATACGATTAAAAATAATATTACATTATTTGATAATAATATTTGTGAAACAGATGTTGTCAGGATTATGAAGATTGTTGGGTTAGAAAATTTAATTAGAACAAAGGGACTTAAAGGAATGGCAGGAGAGAATGGTGAATATTTATCGGGTGGAGAGAAACAAAGAATAGCAATAGCAAGGGCACTAATTAAAAATGCACAGCTCTTATTATTTGATGAAGCAACTTCTGCTTTAGATATGGGAAATTCTTTTTGCATAGAAAATATGCTTCTTGATATTCCTGACCTTACGATCATTGTTGTAACGCATAAATTTATTAAGGAAAATCTAAAAAAATATGATTGTATTTTAGCAATTAAAGATGGACAATTAATAGAAGCTGGAACTTTTGATCAATTGATAGATAAAAAAGGGTATTTTTATAGTTTGTTCAGTATAATGTATGGAGGTAATCGAAGTGAGTGATACATGGACTATTATTAATACAACAGACTGTGCCAGTGGGGAGACTATTTATACTGTACGCAATAATCAAATTGGTTTAAATATTTTGTATATAAAAAGACTGGAAAAAAATATATATGATTTTTCTTTAAATATAAAAACACCGGTTTATAGCAATAAAGGGACAAGCCATATTGTGGAACATTGTATAGGGGAAGATATATTAAGCAATCCTAGTGCTTGGAATTATATAGAAAGTTCGGCTTGCAGGTATAACTTTTATACATTGTTAGACAGGACTGTATATGAATGTGGTTGCAGAGATAGAGTTGCATTTGATTTTCTGCTGGAATGGACATTAAAATGTGTTTATAGACCATCTGTATATAGTCAATCTGATATATTTTATACAGAGACATATCGGGATTATATGCAAAATGATAGAATCAAAAGAAAAATCGGTATTGTTCCAAATGAAATGAAGAAAGCACTGGAGGAACCGTATTCTTTGCTAAATAGGGTTATTCCGTATTCTATTGGCATAAGTGGATTTATTTCGGGTGGAACCCCCAAAGGAATTGGAAAACTGACATATGATGAGACATTAAATTATCATAAAATATATTATAGATTTTGTAACAGTCACTTGGTGATTGCCTTAAATGAAGATTTGGACATGTATTTAAAAAGGTTAGAAGGAATTCTTTCTCAATTTAAAAAGTGCAAGGAGGAAATAGGTACAAAATTTACAACGGAAACGGTAGGACTGGGAATTAATGAAAAATGTTTTGTTAATGAAGGTGTTAATATAGTAGAAGTATCTTCACCTAATTTAAGTAACAGGTATATGTTTTCAGTGAATTATCGGATAGATAAACCGACTACTATACAAAAATATTTGTTTTATAATTACATTAGAAATATGGTTTATCGGAGTGAATTGAAAGAATATATGGGAAGTGGGAAGATGATTATGAACTTAGGAATACGAACCCCATATATAGGTTTTGCGATAGCTTTATGTAAAACCGAAGAAATTTACTGTTTTTATAACAGGTTATTAAAATTCCTAAATCATAAAATTAAAATAAATAATAATTTTATGATGAATAGTTGCTCTATTAAAGTATGGATAAGATGGATTACTGAAATATTTGTATATGATATGGACATCATACAGTTTGTTACAAGTATGAATTCAAAAAATATTTGCTGGAAAGAATTTATGATAGAAGATAGAATGAAAGGAATCGTGATAATAAAACCAGAAGATAATTTGAAAATCAAACAACGAGAAAAGTATAATAAAGAAATAATATTAAGAAGTAATAGTAAACGAATGAAAAATAGAACGATTTTCGTAGCTAAACCGATGGAAAATAAGGAAAATCAAAACATTATTAGACAGGCAGAAAAAATATGGACAGAGAAAGGTATAGTAAAAAATTATAAAAATAAAGTAGTATACATATATTCAAATGACAAGCACGATGGATTTACTTACTTATATCTATATTACGATATCAGTTGCTTGATCAATAAAAATAGTGATCTTTCTAATGTACAGTGGATTATAAAAACAATAATAAAAAAAGCGTATGAGACTAAGGAATACAATTATATTAAGAAATTTGAAGGTTTAGTAAATATGCATGTTATTGGCTGTGAAGATAATTTTAATCCAGATGATGTTAAAGTAAAACTTTTGATAGTTGGGAAGATACTTCAAGGAGAAGAAAAAAGATTATTAAATTTTATTAATAATTTATTTTCATATAAAAATGATATTGGAAATGAAATTACTGATGAATGGAAAAAATTTCGAAAGACATTTGAGAAACAGATATATCTAAGTCCGGACATATTATTACATAGAAGATTTAAAGCTATGTGCTCTAAAGTTGGAATTATAGAAGAAGCCACATTAGGAATATTTATGTATGAAAACATTTTTCAGATATCGAAAGGTAAATATACTGAAGATATCCAAATTATAGCCGATAGTTTACGAAAGATTTTTTCCTTTCCGGCATATTTGACTGTATATTCTGATTCTAAATTAGAAAATGAAATAACATTGTTTATAGATCAATCAGACTGTCATGAAGAGTCATTTGTTTATCCACATGCACTAAAACTATTGAATAAAAGCGAGGGATTTATTATGCCAATGACCAATCAGCATATTGCAAAGGGTGGAAACTATAAGCGCTTAGAAAACTGGAATACAGGTTTAACTGTGTTGTTTTCATACTTTATTAATGTAGAATATTTTTGGAAAAGAATAAGGCATGAACTTGGAGCTTATCATTCTTTTATGCGGCATTATTCGGATGGAACGTTGCTTTTTGAGTCAATGAATGATCCAGGTATTTCAGCAACTTTAGATAGATTTAGAGAGTTGCCGTCGTTTCTTAAATCTTTATTGGTAAGTGAACAAGATATAGATAATTTAAAAAAAGACGCTGTGCAAAGGTACTTAGAGGATTTTGTTATTAATAATTCAAATGATAATAATACAATTAAAAGAATGAAAAATGTAACCTGGGAGTATATAGAAGATCAAATTATCTCCATTATGAGGGCATCAACAAAAGAATTTAATTATTTTATAGGTTTTATTGAGGATGTGTTAAATCAGGATTGTCTTTGCGTTTTTGGAGATGAGGAAATGATTAGAACTAAATGTGAATTATTCTCGATGATAAAAAAATTACCTATATAATTAAAAAGTGAGGAAAAGTTATGAACAAGTTTTATGAAATATTTGAGATTATGGGAAGAAGATTTATGTTTTTTCCTACATCAATGATGTTATTTGAAAGTAATAAAAATATCGAGGAGATAATAAAAACTGGTTTTATGAGTGAAGATGATAATTTAACAGATGATGTAAAGCATTTAGTCGAAATTGAAAAACAAACACAAAAGTGTTTACAGCAAGTAAAACCTTTTAGTAATCAAATTAACAGCATTCAAATTAATATGATAAATGCATGTAATATGCGGTGTAAATATTGTTTTGCGGATAACGGTACTCATCATAAAAATAATGTCATGACGGAAAGTCAAGCTAAATTGATTATCGAATATGCATTTCAAAACATAAAGGAAAATATGCTTTCTGTTGTTGTAATAGGCGGAGAACCTATGCTGAATATGCCGATTTTTGAGTATATATTAAAGTATTGTAGAAAAAAGGCTCAGGAGAAAAAGGTTAAGGTGAGATTTGCAACGACGACAAATGGTACACTGATTGATGAAGCAAATTTGCAGTTATTAGATTCATATGATGTTGTAGCTATGGTCAGTCAGGATAGTTGTGATAAAAACATTAACGATCATTTGCGCAGTATGGCTGACGATAAATTGTCTCAGTTTGAAATTCTAAAAGAAAAGAAAAAATTATTTCTAAATTCAAATAAGAAAAGAGCAGTACATATTACAGTAACGCCATTTAACAAAAAGTTCGCAGAAACTGCTATTCAGTTATACAAGGAAGGTTTTTATCATGTACATTTGGATTTTGTCAAGTCCAATATGCCAGAATTTAAATTTGAGCAAGCGGATATTAATTTGTTAAAAGATCAATTTGATATTTTAACAAATTATATATTGAAATGTATTGATAATGATAAAGTAATAAATTGTCATCCTCTTACAGATGATATTAAAAGGATTCATTGTAGAATTCCACGAATTCACAAGTGTAACGTGCTGGATGGATTATATGCATTTTCTCCGGAAGGGACTATTTATCCATGTGATGTATTGATGTATGAAGAATATGAAATAGGAAATATATATTCTGGAATAAATGAAGAAAAAATTGATAATATGAGAAAAAATACTAGTGTTCTTGAAGAATGTTCAAATTGTTGGATTAGATATATTTGTGGTGGCAAATGTTTAGCAGAAGTATTAAATAATGCGGAAGAAAATGATAATTTTATTTGCAGTATTCGACGGCATATGGTCAAATTAACATTATATCTTTATTATTATATACAAAAAGAAAATCCAAATTATTTAAAAAATTATCTTAATGAAAAATAAAAATGTAAGTCGTATTTATATTTTTATAACATCGTTTGTGACAGATTTATTCAAAAATGAATATTATATATTGAATGTATACTAACAAATGAAAATAAATTTGATTGATAAAGTATAAAAAGAAAGAGAAGAGGGGCATATGAAAAGAGTATTAAAATTATTAAGCTATTTTTTGGTATTGTTCATTGGTTTTCCTGTATCAGTACTGGCAGGAAAAAACGATTTTCAGGATAATGATTTTGTTTGTGTCGAACAAGATGAGTTTGAAAAGATATTAATGGAAATACAGGACATTTTGAGTTTACATCCGGAGTATACAGAAGACATGGTTTTGGCTGTGATGGACGAACAGTATCGAGGAGTTGAAAAAGGGGTAATAGAAATTTGGAATATGCTTACGGACTCAGAAAAGAAATTATGTATTCGTTATCCTTTTGATGCGCTAAAAGTCAATAAAGCTAAGAATATTGCGTTTGCACAGACGGAAGTTAAATTTGGAATAAATGGCTTGGGAGACAGGAGTGATGCTTTTCGCCACGGAATTTGGAATGCAGAGATGACAGTTTTGATTGGAAAGGAGAAAGCGGAACTGTTTGCTACTGCACATGAAGATAATCTTGTCACAGGTAATGAATCAGATGGTTATCCAAAGACGTTACATCGGGACATGGATTTACATAACAATGAGGTTGGAAGGGAAATAGGCGAGTTGCATGTAGAAGTTTCAGAAGAAGAAATGGGAGATATTGTTTATCAAGAAGTTTATTCTGCAAAGACAAAGTTTATATGGATACATGAATAGGAGACGAGCAGTGCATATGTGCTGCTCGTCATTATATTTGACATATTTGCGTAATTGATTACTATTATTATTTGTATCATAATAAAAAAATTAAGGTAGCATAGAACTACAATATGCATAAGAGGTAATCAATGATGGAGAGTCGAATCAAACAGCTTCGAGAAAATAGGGGACTAATACAGGAGATTTTGGCAACAGAATTGGGAATAACACAGCAGTTGCTTAGTAAGTATGAGAGGGATGTTACATTGATTAAAGTTGATATCCTAAAAAAAATAGCGTTATATTTTAATGTAACAACAGATTATTTGTTGGGAATTTCAGATGCAAAAAGAGATTTAAAGGGGCAAATGAGAATGAGTGAAACGTTAGATGAATATTACGATTTGGTTGAAACATATAAAAATCTTGATCCATATGATCGGGAAATGATGTGGTCGATTATGCAAGTAATTAAGAAAACACGAGAAAAGCATAAAAAAGATAGTAAAAATACAGAAGAGAGTTGATAAAGATGCTGAACATAGCAATTTGTGACGATGATATCCAAATTACTGGAAGTATGGAAATGCTTATTCAAAGCATTGCGAAGCGAAATTTTGTAGATGTTGACATAGAAGTATTTTGGGATGGCGAAAGTGTGGTAGATGCTGTAACAAAGGGAAGTGGATTTGATATTATTTATCTAGATATTGAAATGGAAAAAGAAAATGGTATTACAGCAGCTACTAGGATTCGAATGTATGACAAAAATGTTTTAATCATTTATGTAACCAGTTATGAAAATCATATGAGGGAGTCTTTTGCAGTACATCCATTTCAATTTTTAGTAAAGCCGGTAAGTGAAGGGCAAATGGAAGAATGTTTTAAGGCGGCTTGTGAGGATATAAACAATAGAGATTTTTATTTTCGATATAGTTTTCAAAGGATGAATCATAAAGTAGCAGTCCGGGATATATTGTATTTTGAGAGTAAAAAGAGAAAAGTTTATATTGTAACAGAAGAGGAAATTTTTGAACTATATGCAAAATTAAATGAGATTGAAAACAGTTTAAAAGATTGCAAGGTACCATTCTTACGTGTTCATCAGTCTTATCTTGTAAATTATAAGCATGTAAAAGGTCTGACATATAATTTTGTAGTAGTGGACAATGGAAAGCAGATTTCAATCAGTGAAGATAGAAGAAAGCTGATCAGTGAGCAGTATTGTTCGATGGAGGATACATTTTATGTGGATGTATAAATTACTATCATCTGGGAGGTATGTATTCTTAAGCGGATTTGCGGTATATTTGTTTCTTAGTTATTTTGATATATTTTTTGAAAGGAAAAAGAAAGGATTTTTGTTTGTAACCGGACTGGCGGTTTTTGCAATGTGGCAGTTTATAATACCAATATTTGTTTGTTTTCCTGCATATGGTAATATTGCTGTTACGATTGTTATATCTTTTTTGGCAGCTATAATAGCTTATGAAGGGGTGTATTGGAATAAGCTTGTTTTTGTGATTGTGTTCAACGCTATATGGATGTTAATGGAAACTTTATGTAATTACATATTGGTGATTTATTGTGAAAAATATGCCATGGTTCAGCCTGTAGGCTCCTTTATTTCTAAAATGTTCTTTTTTATTGTAATTATTGCGTTAAAAAAAGTATTTACCGTTGATGAAATTAAAGAGATGCCTGTTAGATATAGCATAATGCTTGTGTTGGTTCCGATAGGAAGCATTTATATCATGAATAATATATTTATGCTTAGTCTTACTGTGGATGATGAATATGCCCGATACGATTCAGCGTTTACTGTGATTATTTTGCTGGGAATGAATGTACTCATATTTTATATTTATATGAATCTGGCTGATGATTTGCAATTAAGACGAATAACATCTGTTTATGAAAAGCAATTGGAGTTGTGCGAGCATCATCAGAAAGAACAAGAAATGGCAACAATGAAGTTAAGGGATGAAAAGCATAATATGAAAAATAATCTCATATCAATACTTGCTTATGCTAAAAATAAAGAATGTAAAAAAATTATTAGCTTTGTCAATGAAATTATGGACGAAGGAGGGATGAGTATAGCTGCTATTTCGAACAGTGGAAATATTGTAATTGATTCATTGATTGGATATTGGTATGTGAATGCACAAAAAAGAAATATAGAATTTTCGGCTGATATTTGTACACCAATGACAATGCCGTTTAAGGGCGCAGATGTGTGCCTGGTTCTTGGAAATTTATTGGAAAATGCAGTAGAAGCAGCACAAAAAGCAGAGGGAAAAAGATATATAAAAATTAGAATCAAATATGATAAAAATAATTTATTTTTATTCATGGAGAATAATTATAAAGGTCAGTTAGAAAAATTAAAGGGTAATAGGTTAAAATCTACTAAACCGGATGCAAGAAATCATGGAGTTGGTTTGGCTTCTGTGAATCGAGCGGTAGCTAAATATCATGGTACAGTGATTATTGAAGATTCTATACCAGGGAAGTTTAAAGTACAAGTATTATTATACGGAAATTAGAAAAGTAAATTTAGATTGTATAAATAAAATGAAATAATAAAATAATAGAGTGATTCTTGACTTCATAGTTAGATGGAACTGTAATTTACATTTTTAAAAATATATGTAAAGAAGTATTTGTACATTTGCCTAAGATAGTTAGAATTTGAAAAAAAGTTACCTGAAATCTCGGATTTTTTACAAGAAAATAATTTTGGCAATTATTTGTGGTATTTTATAAATGAAGATAAATGAAAGGAGATTCTGATTATGAAATCAAAAAATGTAAAAACTCAACCAGCAAAAATATTGGCAAACTTATCCCTGAAACTTGGCAAATTATCAGCAGATAGTGCTTGTTGCTATATTTATCATCAGCCTAAGATACCGGATGCATTGAGAAAGTTTAAAGATACTAAATAATGAAATGGTTATCGGATAAATTTACAGGTTATGTTATTAAATCTGGTGTCGTTTCGGCAGATTTATATGCATTATATCAATATGGATTCCAGATTGGTTTGGAAATGTTTTGTTGTTTTATTACCTGTTTGGCCATAGCGTTGTATTTGCATATGATTTTGGAATTTATTGTATTTACGTGTATCTTTGTTTTGCTGCGGACTTATGCAGGTGGAGTTCATTTAAATAATTTTTGGTCATGTTATTTATGTTCGGTTATTGTACAAACAGCGGTGATGATAGTTTCGGATATTTACATGTTGCCGATAGATATCGCATGGAGAGTCCTTGTAATAGTAAATATTTTGATATTAAAATATGCTCCTGTAGAAACAGTGAACCATGAACTTGAAAGTGATGAAAAGCGTCATTGTAAAAAAAATACAGTTAAAATTGTAGCTGCAATTTTAACATTTGCAGTGTTTTGTACATTAGGCAGTATGTATGAAATGGTTTCACTTGTTGCATGGACTGTGATAGTGGTTTGGGTTTCCCTGTATATCGGTGCTGTAAAATATAAAATTGAAAAAAGTAAGATTGCTTGTAATTAAGTGTAAAGTTATTATATATGTTTCTTAAAATATGAAGCCAAAACCATCCAATCAATAAAACACCTTCTTGCAAACCAAATTCTAAACAGAATAAGGTTTGCAAGAAGGTATTTTTTATTCAGGAAAATTTTGGTTCATATAGCAATTATGTGACAAAATATGATAAAATAGAAAATACATGAAGAAAACCTATAAAATCATGCAATCATAATTACTACAAAAACAAAAAGGTCAAAGAAGGTATTGCTTATGAGTACAAAAAAAATTGCAAAAGCAAAATATCTGTTATCTAAAATCTGTGCCATTGTTATTTTATGTACGGCTGTTCTGCAAACGCTGCCGGCATCTCTTACAACTGCTTATGCAAGGGGAACCGGAGGTATCAAAGGAAATAATCTGCCGGCTGGATATGTTACACAAGAGCAGATGAAGCTGGCGAGTCCGTGGTCGGGTACGAACGAAATGCCTTTATATAATGTTATGCGCAAAGCGGGAATCGGACAGAAAATTACGATTGCGTTTATCGGTGGATCGATTACGAAAGGTACGATGTCCAGAGGTACAAGAGACGACAGCATGAATAAGAAGTTAACCTATGTAGATTATTTTACAAACTGGTGGTACAAGACATTTCCAAAAGCGGATCTGCGGTTTGTTAATGCAGGGATCAGTGCGACGGATTCTTATCTTGGGGTGCATCGTGTGCAAAAAGATGTGCTGGATAAAAAGCCGGATCTTGTTGTTGTTGAATTTGCGGTAAATGATAAAAAGACGGCGTATCATAAGCAGGCGTATGAAAATCTGATTCGCAAAATTATGGACAGCCCTTCCAAGCCTGCTGTGATGCTGCTGTTTATGGCGAAGCTGAATGGTTGGAGCTGCCAGATGCAGCAGGCGGAGATTGGGAGGCATTACCATTTGCCGATGCTTAGTTATGGAAATGTCATGAAAGACATGATTCATAAGGGTATTTATACGATGGAGGAGCTGTCTGGAGATGCGATTCATCCTTCGGCGCTTGGTTATGCGGTAGCGGGTGAGATTCTCGTGCGTTATTTAAACAGCATACAGCAGAAGGCGCTTGGGCAGGCAGCGTATAAAAAAGCGCCAAATTCGTATGTGACGTCAAAAAAATATGGAAGCGCCAAAGTACTGACCTGCGAAGATATTCGTATTCAAAAAATGGGGACATTTGAAAAAAGCAGCAAGAGCAAAATTTTTCCCAATAATCTGACCTCTGCAAAAGGAAATGGAGATTTGACATTTACGGTTACAGGGAAAAGCATTGGACTTGTGTTTGCGCAGCAGATTAACGGAAGAGGTGGGCAGTTTGATGTCTATGTAGATGGAAAGAAAACGGCGCTCATTGATGCGGACAATTCAGGAGGAAGACATAATAAACCGGGGTCTGTCCCTTGTTATTCTTCAAATACGAAAAAAACACATACGGTACGAATTGTGCGAAATTCGAAATCAAAAGGGCATGCGCTTACTATTTATGCAGTTCTTGTTTCAAATTAAATTGAATTATAGAGCAATTTGTGATAGAATGCCCTTATGTAAAGAGGAACGCAAATCAGATAAGGGGATTTTATATGACAAAGAATATCATACTGATGGCAGATAGTCAGGAAATCAACCGGCGTACTTTAACACATATATTACAAAACGAATATGAGTTGTTGGAAACAGACAGTGTGGATCAGACGTTAGAGCTGATGTATAAGTATGGACAGCAGATTGCGGCAGTTATTTTGGATTTGGATGACTGCGAACGGCTAGACGGATATGAAGTATTAAGGCGATGGCAAGAAGATGCGCGGATTGATAGTATTCCCATCATTGGATCAGTTGACGCTGATAACAGGGAAAGTGAGTTGGAGAGCTTGCGGATGGGTATTTGGGAGCTTATCCAAAGGCCGTATGATCCGGCTGTGATACGATTTCGTGTTAAAAATGTCATAGAACGAAAAGAACTGCGTAGATTTAAGCAGATGCATCAGGTGCGTGAATATGATGAATTGACAGGAATTTATAATAAGCAGATGTTTTTGCGCAGGACAAAAGAGATGCTGAGCCGTAATCCTGGGAAAGCTTTTGCATTTATTCATTTTGACATTTATCAGTTCCATCTGGTGAATCAGTTTTATGGAATGGATGAAGCAGACCGCCTTTTGCAGTATATTGCAGACCAGCTTGCATGCCTGGCAGAAGAATTTGAGCATTTTACTTATGGCAGATACCGGGCAGATGTGTTCTGTTTTTGCATGCCGTTTAAGGATAAACAGTCGGTAGTGCGGGTGATCGAAAGAATACGGGAGAATATGAACCAGTATCAGATGGAACATGTTCTTGTGCCTGTATTTGGAATCTGTATCGCCGAGGATTTCAGTGAGCAGATTGTTATGATTAGTGACAGGGCAAATCTTGCGGCAAAACAATGCAAAGGTAATTACATAAGAAACTATTCCTTTTATGAAGCTTCTATGAGCGAGCAGATCATAAAGGAGCAAAAGATTATCAATACGATGAAAAATGCTCTGGCCAGTGAGCAGTTTGTATTGTATATCCAACCAAAATATGATCTGCATACAAATATGATTAACGGTGGTGAGGTGCTCGTGCGCTGGATGGTGCCGGGAAACGGGATGGTGCCGCCGGGTGAGTTTATTCCTGTATTTGAGCGGAATGGTTTTATTGTCAAATTGGATTATTATGTATGGGAACATACTTGCCAGATGATTCGCAAATGGCTGGATGAGGGAAAGCGTCCGTTTCCGGTTTCTGTAAATATATCCAGAGTCAGTCTGTATAATCATAAGCTTGCAGAAGTGATTCTGGAGCTTGTACAGCGGTATCAGATCGAACCAAGGCTGCTTCAGCTTGAACTGACAGAAAGCGCCTATACGAGTAATCCGGAAAGAATAAAAAAGACAATGGCAAAGCTTCAGGAGTACGGATTTTGTATTTTGATGGATGACTTTGGAAGCGGATATTCGTCGTTAAATACGTTAAAAGATATTGTCGTGGATATACTAAAGATAGATATGAAGTTTTTATCGGATTCGGAAGTGCCAGGACGAGGGGAAAATATTTTGGCTTCGGTAGTACGGATGGCAAAATGGCTGGATATGCCTGTGATTGCAGAAGGTGTGGAAAAAGAATCACAGGTTGCTTTTTTGCGGAGTATCGGTTGTGAGTTTGTACAAGGATATTATTTTGCAAAACCGATGCCGGTAGCTGAGTATGAACGGCTGGCGTTTGATCGTTTTGCGTTTCATAAAGAAGAGGCAGACGACAGACAGGACCATGCGGATCAGCTATGGGATTTGTCTTCTCAGATGGAATTGTTATTTAGCAATATGCTACAGGCAGTTGCAATTTTTGAATATGTGCCTGTAGAAAAAATAATAGATACGATACGTGTCAATAATGCTTATTATGATTTGTTTGGATACAGTGATTTAGACCAGATTGGAAACGGTATCCATAATGCTGTGGATGAGTCTTGCCGCGGGGCAGTATTTGCGGCTTTTGAGACGGTATCCGCGTCGAAAAGAGCGGCACGGTGTGAATTCAGTTATACAAATGAAAAAGGTACAGAAAAGTGGATTGAGATGAGCCTCAAATATGTCCGTTCGGTTGGAAAACGGAGCGTGATATTTGCAACCATGACAGATATTACAGATCAGAAGGAGATTGAACGGGAGCTGCGCAAATACCGAAAAGCAATTCTTTCTTCTGAAAGTAAAGTTGAAACGATTTTAATTGTAGATGATATGGTTATGAACCGTCAGATTTTGCGTATTATGTTTGAAAGCGAGTATAATATATTAGAAGCGGCGGATGGGAAAGAGGCTTTGAAAATCGCAAAGCAAAACAGTGCGCATATTGATTTGATATTGCTGGATGTCAGGATGCCGGTGATGGATGGCAGAGAATTTTTGCAGCGTAAAAGAGAAGATCTTTCGATTGCACATATACCGGTGATTATTATTACGGCAGATGATTCCAGACAGCAGCAGATTAATGCGTTGTCCATGGGAGCAAATGATTATGTTGTAAAACCGTTTATACCGGAAGTAGTTATACGAAGAGTCTGTAACGTGCTGGAATCGCAAAAACGTGTTGGTGAAGTTTTGCAAAGTGCGCAAAAGACAGATACGCAGGAGCAGCATGATTATCTGACAGGGCTGTACAACCGAAATACGGCAGGCAGGATGATTCATGACGCATTGCAGCAAAAAGAAGGGCTTCAGGCGCTTTTGTTTATTGATATTGATAATTTTAAACAGATTAATGATTGCTTTGGGCAAGAGGCAGGAGACAAAGGGATTCAGAGATTTGCCGACTGGCTGCGCAGCTGTTTTCGTAAAAGTGATATTCTGGCCCGTTATGGCGGAGATGAATTTATTGTATTTGTTATGGATGTGCCATCGCGGGAGTTTATCGAACAAAAGTGTACGAATCTGCTGCAGGAGATGCATCTGATGATTCAAAATGAAATCGAATTGGAATTTTCTGTCGGAATCGCAGTCACGACTGCCGGAAGCGGGCAGGAATCGTTTATGGAACTGATGGAACATGCGGACGATGCTTTACATAAAGCGAAATGCAGAGGGAAAAATCAGTGGTATATTTATGAAGGGAATTGATTGATTTATGGCACAGGAAAAGAAATATAAATTAGGAGATCTTGAATTTGAAACAGAGCAGGAATATCGCGAAGCTGCTGCAGATTTGAAAAGAATTAAAGGACTTGTGGACAAATATAATGTGGATGACACGCAGCAGGCGAAAAAAATTCTTGCTTCGATTAAGGCACACCCGGAGACGTTCCGATCGCCTTATGGAAAGAAATTCGTAGTAAAACTGGAAAAGGCAGCCGGAGTAACAGGTGCGCCGTTATCTGATACGGGTACACAAACTGAGAAGAAGGACAGAAAAGAAAAACGGGAAAAGAAGGCGCGCAGAAAAAGTGAGAAGCCGGCGAAAAGAGTGCAAAGCAGCACAGACGGCACGGAAAAGGAAAAGTTTCAGATATTTACGCCGCGTAATTTTGCGATCGGGGTCGTGATTGTAGCATGTGTCGTTGTATTCAGTATCTTTGCTCCGCGGCTGTTTTCTTTCAACAACAGCGGCGATAATAACGGAGATATTCGGCGCAATATGGTGATTGCATATGCGAAAAATCAGGCTGAGCTGAAAATGCAGTTGTATTCGTACTATTTCAGTGTTGTCGGACAGACCGAAGAAGAAGCGGAAAAAGATGTGAAGGAAGGGCTTAGCCATTATGTTTTGGACTTATCAGACCGGACAGTCAGCACGATGTCAGATTCAGAGATTGCAGATATTTACAGCCAGCTGGTGGAAGGCGGTGATATTCAAAATAATAGTTTTGTAGAGCCTTCTGAGATTACGGAATTAAAAGATAAGCTGCTGGCGGCAGGGCTCTCGGGCAATACCGGAAACGGCGTAGAGGGAGAGACGGCGGTTGAAGCTGCGATTAACAGTATGATGGATTATCAGTACCGCATCTATACGGCGCTGTGCAATCAGTATTCTCTTCTCGGAAATTCAAAAGAATATGCACAGTCCTATGCGAATGAAGATCTGGCATCGATGTTTGGTGAGATCATATACAGTTATAAGATGACAATGGATGAAAAACAGACTTATTTTGACAGTTTTGTAAAAAGTGGGCTTATCAAAGACAATCAGGTCGTACGTTTTTCTCCGGATCCAACGGCGTACCATCTGCCAGAACTGACGCCTGAGATTGAGATTTCCTTTTCAGGAGAAGAAGCTGTAAGATATCAATGCAGTATGATAAGTTATGCACCGGCTGCAAGTGTATTTTATGAAATTCACTCTGGTAAGAAGAGCGGATATATTTGCTTCCGCAATAATGGTGGAAATAAAGATTATATTCAGGTGGACAGCGAGACTTCTGTTACGGCACAGGGGGATTTTTATATGGTTGTCGGATCAGAGACACACAGTGGCAAATGGTTCCACAACAAGCAGAACATTGGAATATTAATTAATGGAGATCAAAGCAGTTATATCAGTTATGTTCATGATTTGACTTATTGATAGATGTAATAAATATAGAAGAACGAGAATGAAATTCCCCCGCAGATATTTGCGGGGGAATTTTGTACGTTAGGAACTGTACGCTTAAACCGTCGTTTGTCTGCTGCGTGGTTCGGCTGCAAACTGTTTCATACGTGCCAGTGCACTTTTTACCGGTGATAAGGATAATACTGCAATCGTAAGAACAGCTTCCGGCACTAAGTACATGCCATTATATGCAAGTGAATATAGCGGTACACTCATATGATAATCGGCTGCATAGGAACCAAAAAAGATCATACCGGACCAGAATGCAAAGAAATATCTTCCAATTACGGCGGCCAGATAACCGACAAGCAATCCATTTTTCTTTTTGTTGAAAAAACCGGATATGCCGAGTGCGCCAAAAGCCAGAGGATAATCTACAATTACCTGTGGCAGTGTATAAAAAACGGGCTTTAAAATAAATTGCAGCAGTCCATAAGCAACAGCAGTTGTCAATCCGATTTTTGGGCCGTACCAGTATCCGATTAATGTGATAAATAACATGCTGAATAAAGTAATAGAGCCGCCCATCGGAAGATCTGCAAATTTAATCATCGAGGCGACTGTGCCTAGTGCAATTGCAGCAGATGAAAATACGAGCTGCTTTGCCGTAATGCTTTTGGAGCGTTCTTGCTTAGGAAGAAACAGAAGGGACATTTTTTATTCCTCGCTTTGCTAGTGTATTTATAAATGAATCTGTATGTAACAGTTCCATGGGTTATCTGAACTGTTACATCCGTACAGACTATAGCATATTTAAAGACAGAGTGCAAGAAATAGTTAAAGATAGGTTTTTTGCTTTTCTTTTTCGAAATATAATGATATACTAAGGGCTGTTCCAGATGGAAGAAGGGGGATGTTTCGTATGCGTCGGCTGATACAATTTGTAAGGCGAACATTCAGTAACATAGAAAAAAGCGAGGAAGAAACAGTTATGTATATCATAGCAGGACTTGGAAATCCAACCAGTCAGTATGAAAGGACCAGACATAATGTTGGATTTGATACGATTGATGAAATAGCAAATGAATACCATATATTGATGAATGAGGCAAAGTTTCGGTCTGTTTGCGGAATTGGGATGATCGGCGGACAGAAGGTGCTGCTTATGAAACCACAGACTTATATGAACAACAGTGGAGAGGCGATTGGTGCAGCACTGCATTTTTATAAACTGGACCCCTCGTCAGAGCTGCTTGTTGTTTATGATGATATCAGTTTAGAGCCCGGGAATCTTAGAATTCGGCAAAAAGGCAGCGCCGGAGGGCATAATGGAATTAAGAGCATTATTGCACACGCCGGTACACAGGAATTTGCAAGAATAAAAATTGGTGTCGGTGCAAAACCGCAAGGATGGGATCTTGCAGATCACGTATTAAGCCGGTTTCCAAAGGAGGAAAGAAAAGCGGTGCAAGAGGCAATGAAAGATGCCGTCGCGGCCGTTTCTATGATTGCAGCCGGTGATGTGGCACATGCAATGAATTGTTATAATAAAAAGAAAAAGTAAATTTATTTTTGCCATAATTTGGAGTGTATAGAGGGAAGAAATATGAATGCATTTACAGAGCCGCTTTTGGCTATGACAGAATATCAGGAGATCCGAACCCGGCTCTCTCAAAAAGCGGGGACTGGCATTTTGGAAGTTACAGGTTGTATTGATCCGCAAAAGCTGCATTTTATTCATTGCCTGAGCGGGAATGTATACAGCAGGCTGATTGTGACATTTACAGAGCAGCGAGCCAGGGAATTTTGTGAAGAATATCGCTTTTTTGATAAAAATGTCTGTTTTTTTCCTGCAAAGGATCTTTTATTTTATCAGTCGGATATTCGTGGGAATGAATTGGCAAAAGAGCGGATTCAAGTGCTGAAAATGCTGGCAGGCGGACAGAAATGTACGGTTGTCACTACTTTTGATGCTCTGATGAACCGTATGCCGCTGCCGTCTGGTTTTCAATCAAAAATTATTACATTAAAAACCGGCAGTACGATGAATATGAATGCAATGCAAAAAGAGCTGGCCGTTATGGGGTATGAAAGAAATTATCAGGCAGAAGCGCCTGGACAGTTTGCAGTACGTGGTGGTATTTTAGATGTTTTTGTGTTGACAGAAGAAAATCCGTATCGGATTGAGCTTTGGGGAGATGAGATTGATTCCATCCGAACTTATGAGGCATCCAGTCAGCGGTCTATAGAAAATCTGGAACAGATACAGATCTATCCGGCAAACGAATGTCTGCTGGATCCTGTACAGATACAGGATGGGATACGCAGGTTGAGGGAAGAAGAGGAGCAGGTGATCTCCAGGCTGCGGCAAGAGAGGAAGACAGAAGAAGCATATCGTTTAAAAAGTACAGTAGATGCATTGATCGAAGAGCTGCAGGAGATGGGAAGCAGTGTAAAATTAGACGAATATTTGTCCTATTTTACAGAACAGTCAGTTTGTTTGCTGGATTATTTCCAATTGGACCAGACAATTGTGGCATTGGATGAACCCATTCGTGTGGCGGAGCAAGGTGCGGCAATAGAAACCGAATATATGGAAAGTATGCAGCAGCGTTTGGAGAAAGGATACATTTTGCCAGGGCAGACGGATACTTTCTACCGTACGAAAGAAATTTTTGCGAAGTTAGAACGGCTGCATACGATTGCATTGGCGACGCTGGAATTAAAAATGCCGGAATTGGCAGTTGAAAAAGTTTATCCACTGCAGACCCGTTCCGTAAATCCTTATAATAACAGCTTTGAATTGTTAGTAAAGGATTTGCAGCAATACAAAAAGAAAAATTATAAGGTGATTTTATTATCAGGATCCAGAACAAGAGCACAAAGGCTGACACAGGATCTTGTAGAGGAAGGTTTAAACGCTTTTTATACTGAAGACTATGACCATATCGTAAAGCCAGGGGAAGTGATGGCTCTATATGGAAAAGTGAAACGTGGATATGAATATCCGATGTTAAAATTTGTAGTGATATCTGAGAGTGATATTTTTGGCGCAGAGAAAAAGAAGAAGAAACGCCGTCCGGCAAAAAATGGAGAAAAGGTTGCCAGTTTTACCGATTTGAGTGTCGGAGATTATATTGTACATGAAAACCATGGATTAGGTATTTATCAGGGAATCGAAAAAATCGAGGTAGAAGGAACGACAAAAGATTATATTAAGATTGAATATGATAAAGGCGGTGTGCTGTATATACTAGCGACGCAGCTGGACATGATACAAAAATATGCCGGAGCCGGAGAGCGCAAACCAAAGCTGAATTCTCTTGGAAGTCTGGAATGGAAGAAAACGAAAACAAAAGTAAGAAGCGCGGTAAAGGAGATTGCCGGAGAACTTGTACAGCTTTATGCTGCCAGAGAAGATCAGAAAGGATATGTCTATGGGCCGGATACTGTCTGGCAGAGGGAATTTGAAGAAATGTTCCCGTTCGAGGAGACTGAAGATCAGACGATGGCGATTGAAGCAACAAAGCGGGATA
Organism: uncultured Eubacterium sp.; assembly: GCA_910584345.1. Lineage (GTDB taxonomy): Bacteria > Bacillota > Clostridia > Lachnospirales > Lachnospiraceae > Eubacterium_J. The sequence goes on along the minus strand of CAJTZX010000001.1, from coordinate 50,900 downwards.
TGGAAAGCACAAAAATTATGGACCGGCTCATTTGCGGCGATGTTGGATATGGCAAGACAGAAATTGCCATACGTGCAGCTTTTAAAGCAGTACAGGAAAGCAAACAGGTAGTGTATCTGGCTCCTACTACGATTCTGGCACAGCAGGTTTATAACAACTTTGTACAGCGTATGCAGGACTTTCCGATTACGATTGGCCTGTTATGCAGATTTCGGACGCCGGCCCAGCAAAAGAAGACGATTCAGGGGGTAAAACAAGGGACGATTGATATCATTGTCGGCACACACCGGGTATTGTCCAAAGATGTACAATATAAAGATTTGGGACTTTTAATCGTGGATGAGGAACAGCGGTTTGGCGTGACTCACAAAGAAAAAATAAAAAAACTGAAAACAAATGTAGATGTGCTGACACTGACAGCAACGCCAATCCCAAGGACCTTGCATATGAGTCTGATAGGGATCCGTGATATGAGTGTGCTGGAAGAGCCTCCGGTTGACCGTGTGCCAATACAGACCTATGTCTTGGAATATAATGAAGAAATGGTGCGTGAAGCGATTGTACGGGAGCTTGCCAGAGGAGGACAGGTTTACTATGTGTTTAACAGAGTCAATCAGATTCAGGATGTGGCGGCAAAAGTACAAAGTCTTGTGCCAGATGCAGTAATCGCGATCGCACACGGGCAGATGAAGGAACGTGAGCTGGAAAATATTATGTATCAGTTTATCAATGGAGAGATTGATGTATTAGTATCTACAACGATTATTGAAACAGGATTGGATATTTCCAATGTCAATACAATGATTATTCAGGATGCAGATAATATGGGACTGTCGCAGCTGTATCAGCTTCGCGGCAGAGTCGGGCGTTCAAACCGGACGGCATATGCATTTTTAATGTATCGGCGAGATAAAATGCTCAAAGAAGTAGCAGAAAAGCGTCTGGCAGCGATTAAGGAGTTTACCGATTTGGGAAGCGGATTTAAAATCGCCATGCGTGATTTGGAAATCCGTGGTGCAGGAAATCTTCTTGGAGCACAGCAGAGCGGTCATATGGAGGCAGTCGGTTATGATCTGTATTGCAAGATGCTGGGGGATGCAGTGAAGCAGGCCAAAGGAGAGACAGCTGCAGAAGACTTTGAGACATCGATTGATATAGATATAGATGCGTATATTCCGCCGTCTTATATTCCGAATGAGTATCAGAAGTTAGATATATATAAGCGCGTAGCAGGGATAGAGACGCAGGAAGAAGCAGAAGAAATGATGGAAGAATTATTAGATCGTTTTGGAGATCCGCCAGCGTCTGTATGTAATTTACTCAAGATCGCACAGGTAAAAGCAAAGGCGCATCGGGTATATATCAAAGAAATCACGCAAAAAGGCAAAATGCTGCGGATGACGATGCACGAATATGCTGAGATTGATACGTCAAAAATACCAGATTTCGTCAAACAATATGATGGCAGGCTTACATTTACAGCAGTTGGTAAAAATCCAGCCTTCACATACAATATGATGCAAAACAGCCGTGATGCAAAAAAAGTACAGCCGTTAGTATTGCTGGCCGAGCTGACGGAGGCAATGGGTTATGTGAAAAAATAATGAAACTTCTTGCAGACAGCGGATATTTGCACTATAATAGACCAGTGAATGAATACCACAGATAATTGCAAAATTTTAAATATTTAGGAGGCAGTCTATTTATGAAATTTAAAAAAATTGCGGCAATGCTGCTTGCGGCGGCAATGCTTACATCTTTTACAGTAACAGGTTGTGGCAGCAGTAAAGTAAATGCGCAGGCGGTGGCAGCTACTTTAGACGGCAAGGAGATTTCTATGGGTGTTGCCAACTTTATGGCTCAGTATCAGGCGGCGCAGACAGATCTGTATTTTCTTTCTTATTATGGAGAAGATATGTGGAATTCTGATTCTGGCGATGGTACAACGATGACAGACTCGGTAAAAGACAGTGTTATGGAAAATATTCGTGAGTGCTATCTGATGGATGCACATGCTGCAGATTATCAAATAGAGCTGACCGAGGAAGAAAAGACGGCTATTACACAAGCTGCATCTAAGTTTCTGGCAGACAATAGTGCAGAAGCGGTAAATAAAATGGGTGCAACGCAGGAAATTGTAGAAGAAATGCTTCGGCTGAACAAAATTCAGTCGAAAATGCGTGCAGCCATTCAGGAAGAAATAGATACAAATGTTTCTGATGAAGAGTGTGCACAAAAAACATTCAGCTATGTTCGCTTTGACAAAACAACTGCGTCGGATACAGCAACAGATGATACAACTGCAGACAGTGCAGAGGCAGGAAAAGACAACAAAGAAACTGCTGAGCAATTTTTGGAAAATGCCGGCGATGATATGGAACAAGCCGCGAAAGACAAAGAATATACGATACAGACCTGTTCTTATGGAGCCGGAGATCTGAATGAAGACGACAATACGACAAGCATGGATATAGAAGTGCTGAAAGCAGCGGACAAGCTCAAAGAAGGCAAGCTGTCAGACACCGTAATTGAAACAAATAATGGCTATTATGTCATTCGCATGGATTCAACAGATGACAAAGAAGCTGCAAAAACAAAAAAAGAATCAATTCTGACACAGCGCCGTAACGATAAATATTCGGAAACGGTTGAAAGCTATAAAGAATCCAGTGATTGGAAGATTAACGAAAATGAGTGGAAAAAAGTTAATTTTGATGAACTTTATACTGCAAAAGCAGAAGAAACAACCACTTCGACAGATGATACATCAAATACAGGCACAGATGATACGTCAGATACAGGCAGTACAGGCACAGATGATACATCAAATGCAGACAGTTCGGATGTAGAAGATACGTCAAATGCAGAAGAATAAAGATGGCAACAGTTTGATATGGTCTTAGTAGTACTTGTTTCTTTGCAACAGTTCAGGTAACAATGTCATTAACTTAAGTGTTTCATAGTCAGACATTGCGCCTGGCGGAATGGTTTTGCTGGCTGGAACATCCTCTGAAAGGACGTCAAAGGGCACTTTTAACATTCCGCCAGGCGCAGAGTCGTTTGGGAATCCAATAAGTAAATGACGGGAGAAGTACTGCAAAGATCCTACCCGAAAGGGTATACATATTTCAACGGTAGAATAAAAAAAGCATCCAAGGCAGATACTGTATGGACAGTACTGTCTTTCTTTTCGAATTAGAGGGTGAAAAGTTATGAAAAAAATATTATATTTTTTAAAAGATTATAAAAGAGAAAGCATTCTTGCCCCGCTATTTAAAATGCTGGAAGCAATTTTTGAACTCATTGTTCCATTAGTGATGGCTGCAATCATTGATACGGGTATTGCAGACGGAGATAAAAACTATGTTGTTCGTATGTGTCTGGTCATGACCGGACTGGGGCTGATTGGATTGGTATGTTCGATTACAGCGCAGTTTTTTGCTGCAAAAGCGGCAGTAGGTATGGCGGCACAACTGCGTCATGCTGTATTCATGCATATTCAAAACCTGTCTTTTTCAAAACTGGATCAGATCGGGACATCTACGCTGATTACACGTATGACAAGTGATATTAACCAGGTACAATCTGGAATTAATTTATTCCTGCGTCTGTTTTTACGTTCTCCGTTTATTGTATTTGGTGCGATGGTTATGGCATTTACTGTAGATGTAAAAGCCGCATTTATTTTTGTTGTAACGATTCCTCTGCTTTCTTTGGTTGTTTTTGGCGTTATGTGCGTCAGCATTCCACTCTATAAAAAAGTGCAGAATGGTTTGGACGATGTGCTGACACTGGTACGGGAAAATCTTACAGGCGTTCGTGTGATTCGTGCGTTTCATAAAGAAGACGAAGAAATAGACAAATTTAATACTAAAAATCAAATGCTGAATGAAGATCAACAGTATGTGGGTAAAATATCGGCATTGATGAATCCTGTTACCTATGTTATTATTAATGTTGCGACGTTAGTACTAATTTGGACAGGCGCTATGCGGGTGGATATCGGATACTTGACACAAGGAGAAGTTGTGGCGCTTGTAAATTACATGTCGCAGATTCTTGTGGAATTAATCAAACTTGCAAATCTGATTGTAAGTGTAACAAAAGCAATCGCATGTGGGAAACGTGTGGCGGATGTGCTCGATGTAGAAGCAGGAATGGAAGGTACAGATGTACAGGTTTCTTGCGCAGATATCAAAGGCGAAGCAAATCTTTCAGCGACAGGATTGCCAAAAGTTTCATTTTCTAATGTCAGTATGTCCTATCATGGTTCCGGGGAATACGCTGTGTCCGATATTGATTTTGAGGTTTATCCGGGAGAAACGATTGGCATTATCGGTGGAACTGGTTCTGGAAAAAGTACGGTCGTGAATTTGATTCCAAGATTTTATGATGTGGCCAAAGGGTCTGTGAAAGTGGATGGAAAAGACGTGCGTCAGTATGATCTTACGCAGCTACGGAGTAAAATCGGTGTTGTAATGCAAAAAGCGGTATTGTTTCAGGGAACGATCCGTGAAAATCTAAAGTGGGGAAATGAGGATGCATCAGAGAGTCAGCTGCAGGCAGCGATAGAGTCAGCGCAGGCATCAGATGTGATTCAGGCAAAAGAGATGGGGCTTGATGAGCCAATCGAACAGGGTGGGAAAAACCTGTCTGGCGGACAGCGCCAGCGGTTGACAATTGCAAGGGCATTGGTACGGAGACCGGAAATCCTGATTTTGGATGACAGTGCGAGTGCGCTGGATTTTGCTACGGATGCCAGACTGCGAGAGTCTTTGCGTAATCTGGACTATCATCCTGCTGTGTTTATTGTATCTCAAAGAACTTCTTCGGTACAGTCTGCAGATTGTATTTTAGTGCTGGACGACGGTGAGCTTGTGGGGAAGGGGACGCACGAACAACTGCTGGAAAACTGTCAAGTGTATCAGGAGATCTATGCGTCTCAATTCAAGTCTGAAAAAACGGATTACAAAAATGGGAATGAAGCGAAAGGGGGAATGGCGTAATGCAAGGCAGAAAAAAACAGACCGAAACGATTCGAAAAGTATTAACTTATATCAGACAATATCGGATTTTAGTACTGTTGTCACTTTTGTTTGCGGCGGTTACGGTATTTTCAACTTTGTATTTTCCGATTTTGACAGGTAATGCCGTAGACCTGATTTTAGGAAAGGGATTTGTAGATTTTGCTGGTATTTTGTCTATCATTAAAAAAGCAGGAATTTTAATCGCGGTGACAGCAGCGGCACAGTGGTTTATGAATGTGATAAATAATCGGATTACTTATCAGGTCATCCGGGATATTCGAGAAGAGGCTTTTCAAAAGATTGAAAAACTGCCGTTAAAATATCTGGATGCGCATCCGTCAGGTGAGATTGTAAGCCGGGTAATTGCTGATGTAGATCAGTTTGCGGACGGTCTGCTGATGGGATTTACACAATTATTTACGGGTGTTTTAACAATTGTTGGAACACTTTGCTTTATGATTTCTGTTAATATTACAATCACGGTAGTGGTAGTGGTTGTAACTCCGGTATCGCTTTTGGTTGCAGGATATATTGCAAAACGTACGTATCAGATGTTCCAAAGGCAGTCTCAGAGCAGAGGCGCGCAGACAGCGCTTATCGATGAAATGATTGGCAATCAGAAGGTTGTTCAGGCGTTTGGCAGAGAAAAGGAGGTTTTGGAGAAGTTCGATTCTATGAATGCGGATTTGGAGAAGTATTCTTTGCGAGCGTTCTTTTTTTCATCTATTACGAATCCGGCGACGCGTTTTGTAAATAGTCTGGTATATACAGGTGTGGCTGTATTTGGAGCTTTGGCAGTAATTGCAGGTAATTTAAGCGTTGGACAGCTGTCTTGCTTTTTAAGCTATGCAAATCAGTACACGAAGCCTTTTAATGAGATATCAGGCGTTATTACCGAACTGCAAAATGCAATTGCCTGTGCTGCACGAATCTTTGCTCTCATCGAAGAAGAGCCGCAGGTTCCAGATCATGCAGATGCGAAAGTGTTAGAACATGCAGATGGAAGTGTGGTATTAGAGCATGTGTCTTTTTCTTATGAACCGGACCAAAAGTTAATTGAAGACTTTAATTTAAACGTACGTCCGAGTCAGCGTATTGCGATCGTAGGGCCAACAGGATGCGGAAAAACAACAATGATTAATCTGTTAATGCGGTTTTATGATCCGAATGCCGGCAGGATAAAAGTAGATGGTACCGATATTAAACATATTACAAGAAAGAGCTTACGCGGTTCTTATGGTATGGTGTTGCAAGAGACGTGGCTGAGAAGCGGTACGATTAGAGATAATATTTGTATGGGCCGCCCAAATGCAACGGAAGAAGAGATGATTCAGGCAGCAAAGGCAGCTCATGCGCATAGTTTTATTAAGCGTCTTCCAGAAGGCTATCATACAAAAGTTACAGAAGACGGCGGAAATCTTTCGCAAGGGCAAAAACAGCTGCTATGTATTGCAAGAGTCATGCTTTGCCTGCCGCCAATGCTGATTTTAGATGAAGCCACATCTTCGATCGATACGCGTACAGAAATGCGGATACAAAAAGCATTTGCATCTATGATGCAGGGAAGGACAAGTTTTATTGTGGCGCATCGTCTGTCTACAATTGAAAGTGCGGATGTCATTCTTGTGATGAAAGATGGCAAAATTATTGAGCAAGGTTCTCATCAGCAGCTCTTGCAAAAAAATGGATTTTATGCGACACTATATAAGAGCCAGTTTGCAAGATAAGGATGGTTCTCAGAGCTTTTTGGAACCATATGTCTTTTATGGCATAAAATAACAATAAAACAGTAACAGAATCCGGCATATGGGAAGTTTGCCTGCGGCAAAAATATAACATATTTTATTTAACATATTGAACAGTTCAATTTGGAAAACGATATCGAAAGTATATAATTTGCCATATTTTTTAAGAAGTATTGACAAAAAAGAAATTTAGCTACTATAATTACGTGTTAATGAGGGCATGCTATTCGTATAAAAAATGATTATTTAAAAAAGAATTATGGAATCAGCTTTTGTTTGTAACTTTAATTAGAGATAGATTGAGGTGTGAGATGGAACAGTATTATGTAATCAAGGGTGGAATTCCGCTGGTCGGTGAAGTAGAGATCGGAGGAGCAAAAAATGCGGCGCTGGCAATTTTGGCAGCTGCAATTATGACAGACGAAACGGTTACGATTGATAATCTGCCAAATGTGCGTGATATTAATGTGCTGTTGGAGGCAATGGCGGAGATTGGAGCAAAGATTCACCGTGTGGATGAACATACTGTAAAAATCAACGGTTCACAAATCCGAGAGCTTTGTGTAGAATATGAATATATTAAAAAAATACGTGCATCTTATTACCTGTTAGGCGCATTGCTTGGAAAATACAACCATGCAGAGGTTGCACTTCCGGGCGGCTGTGATATTGGAAGCAGGCCGATTGATCTGCATCTGAAAGGTTTTCGCGCACTTGGCGCGGATGTATCGATTCAGCACGGATTAATTGTTGCGCAGACGGAGTATCTAAAAGGGACTCATATCTATCTCGATAAAGTATCTGTAGGAGCTACCATTAACATTATGATGGCTGCTTCTATGGCAAACGGTAAAACCATTATAGAAAATGCAGCAAAAGAACCTCATGTTGTAGATGTAGCAAATTTCTTAAACAGCATGGGAGCGAATATTCGTGGGGCAGGAACGGATGTGATTCGTATTGTAGGTGTGGAACGGCTCCACGCAACGGAATATGCGATTATACCGGATCAAATCGAGGCAGGAACGTTTATGTTTGCTGCCGCTGCAACGAAAGGCGATATAACAGTTAAAAATGTCATTCCAAAACATCTGGAGGCAACTTCGGCAAAATTGCTGGAGGTTGGCTGCGAAGTAGAAGAGTTTGATGATGCGGTCAGAGTAGTATGTTCCAAACCAATGCATCACACACAGGTGACAACACTGGCATATCCGGGCTTTCCAACAGATATGCAGCCGCAGATGTCAGTATTGTTGGGAATTGCACAGGGCACCAGTACGGTAACAGAGAGTATTTTTGAAAATCGGTTTCGTTATGTAGATGAACTTACACGGATGGGTGCAAACATTAAAGTAGAGAGCAATATTGCAATTATTAACGGAGTATCCGGCTATATGGGAGCTAGAGTTAGCGCGCCTGATCTTCGTGCAGGTGCAGCTCTTGTAATCGCAGGATTGGCAGCGGAAGGGATCACGGTTGTAGACAATATCCATTATATTGAACGGGGCTATGAGCAGTTTGAGTATAAATTAGGGGAATTGGGCGCTCGCATAGAAAAAGTCAACTCGGAAAAAGATATACAGAAATTTACATTGAAAGTGGGTTAATTAAGATTCCATTATATATTTTTAAGCAAAGTGCAGATAACAGATAGGATAATACCGCATAATTGTTTCAAAGTAGCAATTATGCGGTATTTGTTTTTATTTAACATAAATTATATCAGTGAATTAATGGATAGGTCTGATCTGGACAAGTCAATACATTCACCATTATCCAGCTGAACAAGCGGCTTTGACAGGTGGTTTTTGTTCAGTAATACAATATTTGCAGCATGTCCGTCGCTAAGGAGTACATGATTGTTTTGATAGGTAGATGCAATATGTTCCAAAAATGTAAGAATAAATTTTGGTTTATATTTTTGAAGACCATCTTTTTCAAATTCAGCAATGACCTGAAACGGACAAAGCGGCGCGCGATAAGTACGGGCTGCCGTCATAGCATCATAAACATCTGCAATGGCGACAATATTTGCAAAATCATCAATAGCGTCCGTAGTAGCGCTGCCGGGATAACCGGAACCGTCACAGCGTTCGTGATGCATCAAGGCAGCTTTCTTTACATGGGAATTGAGCGGCAGCGGTCTTAAAAGGTCATAACCGAGCTGGGAATGCTGACAGAGTAAATCATATTCTTCGTCTGTGAGCTTGCCTTGTTTGTTGAGCAGGTCGTCAGGAATCAGCGCTTTGCCAATATCATGCAACAATCCGGAAAGAGTGAGTGTTTCCAAATCTTCAGCAGGAATTTTCAGCCATTTTCCGATCGTACGCGCGATCAGCGCAACATTCAGACAATGTGCGTAAATACTGTCGTCAACGGAGCGTAGATTGTGCAGCATATCAAAAAAGTCAATCGTAGTCTGCCCTGGCCGGATCATAGCGTCTGTTTTTTCTAAAAGTGCATCAGGAGCTTTAAAATTTCCCATAATAATAGCATTAAAATAATTTGTCAGCTCATTTAAACAGACAGCAAAATCAACCTGAAAATTCATAAACTCAGGACTTTGTTTGATGGCCTGCGAATAAATGCGGTTTTGAACCGGAACGTGATTCTTTTTTTCGGATTCGGGAACAGATGACGTTCCTGGCGTAATGTTTGCAGATGTTGTTTCGTTCATGTACTTCCTCCCCAGAACTATTATGGTTCCTTCTTCTATTTAAGTTTTATGCAGTTAACAGTTCTATTATCTGATTAAAAGCAGAAAATGTCAATATTTAGCATTGACTTTTCTGCTGATTTGTTGTATTGTCTATGTGAGTTAGATTTGAAAATTCAAAAATTGCATACGATTTTTCTCTTATTCAGAGTGATGGAGATACAAAGGATCTGTGAAGTCACGGCAACCCCCTGCAAATAAGTGGAAGGTGCCAACCTGAGCGAGTAATCGAACAATAAGAGGATTTGATGATTTAACCTAGTATCAGGTCCGCTTATAAGCGAACCTGTTTTTTTTTGAAACGAAACAGGTAAATCAAAAACAACAGAATGAAACAACGAAAGGAAAAAGAATGGAAAAGTTATTATTTACGTCAGAATCAGTAACTGAAGGGCATCCAGATAAATTGTGTGATGCTGTATCAGACGCAGTGCTGGATGCCTGCATGGAGCAGGACCCAATGAGCCGGGTAGCCTGCGAGACGGCATGTTGTACCGGATTTGTGCTTGTGACAGGAGAAATTACAACAAAAGCGCAGCTTGATATACCGTCTATCGTAAGAAAGACTGTAAACGAGATCGGCTATAATGATGCGAAGATGGGATTTGACTGCAATACATGTGCTGTTTTCTCAGCTCTGGATCAGCAGTCGGCAGATATTGCCATGGGTGTGGATAAAGCACTGGAAGCAAAAGAAAATAAAATGACGGATGAAGAGCTGGATGCAATTGGTGCAGGCGATCAGGGAATGATGTTCGGCTATGCGACAAACGAGACAAAAAGTTATATGCCTTATCCAATCTCACTGGCACATAAGCTTGCATTGCAGCTGACAAAAGTTCGTAAAGACGGTACGCTTGCATATTTGCGCCCGGATGGAAAGACACAGGTGTCGGTAGAGTATGACGAGGCAGGAAAACCAAAGAGACTGGAAGCAGTCGTTTTATCTACACAGCATGATGCGGAAGTTACGCAGGATCAGATTCATACCGATATTATGAAATACGTATTTGATCCTGTTATTCCAAAAGAAATGATAGACTCAGATACGAAGTTTTTTATTAATCCTACCGGAAGATTTGTCATCGGCGGACCGCAGGGGGATGCAGGACTGACCGGAAGAAAAATTATTGTAGATACATATGGCGGATACGCACGTCATGGCGGCGGAGCATTTTCCGGCAAGGACTGTACAAAAGTAGATCGTTCAGCGGCTTATGCGGCACGTTATGTAGCAAAGAATATTGTAGCGGCAGGATTGGCTGATAAATGCGAGATCCAACTGTCTTATGCAATTGGTGTGGCACAGCCGACATCCGTTATGGTTGACACCTTTGGCACAGGTAAAATCTCAGACGATCAGCTTGTAGAAATTGTACGTGAGAATTTTGATCTTCGTCCGGCTGGAATTATTAAGATGCTTGACTTAAGAAGGCCGATCTATAAGCAGACGGCAGCTTATGGCCACTTTGGCAGAAATGATCTGGATTTGCCGTGGGAAGCATTGAATAAAGTGGACGCATTAAAGAAGTATTTGGCATAATCATTTCAAACGTGATATGACTTTAGAAAAAATTTAGAATCTTTTTTTTGAATTTTTATAAGAAATAATGAACCACATGTTATAATAACTGTTGCGGTGTATAAAGCCGCTGCAGTTATTTTTTTGTTACCATTGTTGTTAGGAACTGTAAGCAAATTTATGATAGGATGGATTTACAGTTTCAAAATAGGAGTCTGTATATGAAATTGAGTACAAAACTGGTGATTACGTTTTTCGTGATTGTGTTTATGCCGATTTTGCTGGCGCTGTTTGCTTTTTTTGTTATCAGGCTGATTCAAATGAATACGGTGGCGCAGCAGACGGGGATTGACATCGGATCGCTTGCCTATAAAATTGATATGTCGCAGATCCAAGTGCTTGTGGAAGATATGGCGGTCTGTATCGTACTGATTCTTGCCGCTACAGGCTTATCTATTACGGCATGGATTTACCGCAGTATCGTTACACCGATTTGCAAGTTGGAAGAAGCAGCCAAAAATATTAAGGAAGGGAACCTGGACTTTACGATTGAAGCAGACAGTAAAGATGAAATGGGCAGGCTGTGCCAAAATTTTGAAGATATGAGACAGCGGCTAAAAGAATCTGCAGAAGAAAAATTAGAAGCAGAAAAGCAGAACCGGATTTTAATCAGTAATATTTCACATGATTTGCGTACGCCGATTACAGCGATCAAAGGTTATGTGGAAGGTATTTTGGACGGTGTGGCGGATACGCCGGAAAAAGTAGATAAATATATGCGTACGATTTATAACAAAGCCATTGATATGGACCGTTTAATTAATGAGCTGACTTTATATGCCAAGATTGATACAAACCGTATCCCGTACAATTTCAAACGGATCAATGCAGGAGAGTACTTTAGCGATTGTATCGAGGAGATTGGGCTGGAACTGGAAGCAGAGCATATTGGATTGTCTTATTTTAACTATGCAGGAGATGAAGTGGAGATTATTGCAGATCCAGAACAGCTCAAACGAGTGATAGACAATATTATTGGCAATTCGGTTAAATATATGGATAAGGAACATGGTCTGATTAATATCCGTATCAAAGATGTGGGGGATTTTATTCAGATTGAGATCGAGGATAATGGCAAAGGCATCGGACAGAAAGATTTGCCGTTTATTTTTGACAGGTTTTATCGGACGGATGCATCTAGAAATTCTGCAACCGGTGGGAGCGGTATTGGGCTGTCGATTGTAAAGAAGATTATTGAAGATCACGGCGGTAAAATATGGGCGACGAGCAAGGAGTCTACAGGCACAGTCATGTATTTTGTAATACGAAAATATCAGGAGGTTCCAAATGAGTAGGATATTGATTATTGAAGATGAGATGACGATTGCAGAATTGGAAAAAGATTATCTGGAATTGAGCGGATTTCAAGTGGAAATCGAGACAAATGGAGAAGTAGGACTGAAAAAAGTACTAGAGGAAGATTATAATATGGTAATACTGGATCTGATGCTTCCGGGTATGGATGGATTTGAAGTATGCAGACAGATCAGAGAACATAAAAACCTGCCGATATTGATGGTATCTGCAAAAAAAGATGATATTGATAAAATACGCGGGCTTGGTATGGGAGCAGACGACTATGTGACAAAACCTTTTTCACCGAGCGAACTTGTAGCGAGGGTAAAGGCGCATTTGGCAAGATACGAAAGACTGATTGGAAGCGGAGCTTCTCAGAATGATATTGTGGAAATACGTGGAATACGAATTGATAAGACAGCCAGACGTGTTTGGATTAATGAAGAAGAAAAGCAGTTTACAACGAAGGAGTTCGATCTGCTTGTATTTTTGGCGCAAAATCCGAACCGGGTGTTTACGAAAGATGAGTTGTTTAAAGAAATCTGGGATATGGAGTCGGTAGGGGATATTGCGACCGTAACGGTGCATATTAAAAAGATTCGGGAAAAAATCGAGATTAATACAGCCAAACCGCAATATATCGAAACAATTTGGGGCGTAGGATATCGATTTAAATTATAATGTCGGTCAATGTAAAAGAGGAAAAACAGCGTGAAGATATTATATGAAGACACAGATATTCTTGTGTGCGTGAAACCAGCAGGGATTGCTTCACAGACGAAAAAAAGCGGGCAGCAGGATATGGTCAGTCTGCTATGCAATTATCGGCATGACAAAGGTGAGGAGCCGTATCTCGGACTCATTCATCGTCTGGACCAGCCGGTGGAAGGCATCGTTGTATTTGGGAAGCATACACGCAGTACGGCAGCGTTAAGCAGACAGCTGCAGCAGGGGGGCTTTTCCAAAGTTTACCTGGCAGTAACAGAAGGAGTGATGCCGATGCAGGAAGGAACGCTGCAGGATTATTTAAAAAAAGACGGACGAAGAAATCTGACCATTGTCGCCAAAAAGGGAGATCCGCAGGCAAAAAAGGCAGAATTGATGTATCAGGCGCTTAAGACAGATGAAAATTGTGATCCGGTGCAAAATTTAGTAAAGATACAGCTGTTAACGGGCAGGCATCATCAGATTCGGGTGCAAATGGCACATTTTGGTACACCGTTGGCAGGGGATATGAAATATGGAAAAGGAGAAGCAAAGTCAGGGTTAGGATTATGTGCTTGTGAACTGGAATTTGCACATCCTGCGAACCAAAAAAAGATGAAATTTTCAATCACTCCTTCGCAGCCTGTATTTGAAAAGTTTGGAAGTATAATAATCGGCCATTCACACATACTTTCTGTATGAGATGGTATGAGAGAGAAAACGTAAAAAAGACAATTTTATTAGCAGGGGTTACGCTGGCAGTTTATCTTATGATGAGATTTGTTCTGCCAATTGTAATTCCTTTTTTGTTCGGCGCGTTACTCGCAATGATGCTGCATCCGATCGTGCAAAAGGCAGTAGAGAAAACTGGAAAGGGGCGAAGTTTGATTTCTATGCTTGTTGTACTTGTTGTACTCGCAGTTGTTGGAATGATTTGTTTTTTTGTTGGACGTACGGCGTGTATGCAGCTGGCGGCGCTCGTAAAAAATGCGGAATCAATTGAAGGAGGAGTCCGTGATATTTGGTGTGACTGTTGTGCCAGGATCGAACGCAGTTTAGGTGTTTCGCTTGGTGAAGCAGAGCAGTTGTTTGTACGTATGCAGAACAAAGTAAAGACAGGATTTCAAACTTCTACGCTTCCGTATTTATTAAAGAACTCTATGCTCTATGCGAAGGCAGTATTTTCTGTTATGGGCGTTGCGCTTGTTTCGGTAATTTCTGGGATGCTGATACTGTCGGATTATCCAGTTATCGCAAATGCAGTCCGCAAATCTGAAGCCGGAAAGTTAGCGATACAGATTAAACAAAATGCGAAAGCAGTCGGAGGGACATATTTGAAGGCACAGTTGATTATTTTACTCATTATTAGTCTGATCTGTATTGCAGGACTGTTTTTTACAGGTAATTCTTATGCGCTTTTGGCAGGTATGGGAATCGGCTTGTGTGATGCGCTTCCTTTTATCGGGACAGGGACGATATTTGTACCCTGGATGATTATAGACATTATCAATGGAAAGTATGTATTGGCAGCGGTGTATGGGATTTTATATGTTGTATGCAGTTTTGTCCGGCAGTTTTTAGAGCCAAGGCTGATTGGCGAAAGGCTTGGGTATCCGCCGATTGCAGTATTAATGAGTATTTACATCGGCGTACATGTATATGGGGCATCCGGCGTATTGCTTGGGCCTGTTTCAGCATTTTTAATTTGTGAATTGTATCAGGTATTATGGTCAGATGCAGGAAGATAAGGAGTAAGCTAAGACGTCTGAGTTCCCTTAATAGGCAGCGGCCTGGCTGTATTCCGCTGCCAAAGGGACTTAAAATATTTAGGAGTTTATAGAAAACGCGTCAGATATCGATCCATTTCTTCCTGTGGCTGCAGGCGGAAACGAAAATTCTGAAAGCGTTATCATAGCAACTTTACCAACAAATCTGAACAGAGCATACACTAGTATGAAAGCCATTTGGATATCTTTACGCAAGTTATAGAATTTTTATAAGAATTTTCATAAGAGGTTTCAGTAAAATTGTACCTATTATATATGATATTTAAAAATAAAGCAAGTGATTTTAAGGATAATATCTAAAAAATTGGATAAAAATGAAATTTAATTAAGCAGATTGAATAATAAAAAGGAATGATTTTATTTTTCGTCACGATATTGCGTGAAATGGATTTCATCATTATCTACAAAAAATCATGGAAAATATTAGAAGAAATGCCAATTCACAAACAGGAAACTTTAGGATATGATTTTATCGTAAATGAAATCGATAACACAGTGTAAAAACAGACACAAAAACAGATATAAAAACTGAAATAAAAACAGGCATAAAAACAGATATAAAAACTGAAATAAAAACAGATATAAAATCAGATATGAAAAAGGAATAAAAAGTAAATAACCGGGAATATTCAAAGTAGAAGGAATCAGGAATAAATCAGAAATATTGTAATCGGTTAGAAGAACTTTAGAGAAGGCATTCTGTTCGGTTACAAATGATTACCTGATGAAATAAAATAAAAAATATAAAGAAAGAAAGGAGTAATGTTATGCAGCAGGTATTTGTTAAATTTCATAATGCAGAGCAGGTAAGGAGTTTTGTAAACATGATAAGCACATTAGAGGTAAACTTTGATATGGGATCAGGAAGACGGATTGTAGATGCAAAATCTTTGCTTGGAGTATTTGCGCTTGATCTGACTCAGCCGCAAAAATTAAGTTGTAATTCTGACGATACGTCCGTGATGGAAAAAATTACACCTTACTTATATACGGAAAGTCCGGCGTGAGAACTTCAAATACTTTGTTAAAACTTGATAAAGCTGCTGTCTGAAACAGGATGTTGCGATTGATGGACTGGTATGGGCCAGGATGTCAGGCGGCATCCTGTTTTATTTATATTATTATGCCAATTCTTGCGGAATACGGATATTTTTGCTATAATGCCACCAGACGAATCATTTTAATGATGTAATATATGAAGGAGAATTAGATTCATGACACAAAAACAGACAAAAACAAGAAATGGAGCCATTGATTTTTGGAAATTTGTATTTTCGATTATGGTCGTCCAGTTTCATTCCTCGAATTTGACAAAAATAAAAACGACTCCGTTTGTAGGTGCGGCTATTGCAGTGGAGTTCTTTTTTCTGGTATCTGGATATCTTATGGCTGCATCTATTTCTCGCTATGAGGAAGCTGATATTAAAGTTGGCAGGGACAGCCGTAAGTTCATGCTGCATAAGATCAAAGGGCTTTGTCCGGAAATCTTTATTGCATGGGGAATTGGATTTGTTGTCCAGCATATTGCCAGAAAGAATGTTTCTTTGTCGTCGCTTGTGAAAGATTTGATGACCGGGGTATGGGACATGTTCTTTTTGAGAGAATCCGGGTTGGAAGGGTTTAAAGCAAATCCGGCAGCATGGTATATTTCAGCAATGCTACTGGCAATGCTTGTGCTTGTGCCGTTGTTTTTAAAAAACAGAGATGTATTTTTAAATGTATGGGCGCCGATTCTTGCAATCGCAGCGCTGGGATATCTTTCGAAAAATGTAGGCGATCTGCGCGGACCTACGGATTGGCTTGGTTTTTGCTACAAAGGATTTCTGCGTGCAGTCGGAGAGCTGTGTATGGGTGTGATCTGTTGGGGAATTTGTCAAAAAATCATGCAGGTACCATATTCCAGGCTGGGAAAGCTGTTGTTGACCATATTGGAGCTGGGATGTTATTTGGGTGTTATTTTGTGGTCTTATCAGCATAAAGGATCGCAGATGGATTTTGTAATGCTGCTGCTATTTGCAGCTGGAATCGTTGTAACGTTCAGCGGGCACAGCCTGCTTTCATCGTTTTTTAATAAACCTCTGATATACTTCCTTGGAAAAATCAGTTTTCCAGTGTATTTGTCACATAATTATTGGAGTCATGCGCTTGTCAGGATATATCCGGGACAGACGTATGCACAGCTGTATCCGAAATATGTACTTGCTTTTGCAGTAACGACAGTTGTTATTTATCTGGCTGCAGAAGGGATGCGAAAAATAGCACCGGCATTTTTTAGCCAATGCCGTAAGCTGCTGCTGGAAACAGAGAATAAATAACCATGCAGAGGAAATACTATTATGAAGATACTGGTAGTGGAAGATGAAAAGGATATGAATCGTATTATAAAAAAAGAACTGGAAGCAGAAGGGTATCTGGTGGACGTGTGCTATGACGGAGACAGTGCATATGATTATCTGACAATGGAGGAGTATGACGGAGCTGTGTTAGATGTGATGCTGCCCAAAATGAATGGATTTGAAGTGCTCAAAAAAGCTCGCAGCCACGGGATTCAGACACCGGTTTTGTTTTTATCCGCCCGCAGCCATATTGATGATATTGTGGAGGGGCTGGATATTGGAGCGGATGATTATATGGTTAAGCCGTTTGCTTTTCAGGAACTTTCCGCCAGAGTACGTGCGATGACCCGTAAGAAAGCGGGTGTTCGTGAAAATATTTACCGATGTGCAGATTTATCCGTAGATTGTAACGAACATATTGTAAGAAGGGGGGATACGGTTATTAATTTGTCACCCAAGGAGTTTTCCGTATTGCTGTATCTGATCCGCAATCAAAATATTGTTGTGTCCAGAGAGCAGATTGAAGCAAACATCTGGGATATGGAACATGACAGCTATTCAAATGTGATTGATGTATATATCCGCTATCTGCGAAAAAAAATTGATGATCCGTATGAAACAAAGCTGATACAGACAATCAGAGGGGTGGGATATGTATTAAGGGCAGACGAGTAAAGCAGGTATCGATTGGCCGCCATATTCTTCAGCTTTTAATTGTGGCGCTGGCGCTTATGATGGCAGCGATGCTTATTTTTGTAAGGATTTTGGCGAACGCGGCAGTGGAATATGATATTCGCCAAAGTTTGGATCGGGAAGCATTTAAAAATCTGAAAGAAATCGCAGCCACTCCTTCAGGAGAGCTGATATTAAAAGAAAATTTTGTCCAAAAAGAAGGGGATATTTATTTTCTCGTTTTAAATAAAAACGGAGATGTGATATCAGGAGAGTATCCACAGGGGTGTCCGCAGGATATAGAGATAAATTTGAAAAAACTGCAGCGGGTATCGAAGGGGCTGGAGAATTATTTTATTCGGGATATGCGTAGACATCTGGAAAATGGAAGACGGTTTTATTTACGTGCAATTGTACGCAAATCAGATGCTTACAGCAGATACCAGACAATGGAATATCTCGCGTATTTCAGTCTTTTCGTAGTATCCGGTATTGTTATTTTATGGGGACTGCTTCTGGCAAAGCGCATTGCAGGTTCCTTAAGAGAAATGTGCAGATCTGCAGAAACAATCGGGCAGAATATGAATATGTCCAGACGGATGGAATACGATGGAAAGTTTTATGAGCTTGCGGTACTGACGCAGGCAAATAACCGTATGCTTGATCGTTTAGAGGAGACATTTCGCCAGCAGGAACAATTTACGTCGGATGTCGCACATGAGCTGCGTACACCGATTGCAGTAATGACGGCTCAGTGTCAGTATGCGCATGGAAAAAAAGTGAGCGAGGAAGATTATCAGGAAGCGCTTGAAGTGATAGAACGCCAGTCGTTGAAAATGAGTGCAATTATTTCCAGGCTATTGGAATTATCCAGATTGGATCATGACCGCAGGCAAATTGAACAAGAATATGTAGACCTTCCGGAGCTGGTACAGTCTGTATGTGAAGATTTGCAGCAAAAGTCAGGAGACAGCCTGAATATAAAGCTCAGGCTGCAGCAGGCACATACGGTTGGGGACATTAGCCTTGTTATGATTGCCATACAAAATCTGATTACAAATGCGATCAGGCATTCAGAGGAAGACAGTCTGATCGAAGTGGAGACGGGAATGCGGGAAAACAGAGTATTTGTGTCAGTGAAAGATTATGGGGCGGGAATCAGTGAGGAAGATTTGCCGCATATTTTTAAACGTTTTTATAAAGCTGATAAGTCCAGAAATTCTAAGGGGTTTGGTCTTGGACTGCCATTGGCGATGAAAATTGCACAAAAACACGGTGGGACAATAATTGTAGAAAGCAAAGAAGGTGCTGGAAGTACGTTTACATTATTGCTGCCGAATATCGAATAATTTATGATGTAAATCAGAAAAGGAGAAGGATACAAATGGGTACGGACAGAAAAGGAATGCCGGGGGATGAACGTCAGATTACGTGGCATACGATGGACATTACAAGGGAGTATCGTGAAAAGCTGTTAGGCCAGAAGGCAGCAGTCATTTGGATGACCGGATTATCCGGTTCTGGAAAATCCACACTTGCAAATGCGCTGGAACAAAAACTTGTGGAAAAAGGCAGACATACGATGCTGTTAGATGGTGATAATGTACGGTTTGGACTGAATAAAGATCTTGGATTTTCCAAAGAGGACCGGGTGGAAAACATCCGGCGAATTGCAGAGACAGCAAAGTTAATGAATGATGCGGGACTGATTGTATTAACATCGTTTATTTCGCCGTATCGGGAAGACCGCCTTGCTGCGCGAAAGATTATTGGAGATACATTTATAGAAGTATATGTGAGTACTCCATTGGAAGAGTGTGAAAGACGTGATGTAAAGGGGCTGTATCAGGCGGCAAGAAAGGGACGGATTGCAGAATTTACCGGAGTCACGAGTGAATATGAGCCGCCACAGCATCCTGAGGTTACCGTTGATACAAGTAAAGCGCAGATTGCAGACAGTGTGAACATCTTGCTGACTGAGCTTGAGAAATATGGGATTTGAGAGGACAGATAGATCATAAAAACATCAGTTGAAAAAAATGGTGGAATGAGAGGGGCGCAGAATGAAAAAAACACTTTATGTACATGTCGGCACTACAAAGACAGGAACGACAGCCATTCAGAGCTTCCTGATTGATAATCAGGAACTATTGAATCAGAAGGGATATTGTTATCCATTGTTTCCGTATCGTTATCAGGATGTTTCAGAACGCAGAAACGCCCGTTTTATGCTGGAAGAGGCATCGGTTAGACAGGAAGGCAGATTCAGGGAGGGAATGGATAGAATCCATGAGCTGTTTCAGACATTTGATAAAATTATCGTTTCAGATGAAGGAATATGGTCTGCAAATTATGAACAGAGGATTACGATGTGGAGGGCATTAAAGGCAGAGGCAAAAGAGGGAGACTTTAGGATCAAAGTCATTGTCTATTTAAGAAGACAGGATATGTATCTGATTTCTGGATGGAACCAGATGGTAAAAAGCAGTATCGGAAGGGATGCAGCGACACCATGGAAGGAATATATCAGTAATTTGGACAGTATCAATAAAATGAAATATGCGTCGCATTTAAAAAAACTGGCGGCCTTTTTCGGAAAGAAAAATCTGATCGTCAGACGCTTTGATCCAAAACGATTTGCAGGAGGCACTATTTATTCGGATTTTTTACAGGCGGTTGGACTGGAGCTGACAAAAGAATATCACATAGAACAGGCTGCAAAAAATACGAGATTGGCAGGCAATACGCATGAAATTCAGCGGGTGCTCAACGGGATGCCAGGAATGAATGCTGCTTTTCATAGTTTTTTCAGACGGGCATTATTATCTTATGCCGATTTGTCTGGGGAATATTATCCGTGTGAAATGTTTTCGAAAGCAGAAGCGGAGACATTTATGAAACAATATGAGGAGGAAAATAGAGAAGTATCAGAAGAATATTTCAATGGGGAAGAGTTATTTGACATGTCATGGAAAGACGTACCGAAATGGGAAAAGGATAATCCGCAGATGCAGGATGATTTGATTCGGTTTGTCGGGGCCTGCTGTATGCAGCTTGCAGAAGATAACCGGGATTTGAAAAGCCGTGTGGAGTGGCTGGAAAAGAGCCGGGAAGGATTGCGGCATCCGGTCTATACGATGATGAAAAGGAAGCGGGATAAAATGAAAGCGGAAAAATAATTACATTGCTGCGGATCATGTTTTATTTTACAATTTCCGGGGAGTTTGGTATAATACAGTTATGACGTTGGTACAGGAGGCTTTTCATGGATTTCAGTAAAGAGGGAACGCGCCGCAAACGAAGGGAAATTATAGAAAAAAAAGGAAAGATCGGAAGAAAATGTACGACATTGCTGTATGAGCTTGTTTTAGTATGTATATTTGCGCTGGCAGTCTGTATCGGAGGCGCCGGATATGGCGCTTATCAGGGTATTCTTGCTGCTTCGCCAAGCATCAAAGATATTGATGCCACACCGACAGGGTATTTATCAACGATCCTGGACTCGAAAGGAAATACGACGGCTACGTTAGTGGCTTCCGGTTCGAACCGTGTTTATGTCACGATTGATGAAATTCCCCCAAATTTGCAGAATGCATTTATTGCAATAGAAGATTCCAGATTTCGCGAGCATAATGGAATAGATATTAAAGGGATTGTGCGCGCTGGCATCAAAGGGATTGCGGCAGGATTTCATTTCAGGGAAGGGGCAAGTACGATTACACAGCAGTTGTTGAAAAACAATGTGTTTACGAGCTGGACGGCTGAAAAATCCCAGGCTGACCGTTTTAAACGGAAAATACAGGAGCAGTATTTAGCGCTGCAGCTGGAAAAGGAAGAATCCAAAGACTGGATTTTAGAAAATTACCTGAATACGGTGAATCTGGGACAGAATACATTAGGTGTGCAGTCTGCATCCAAACGCTATTTTGGAAAAGACGTTTCAGAGCTTACGCTGTCAGAATGTGCGGTGATTGCAGGGATTACAAAAAATCCAAGCGGTTATAACCCGATATCGCATCCAGAGGATAACGGGAAGCGGAGAAAAAAGGTGCTGGATGATATGAGAAAACAGGGGATGATCTCACAGTATCAATACGATGAAGCAATGGCAGATCCTGTTTACAGCCGTATTCAGAAAGTGAATGCCAGGCAGTTGGACAAGTCCAGTGTGCATTCTTATTTTGACGATGCACTGACAGAACAGGTCATAGCAGATCTGATGGAAGTGTTAGGATGTTCTCAGACAGAGGCGTATAAAAGGCTGTATAATACCGGACTTACGATTTATTCGACACAGGATCCGGATATTCAGGCAATTTGTGATGCGCAGGTCAACAATATGGAAAACTATCCGACGAATCCCAAGACGTCTTTTTCTATGACGCTGACCATACAAAAAGCGGATGGCGAGTTTAAGTATTATGATGAGCAGACAATGTTAGCTTATTATCAGTCGTCAGACAAATCTTATACGATTAATTTTGCTTCTGAGGAGGAAGCATTGGCGGCAGTAGAAAGATATAAAGTCGATATTATGGAGGAAGGTGATATCGTACCAGAAAACGGGCAGACCGTTACTTATACGATACAGCCGCAGGCGGCTCTTACAGTGATTGACCAAAAGACAGGAGAAGTAAAGGCGTTGGTAGGCGGCCGGGGAGAAAAGATTGCCAACCGTACGCTGAACCGGGCAACCGACTCGGTACGTCAGCCGGGTTCTACATTTAAAGTACTGGCAGCCTTTGCACCTGCATTGGATACCGGACAGATGACGCTTGCATCCGTAGAGGACGATGCGCCTTATACGTATCCCAATGGCAAGCCTTTGAAAAATTATAATAAAAAATACGGCGGTTTCACGTCTATTCGAGAAGCGATTACGCAGTCGATTAATGTCGTTACAGTGAAAACGCTGACAGATATAGGTATTGATAAAGGTTATGAATATCTGACCGATCATTTTGGATTTACTACATTATCGGATCATGACCGCAACGAAGCGCTTGCATTAGGGGGAATTACCTACGGGGTAACAAATCTGGAGCTTACAGCGGCATATGCAGCAATTGCAAATGGAGGAACTTATATCAAGCCTCGTTTATATACAAAGATTATAGACCATGATGGGAATGTGCTGATTGACAATCAGCCAAAGAAAAAGGAAGCTCTTTTAGAAACAACAGCATGGCTTTTGACAAATGCCATGCAGGATGTACTTACAATTGGTACCGGGAAGCTGGCTAATTTTGAAGGAATGGCGCTTGCTGGCAAATCAGGAACAACAACCAAAAATAAAGACGCGCTGTTTGCAGGATTTTCACCTTATTACAGCCTTGTCGTCTGGGGAGGCTTTGATGACAATACGCCGCAGGAAGGCGGTACAACTTCTTATCCAAAGCTGATTTGGAAGTCTGTGATGAGTCAGATTCATGAAGGTCTGGAATACAAAGAATTTAAAATGCCGTCTGGAATTATTACCGCAGAAGTCTGCAAAAAATCGGGGATGCCCGCACAGGATGGCGTCTGCAATCACGATCCGCGTGGAAGTATGGTGACGACGGAATATTTTGCAGAAGGAACGGTGCCGGAAGATGTATGTGTGCATCATGCATCGGTGCGCATCTGCGGGGTATCCGGTATGCTTGCGGGGCCTTATTGTCCGGGTACATCGAACGCATCATCCGTTCGTATTATAGGAGGATCTCCAGATTCGGAAGACGGGCCATATTTGTATACAGGAAATTTGAATACTTGTACTGTGCATACGAGCGAATCCACCGTACAGCAGGATCCTTCAGAAGGGGATACAACAGCAGACGACGATATCAATGCAGATGCAGGTGAAGATCCTGATGCAGATCCGGGTACGAATCCGGGTGGACAACCAGGTGAAAATCCGGATAACAGCCAAGGGGAGCAGCCTGGCACGGATCATCCTGAGGAAGAACCGGGAACGGTCGTTGACATACCTTCAGAAGATGAGCCCGTTCCAAATGAAGTGATTCTGGATTTTTAGAGATTGTTATTAGCAGAGTAAGTCATCCTGGGAGGAATTTGAATTTTGAATTATTATAAAGTAGTTTACGAGGGCGGCGAGGCAGAGATTGTAGAGAAAAAATCAAGATTTATCGCATCTGTGCAGCCGATACAAAGCGAAGAGGAAGCTTTAGCATTCATTCACGCTTTGAAGAAAAAGTACTGGGATGCTTCTCATAATTGCTCAGCATTTACGGTTGGAAAAAACCACGAACTGACTCGGTGCTCTGACGACGGAGAACCATCCCAGACGGCAGGCAGGCCAATGCTGGATGTGCTGCTGCGTGAGAATATTCATAATGCAGCAGTTGTTGTTACAAGATATTTTGGCGGTACGCTGCTGGGTACAGGCGGTCTTGTGCGCGCATACCAAAAAAGCACACAAGCAGGTCTTGCTGCGGCTGTCGTAATTGAAAAACAGCAGGGATATCTACTAGATATTGGAACGGATTATACAGGTCTTGGAAAGATACAGTATTTGCTGGCACAGCGGGATATTTCTGTGCTGGATACGGAATATACGGAACAGGTGTTGATCCATACGGTGGTCCCGTTAGATAAAAAAGCAGAACTGGAACAAGCTGTTACAGAGGGGACAAGTGGTGCTGCAAAGCTGATCTGGGGCAATTTGACAGAGTTTGCAGAGATTGCAGATAAGGTTCACATTTTTGACCATGCGCAGAAATCATAATCGTTTTATGGAGATGTGCAGCAGAGTATTTTCTAATAACAGGATAGAAAATACTCTGCTTTGTGTTTTTCAGATGATAAATTATAAACAAAAATCTAAAATCTGCCTTTTCATACATGCAGAAACGTCACCATTTTGAAAATAAACATCAGACCATTCGATGACCTTTTCAACGGCAGTTTCCACATTCCATTTCGGAGACCATCCGAATGTTTTCTTTAATTTGGAGCAATCCAATTTTAGAAAATTAGCTTCATGTGGCCCACCGTCATATTGATCGACCCAATGAATGGAGCTGTTCGATTTCTGATTCCATTTGTCACAAAATAGTGTAACAAGCTCTCCGGTTGTCAGACAATCCGTTTCATTCGGGCCAACATTATAATTTCCGGCCAGCTTTTTATTGGAATATTGTGCCTGTGCAATCATCAGATATGCAGCTACAGGCTCTAATACATGTTCATACGGCCTTGTTGAATATGGGTTTCTTACAATAATATCCTGTCCGGCCTGTGCAGCACGGACACAGTCAGGAATAATACGGTCTGCAGCAAAATCACCGCCGCCAATGACATTTCCGGCACGTGCGGTTGAAATTGCAACCTTAGAGTCTGCGAAAAATGAATTTTTATAACTGCCGGTAACCAGTTCGGAGCATGATTTGGAGTTTGAATAAGGATCAAAACCGTTTAATTCTTCGTTTTCACGATAACCCCATTCCCATTCTTTGTTCAGATATACTTTGTCTGTTGTAACGTTCAGAAAGGATTTGACAGAAGGTGTTGTGCGCACGCATTCCAGTACATTGACAGTTCCCATAACGTTAGTTTCGTACGTATAAACTGGATTTTTATAGGATTCGCGCACTAGCGGCTGAGCTGCCATATGGATGACAATTTCCGGCTGGCAGGAATCGAACACTTCTTTCATATGTGCAAGGTCACGTACATCACCGATGACAGAGTTTATCTGGCCGGATATTTGGCAGATTTCGAAAAGACTTGGTTTGGTTGGCGCTGCCAACGCATATCCAGTGACATCTGCTCCTGCCAAAAGCAGCAGCTTGCACATCCAGGAACCTTTGAATCCGGTGTGACCTGTGATGAGTACTTTTTTATTTTTATAAAAAGACATATCTAACATATTTGATCTCCTTTTTTGTATGTATTTTTGTATGCATTTCACGTGGTGTTAATATTTTTGATAAGTCATGGATGATATACCTATTTTATACTAATATGATTTTTTTTGCAATTCTAACTTGATGATTGACTGTATAAAGAAAAATGTGTATGATATATGATATCTATTACCGAATATAAAAGTATCCAATATTGGATGCAATTCTAAGGAGGAGTATTTGTATGCAGCAATATCAATTCGAGAAAATATATTCACAGATGGAAAAGGAATATGGGAAAATAGCAAAAGGTGACGAAGATTTTCATACGATAAATATCTTCGCAATGGAAAGTAATTTATTAAAAGTACACCGCAAATTTCCGTCATCTAACAGTCGTCGCCTTTTAGAGGCCATTGCACTTGTTTTATTTGATATCAAGTCAAGGTGTACCGGGGAAACATTTGAATTGGATTCTTTTAGAAATGAGGATAATGCGAGACTGGAACATGCTTTATTGATGGCATTTGATCCTTTTACAAATGAAGAACTTCATGCTGCTATTTCCGCTGATTCAAACATTGACTTGACAGACAAAAAGACACTGCACGATATTTATGCCGAACCTGTGATTTGCCTGTTGCGTATCAAGGAGTCTGTTAATACATGGATAAAACGTATGGGATCCGATGGTTATTTTGATTTTGCAGAAAGCTTTATGGGAAAAAATATTACGGGAGACGAGATGACCTATGCATGGTCAGATATCACAGATCAGTAATATTTTGTAGACAGAAAATACATGTTTCTTTTTATATAGTTAAAGTCCTTTATAGCTGTTGCCATGAGGCGCTTTTGGTGCACTCGCAGAGAGATTCAAACGGAAATAGTTTGAAATGCCTTTGAGCAGGGTTATACCGCCCTATGCACTTTTGGCGAGTGCCACCATATTGACGAAAGCACTTTCTGCGGCGGATACCATTTCGAAATATTTTCGGATGGCAGCAGGATTGATTTCACTTAAAACAGTTGGCCAACATCGTCTTGGTT
Source organism: uncultured Eubacterium sp. (assembly GCA_910584345.1). GTDB lineage: Bacteria > Bacillota > Clostridia > Lachnospirales > Lachnospiraceae > Eubacterium_J. The sequence goes on along the minus strand of CAJTZX010000001.1, from coordinate 24,137 downwards.
TGCCGATAATTGACACAATCTCTATAGTCTTTTTCCTGAATTTCTAATGTAAGCGGACATTCATAATGATATTTTTTGTAAAGTTCTACAAGTGCGGCTACTTTTTTCTGGTCCTGGAATACCGTCCCATGATTTTGCATATATCCATTCCCTGTAAAATCATTAAAATGTATCAGCTTACAAATTTCTTTGTTTATATGAAAATAATGTTCCATACTGTAATCTAAATGCTGCGGGACATGACTGTGCGGCAAAAAATCTGAAGCAGCAAGCAGAACATTCATATATTTTTCAGTCATAGCCGCATGACAGATATCGAGGACGCTTCCTACTCTTTCGCCAAATCGCTCTCGCAGATAAGACACAATATTTACAATATCTGTAAAGGTTCCATTGCAAAGTCTGGGACTTTCGTTACCAGATGCTTGATATTCCATCGGAACTACGTTTTCAATCGCCAGATCTGTCATTGGAAATTCATCAAACAACCGTTGAAGCTCCTGTTCCAAATGGCTGCGGAACAATTCGAATTCCATAAAATCAAAAAATGACAACGAGGTATGAATTACAACCAATACTCTATGCTTCCAGATATCTGCACAATACTGAGCCAGACGAAACACATTCCGTATTGGACTGAGATCTCTGTGCTGAAAGACATGCTCCATATTCATGACCTGTCCCTTTTTGTAAAATGGTACGTGCACAACCTCTACATTGTACATCGTAAACAACTCCTGCAGATAACACGTTTCAAAACAACTTCCTTTACGTAAAAAATCATTTTGCAGATGAAACTCAAGTCCATCGCAGCCGCACTTTATTTTTTCACGAATTTCTTCTGAAACGAACGATGCTTTTGCATATATTTTTATGTGATGATTCATCATGACTCCTGCCTCCTGTCTGACATTATATTAGCGCAATCAAAATAGAAAATCAAGAAATTCATAGACAAAATCCCTGAATTCGCGGCCGAACCTCCTATTTATTCATTTTTATGATATGATAGGTTTAGCTTTCGAAAAGCAGGATGATTTTCAGGCATGCTTTTCAAAAAGAGAATACGGAAGGAGTATTGTTAAATGGGATCAGAGAATGCATTCCAAAAGATTTTTCATGCGCATAGATTTGTCTTAAAGCTTGTCTGGCAGATAGATAAAAAACGAATTTTACTGGAGTTTGCGGAGTGTTTTTGTGCTGTCTACAGTTATTTAGTCTATGGGGCATTTTTTACACAGATAATCCTTGCTCTGGCGGAAAAAAAGACGCTGTTTGACAGTATGATGGCACTGCTTTGGACAGCCTTTATACCGCTAATGCTTACACATATATTTACGCAGTATGATACATATGTTGCAGGTCCGGTGTCGGATGTGCGTTTTATGAGGGAATGAATCGCCTGTTGTATCAAAAGGCATGTCAGGTCGATATGACCTGTTATGAAGACAGTGAGTTTTATAATCAGTATATGATGGCAGTCCGTGAGGCAAAGACGAGAGTGCCGAAGCTATTGCATAATTTTTGTGATATGACCGTATCGTTTTTTCTGGCATTGGCAGGATTTTATATGATTTTTCGGATAGACCGGTACGCACTTGTTTATCAGATTGAAACACCTCTTACAACGGAATTTGAAAAAGATGGTGTGAATCTTTCTGGCGGCGAGATGCAAAAAGTGGCGATTGCCCGTACGTTGTACCGCGGACAGCATTTAATTATTATGGATGAGCCGAGCATTAGATCCGTTGGCGGAATATGAGCTGAATCAGGAGCTAAATGAGATTGCAAAGGATAAAACGGTAATATTTATTTCGCACAGGTTATCAACAACGCGGGATGCAGACTGCATTTATATGATGGAGCAAGGACAGATCATAGAAGCAGGAAAACATGAGGAGCTGATTCATGCAGATGGAAAATATGCGCGTATGTGGAACGTACAGGCAGGGTTGTATCTGGATCAAACAATGGAAAATTCATGCAGCAGCGGTTGATAAAGACTGTAGATAAAACGGCCATCAGAAACGTATTTGGATGTTTCTGATGGCCGTTTTGCAGTTCTGGTTTTCTTTATCATATGCTATTGTTTTAGACGGAACTTATGTACAGATATTTTTAACTCTTCAGCCTGTTGATACAATTCTTTGGCTGATTGCGCTGATTCCTGTGCCGTAGAGGCATTTGTCTGAACGACTTCTGAAATCTGTTCCATCCCTTGTGTCAGCTGTTTCAATGACTGTGACTGATACTGTGCGGATTCTGCAATTCGGTCTACCAGCTGGGTAGATTTTTGTGCGCTGGAAACAACGGTTAAAATGGCGTTTGTTGTATCTGTCGTCAAAGAAGAACCATAACGCACGAGTTCCATTGAATTTTCGATCAGTTCAGCAATATCCTGTGCTGATACAGAACTTTTATTTGCAAGGTCTTGTACTTCATCGGCAACAATCGCAAAGCCTTTGCCTGCTTCTCCTGCACGCGCAGCTTCCACAGCTGCATTAAGGGCCAGTATATTGGTCTGGAAAGAAATATCTTCAATTGTTTTGATAATACCTCCGATCTGATTGGAAGCTTTGGAAATATCGCTCATGGCTGAGGATAGGGATTCCATTTTCTGACCACAGATTTCCAGCTGTTTGGCAGCTTCACCGGAAGCGTGTCTTGCATCATCAGCATCTTTGGAAGTACGGTCTACCTGGCTGGATATTTCCTGTATGCTGGCAGATAATTCCTGTACCGCTGATGCCTGACGCACCGTACCGTTGGATAAAGTCTCTGCGCCGGATGCCATATGTTCGGATTCTGAAGATACCCGTTCGGCTGTGACGCTTATCTGTGATAATGCATGATTTAAAGAATCTACGATCTGACGCATAGCATTTTGGATTGGAAGAAATTCTCCACGGTAATCGCTGCCAATTGTCACATCCATAGATCCTTGTGCCATTTGCGCTAATTTATGATCGATATCCTGAATGTATTTTTTTAACTCACGTTTTGTTTCATGTATGGATGCAACGAGCATTCCAATTTCAGAAGTATCCGGTTCCAGAGAAAAATCAGCGGAAAGATTGCCGTTTGATATTTCTCCCATTTGGTCACGTACTGCAACAACCGGGCGAAGTACGCGTCTGTTTGTAGTAAGCATGCTAATCAGCTGAATGGCAGCAATCAAAATCAATGTCAGAGTCATTACCTGCCGGATAAAAGCAGCCTGATAGTTCAAATCATCCAGACGTTCTTTAGTTCTTGTATCAAGCGCTGTTAAAAACTGGTCTTTTAAAGCGTTGATTTGCGCAATGGCGCTGTTGTAATCGGATCCATATACATATCGCACCGCACTTTCCTTGTCGCCGGCTTTTACCTGATTCATAGCTTCTTCTTCCAGCGGTACGAGTTCATTAGAAAGAGAGAACATATCATCGATCATGTTCTGCTCCTCATCCGTAATACCGATTTCCTGCATGGCGGATACACCGAGGTCACGGTTTTTAAGTTCGTTAACTTCCCGCCAGTAGTTGTCATAATGTTCCGGTTCGCCGGTAGCTGCAAATGCACGTACTTCATTTGTTAAATATGCAGAACCGTTCATAAAACGGTTGGCGTTATAAGTCAGGTTAAACCGCTCTTCATTTGCGCTGTTTAACAGTGTGCGGATATGGCTGTTTGCAAACAGTGCGACACCCATAAAAATGAGGGCGAGTATGGATACTCCATTTAAAATGAATGTGAGTGTAGATTGGCTGATCCTTTTTTTCATGATAGTCTGCTCCTTTAATGTCTTTGGCTTTACTCGTATTCGTAAGACGGGCGTTGGATTTATTATTCTTTGATTTCATCAATATCTGTAAGAGTTACTCCTAAACTGTTAAGCAACGCTTTTAATCTCAGATATTTTTTTTTCAGCTTTGCATATGTTTCCTGAGCATTTTCTTTGTGTGCAGAAATCATATACTCTTGTATTTCTCCAAATTCATCCATGGCATTTTTCATTATTTCTTCTTTTGACATTTTTGTTACCTCCATCTTGTTCACCACCTGTTCTGTTGGAAACTCCTTCATGCTTTTATGACAGCCTTTATTATAGCGTATATAAGGGCAGGTGTAAAGTACATGAAAAAACGCCTGTCCGGAAAGAACTTTCACAGACAGGCGTTTTGCGGTAAATGATTTATTTAGAAAATACGATTACATTCCAGGAACATTTTTTCATGACAGTATTAAAAATACCATTCTCCATAGAATAGTCTGTCCGTGTCTTAGGAATGACAGGGCTGCTTGAAGCAGAGTTTGCAAGTTTCATATCATCGCTTTCCATTACAATGTATTCCTTAACCTGCCATCCTTCAAAGCCGCGGATATCTGCTTCGAATTCGATATCGGAATCTGTATTGCGATTTACTGCAAATATAGTAACTTCGCCTTTTTCTTCGTTATATACGGCAACCGATTCGATATCTGTGACATGGCTGTGCTGCGTAGTATCATGTGTGCCGGTAGAGATTACAGGAGTCAGCGATGTGCCGCGTCCATATTTGGAAGCATGCAAAAATGGATAAAAAATTGTCTGACGCCATGCAGGGCCATCGGTTTCTGTCATAATTGGAGCAATGACATTGATAAGCTGAGCCAGACATGCAATTTTAACACGGTCTGCATGTTTTAAGAACGTAATTAAAATAAGGCCATTTAATACAGCGTCTTCAAAATTATAAATATCTTCCAGCAGATGCGGTGCAATTTGCCATGGTTTTTTTGCCATTTCATCATTGTCTGCATCTGTCGTATGATACCATACATTCCATTCGTCAAAGCTTAAGCAGATATCTTTTTTGCTGCGTTTTTTTGCTTTTACATAATCACAGGTAGCAATGACACTGTGCAGGAAGGTTTCCAGATCTTGTGTTTTCGCGAAGAAGTCTGCAGTATCGTTTTTGCGGTTTCCATAATACTGGTGAAGAGAAATATAGTCCACATATTCATAAGCTTCTTCCAGTGTGGAAGCTTCCCACTGAGGAAATGTCGGCATTTCTACGTTTGAGCTGCCGCATACGACAAATTCCAGAGAATCGTCCATCGTTTTCATTGCTTTGGCAGTTTCTGCCGCCAGATGGCCGTATTCTGTCGCAGTCTTATGTCCCATCTGCCAAGGCCCATCCATTTCATTGCCAAGACACCACGTTTTGATGCCATATGGTTTGTCTACACCATGCTGTCTTCTTAAATCCGCATAGTAAGTATTTGTGTCAAGATTGCAGTATTCCAGCAGGTTTAGTGCATCTGCGGTTCCTCTTGTGCCGAGGTTGACTGCCATCATAATGTCGGAATTTACTTTTTTGCACCAGTGTGCGAATTCGCCGAGTCCGATTTCATTGCTTTCAAATGTACGCCAGGCCAGATCAAGCCTTTTTTTGCGCTGCTCTTTTGGACCTACACTGTCTTCCCAGAAAAAGTTTGATACAAAATTGCCGCCCGGATAACGAATAATCGGTACGTTTAATTCTTTTACAAGCTCAATCACATCTTTACGGAAACCTTCTTCATCTGCGCTGGCATGGCCAGGCTGATAAATACCTGTGTAAACGGCTCTCCCCAGATGTTCAATAAAAGAACCATACAGCCTGTCGTCAATATCGGCAAGCTTAAAATCTTTGTCAACGATCATTTTGGTTTTTTGTCCCATAATAAAATGCCTCTCTTTCCCATGTATTGTGATTATCATACTCAATATTTTGTATAAAAGCAACATATTTTTACAAAATTCTAAAATATTTTTGTTATTTAAGAAAAAGATGAAATATAAATAATTGTAGTATCTTTTTTAATTTATACGATAACTTCAAAAATGTACTTTCCGTTTAGCACTATTTCACGAATTCCGGTTTTTTTATGTTTGTTAAAGTTGAAACTAAGCAAATATCCTGTGTCCGTATGATAATAATCCAGATATTCGAATAGCTGTTGTTCTCCTCGTTTCATATATTCATTTCCATGCCATATTTTTAGTTCAATAATATGTTGAGTTCCATGAAAGTCCACAATAATATCGGTACGTTTCTGATCTCTTGTCTGGGCTTCAATATAGTAATTACCAGATCCATTGATGATTGGTTTTAAATAAAGCAAAAAAAGTTTGCGGCCATAAGATTCCAGAAATGGTTCGTCTTTTGCATGATAAATTTCCGTAAAATGCTCATAAAATTTTTTCATAACAGCTTTCATCTGCAAATTACCGTCAACAATAAACTGACTGCGTTCGATGGAGCCGGTTTGATACAGTGTATTTTCTACTGCAAGCTCCGAGATGAATATATCGTAAAGCTTAGTTTCGAAAATTCGGTTTGCAATAGCTACCGTACCATTTTTTTCTTTAAAAAGACCTAAGGTAGCGCCAAGCTGAATGAAATGATTCTCGTGCTCATACGGAAAACTGCTCCCACGAAAAAGAATATTTTGCAGTAGTTGTTTTAATTTTGGATATTCTGTTATTTTTTTCACAAGATCGTCAAACAATGGATTGGGTTCTTTGCGTAAAAGAAGTTCCGCGGCAACAACACTGTGTGCAGTCCAAATCGAATTCTGTGCAGAATATGCATTTTGGTCAGACAGTTTTTCATCGATGATCTGACAGATCCGGGAAACGAGGTAGGGATAACCGTCTGTGTAATCAAAAATCAGTTTGCTAATTTTAGTAACATCCATACCCGTATGATGGTCTTTTTCGTATTCTGTAAGCATTTCTGAAATTTCATCTGGCTGAAGGCTCAGATCTATTGTAAAATCGGCAGCAATGTTCCAGGGACTATTATATTTTATTTCTTCATCTGGATGCAATTTCAGCTTTAGGTTCTTGATATCATATACACCAGCCAGTATGACAGAATGAAACGTAAGGTCTTTGTTTTGTAGTTGATCTAAATATTTTGTTCTCAGCAGACCTAAAAATGATAAAAAAATCTGGTTATCAGAACTTTTATCTACTTCATCGATCATCAGAATAATTGGTTTATCAGAACGTTCACACAGGCAGGTGATATGTTCACTGAGATCATCCAAAGGGAACTGTTTGGAAATAGGCTGGCATAGAGGTTCCAAAAGCGTTTGCTTCATCTGTTGCTGTTTTAGCGAGCGGATGAATTTTCGTATCAGTCCAGCGGCAAGTGTATAGAGTGATACAAACATTTCATCAGAAGCTTCAAAACTTAAGTGAATCACAAGATAATCATTTTTAAGCCGTTGTTCCAGCAAATACATAAGAGTGGTCTTGCCATATTGCCTTGCCCGGTTAATCGTAAAATATTTGCCCGGCTGTATGTAACGGCAGAAAATGGTATCAAGTTTGCCGCTGATATTTGCCATATAATTACGCTCAGGGATACAAAGCCCTGTTACATTAAATGTTTTAAACATTTGGACACCTCATTTTGGGGGATTTTAATATTTCTTTTATTGTATGAGTTGTATGAAGGAATGTCAAGGAAACAGAATGATATGTAATCAGAAGCTACTTATTTTGATAGAATGTTGCTTTTGTGGATACCCGGACGCTGGGACAGGGGATTTGCCTGGTCTTCCTGTGACCGTTCCAGAATGTAAGAAGCCCTAAACATTCTGCATTTATGTTATGTAACCGGACGGTCGCAGCACCTAATTCGCCCTGGCGAAACGCCAGCAGCTAAAGGTGCTGCTTGGCTTCGCCCCTGGTTTCCATGCAGAATGCTAAGGGCTTCTAACATTCTTCCAAAGCCACAGGAAGACCAGGCAAATCCCCTGTCCCAGCTGGTTTTTGAAAGCGCGCATCAGATATCGCTTACTTAATATTGATCTCAGATCAGTGATATATTATTAGCTCTTTTTAATATTGTAAATAACTTGCAGATATTGTATCTAACCTATTTGATGTTTTTGTATGAAAAAACGAATAAAGAATCAGATGTATAACTGGTTATCTAATGATTCTTTATTGACAGTCTTTGAAAAAAATAAAAATATTAGAAGTTATTTTGTGGCAATTATCTTATAGATTTTTTGCAGGACATATTGTTTTTATGTAAAGCCTAAGAAAAATAGTCGTGTAAGGGGAGCTGTCCGGTCTGCTTGTGACGTTGGAAGAATGTTAGAAGGTCTTAGTATTCTGCCCAGAAACCAGGGGCGAAGCCAAGCAGCACCTTTAGCTGCTGGCGTTTCACCAGGGCGAATTAGGTGCTGCGACCGTCCGGTTACATAACATAAATGCAGAATGCTTAGAGCTTCTTACATTCTGGAACAGGAACAAGCAGACCGGACAGCTCCCCTTACACGACGTCCGAGAGGCCAAAAAGCAACATTCTATCAAAAACAGTTGCTTTGGCATAATTGCCCAGACATTCATTTGTGTATACGGTATGATTATTTTCCGGTCAGTTCTGCAATCAGATTCTCTACATCTTCTATGCAGGAGCCGCAGACTGTGCCTACATCCGTTTTTTCCTGTACTTCTTCAAATGTTTTTGCTCCATTGTCTACAGCTTCCTTAATCATTCCTTTTGTGATATTCAGGCAGCTGCAAATTACCTCATCTGGATTCATCGTTTATTCTCCTTTCTGAAATTAACATATTGACCTTATCCAGTATGCGGCAATTTAGAAAATATATACAAATCCGGACGGAAAATTTGTTAACTATTGAATTCCTTCACGTTGCGGGCTATAATATGACCCAGATCAATAAAAATGTCAACGCGGTATAGATTGCTGAATATTTAAGGAGGAGAACATGAAGTTGCAACAAGAAACAGGATATGAATATGTGGAGGGAGGAGTCTGCGCAGCGGATGGATTTTGCGCAAATGGCTGCCATTGCGGGCTGGATCCGCATCCGGATAAAAATGATCTTGGAATTATTTACAGTGAAAAGCTTTGTCATGCAGCTGCGGTATATACGACAAATAAAGTAAAAGGTGCGCCGATACTTGTGACGAAAAAAAATCTGGACGCGACAGGCGGTAAGGCAAGAGCAGTCATTGTAAACAGTAAAAATGCCAATACATGTAATGCGGATGGAGAAGAAAAGGCGTGGAGAATGTGCGTTCTTACAGCGCAGGAACTTAAGATTACGCCAGAAGAAGTAATTGTGGCATCTACGGGGGTGATCGGACAAGTATTGCCGATAGAGCCGATTGCAGAACATATCGGCAGGCTTGCGGCGGGGTTGGCTCCGGAAAATCATGGGGAAGCAGCAGCCGCGATTATGACGACAGATACGGTAAAAAAAGAAGTGGCAGTTTCTTTCCGGTTAAATGGAAAAATCTGCCATCTGGGAGGGATGGCAAAGGGCAGCGGAATGATACATCCGAATATGGCTACAACGCTGAATTTTGTTACGACAGACGCGGCGATTTCTGCAAAGATGCTTGATCTTGCGCTGCATGATATTGTAAAAGTAACCTATAATTGCTTAAGTATTGATGGAGATACCTCTACGAATGATATGGTTTGTATTCTTGCGAATGGTAAGGCAGGGAATCCGGAAATAATAGCAGAGGATGAGTCGTATGAAGTGTTTAAAAAGGCGCTTTATCTTGTACTTATGCATTTGACTAAAATGCTTGCTGCAGATGGGGAAGGAGCCAGCAAGATGTTAGAATGCACCTGTACGGGAGCGCCGGATTTGGATACGGCAATTGCGGCTGCAAAGAGTGTGATTTCTTCTTCTCTCGTAAAAAGTGCGATGTTTGGCGCGGATGCTAACTGTGGGCGTATTTTGTGTGCGCTTGGCTATTCGGATACGGATTTGGATATGAGCAAAGTAGATGTGGAGCTGGCTTCTGAAAAAGGAAGTGTGCTCGTATGCCGTGACGGAAACGGATTGGCATTTTCGGAAGAAGAAGCAGCGGCGGTTCTTTCAGAAGAGGAGATAGAGGTACGGATTCATCTGAATCAGGGTAATGTATCAGCAAAAGCATGGGGCTGTGATTTGACATATGATTATGTTAAGATCAATGCAGATTACAGAAGTTGACAAAAAATAATAAAAAATACATCTGCATACTTCCATAAAATGTTTGTTTCGTATATAATGTCAGTGAAATGTCGTTTTTTGACAGAAAAAGCAAAAGGGGGAGCTGGGGGATGAAAAAACTGACGATTTTATTATGTATGATATTAGGATTTCCTTTTGTGGCGTGTAGTTCAAAATCAGTTACGGACAATGCCGTACAGGAAGAATCCGGTACGGAACAAAGCAGCTCTGTGCAGACAGATGATATGGATAATGAAGATACGACGCAAACGTCTGATCAGGAAGCCGCTTTAAGACAATATGCGGATACAGTGCCGATTGTGTATATGACGGAGGAGATTTCGTCAAAATCACTGGTGAATCTGTACCGATCTTTGGACGGAAAGATGAAAGGGGATCATACGGCCGTGAAAATATCAGCAGGGGAGCTTCCGTCTGGAAATAACCTGGAACCCGAGTTGTTCGAAGAACTGGTACAAGATTTGAAAGGTACGATTGTAACATGCAGTACAAGGGATGATCTGCAGCCTGCAGAAAATTCGAAACTTTCAGAAATTGCAAAAGTAACGGTGCTGGATGAAAATGGTTCACAGACAATTCCAGTGGAAGACGGTCTGCATTTAAAGGAAAATTATGTCGGCAATCATTTTTCGGAATACGATGGGTTATTGGTGATTTCATATTTTCAGGGACATGCTGCAGCAGGATTTGATGGGGCAGTAAAAAATGTATCTGTTGGCATCAGCTCTGCAGAGGGAAAATGTCTGATTTATTCTGCCGGCAGCAGCAGTACAGATCCGCGAGGCGCAGATCAGGATACGTTTTTAGAATCTATGGCGGAGGCTGGAAAATCGGTTACAGATGCAATGAACGGAAATGTAATATATATGAATATTATGAATCAACGTTCCATAGACGGTGGATTTGATGATACGGCGTCGGAGCAAGACGGCAAAAAAATTGGAATTTTGGCTTCTACAGATCCGGTTGCATTGGATCAGGCATGTGTAGATTTCGTCTATATGGAAGATGGAAATGAAACGTTTGTAAACTGGATGGAAAAGCTGAATGGAGAATATGCGTTGGAGTATGCAGAGAAAATAGGACTGGGAAGCAGTGCGTATACATTAGTCTCCATAGACTGATGGGGAAACATTGGAATAAGAATAAGAAGCCAGGGGAGGAAAATTATGGCAGGAGTAATGAAAAGAATATCTTGTGCGGTTGCTTGTACAGCAATGATTGCAACGGGACTGTGCGCTCAGAACATTTCAGTTTGCGCGGCGTCTGATTCCTTTGAAACGATTGCATCAGAAACGACTGTATTAGAAATGATTGCATTAGAAACGATTACATCAGAAACGACTGCATCAGAAACGATGCCAGAAAATGTAAAAGACGGGCAGCAGGAAGGTCTTAGAAAAGAAAATGGACAATACTGTTATTATGAAGACGGACAGCCGGTAACAGACAGATGGGTGACGGCAGAAGAGGGTACGTTTTATTTTGATGAGGAAGGGAGGGCTTCAGTCTTAAGCTGCAAGATCGACGGAGAGTATTTTGTATTCGATCAAGAAGGCAGGCTGATCCGACCATCCGATACAAAGATTGTCAAAATAGAGACCGAAGATGGACAACAATTAAAGTATTATGTGAATACAGAGGGAAGAGCATGTAGCGGCTGGTCTGATGATAAGAAGTATTATTTTGATGAAACAGGGGCAATGGTTACAGGAATTACGGTAATCAAAGAAAAATTCTACAGTTTTAATGCCAATGGCAGATATAACAAAGAAAAAACACAAAAAATACGCAAAACTGCAAAATATGAGAAGCCGTTTTCTGGTTTGAAAAAATATATCGGAAAGCCGAAAAAAGCAAAATATTATGCCAGCTGTTATGGAAGAGGCAAAGATGGTATTCTCACATATGAGGGATTTACAGTCTATACATTTAAGCCGGATAAAGGAACCGAGATTTTTATGGGAGTAGAATAGGGGGATGAAAATGTTAACAAAAACAAGAAATAATTTTAAGAAAATCGTCAGCTTACTATTGGCCGTATGCATGATTACGATTGCGCTGACGCAGACAGCAACAGCCGCGTCGGCAGGAACTAAACTGGATGAGGCCGTAACAAAGATTGTAGACAAACAGGTAAAATCAAAAGACAGCGCAAAAAAGAAATTAAAGAAGCTTTTTACTTATGTACAAAAAGAATATGATTATGGCCGCAAAACCGGTTTTGAAGCATATGATGGATGGGAAAAAGATTATGCGCTCGAAATGTTTGAGGATAAAAAAGGAAGCTGTTATCATTATGCGGCCGCATATGCATTTCTTGCAAAAAAGGCTACCGGGTACAGTGTACGTATCGGGGTAGGCCAGACAGATGGATTTAGCGGCAATTTGCAAAAACATGCCTGGGCAGAGGTTAAGATCGGCGGAAAATGGTATATTTGTGATCCTAATATGGATAAATACGCAGCTGATTGTTCTAATAAATATTGTCTTAAAAAACGAAATAATCTGAAAAATACTTATGATAAATTCAAAGATACAACATATTATGAAGCAGCATTTTAAGAGGGTGCATGAAAATGGTTTTCAGTTCTCTTGTGTTTATTAGTATTTTTCTTCCGATTGTATTGATCATTTACTGGCTGCTGCCGTCCAATGCAGGAAGAAATGTCTTGCTGTTGGCAGCTAGTCTTCTTTTTTATGCATATGGGGAACCAGTATATGTATTTTTAATGATTGCGTCGTCATTTTTTAATTATGCGGCTGCGTTGTGGATTCACAGCCGCACAGAACGCCGCAAGATTTTTTTAACAGCTGCAGTGATTATGAATTTGGGGATACTTTGTATTTTTAAATACACGGCGTTTCTGGCAGAGCTTTTCAACAGTATGACAGGATGGAAGCTGCCGGTTCCACAAATAGCGCTGCCGGTTGGCATTTCTTTTTTTACGTTTCAGGCAATGTCATATGTCATCGATGTGTATCGCGGGGAAGTACAGCCGCAGAAAAATTTTATGTATGTGCTGCTGTATATTTCTCTATTTCCGCAGCTGATTGCAGGGCCGATTGTGAAATATCATGATGTGGAAAAAGAACTGGTTAACCGCAGGTTTTATATGCAGGAGGCAGCGAAAGGAATCCGCAGGTTTATAGGCGGGCTTGGAAAAAAAGTATTGATTGCTAACTATATGGGGGAGATTGCAGATACATTGTTTAATGCCCCAATAGAACAGATCAATGTTTTTGGAGCCTGGCTTGGTGCAGCTGCTTATATGCTGCAAATCTATTTTGATTTCAGCGGGTACAGCGATATGGCAATCGGCATGGGACATATGTTCGGATTTCATTTTAAGGAAAACTTTCGGTATCCTTATGGAGCCGTATCGATCAGAGATTTTTGGAGAAGATGGCATATTTCTTTATCTGGATGGTTTCGGGAATATTTGTACATACCACTAGGTGGCAATCGGAAAGGACGTGCCAGAACTTGCATGAATAAGATGATTGTATTTGCCTGTACCGGTATGTGGCATGGCGCAAATGTGACGTTTTTATTTTGGGGCTTGTTTCACGGATGCTTTTTGATGTTGGAAGAATTTGCTTCGGTTTTTCAAAAAGAAAAAATCGGGTGGAAAAAATTGGCGGCACATGTTTATGTCATACTTGTAGTAATGATTGGTTTCGTATTTTTTAGAGCGGATCATATGAGACAGGGAATGTTTTGGGTTTTTCAAATGTTTGCAGGGATGCATTTTGAGAATGCGTCGATGCGTTTGGTTCTGTCTATGCTAACACCGGTGCATCTGACAGCGTTTGCAGCAGGGATCCTGGCGTCTATGCCGGCCATGGAACAACTGGGGCAGAGAAAGCCGATGCAGAAGATTTTGTGGCCGGCTTCGCTTGTATTGCTGGCGGTTTGCATGATGAATCTTGCCGGAGGCACTTATAACCCGTTTATTTATTTTCGGTTTTAGATGATTGGAGTTATAAGGCGGCTAATATCATGATATGTAATTCACATATGATAAATATTATATATTGTAATAAGGAAACGAAAAATGAAAAGAAAGTATGAGATCTATATTGGATTGTTTTTCATCATCTGTTTGCTTCCGTCAGTCGGATTATTTTTTTCGGGTGTTTCGCAGTCTATGGAAAACCGTGAGACTGCGAAAGCTCCGGTATTGTTAGAGAAAGATGGAGTCAACAAATATTTTCTAAGCGATACAGGAAAGTGGTTTGAAGATCACTTTGCGTTTCGAAACGAGATGGTAACCGGATACGCAAAGCTGATGGGAAAAACATTAGGAGTATCTTCGCAGCAAAGAGTCATCGTTGGCAAGGACGGATGGCTGTTTTACAAAGACTCTTTAAAAGATTTTCAGGGTACAGAGCAGATGACAGATCGTCAATTGTTTGATATAGCCCATTCGCTTGCGATGATACAGCAATATGCACAAAAAGACGGCATCCAGTTTGTATTTACGATAGCTCCGAATAAAAACTCCTTGTACGGATCTTATATGCCATATTATTATCAGCCGTTTCGAAAAACTGAGGGCAATATGGAAAGGCTTAAAAAATATCTTCAGGCAGAGCGAGTGAATTATATCGATTTATATGAAGTATTTCAGAATCAACATGAGATACTTTATCATAAAAGAGATTCGCATTGGAATTATCAGGGAGCTGCGTTGGCAGCAGACCGGATTCTACAGGGACTTGGCAAGCAGCATCCGTCTTATGCAGACCGGAAATTTACGGTGCGCGCTGATTTTGAAGGGGATTTGGATAAAATGCTGTATCCGTCTGCTGTAAAACCTGAAGAAGAAATATATTATGATCCTCCTGCGCAGTTTACTTATTGTGAGGAGGTAGAGAGCAATTTTGCACCGAAGATCAGCACCCGTTCCGCCGGCATGGGAAGTCTTGTTATGTATCGGGATTCTTTTGGAAACGCCTTGCTTCCTTATATGGCAGAAGTATATGAGACCGCATATTTTTCACGTGCATTGCCTTATCAGCTGCAAGATCTTGCACAACATCAGGCAGACACACTTATCATAGAACGCGCAGAGCGGTTTTTGCCGGATATGGTGCAGGAAGCCCCTTATATGGAAGCGCCTAATATAGAAGTTCCTTTGGCAGATATCAAAACAGGGGCAGAAAAGACTTTGGAAATTGCGGATTTAAGACAAATAAAACAAGGCGATTCTATTCAGGTGACAGGAAAGGTGCCGGCTGATGTACTGAAAGACAATTCCAGAATTTATATCAGAGTCAATGACAGGCAATGGTATGAGGCATTTCCGGTTTCTGATGCAGACGGCCGGGAAGGATTTTCTATACTTCTTCCGATTGCCTATGATGAAGAAAATAAGTTTGAATTATTATTGGAGTAAAAACGATGGTCAAAAAAAATAAAGTGAGAATGCTGATTGTATGTGCATTAGCGGGTATCTGTATCTTGGGCGGAAATCGATCTGATATATTGGGAGCTGAAATGACACAGTCAGATCCCGAAACTCAAAATAATGAAACAGAAGGGCAGTTATCTGCAGGCTGGCAGGAGATCAATGGCAGAAGATATTATTTTTTTCCGCAGACCGGACAGATGGCGGAAGGCTGGCAGGAAATAGATGGGGAGTCTTATTATTTTCAGTTGGGAACAGGAGAATTGTCAGCAGGATGCAGGGAGTTGGAAGATGGCATATATTATTTTTCACCCGAAACAGGAGTTATGCAAACAGGCTGGCAGGAAACAGAGGAAGGCAGGCGTTATTTTTCTCCGTCCAGCGGCCGAATGATAACAGGCTGGCAGAAAATAGGAGGAAAGCGATATTATTTTTCAAAAAGCAGCGGCAGGATTTTAACCGGAATGCAGAAGATCGATGGAGAGACATATATTTTTGACAGTAAGGGAAGGCTGGCTGAGTCAGATGATACGAGTCTTGTAACAATTGGGAGCAGTATTTATTGTGCGGACAGAAACGGAAAAGCAGCAGGCGGCTGGCATCTGATTGGGAAAAAACTGTATTATGCTTCTAAGAATGGAAAAATAAAGAGAAATACAAACTATCAGGGAATTACCTTTAACAGTAAAGGAGCAGCGAAAGACGACGATAACACCAGCTTGAAAATAAAAGTGATGCAAACAGTCGATGCCATTACAGATGAAAGTATGACAAAAGGGCAGAAATTACATGCATGTTGGTCTTATGTTGTAGGCGGAAAGTTCCGTTATGCGGTGAAATATCCAAATTTAAATGAAGCAGGATGGCAAAGGCAGACAGCCTATCATATGCTGTCTACCGGTTCAGGAAATTGCTATGGCTTTGCCTGTGCATTTGCGGCGCTTGCAGAAGAGATTGGCTATCAGCCCTATATTGTGTGCGGACGGGTACGCGGTTCTAGAGATCATGCAGCAGACGGCTATACACGTCATGCATGGGTAAGGATTCATGGGCTGTATTATGATCCAGAAGCGCAGTTTGCTGGATGGCGGAAGGGTGTTTACGGCTGGAAGAGTTATCCGGTCTCTCATACCGTGCAGGAGATTTTGGCGTTTTAGAATGGATGGGTGTGTCTGCTGAAAAATTGAGATAGAAAATAAAAAAAATAGTTGCATAATATATATGGATATGTTATTATATATCTCGTAAGCGATATTAGCAGATAGAAAGCCGCTGTGGCGGAATTGGCAGACGCATACGACTCAAAATCGTACGGGAAACCATATGGGTTCAAGTCCCATCAGCGGCATTAGAAAATGGCTATCAGCTATCAGAACAGTTCAGGCCAGATTGTAATCGAGTTTATAGGAAATTGAATCTAAGAGTTTAAAAGTTCTCAGGCATATTATTTTGTCTGAGAACTCTTTTTTATTAGTCAAGGTGGTATTCGTGTAATAATGTGATAAGATAATGTTTGTCAGAGAGAGCCTTGTCTAAGTCCTCCAAACGATTTTCTTTTAGAAGCTGACTCATTAAAAATAAAATTTGATCCTGTCCCTGCTCCAAGCCCAGTTTACGTCCTTGTTCAAGCCCGGTTTCACGGCCTTCTTCAAAAGTTTTATCTAAATGAAGCTTTTCATCATATTCAGTTAAAAACATAAGCAGCACCTCACTTCGGCATTGTAATAAGATATCTTTTAAAATATCCTGCTTGATACAGTTATCCATTGCAGCATTGACAGCGTGTTCTAAAGAAAAACCACGGTCAAGGTTACGGCGGACTTCGTTCATAAATGTGGAATATTCCCAAAGCCTGCGGCAGTCCTGCATTAACGGCAGGTTATGTCCCAGATTAATATTGAGCATTCGCACGCGGCATTCCAAAACAGGTGTGTCACCATCTTTAAACGGCGGAAGGAATGCGTCAGACAGCTTTAGCCAGGATTCGTCAGGCTGGTCTTCCCTGCCGTTGTAAAAGACGATGTATTGGGGCATAGGAAGGGGGATTAGCTTTCTGCCATAAACGTTGTGTTTATGCTGGGCCGTATAGGCTTCGTAAAGCCTGGCAAAATAAGATAGGCCACGAAGCGGCATATTTGGGTTGAAAGTTGACTGATGTTCATACAGATTCATGACGGAGCCGATAAGAAAGGAGAGGTCGTTTTTCATAGACATATAAATGGCATTGTCGATGGTTGTAATCTCCAAAGCGGCAGGGTCCTTGTAGTCTGTATGGCTGACCGCGTTATAAAGAGCCAGTAGGTCGTTTTTGTTCTGAAATATTTTACGAAACAGCCGATCTTTGTATTTTTTACGGACAAAGATGCGGTTCCACTGGCGAATAATATGAAAATTGCGTTTTTTGACCATGCAGTTTCCTCCATTATAATAGAAATAACAGTGCATTACAAGAAATAATTCAAGGTATTAACCATTCAGGGTGTTTGAGAAGTTTGGTATCATGATAAATATCAGAAATGTGATTTGATATAACCGGAAAGATGAAATGAAACAACGGTTAAAATGAGCTGCTTTGCAGCAAATAAAGTATA
The DNA here is from genome assembly GCA_910584345.1 of uncultured Eubacterium sp. GTDB lineage: Bacteria > Bacillota > Clostridia > Lachnospirales > Lachnospiraceae > Eubacterium_J. The sequence goes on along the minus strand of CAJTZX010000001.1, from coordinate 6,108 downwards.
ACATAAAAAAATACGGATGACAATTCTAAATTACTACAAAAAATTTTTTTATCATAAGGTTATGGTTTATATCCGCGCAGCTTACAGTAACAGAATCTATTCGCTTACAGTCCATGACTCTTGATTTCCGCAAACAGGTCGCATATAATAGGGTACATATATGATAGAAAGGAAACATACCCATGAGAAAGAAAAAAATCGTAATTGCTCTTGGCCATCATGCTCTGGGCACCACGCTACCGGAGCAGAAAGTCGCTGCAGCGAATACGGCAAAAGCGATTGCAGGCTTCATCAAAGACGATTATCAGGTCGTTATCACCCATGGTAATGGGCCGCAGGTCGGGATGATTCATATGGCCATGGCGGAATTTTGCCGTATTTATCCGGAATACACAGCTACCCCGATGAGTGTTTGCTCGGCTATGAGCCAGGGCTACATCGGCTACGATCTTCAAAATGCAATTCGTACGGAATTGCTAAACCGCGGTATTTATAAAAATGTATCCACCGTACTGACACAGGTAGTTGTAGATCCATATGACGATGCGTTCTATCATCCGACCAAGATTATAGGCCGCATTATGAATGCCGAAGAAGCGGATATCGAGGAACGCAAAGGCAATCATGTGATCGAAGTGCCGGGCGGATACCGCAGAATTGTAGCTGCACCAAAGCCTATCGATATTATAGAAGCGGAAAGTATTCGTGCCTTGCTGGACGCCGATCAGATCGTGATCGCCTGCGGAGGCGGCGGGATACCGGTACTGCGTCAGGCTAACCGGTTAAAAGGCGCATCTGCAGTGATCGAAAAAGATCTTGCCGCTGCAAAGCTTGCTTCTGTTATCGATGCAGATATGCTTTTGATTTTTACCGGGGTACAGAAAGTATATTTGGACTATGGTACTTCACAGGAAAAACAATTAGATAGCTTAAATGTTACACAGGCCAGACAATATCTGGATGCCGGCCAATTCGAAGCAGGGTCTATGGCTCCAAAAATAGAAGCGGCCATAGAGTTCGTTGGCAGCTCTGCGATACGAAAAGCGGTTATCACGAAACTGGACAGCGAGAATCCGGACCGAATCACAGCATATGGAACCGTTATTCACAGCTAAAAAACAAAGTAAAATGGGTGCAGAAAAAACTTTTTAAAAAAATTTTTCTGCACCCCACTTTTTTTTCCCCACCCCCCGTAACTATATAGTGAAGCTGAGTGATACAGTATTCTAGCACAGATGGTTCACCTCATTATTTGAGGCTGGCGGCAGAGTGCTGATACCGGCACTGTCATCGGCCAAGAAAATTAGGGTTGGAGTGAGAGTGGGGCAAAAGTCACGAGGATTGATCCAAAACAGACCGTAAATTTGTAGGTTTGCGCATAGACAATCTAAAACAGGTATTGTATACTTAGTTGACAACAACCGATCATGCAATTATAGCATGATACATCTTAAGGAGGAAAAGAAATGAAAAAGAGTTTCATGACAAGAGTGCTCGCAGTATCTTTATCCGCTGCAATGGCATTCTCAATGTCATCAGCAAGCAATCTGGTGACAGCGTCAGCAGCGTCGACAGTAAATCTGAAGACTACATTTAAGACATTAAAAGTAGGTCAGACATATAAGTTGACACTGAAGAAAAACACTCTGAACTGGAAGATCACAAAAGTTACTACAACAAATAAGAAGATCTGTACAGTTTATGGCAAGACAGCATCATCTGTTATGCTGAAAGGTAAGGGTGTAGGGCGTGCAAAGATTAGCGTAAAGGTTAAGACAACAAAGCGCAAATATCCTAAGAACATTAAAATTATGAAATGTACTGCTAACGTTAAGGCGGCTACTGATAACGGCGGTACAACAGAAGAATTTAAGGCAACAGCAGCAGCTAACAGCAATACAGAAGTTCGCGTAAGCTTCAATAAAGAAATTGATGCTCCGGAACCTGCTAACTTTACTGTATCCGATGGTGTAACAGTAGGCAAGGCAGAGTTAAGCGAAGACAAGAAGAGCGTGGTACTGACAATTGGCGGCGCTGAACATGGCAAGACATATGACCTGACAGTATCCGGCATCAAAGTTGCTGGAAAAGAGCAGGCAGAGCAGAAACTGACATTTACAGTTCCGGCTGCAGAAGAAAAATATCCACTGACTCTGAAAGCAAATGACGAAATCCTGAAATCTGACGGACAGTCTCAGACAATCGTTACATTTACGATTAAGGATGCAAACGGCAATGTCGTTCATGACAAAGGCGTGGAAGTAGCATTCGCAACTTCTCTTGGTAAATTTGCTGAGCAGCGTGTAGCAGTTCAGGATGGTGTAGCAACTGTTATGTATACATCCGAAGTTTTGATGGATACACAGCAGGCAAAGATTACAGCAACAATTGTTGAATCTACAGAAAACAAAGAGCTGCTGGGTCTGAATACATCTACAAGTATTACACTGACACCAAATCCGGAATCCTTAGAGGATACATCTGTTGGAGCAATCATTACATCAGCAACAGCTCCTACAGCAGACCGTGTGATTGCTTACTTTAATCAGAAAGTAAAAGCAGCAGATTTCAAGACGGAATCTGGAAAAATTGATTTTTCCAAGTTTAGCTGTAAAGTAGAGAGTGGTCTGGATAATGGATTTGTTACGGTACCTGGTGTTTCTAAAGAACACAAGGTTGTAGGAATCTTAGATGTAGATTCTGATGAAAACGCATTGCAGTTATTGATCGACAGACCAATGATTGATAATACAAATGTAAAAGTAGATTTTGAGAATAAGACAAAAGCAAATTCTCTTGTATCTGCTAAGAATACTGTATATTTCAAACTGACAGATGCACGTCAGCCGGCATTCTTAAGTGCAGCAGGCAGCGGTCTGCGTGAAATTACAGTGAACTTCTCAGAAGCAGTTTTACCGACAAGCTACTGTGATAGTGCAACAGAGAATAAATTTGCAGGCGATAATCCTGAGAATTATTTGATCGATGGTGTTCCTTTAACACAGTTAGGCGTTACTGCAGATGATATTAAAGCTCCAAGTGAGGAACAAGCTGATTCTACAGATGGCAGTCTTGCGACGATTTCTGAAAAAGACGATTCTCAGAAAGGCAGTCAGGCCAGAGCAGGCGAGATTCAGATCGGCTCTTACTCAAAAGATGGAGATAATCGTCATGTTGTAAAGATTAAATTAGGCAGAGATTACTACCTGACACCTGGTAAACACAGAATTTCCGTATCTAATGTCGGTGACTGGGCAGCTAAGACTGACAGAGAAAGAAATATTGTTAATACAGAAGGTTTTGATTTTGACGTAGAAGGTAATAATGATGCTCCTAACTTTACAGTAACAGAACAGTCTCCGGAACAGTGGCTTGTTTCCTTTAATTCTGATGTAGAACCTGTATCAAGCAACGATACTCTCAGAACAAGAAACAGCTCACAAATTCAGAGTTTGTTAAAATTACAGCAGAAAGACGGCTCGGGATGGACAGATATTTCAACATCTTCAGAAAGCGATAAGAATCCGATCCGTGTATCACAGGTTAAGGATACAAACGATTATATCGTAGAAGTTACGAAAGACTGGACAAAGGTATACAATACTTCAAGTACAAGATCTAACTACTTCAATCATGATCTGCGTCTGCATATCGATGCTGATAAGATTGTAAATCTTGCAAATGACAAGAAGAACCCAGAACTGAACGTTGACCTGAAGGGTACGATTATGAAGAGTCCTGACGTACAAAGTCCGGAAATTACAGAAGTTGTACCAGCGCTTGACAAAGCTGGCAATGTTTTAGATTCCTGGAACGTTACATTAAGTGAACCAGTGAAATTATCTCAGGATGCTAACCTGGAAGGTCTTACACCATCTCAGGAACAGGAAGCAGCTGTGAATGCTAACAATGTAGAAACAATGGGTATTCCGGCTCCGTCTGCTGAATTTATCAGAGTTGATAATACACAGACAATCAATGGTGTAATCACAAGCAGACAGTTTGTTGATGCTGAAGACAGAACAATCAACGTTGCTCCGGAAACTACATTAAGTCCTGGCGAATGGAGACTGGTAGTCAGCTCAATTTCTGACGATTACGGCAGAACAACAGCTACAGCTACACATAACATTACAGTTGTTGGCGACAGTGTAAAAACAGGCTTCAAAGTAGTATGGGCAGCAGTTGGTGATAAGCTTGATTATACAGAAGCTAATTTCAACGGCAGAGGCCGCTACATTTACGTGAAATTCAACAAACCTGTTACAATGACAGGAAATTCCGTAAATGCACAGGTTACAGGTAACTACACAATCAATGGTAGCACATTACCGACAGGTACAGATATCAGAGCACACATTCAGGGTTATGACAGCCATATCCGCAATGTAACAGACTCTATTACCATCGTTTTACCAGAGGGTAATGTTAACAACGGTAGCCATGAATTTACAGTAGATGCTCAGAATACGATGCTTAACATATCCAGAGCAATCACAGCTACAACAGGTGAAAACCTTGAAAATGGCGGTTTAATCCGTATCCCATTCCAGTATGGTCTCGCTCCAAGCACTAATGGCGGTGTAGATACTGTTAATACTCCTATTATTGGTAGCTTACAGACAGAGAGTGATGCTGTTTGGGGAAATGATGCAAAAGAGCAGTTAAGCAACTACAAAACCAAGAAAGAATACTATCGTGATTTGAAAGCTGCATTAGAGAACGATAAATATCGTAAAGTAATACTTACTGATGACCTGAATTTAACAGCAACAAATGATGATGATGGTATTCAGTCTGTATTTGGCAGAAGTGGAACATTAACACTTAATCGTGCAGTAGACTTTGATTTGAACGGTTTTGATATTAATGGTAATGTTGTTGTTTCCACATCAGATATTGTTAATTCTATGCGGATTTACAATGGCAAAGGCAATGACGCCAGTGAAATTACTGGAAAATCTACAAATAAAGAAAATACAGCAACATTAACTGTAGATGCAGGAAGAATTAAAGATTTCTCAATTGAAAGCGTAACTGTTAATGCAGCTGGCGAAGGTTGTGCTGTTCAATTAAAAGATGTATATGTAGATACCTTTACTAACAAAGGAACTATTAATGGTGACATCTTAGTTACAGATAATAAAGATGGATTTGGATTTGACAATGATAGTGTATTAGGAACTCTTACAAATTGTACATTAATTATTGATTCTAATGGCGAAATCAATTTGAAAGGTAATTTGACAGATCTTAAAGGTGATGACGGTATTGGAATTATGGTTAATCAGGCAGCGAAAGTAGTATTTGCTAAGAATTCAAATATTAGCGGTGTTAATATTTCTGTATCTGGCAAGAGTGCAAGATTGATCTTAAAGGATGCTACAATAGATGCTAATACTACTGTTATTGCAAAGGCTAAGGATGTCAGGGTTGAATTAGGTACGCTTGATGTTGAACTTCAGACAGGTCCTAATGGTGAAATTGTTGCAGTTAACGCGAACAATGATAAGCTTAACAATCAGCCAGAAATAAATGATAGCAATATTCTGGCTAGTCTTAAGAAGATTAATGTAGTAAATGGGGATACTAGTGAATTTACAAAAGAAAATGAACAACATGTTATTTCAGCAAGTGCACTTGTATCTGGTGGATCATTTGATACGAATACTATTGCAAAAGAGATTGCTGAAATAAAGCTTAAGGAGATTACAACTTCTGGTACTAATATTACAGAATATCCAGTTAAAGCAACTTATTTCTTAGTATCAACTAATATTCTTGAATCAAAAGGTAACGGCATGATTGGTAAGAAACAAAAACCAAGTGACGATAAATCAGTATATGATATTATCAGAGTAACCTTAACATGCAATAATCAGCAGTTTATACGAGAGATTAAAGTTACTAACAACTAATACGTATTTTGCAAAAAATAGGTATGAAGTTTTCTAAAGAAGTCTATAGGGTTTACCCTATAGACTTCTTTTTTTGTAAACGGTAAATAGTGAGTACCTATACAAAAATGGAGCAATCCTGTATGATAATAACAGATTTGCTCCATTCTTTATTTTACTTCATATTTATTAGATTTCCGGCAATGCTCCG